>NZ_JBHJVQ010000008.1:123314-308567 GCF_042263835.1 Streptomyces sp. NPDC056128 | reverse complement strand
GGGGCTCCCCCGTTACCGTGACCCTGGCCCGGGGGAAGGGGCCGGGCGGCGGGGAGGGCGCCGGCCCCCCTGACGTGTGGGCCCCGCACACCGAGTGGGGGCCCCCCCCGCTTTCCGCGGCGGGCGCCCTCACTCGTCACGGTGTGGGGTCCAGCCGGTCGGCGGCCGGGGGACGGCTGCCGGGGGACGAGGGCCGAGGGCCGGGGGGCGGCTCAGCCGGCGAGCGTCCTCTTGACCGCGGCGGCGACCCGGCCGCCCTCGGCCAGTCCGGCGACCTTGGGGTTGACGATCTTCATGACGGCGCCCATGGCGCGCGGCCCCTCGGCACCGCCCGCCTTCGCCTCCTCGACGGCCTGCGCGACGATCGCGTTCAGCTCGTCGTCCGACAGCTGCGTCGGCAGGTACGCGGCGAGCACCTCGCCCTCCGCCTTCTCCCGCTCGGCGCTCTCGGCACGACCCCCCTGTGCGAAGGCCTCGGCGGCCTCCCGGCGCTTCTTCGCCTCGCGGGTGATCACCTTCTGCACCTCGTCGTCGGAGAGCTCCCGCTTCTCCTTCCCCGCGACCTCCTCCTTGGTGATCGCGGCGAGCGTCAGCCGGAGCGTCGAGGAGCGCAGCTCGTCACGCTCCTTGATCGCGGCGTTGAGGTCGGCGTGCAGCTTCGACTTGAGCGTGGTCATGGACCTGATTGTCGCAGGTACGGCCGGACGATCACCCGCCGATTTTCCGCGTGCCCGTCGATCCGAGGACCCGCGGGCGGATCAGCATGGCCGCCGTCCCCGTGTTCGGCCCCCCGCCCCCGCTTCTGACACGATGGACGTATGCGCGCGCGATACGGAGTGCCCCTGGGAATCACGGCGGTTGGCGCCGCCGGTCTGGTCTACGCGGCGGGGATCGAGCCCCGCTCGTTCCGCCTCCGACGGGTGACGGTCCCCGTCCTGCCCGCCGGCATGGGCCCGCTGCGCGTGCTCCAGGTCTCCGACATCCACATGGTCGGCGGCCAGCGCAAGAAGCAGCGCTGGCTGCGGTCCCTGGCCGGCCTGCGCCCCGACTTCGTGATCAACACGGGCGACAACCTGTCCGACCCGGAGGGCGTCCCCGAGGTCTTGGACGCCCTGGGCCCGCTGATGGAGTTCCCGGGCGCCTACGTCTTCGGCTCCAACGACTACTACGGCCCCAAGCTCCGCAACCCCGGCCGGTACCTGACCGAGAAGCTCCAGGGCCGCCACGGTCTGAACGGCAACCCGCCCGCCGTCGGCGTCGTCCACAACCCGTGGGAGGACCTGCGCGACGGCTTCGACGCCGCGGGCTGGCAGAACCTCAC
Organism: Streptomyces sp. NPDC056128; assembly: GCF_042263835.1. Classification (NCBI taxonomy): domain Bacteria; kingdom Bacillati; phylum Actinomycetota; class Actinomycetes; order Kitasatosporales; family Streptomycetaceae; genus Streptomyces; species Streptomyces sp. NPDC056128. The sequence goes on along the minus strand of NZ_JBHJVQ010000008.1, from coordinate 307,246 downwards.
GAACACGCGCGGCACGCTCAAGATCGAGGGCATGTCCGTGGAGCTGACCGGCCTCGACGACCCGCACATCAAGCGGGACCGGTACGCGGAGGTCGCGGGCGGCCCGTCCGGCACGGCGGACTTCTCGATGGGCGTGGTGCACGCGCCGTACCTGCGCGTCCTGGACGCCTACGCGGCGGACGACTACCCCCTGATCCTGGCCGGCCACACGCACGGGGGCCAGCTGTGCATCCCCTTCTACGGCGCGCTGGTCACCAACTGCGACCTGGACACGGACCGCGTGAAGGGCCTGTCCACGCACACGGCGGAGGGCAGCACGTCCTACCTCCACGTCTCCGCGGGCTGCGGCGCGAGCCGCTACACCCCGGTCCGCTTCTTCTGCCCACCGGAGGCGACGCTGCTGACGTTGGTGGCGCGGGGGCGGTAGGGGGATGTGGGGCAGGGAGGGCGGGCCGGGCCGGGCGACCGACGGGCCGGCTCGGCACGGAGAGCGGGCCGGGTAACCCACACGGCCCACCCGCATAGCCCGATATGTCCGGTCTGTCTAGCGTGAGGCCATGACAGCCCCGATACCCAGGGACATCCCGGACCTCCCCCCGGTCCCGGGTCACCGCGCCCTGCTGCCCACGGTCGTACCGGCGACGGCCGTCGTGACCCCCGTACGCCGCAGGCTGATCGCGGTCTTCCGCCTCCTCACCGCCCTGCTGGCGCTGACCGGAGTGACGATCGAGCTGCTCGTGGGCGGCCCGGTCCTGAAGACCCTGAGCCACTTCACGATCCAGAGCGGCATCCTGCTGGCGCTGGTCATGCTCGCGTCCGCCCGCTGCGCCCGGTCCGCCCACCACCCCCTGCCGGGCGCGGTAACGGGCGCGGCCCTGCTCTACGTCGGCACCGCCGGCCTGGTCCACCACCTGCTGCTGACCAACGCGGCGAGCCCCTTCGCCGTGCCGGACGGCGCCGGCACGGGCTGGCAGACGGCCGCGACCCACATCCTGCACACGGCGGTCCCGGTCGCCGCGGCCCTGGACTGGCTCCTCCTCACCGTCCCCGGCCGCCTGCACCTGCGCCAGGCTCCCGCGTGGCTCCTCTACCCCCTGGCCTACCTGGCCTTCACCCTGGCCCGCGGCGAGCTGCTGCTCCCCGGCACCCAGGACCGCTACCTCTACCCCTTCCTCGACGTCGACCAGCACGGCTTCAAGGGCGTCCTGGGCAACGCCCTCCTCGTCGGCCTGGCCCTCTACGCCCTGGCCGTCCTCCTCATCACCCTCGACCACATCCGCCCGAACCCACTCCGCCGACCCCGCTAAACCGGATTTCGTCTCCGGCCACCGGTGGGCTAAAGTAAACGACGTCGCCGCGACGAGCAGCGACGATCGGGGTGTGGCGCAGCTTGGTAGCGCGCTTCGTTCGGGACGAAGAGGTCGTGGGTTCAAATCCCGCCACCCCGACAGAGAAGTTCCAGGTCAGGGGCCTGATCCGCAGCGCGGGTCGGGCCCCTGAGTGGTTTCTGGGGCCATCTTGGGAGCCGTTTGGGAGCCAAGGTCGGAGCCCGGCTTCCCTTCCTCCCCACCGTGACAGCGCCTGACGTGCCACGGAGAAACCAACCCGGCACTCTCGTTTTCGGACTGCCACGGCTGGCAAGGCGGCCGTCCCTTGTAGCGCGGATCTACTACCGGTAGACCTCGGGTTCGAATCTCGTAGCCTCCGTCAGTGCCCACCAGGCACGTTGTCGATGGGTCCCGCTGCGAGCAGTGGGGCCCATCGGCGTTCTCCTCAGACGTCGCTCTCCCCAGAGGCGAACCGCGCTCCTGCTTCGACGTCGTCGTAGCGCACCCGGACATCCTGGATACCGAGTGCGCGCATCAGGTCCGGAAGGCGGACCACGTACCGTCGCCCGGTCCTGCGCACCCGGCAGGGAAAGTTGCCGTTTCTCACCCGCCGGTAGGCAGCGCTCAAGCTCAGGTTCAGAGCCTCCGCGGCCATGCGTAATCCGATCTCAGCAGGGAGTCCGAACATGGCCGAGAAGGACACGGACTCGTCACGCCGGTGCTTCATCGTCTGAACTCCTCAGCTCAAACAGGCAGGGCTGCTGGCTCAGCTCCGCCGACTTGTGAGGGAGTCCGGCACGCGGTTGGCCTTGCCGGGACCGGCGCTGTCGTCGGACAGTGCGCACGTGCGCCAGGAGGCCCATGCGATACGCGAGTGCGCCCAGCCGTTCGCCTTGGGCCCGCTGGGCAAGCCCACCGGACATCGCACCGACGTGCACAACCTCGTCCAGAGCGAAGGTCAGCGGATCGGGCTTGGCCGTCTCCGGCTCGGCGTTCCACTCGCCGACTCTCGTCACCGGCGTCTCCTTGGAGCTACGCCGCCCAGTCCGCCACCCGACGGAAAACGCCGCGTCGACCAAATACTCTTCGATCTCGGCCGCGTCCGCTTTCTCTACGGTCTGAGCAGCTTCCAGCACACCCTGCACCAGAGCGGAGCAGACATCGGCGCGCTCGGCACCCGTACGGCGGGAGAGTGCATACGACGCTCGCCGCAGACGGGGAGTGAGCAGCCACACCGTGATCATCGTCCAGTCGTGCCCCTGCCCGACCGCTGCTTCTTCGCGCAGGTGACTGGCGACATGCAGCCACGCAGTGGTTCGTTCGAGGCTCCCGTGCTGACTGTGAGCTGTGTGGGTCATCAGATCGTCCAACGTCCGCTCCGCTCCGTGGCAGAGTGTGGTGGGACACTGTGCCGTACGCCCGCACAGCGGCGGCGAGTCAGAGTACCGACCCTCCACCGACCGGCGGATCCGGTCGAAGACGTCGTGTGCCGGCAGCCTGCTCACCGACCACCCCTTTCAGGATTCGGACCGAGGCCATCGGGTTCGGGTCCTGTGCGGCCCCACCAATCCGCTTCGTCCGCTTCGGACACCGCGCCGTCCGGTGCGACCTGCCAACCTGCGACGCGAGCAGGTCGGGCTGATTCTGCTGCCCTGTTGTCGCGCTGCCCCCCGTGAGTAGGGGGCGGTGCCTCCTCGCGTCCTTCCGCACGCACTCGCCTGCGGATGTTCTCCGCTGCCTCCGGTCGGCCGGCAGCTTCCGACATCTCCGCGAGGCGACGCAGGAAGACCGCGCCTTCGACGGATCCTTCATCGATCCCCATGCTCGCCAGCAGGCCGGACAGCTCATCGCCCATGGAGTGCTGGTCCTTCACCGCCGACCAATGAGAAGGACCGGTCTCCGCGGTCTCCTCGCTGATCGGTTCCGGATGGTCGAGGCCGCCCACCGAGTCGTCCCCCGGCGCCCCCGCATGAGGCTGCGTCATGGCTCGGTAACCCTCCGGTATCTCCTCGTCGTTGGCAGCCGCCGACAGGACCGTCAGAGGGGCGATCATCTCCACTGCGCGTTCGATCTGATCGTCGTGGCGGGCCATCCACCAGACGACTGCGCTGCCCGGGCTCTGCAGGACGTCGCCGCCGAGGTACTCGCGAACATTGCGTTCGTGCTGCTGGCGGCTCTCCCACGTGCCGACAGCCTTGCGCAGCCCCTCCAGTTCGTCGAGGTGCTCCCGATCCTTCGCCCGCAGGGTGAGCCGGATGTCCGTGGCGAAGGTGGTCACCAGTCCCTCAGCATCGAGAACGGGTCGGCCGAGTTCGCTCTCCATGGAGTGCTCCAGCAACATGCACCGGTTGGGATGCTCCGTAGACGTCAGCCGCTGAACACGCCCCAGAACGGATGTCGTGGCCAAGGCACCTGGATTGCCGTGCGACAAGGCTCCGTCCTGATCGGCCGGTCGCCACCAGACGGTTGCCGAGAACAGAAACGGGCAGTCCGCAACAGAGCTTTCCATCGGTACCGAAACCACCGAGATCTCCCGATACGGGCTCTCTGCAGGACGCTCTGGAGCTACCTCGTCCGGTTCGCGAGCCGAGGACCAGGGCTGTCTCTCGGAGCGTGGCACTTGCATGTCGATCAGGAGCGCACCAGCACACATCGCGGGAAGCAGGAACCACACCCAGATCGGCCAGCCTAGTCCGGCTGCTGTCCCCAACACGGCGATCAAGAGGCCGGCCGACAGGAAGCGCGTGACGTAATGGATTTTCATTTCTCTTTCCCCGCAATTCCTGCAGCAGGAGCGGAGGCGACGACTCCAACCCCTTGTGCGCGATCGATTTGCTGGCAGAACACCTCTGCGATCCGCGCTCTGTCCTCGGGTCGCGTGGGTCCGATGTTGTCGTCGGCGGGTGAGTCGGCCCAGTCGTAGGTGGTGACGTAGAGCTGGTTGAGCAGGTTCCGGTCGCCCGAAGCCGCCAACAGCAGAGCGCCGAGCACCCGGTCGCTCGCTCTCCGACGTGCCAGCAGGCCCAGCCAGCGCTCTACGAGAGGGCGCCAGACGACGACCGGTCTTCCTCCCATGACCGCCCGCCATGCCAGCGCAAATGGCTGTCCGGGAGGTTCGATCGCCAGATGCACAGGGTCCAGGAGGGCAAGGAGGAGATCGAGATTCCCGTCCTCCGCCCCCGTTTTTGGCAGCACCGGCATGACTGCGCGCGCGTACATTCGCCGGTTTCTGCCAGCGAGTGGCAGCATTGCCGCACGTGCCTCTTGCCTGAGTTCCCCGGCCAAATCCCGACGCAGGGCGAGATGGCGAAGTCTGACCATGGCCCGCTCCGGATGGGTCACGGCGATGACGTACCGGCAAACGCCGATCAGCACACGTGCAAGATGAGGTCTCAGACTCCTTGCCGTCGCCCACTGATAGACACGGAAACGGAAGTGGGCACCGTACTGTTCATGGCTGAGGCCCCGCTCCAGGGCCGTCGCCGCCGCGGCACTCAGCCTGTCACCTGCCGAGGACTGGGTCCACCTTTCGATGAGTACGCACAGGTCGTCGGGCCGGCCCGTGGAAAGCGCCTGTTCTGCGAACCGGCCGACGAGGCGACCACGGTCCTCCGGACTCAGTTCTGAGACCTCTGCGCAGTACCCCACCCAGTCCCGGAATCCCTCGCGGAGGTCCGGGAAGTTCTCCCAGAAGTGGCGTCGGACCGCAGCATCGTAGGCAAGCCCTCCGAAACCGACCCGTCCGTCGGACTTCCGGATGAGGGACAGCTTCTCGAACCGCTCCCCCAGGCCCTCCTGAGCAAGCCTCGGCGTCTCGTCCTTCGGGTGTTTCACGAGTTCGAGCAGTCGGCCCGCGGCAGCCATGATCGTGTCCGCTGCCACCCCGCTCATCATCGCGGCTGCCAGCAACAACGCCCGTTCCGAGCCGCTCCGATGCTCTCGCAACTGTTTCGCCACCTGCTGGGACCAGTTCGTGGCGGCAACCATGGCTGCGTCCCGCCAGTGGGTGAAGTCCGTGCCGTACCGGGATCCGTTCCGTGCTTGCAGCACCAGTTCCGCGAAGTGGTCCAGCTCTCGCATCGGCGCAGTACCGAACATATGGCGCAGTTCGTCCGTGCTCAGCTGCTCGTATTCGAACCGCACGCGGCGTACGCGCAAATGCCTGCTGAGAACTGCTCGCCCGCGGGGCCGTTCGAGCCGCACCGCGAGTTGGGCGAGCTCCGCGTCCAGCATCCACTCCAAGCCTGTCGGGAAGACAACGACCATGCGAGCACCGCTCTTCTCCACGAGCGAGCGGTAGCTCATCAGCGTGCGCTGCGCCGCCGCGTATTCGTCCTCGGCCACGCGAGAGAGGTCCAGCAGGTAGCGGTCGTCGGGCGACGGGTCGGGGCCCTCCTCCTTCAGGTCCGCCTGAAGTTCCTCGATCCGGCCACCGTATGCAGACGGCTCTCCCAGCAGCATCGTCGCCGCCGCGCGTCGGCCCGTCCCGGGAGCACCCTGCAGAACCACCACCGCGCCGGGTCGTGCCAGCAGCTCGGCCGCCCGGCTGTAACCGTGTGGGCGAACGAAGCACTGGGCCAGCCGGAGTTGGTACTCCCGAACGATCTCCAACCGGTCGGTTCCGACTCTGGCCAGCGATTCTCCGCTCCCCATGAACCAGTGGTAGTTGTACTGGTTCCCCCCTCCGCTGTGCAGAGGACCCTGCGGATTGTTGACCGACGTACCGCCTGGACCGGTCAACGCTGTCCGTCCCCGTCCCGGTGATGGTCGGCGACACGATTGGGCCCCTGGTAAAGATGCCCGCTCCCGGTGTGGACGGCGCCTTGGGGCTCGCTGACGAAGGTTCCGGAGAAGTCACCATTGAGGTTTCCGATTCCGCCGCGTTGGCGGTGATTGATGACCTTCGTCTGCATCCTGGCATCGCCGGAAGCGCCCGCGCCCTCCCCATGCTCGCTGTCCGGTGCAGTCGAGAGCGATTGGTAGCCGTTGCTCTCGGCGGACGCTGCGAGTTCGGGAGACAGTTTCACCAGGTCGTCGGCCAGCCTCGTCAGATCCGCTTCGGCGTTCCGGTGGTTGAGCCGCCGGTACTGGCAGTCGGCAAGGTCCTTGATCTCCGCGGGAAGGTCCTCTCCGGCCAGCCGCTTCACTCCGCCGACCAGGAGAGGGATGACGACGGCCCCGGTCTCGAACGCTTCCTGGATTTCTCGCCGCGTCCAGTCGCGCTCGTCCTCCAGAGGGCTTCGGCCTCCGGAGCCCCCTGCCGTCAGCCAACGAGGACCGATCACAGCCAGCAGCACATGACTGCGGCGGACTGCGGTGAGCAGTTCCTGGGGAAACCGGCTGCCCGGCCCGATCGACTTGCTCGCCCGGAAGACGTTCTCACTACCGAAAACCCGGGAAAGTTCCCTGTCCACGAGTGTGGCGGCAGCTTCCTCGTCGTCAGTTCGATAGTTCACAAAGATCTGGGGCATGCGGAATCTCCGTTCAGAATGAGGATGCCCGAAGCCGAAAAGGATGCACCTTGTCGCACAGAAGGTCATGGGAGTCGGCCGCCCGGAACGGAGACTTCACGACCGGGCGGACAGCAACACTGTGGGTTTAAGCCGACGGGAAGGGAAACAATTCGGCCGCTACTGGCCGGGATTCAACACATTGGTGAGAGCGGGCCGCAGACTGCGTACCGCCGCGTTGCCGCGAAACCGTGACCATTCGCGGTCGAGACGCCGTACATCGGTACGCACAGTGGCGGACGGGATGATGGTCATGAAGGAGAGCAGCTCGCGAGCCGCTTCGCAGGAACTCTCGATCTCACCTGCCGCGGCGAGCGACAGGGCATACCGCATGCCGTACCGCATACGCGTGTTCAGAGCGTACGGCGCGATGCGTCGACACTCGAGTTCCAGCTTCTCTGCCGCCTCTCGGGGGCGCCCCAGGTCGTACAGGCACCAGCCGCTCACCATGGCGACGGGGTCGAGGAGTTGCTTCGTGCCCAGCACCGGACCGTCGGAGATGCCTTCTGCCTGTCCGATCAGTTTGCGCGCCCGGTCCAAGGCCTGCCCACAGGAACGTTCATCGCCAAGAAGTGCGTGCCCCTGGGCCTCGCGCTGCGCCGCAAGGCCCCTGATCCGGGGCGGCGCGGTGCCGCGCTGCGCCTGCTGGGCCAGCGCGACTGTCCGGGACGCGTCCCCGTTGTAGTACGCGACGAGTGCGCGACGGACCAACGCATAGTCCGCCAGGTGCTCGTCGCCGCCGGCCCGCGCCAGTTCGACCGCCTCGGCTGTGGTGCTCAACGCCATGGCCTCGTCGCCGCTCTCCTGAGCCATCCATCCGATGTACTCGGCGAACCGAGACGCCGTGACCAGCAGGTCGGCTCGAGAGGATCCGCTGCTCCGGGAAGCCAGCGCGATCACATTCGTCACCTGGGCGCGCAGGATGGGCAACATCCCGCCTGGCGCCAGGTTCTGGCCCAACCGCTTCATCTGGTCCAGCTGATCTTGGAATAGTTCCCCCGGTGCCAGTTCCCCCTCTTGCCCGCCATCTGCCAGGCCGGCGAGGAGCAGGGAACTCACCCCAGTGACCACCACCTGGCGACGCGCAGGCCGCGACTTGGCCACGTCGGGCTTCATCTCGGCGTCGTACACCCTGCGCAGTCGTCCACCCGTACGGAAGTACGCGTCACAGCGCTGGACCAGGTTCATGGTGGGGGGATTGTCTCCCCGCTCAATCTTCGAGAGGTGCCCTCGACTGTAGGTCGTCTCCTCCGCCAGTTGCTGAAGCGTCATGCCGGCGGCCTCCCGGAGCCGACGCAACTCCGCCCCGAAACGTAATGGCACGTCCATGCCTCTGCCTTTCTTCACTGTCCGGTTGCCCGAGTTACTGATCCGCCTTCGACGAAGGAGAGTCTGGCATGAGCCGACGTCCGTTTCGCCGGAAAGGCTGAAGTTTCATGTTTCCTCCTTCGCCGCACGGACGACACTGAAGGATTCCAGCCATCTCATGCACCGATTTCGCATGACTCAATGGCCGCAAAAGGCTCCGGACGGCCTGCGCGGCTCGCTATCGTGACTCCGAGCCGGACCAAAGGGGGACCTATGCTCTCGGAAAGACTGCGCGCTATCGCGGCTGAGGCAGGAATCGCCGTCGTGGCGACGGCAGGAACGGCACTCTGGCCGTCATTTGAACCGCAGATCGTCTCGTGGCTCGCCCAGGGCAGGAGGGAGGCCGCGCAGCCAGGAATCGCCCGGCTGGCGCAGACTACGGCCGCCCTGCGGGGAGGCGGCAGCGCCTGTTCCGCAAGCATCGCCGCCCACTATGCTTTGAGTTGGCAAGCCTGCTTCACAGAGACGCTGGAGAGGCTGCAGGGCGGTGCCCGCGTTCAGGCGGCGGAGCATCTTCAGCGCCTTGTGCACGATCACGCGGCCTCGGCTACCGGCCCGTCTCCGGCCTCGGGCGCAGTCACGGGAGAGAATGTACGCATCCAGGCCGACCATCATTCATTCGCCGCAGGCATGGTGAATGGGGACGTTCACATGGCCTCCCCTTCCGCCCCGGATCCGACGCAGGGCTGAACGGACCGGGTGATTCAGGCCCACTCACTTCACACCGTCCTGATCAGAAGGTGCTGGCCTGCGCCGCAGGTGAGGCCCTGACCGGGCAACCGTTGCACGTCCAAGCATCCGACAACGCCGCGGCCGTTGGAGTCGTGCAGTACTTCCTGGTCGGCGCACAGCAGGCTGAGGGCACGGCTTCCGGCCCCTCACCGGGACACGATCAATCCGAGTCGGACGCCACCACCGACCGACGAGCCGTTCAACAGGCCCAACGACGCTTCCTCCGACGCGCAGAACGCGTACAACCGCCGTTCGGACTGGCCTCGCGGCCTCAAGCGCAAGAGCTGTTCGACCGTCTGATCGCAGGAGACGGGCCGTCCACCGTCGTGTGCGACGGCCAGGCCGGCATGGGCAAGTCCACCGTGGCGAGCGAGGTCGTCCGCATGGCTGCAGCCAACGGGTGGACTGTCTTGCCCTTTCGGATGGATGAAGTGGAGGCGACCGACCGCACTGCTGGATCCGTAGGCCGTCGACTCGATCTACCCGCCTGTCCTGCAACGCTGATCGCCCGGGTGGCCAAGGGTGGTCCAGCGCTGCTGGTCGTGGACCAACTCGACGCGGCGAGCACGTACAGCGGCCGCATACCCGACGTCTTCGAAGCCGTTGACGAAATGCTGGAGGTCCTCTCCTGCGCGCCGAACGTCAAGGTCGTCCTGGTGGCACGGACGATCGACGTCGAGAAGGACCCACGGCTCACCAGTCTGGTCGGCCAGGAAGACGTCGTCGAACGGTTCTCACTCGGTCTGCTGGAGGACCAGGCTGTGCGCACAGTGCTTGAGGGCAGTGGCACGCCAGCGGCGTCGATGGGCGCCAGAACGCTGACTCTCCTGCGTACCCCTCTGCACCTCGCGGTCTTCTGCCGCTTGCCGGCGCGAGCACGGACCACCAGGTACGCAAGTCTCCAGGAGCTCTACGACCGGTACACCGACGAAACCCGGCGCGGGACGGAGCGAATCCTCTCCCATGAGGCGTGGCAGGTCATCACTAACCATCTGATTGAGGAGATGAGCCGTCGCGAGACCATCACGGTCCCGTATGCCCTCCTGGACCGCTTCGCCAGGTCCGACGTAGCCGTACTCGTCTCGGGAGGGGTCCTGCTCCATGCGGACAAGCGTGTCGGGTTCTTCCATGAGACTTACTTCGACTACCTCTTCGCGCGCGCATTCGTAACGACGGGCAAGGACCTCCACGACTTCCTCGCGGCGAGCGGGCAGGCTCTTTTCCGCCGGGCGCAGACACGGCAGATCCTGGAACATCTACGGGACACAGACCGCGATGCGTTCAGGCACACGGCAGTTCGTCTTCTCAGGTCGGACGTGGTCAGGCCCCACCTGCGGTTCGTTGTTCTTGCAGTGCTCGAACAGCTCGACGCCACGTGCGAGGACTGGGCCGCGGTGGAGCCCTACGCGTGGGGAGAGGACGTCACTGCGAGCAAGCTGCGCAATCTGCTGAGGCTCTCTGCCTGGTTCAAGGCCGCTGGCACCGGAAACTGGGAGAGATGGCTGGCCGACCCACATCTGGCACCGCTGGTCTTCCCTCAATTGACCTGGTGTGCGGCGGAGTCCGCACGGGTGGTGGAACTGCTCGAACCGTACCGGGACGCCCACGGTCCGTGGCGCCAGCGTCTGCTCGACTGGGTCAGCACACGGCCTTCACCATTTTCGACAGAGTTGACGCTCACCTTCATCGAGCGGGGGGACTTCGATGAAGTGCCCGGTAGCGTTGGCGCTGCTGATATGCGCTTCTGGGACCTCGTCGAGCAACTGGCCGAAAAGGATGCGCTCCCGGCTATCCGACTGTTGGGGAGCTTTCTGAACCGCGGATTGCAGCACGCTGTCGCGACGGGGGAGGGCGATCCTTTCACGTCAGGCCATCTCTCTGTACCGCTTGGCTCACATCTGGGGACGGTTGTCGCCGAGGCGGCCGAGGCTGCTCCTGCAGCCATGCTCGAGCATGTCCTGCCGTTCGTGATCGCTGTTGCGGAGGCCAGCCACGCTGCACATCCGGACCGGTCCGCGTGGCGCGCTCGATGGGCTCGTCGGTCCTTACCCATCAGCCCGGATTTCGATGAGGCGCTGTACTTGGCGGTGCATGACGCCCTGCGATTCCAGGCTCAGCAAGACCCGTCCTCTCTCACGGACACCATGAGACGGTTGGCAGGAAGCAGCGCGAAGGCTCTGCGATTCCTAGCCTGCCGTACCTACGCCGTCTGGGATCGCCCTGACGAGGCGCTCGCCTGGCTGACGGACAATGTCGAACGCCTTCGCACCGGCTGGTCGGACAGTCCTCATTGGGCTGCACGTGAACTCATCGCCACGGCGACGCGTGACTGCGGGCAACACCATCTGGGTCGACTCATCCAGCTGCTGATGTGCCACTTCCCCGACTGGGAACGTCACTCCGAGCACCGGAAGGCCTTCGGCCATACCCAGTACGTGCTCCTCAGCGGAATCGCTGAAGAGCGTCGAAGCGATGAGGTTGCCAACCGTCTCCGGGAGTTGGAGCGGAAGTTCGCGCAGCAGCCCCCGACCGGTCCGCACGCCGTGGAAGCCCACTGGGTCGGGTCCCCGGTGCCGCTCTCCGCCAGCAAGCACATGACTGACGCACAGTGGCTGCGAGCACTGAGCAAGTACAACAAAGAGGGCGTCGATTGGAGTCGGATCCCTCCGACAGGAGGAGCGACCGAGTTGGCGTCCCTCCTGAAAACTCAGGCCGCGCAGCAGCCGGAGCGGTTCACACGCCTCGCACGCTCTTTCGGCGCGAGCATCCCGCCACCCGCATACAGCGCCGTGATCAATGGCGTCGCTGGCAAGGTGGCCGCCGACCGCCTGCTGGATCTCTGTGTGCAGGCTGTCAGACTCGTCGGACCAGAAATAGGACGAGACGTCTGTTCAGCGATCCGCATCGCTGCGCCGGAGGCGGCGGAACACTCCGTCACCATGGACCTGTTGGTCAGGCTCGCTCAGGATCCGCACCCTGGCACCGAAGCGGCCAGAGTCGATACAGGATCCGGCTCGTACACCTACGAAGGTGACCTCTTGGCCGCAGGGCTGAACTCCACGCGCGGCCAGGCCGCGCTCGCCATCAGCTCCCTGCTGAGGACGACGGGCGCCGTTGTCCAGGGTCTCCTCCCCGTACTCGACCGACTGGCTCACGACCCGATCATGGCTGTTCGGGCCTGCGCGGCGGAGGCCGTGACCGAGCTCATGTGCCATGCTCCGGAGATCGCCCTCGATCTCGCAGAAGGTCTGTTCGCAGGCGTTCCCGTCGACATTCATGAGGCACGAACCACCCACACTTTGCTCACTTGGGCCTCGCTTCACGATACGGAACGTTTCGCACCGGAGCTGGCCCGAGCTCTCGCCGGCTCCGTCACTGCCGCTCAACATGCCGGAGTGACATGGGCCGTTCTTGCGATGCAGAGGAAACTGCTGCCCTGCATGCCTGCGCGCGTCGCCGCACTCACTCCAGCGGCTCGCGAAGGAGCTGCCAAGGCCGCCGCCAGTGATCCCGCCTATGGCGCATTCCTGCTTCAGGAGATGTTTCACGACGAACACCCGGCAGTCCGTACAGCGGCAGCACACTCCCTCCATGGGATGGCGTTACTGCCACCGGACATCGCGGACGGCATCATCGATTCCTTTCTCACCAGCCCTGCTTTCCCCGAGCATCCAGAAACGCTGGCTCGCGCCCTTGCTCAACCGACACTGCGGCTGCCGTCTCGGGCACTTGACGCATGCCGGGCTTTGACGACGTCCTCCGGAGAGGGCAGCAAGGTCGGACGGCGCGGATGGGCGTTGATCCAGCGCTATCTCGTCGATGTGGTGCTGCGCCTGTACCGCCAGGGCGATCCTTCGACTCGAGTCCGGTGCCTAGACATCATCGATGACCTTTTCCTCGTGAACATGCATGGACTGACCGACGCGCTCTCCGACGAGCGCTGAACCCGCCTCAGCCTCCCGGCGTGCCCCGGCATCCGTGCCGCCCCCAAGGTCTCCGCCCGTACGGGTTTCGTCCGACGAAGCCCAGCTGCGGGTCGGCCACGAGCCACACGGGCTCGTTATCCGCAACGTGGCCGGTGAGCAGTCCCTCCTGCCGATCTGGCACAACCTGAGTGCTAATTGACCTGCGGCGTTACAGCCCTTCCCTCGCGGACAAGGTGGCCGTGAGCACCAGCGAATACTCCATCGAGGAGATCGCACAGCGATTGCTGACGCGGTTCGAGAGGAAGAGGCCGACGCGCCCACCTCTAGAGTGGCATGACCACGTTCACCGGAGCAGCGCCCAACGGGCCCGGAGAGCAGGAGGTGGCCGCCGGATCAGACGCGAAGGCCGCCGACAAGACGGAACGTCAGCGCAGCAAGGGGGAGGGCCGGTGGCCAGGCGGGGTGGGCGTGAGGGGAACGGCGCGGTTCGCATGGCTTTGCGCGCGGTGTTAGCCGGTGTCACGGGGAGCGTGATCGGTATTGCCGCGTACTCGATCAGCCAGACCGGCGGGCAGCGGCTGTCGGTCATCGTGGGGTGCCTCATCGGCGTCGCCGTAGCTCTCGGTCTGGAGCTGTACCGCCGGTCCGCTCAGCTGACCGAGGTCCGCCTGGTCCTGCTGGGAAACGAGATGTCGTTCACCACCAAGACGGACATGCGTCAGGCCGCTCAACGGATGTTCTTCCAAGCCGCCACCCGGGTCGCCACCCGGCCCCTGGAGGACGGCAGCGGGAACCTGCGCGAAGCCCTTACCTCTCTCAAGACGCTGTTCGACCTCTATCGCGAGCCGCTGGAGGGCCACACGACCCCTCCTCCCCCTGCCAAGGGGGACTCGGTGTACGAACTGGCCCTGGACATCCTCAACTTCGAGCTCGCTCCGTTCCTGGCCAAGTGGCACCCCAGCCTGAAGGACTTCGAAGACCGCCACCCCGACCAGGACGAGTCCGAGTGGCCGCAGAACGCCGCGTTCCGCGTGGAGCTCCGCCGGCTGCAGGAACGGCTGAGGCCGTACGTGATCGGGCTCGGGGAGATCGCCGGCATCCGTGATCCGGAACGGCATCTGCGCCCTTCGGCGCGCTCCGTGCAGTCCCGGCCCACGGAATGACGCCACACCCAGCGACATCGTGCGGCGGACGCGGTGTCGCATGATGGCAAGGTGACGATCTTCATCGTGCAGGCACCTCGTGGGTCGGCCTCGGACGACCAAGCAATTTACGCACCCCCCCCCCATCGATTTTTCGGCCGTCGAGAGGGACGAGAGGGAAGGGACAGCCCGTCGGCTGAGGACTCCACGAGGAGGCGGAGATGATCACGCCCGATGCCTCCGGACCGGAGTGGGATGTCTTCATCAGTTACAGCCGCTCCGACGCCGGCAAGGTCAGCGTGCTGGTACCCGCGCTCCAGGCACGCGGCCTGCGCGTCTTCGTCGACGACACCGCCGTGGACGACTTCGCGTCCATCACGGCGACCATCACGGAGGCGCTGGCGCATTCCCGGATCCTGCTCGCCCTGTACTCGGCGGACTATCCCCAACGGCGAGCGTGTCAGTGGGAGCTGACCTACGCGTATCTGACGGGACAGCGCGAAGGTGATCCTCGGCGGCGGACGCTGGTGCTCAACCCGGAACCCGCTTCCGACCACGTGCACCCGGTCGAACTGCGAGACGCCCGCCACTGGCCCTGGCCCACCTCCCCGGAGGGACTCGACCGCCTCGCCGCACGCGTGGCGGACCACGTGGGCACCGTCGCCGGCTTCATGGGAGGCGCGGCGGACGCACCCTTCGTCCCGTGGCTGCCCGCGCCGGCCCGCACGGGCTCGTTCCGCTTCACCGGCCGCCTGGCAGAGCAGTGGCGCGTCCACACAGCCCTTCATCGTCACCGTGCTCCGCTGGTCGCCCAGACCGGCGGAGGGCGCGGCGCGCAGTTGCGCGGCATGCCCGGGCTGGGCAAGTCACTGCTTGCCCAGGAATACGCCCTGCACTTCGGTTCGGCCTTTCCCGGCGGGGTCTTCTGGTTCGATCTGCACCCGTACGAAGGGGAGCCGTCGGAGGCGATGGAGTCCTACGCGGAACAGGTCTCCACCGTCTTGGCGGCTCTCCGGGTGACTGCCTCGACGTCCTCCCTGCCCGGGCTGCTCAGCCACCTCGCGGTCACGCTGGGCGAGCGCAACCTGCCCTGCCTGTGGGTGGTCGACGGCGTCCCGGACGGGCTGACCGCGGACCAGCTCAACCTCCTGCGCGGCCCGCACCTCCTCACGGCCACCTTGATCACGACGCGGTCCCTCCGGTACACGGCTTTCGCCGAGTGCGTCGACATGGCCCCGTTGTCGGACGCCGACGGCTACCGCCTCCTCACCTCCCGCCGCATGCCCCACGACGAGCTGGAACACGCTGCCGCTCTCGCGCTCGTCCGTGATGTCGGTGGGCATCCCGAGGCCCTGGATCTGCTCGCCGACCTCACGGCCACCGGTGACTTCATCGACGTACGCAATCGGCTGCACGCCCACGGCCCGGACGTGCTGGCCACCCGCCGATCGGTGTCCGGTACCGGCGCGCCGGCGCGCCGTCCCCTCGCGACGGCACTGCTGCCGAGGCCGCTCTCCGGTGCGGGCCCGGCGGATGACGTCTTGCGGCTGCTTGCTCTCGCCTGCCCGGCGTCGCTGTCCCAAACGGCCCTGGAAAACGTACTGTCGTCCATCGGCCCCTACGACCCGTGGGACGTGGGTGCTCTCGTCGCGGAGGCGGTGGAAGCTCTGCGTGGCTCCGGAGCGCTGCGCCACGAACCACTCCGCGAGCGGTCCTGGACCATCCATCCGCTGCTCGCCCGAGCCGTACACCGCCATGACTCGAACGTGGCCCGCCAGGAAGACCTCCGACGCGTTCTCCTGCATACGCTCGTTCCCGCGAACTTCGCCCGGGCCTCGGTTCCGGACCGGCCTGCGGCGTCAGTCGGAACCCGGCCCAGCCCGCTGGAACGAGCTGCCGCCTTCGACCTCCAGGTCGAGCTGGTCACCCGAGTCGGTGTGCAACCGCTTCCCCGGGACCACGGCTCTCTGCGGGAAGCGCTGACGTCCCTGCACTCACTGTTCGCCACGACACGCGACCTGCTCCACCGCGTCGCGACCGAAACCGCCACCCCTCTGACCCTTCCCGCCATCGCCACGCGGCTGACCAACACGCATCTGCGTCCCTTTCTCACGACTTGGCACCCGGCGCTCCAGGAACACGAGGCCGTTCGGCCGCCGGACGTGAGCCCCTCCGAGCATGAAAGGCGCTGGAAACGCTCCCCCGACATGCGTGCGGACCTGGCCGAGCTACGAGGGCCGCTCACCTCCGTCGCCGAAGAACTCGCGGCCCTGTGCGGCGTCGACCTCCTGACTCCTCCTTCACCACGTGAGTGAAGTGCGGATCTAGAGGATCTAGAGGATCTAGACAGGCTTGGTGGCTCGGATGATGGCTGAGTGCATTCCGTCCGCGACCTCGTGGGTCGCGGTGAGGCTGATGTTCTCGAAGCCCGCTGATGTCAGGCCCTCGTGGTATTCGGTGAAGGACAGGGCGCCTGCGATGCAGCCGGTGTAGTCGCCGCGTTCGGCGCGCTGGGGTGGGGTGAGGTCGTCGTCGGCGACCACGTCCGAGATGCCGATGCGGCCGCCGGGGGTCAGGACGCGGAACATCTCGGTGAAGACGGCGGGCTTGTCCGTGGACAGGTTGATCACGCAGTTGGAGATCACTACGTCGATCGTGTTCGCGGGCAGTGGGACGGCCTCGATGGTGCCCTTCAGGAACTCGACGTTCGTGGCGCCGGACTTCCTCTGGTTGGCCAGGGCGAGGGCGAGCATCTCCTCCGTCATGTCCAGGCCGTACGCCTTGCCGGTGGGGCCGACGCGGCGGGCGGAGAGCAGGACGTCGATGCCGCCGCCGGAGCCGAGGTCGAGGACGCGGTCGCCCTCGTGCAGGTCGGCGACCGCGGTGGGGTTGCCGCAGCCCAGGGAGGCGGCGACCGCCTCGGCGGGGAGGGCAGCGCGTTCGGCGGTCGGGTAGAGCGTGGCGCCGAAGGCGTCGTCGCCGTCGTGCGGGGTGCAGCAGGCGGTGCCGCCCTCGGTGACCTGGGTCGCGGCTGCCGCGTATCGCTCACGGACGGTCTCGCGCAGGTCGGTGGTGGGCTGGTCGCTCATGACGTGCCTCCCGGGTTGCGTGGGTACGAGGTTCTGGGCTGGTTGTATTGGTGGACTTCAATGCAAGCTTGCGCTCTGGATTGGAGTTCGTCAATATAGAGGGATGTCGAAGCAGGAAGTCGTTGGCGGCGGATGCTGTCCTGGGTTGCTGGCCGGAACGCTCGGCGAGGAGCAGGCCGTCGAGCTGGCCAAGGTGTTCAAGGCGCTCGGGGATCCCGTGCGGCTCCGGCTGCTGTCGATGATCGCCTCGCGCGAGGGGGGTGAGGTCTGCGTCTGTGATCTCACGCCGGCCTTCGACCTCTCCCAGCCGACGATCTCCCACCACCTCAAGCTGCTGCGGCAGGCCGGGCTGATCGACTGCGAGCGGCGCGGCACCTGGGTCTACTACTGGCTGCTGCCGGAGACGACCGACAAACTCGCCGGGATCCTCATGCGGCCCGGACGGCCCGCACGGCCCGTGTCCGTCGAGGCGTCCGCGTGAGCGACCGTGCCAACGCGCCGGTGGTGGCGCGGCTGTCCTTCGTGGACCGGTATCTCGCGGTGTGGATCCTGGCCGCCATGGCCGCCGGTCTCGGCCTCGGCCGTCTCGTGCCGGGCCTGGGTGACGCGCTGGCCGAGGTCACCGTCACCGGGGTCTCGCTGCCGATCGCGCTCGGGCTGCTCGTGATGATGTACCCGGTCCTGGCCAAGGTCCGCTACGACCGCCTCGACACCGTCACCCGGGACCGCCGCCTGCTCGTCCCCTCCCTGGTCCTGAACTGGGTGATCGGCCCGGCGCTGATGTTCGCCCTCGCCTGGGTCTTCCTGCCGGACCTGCCGGAGTACCGCACCGGCCTGATCATCGTCGGGCTGGCCCGCTGCATCGCCATGGTCGTCATCTGGAACGACCTCGCCTGCGGCGACCGCGAGGCCGCCGCCGTCCTGGTCGCCCTGAATTCCGGCTTCCAGGTGCTCGCGTTCGGGCTGCTCGGCTGGTTCTACCTGTCCGTGGCCCCGGGTCTGCTCGGGCTGGAACAGACGGCCCTGTCCGTGTCCACGTGGGAGATCGCCCGCAGTGTCCTGATCTTCCTCGGCATCCCGCTGGCCGCGGGGTTCCTCACCCGGCGCATCGGCGAGAGGGTCAAGGGCCGCGCCTGGTACGAGGCGACGCTGGTCCCACGCGTGGGGCCGTTCGCCCTGTACGGGCTGCTGTTCACCGTCGTCGTGCTGTTCGCCCTCCAGGGGGAGGCCGTCACCTCACGGCCGCTCGACGTCGTCCGGATCGCGCTGCCGCTGCTGGTGTACTTCGCGCTCATGTGGGCCGGGTCCATGGTCCTGGGCCGAGCCGTCGGGCTCGGGTATCCGAAGGCGACGGCGCTGGCGTTCACCGCCGCCGGGAACAACTTCGAGCTGGCCATCGCCGTCGCCATCGCCACCTTCGGCGCCACCTCCGGCCAGGCCCTCGCCGGCGTCGTCGGCCCGCTGATCGAGGTGCCTGTCCTGATCGGCCTGGTGTACGTGGCGCTCGCCGCGCGCCGCTTCTTCCCGCCTGTGTCACCCGTGTCCGTCCCGGCCGCCGACCGGGCACCCACCGACCAAGGATCCGCCCGTGTCTGACTCCCCCGCCGCGAAGACGTCGGTGCTGTTCGTGTGCGTACACAACGCCGGCCGCTCCCAGATGGCCGCCGCCTGGCTCGCCCACCTCGCCGGGGACCGGGTCGAGGTCCGGTCGGCCGGGTCGGCACCCGCCGACGCGGTGAATCCGGCTGCCGTCGAGGCGATGGCGGAGGTCGGGATCGACATCTCCGAGCAGCGGCCGAAAGTGCTGAGCGGCGAGGCCGTGCAGGGGTCCGACATCGTGATCACCATGGGGTGCGGTGACAGCTGCCCCGTCTTTCCCGGCAAGCGGTATCTCGACTGGCGGCTCGACGATCCGGCCGGGCGGGGCGTCGACGCCGTACGGCCGATCCGCGACGAGATCGAGCTGCGGGTGCGGGGGCTGATCAGTGAGTTGATCAGTGAGTTGAACAGCGGCTGAACCGCGACCGGCCGGCGACCGACATACGGCCGACCAGCGACCGACATGCGACCGACCAGCCGGTGGCCCAGGGGCCTAGGGTGTCCCGGGTTGCCGGAAGATCCGTCGGGACGGACAGGGGAGTCGGGCGTGGGGGCTGCGCGTACGGGCAGGACGCCGTTGCCGGGGATCGGGGTGCGCTACGACCTCGTCACCCGTGAGCGGCGCCGGTTCTCGGTGGTGGCGGAACGGGACGGGGCGCGGACGCTGAGCGGGTACCGCCAGGACGATCCGGACGACCGCGCCTTCTCGGTGCGGCTGAGCGCGGACGAGGCGGCGGCGGTCGTCGACGCGCTGATGCCGGCCCACCACAGCCCGAGCCTGCTGTCGACGACCGAGCTGGGCCTGGTCGCCGAGCGGATCGTGCTGCCGGCGGCCTCGCACTGGAACGGGCGTCTGCTGGGCGACACCCGCACCCGTACCGACACCGGCGTGTCGATCGTGGCCGTGCTGCGGCGGGCCGAGGCGCTTCCCTCCCCGGGGCCGGGCTTCCGCCTGGCCGGCGGTGACACGCTGATCGTGATCGGCACCCGGGAGGGTGTGGACGCCGCCGCGGCGCTGCTCCTGCGGGGGTGAGCCCAGCCCCCCCCCGCCCTTCCCGGGCCGGGCTCACGCCTTGGCGTGTGCCGACTCCGGGGGCGTCGTCGGCTCCGTGTCCGTGTCCGTGTCCGTGCTCGCGTCCGTGAGCGCGTTCGCGTCCGTGTGCGCGTTCACGTCCGTAGTCCTGGTCTTCGCGGCGATGACTCGGCGGGCCAGCGGCTCCGTGAAGCGGGCCGTGAGGGGGCCGAGTACGACGAGGATGAGGACGTACGCCGTCGCCAGCGGGCCGATGCGGGGCTCGACGCCCACCGCGAGTCCCGCGATGACGATCGAGAACTCGCCCCGGGCGACCAGCGTGCCGCCCGCCCGCCAGCGGCCCCCGCCCCGGATGCCGGCCCTGCGTGCCGCGTACCAGCCGGTGGCGACCTTCGTGAGCGCGGTGACGGCGGCCAGGAGCAGGGCGGGGACCAGGACGGGCGGGATGTCGGCCGGGTCGGTGGACAGGCCGAAGAAGACGAAGAACACGGCGGCGAACAGGTCGCGCAGCGGGGTCAGGAGGCTGCTCGCGCCCTCGGCGACCTCGCCGGACAGGGCGATGCCCACGAGGAAGGCGCCGACCGCCGCCGAGACCTGGAGTTCCTGGGCGAGGCCCGCCACGAGCAGGGTCAGGCCGAGGACCACCAGCAGGAGCATCTCCGCGCTGTCCGAGGAGACCGCGCGGCTGATCAGCCGGCCGTGCCGCAGGGCCAGGTAGAGGACCGCGCCGACAGTGCCCAGGGAGATCAGCAGGGTGACGGTGCCGCCGGCCAGGCTGACGCCCGCGAGCAGGGCCGTGAGGATCGGCAGGTAGACGGCCATCGCGAGATCCTCGATGACGAGGATGCCGAGCACGACGGGGGTCTCGCGGTTGCCGAGCCTGCCCAGGTCGCCGAGGACCTTGGCGATGACGCCGGACGAGGAGATCCAGGTGACCCCGGCGAGGGCCACGGCGGCCACCGGGCCCCAGCCCAGGATCAGGGCCGCCACGGCGCCGGGTACGGCGTTGAGGACGAAGTCGACCGCGCCGGAGGGGTATTGGGTCTTGAGGTTGGTGACCAGTTCGGAGGCGCTGTACTCCAGGCCGAGCAGGAGGAGCAGCAGGATGACGCCGATCTCCGCGCCCGTGGCGACGAACTCCTCGCTGGCCTGGAGGGGCAGGATGCCTCCGTGTCCGAAGGCGAGTCCGGCCAGCAGGTAGAGGGGGATGGGCGAGAAGCCCACCCGGCCCGCGAGGCGGCCCAGGAGCCCCAGGGCGAGGATGATCGCTCCCAGTTCGATCAGCATGGCGGTCGTGTGGTGCACGGGCGTCTGTCCTCCGGTCGGATTCGGATCGGTGGCGGCGTCTGTGCGCCTTCTCGGCCGAGGGCGCGCCGGGACACGACGTGGTCCCGGGGGCCGAGGGGTCCAGAAAGAAGCAGAAAGAAGCAGAAAGAAGCAGAGCCGAACGCGTCAGGCGTCGGACACGCTGTCGCGCTCGTACCGGTGCGGGTCGAACAGCTCACCGGCCACACCTGCGAAGACCAGGCCGGCGGCGATGAGCAGTCCGTGGGCCAGCACCAGGCCGGTGGCCAGCGCGCACAGCGCGGCGGCGAGCAGCAGCCAGGCCCGCCGGTACCGGTACTCGCGGGGGCGGCGCGGGCGGCCGTCGGCGAAGGCCCGCGCGAAGTGGGGATCCTCGCGGTGCAGACGGGACGCGATCTCGCTGAGCTGGTAGTCGTCGGGCACGGGCACGTTGCCCCCCTTCGGCGTCGGTTCGGGCCCGGGGCCGGGGAGTTGACTCCAGCCTCGCCCGCGGCGGATGCCGGGCACCATCGGGATTGGTACCCAAATCCAGCGACGTCGGATGTGTAGGGAAACGTGCAGATCTTGTCGCCTCTATCGAATTTCAATAGATCGCGTTTCAATGGATCTCGTGTCAATGTGCTCGCAGCGCAGGCCGAGGGAAGGAGCGCGGACCCGTGCCGATCGTCGTCGACATCGACGTGATGCTGGCGAGGCGCAAGATGTCCGTGGGCGAACTCGCCGAGCGCGTGGGGATCACCCCCGCCAACCTGGCGGTGCTCAAGAACGGCCGCGCGAAGGCGGTGCGCTTCACGACGCTCGCCGCGCTGTGCGACGTACTCGAGTGCCAGCCCGGGGACCTGCTGCGCTGGGAAGCCGCGGACGGCGGATGACCTCCGTAGTCTGGGAGAAGATCTGCGTGTCCCGCGCGCTCGCGGGGGCCGACCCGGGAAGGACCGCATCGTGATCATCTTCGGCACCAAGGGATACCTCTACCAGCTCGCGATACTGACGCTCGTGTGCGGACAGTGCGGAAATCCCTCCGCGCACACGCTCAGGAAGCGCGTCACGAAGTTCACGCTGTTCTTCGTG
Source organism: Streptomyces sp. NPDC056128 (assembly GCF_042263835.1). Taxonomy (NCBI): domain Bacteria; kingdom Bacillati; phylum Actinomycetota; class Actinomycetes; order Kitasatosporales; family Streptomycetaceae; genus Streptomyces; species Streptomyces sp. NPDC056128. Next base: position 285,143 of record NZ_JBHJVQ010000008.1, on the reverse strand, counting down.
CCGCTGTTCCCGTTCTCCACGAAGTACGCGACGCAGTGCACCTTCTGCGGCGCCGAGCAGCAGGTGACCAAGGAGCAGGCGGAGCAGCTCCAGTCGCAGGGTGGCGTGGGCGGCCCCGGCGGCGGGCAGGGCGGGCAGCCGTACGGGGCCGCGCCGCAGCAGCCCTACCAGCAGCCCTGACCTGCGCCATTGGGGGACGGTCGGCGGCCGTCCCCCGCCCGCGCGGTCAGCCCGTGATCTCCACCTTGCCGTTGCGGGAGTCGGGGCGGCCCGGGGCTGCCTCCGGTGCGTCCGGGGCGGCCGCGTCGGTGGAGCCCTTCGCGGTGATGCCCTTCAGCAGGGAGGCCAGGTCGACGCCGGTGGTGGAGCCCAGCAGTTCCATGCCCTGCGCGACGTTGTCGGCGACCGTGCGGGACAGGCGGCTCGCGCCGTCCGTGGAGATGACCGTCATCTTGTCCACGGCCGACAGCGGCTCGGACGCCTTCGCCACCACCTGCGGCAACACCTCGACCAGCATCTGGAGCACCGCGGCGTCGCCGTACCGGTCGAAGGCGTCGGCCTTCTTCTGCATCGCCTCGGCCTCGGCCGCGCCCTTGGCGCCGATCGCGGCGGCCTCCGCGTCGCCCTCCAGCCGCACGGCCTCGGCGATCGCCGCACGCCGGGAGCGCTCGGCCTCACCCTGCTTGAGGCCCTCGATGGCCTCCGCCTCGGCCAGCGCGCCACGCCGCTGCTTCTCGCCCTCACCGGTGAGCCGGGCCCGCTCGGCCTCCGCCTGGGCGGCGGCGATCCCGGCGGAACGCTCGGCCTCGGCCTGCTTCACCCGCGCCACCCGGCGGGCCTCCGCCTCCTGCTCGGCGGCGTACCGCTGGGCGTCGGCCGGCTTGCGGACCTCGGTGTCGAGCTGACGGTCCTTCAGCGCGGCCTGCCGCTCGGCGACCTTCTCCTGCTCGGCGAGGATGTCCTGCTGCCGGGCCGCCTCGGCCAGCGGTCCCGCGGCGTTGGCGCGGGCGGACGCCTGGTCGGTCTCGGCCTTGATCTCGGCCTGCTTCAGGTAGAGCGTGCGCTGCGCGACCGCGATCTCCTCCTCGGCCTTCAGCCGCGCCTGCTCGGCCGCCCGCCGGGCAACGGCCTCGGCGATGTCGGCCTCCTGCTTGGCGCGGGCCGCCTCGGGTCGGCCGAGGTCCTCCAGGTAGGAGCCCTCGGTGGTGATGTCCTGGATCTGGAAGGCGTCCAGGACCAGGCCCTGCCCGGACAGGCTCGCCTCCGCCTCCTCGGCGACCTGGCCCGCGAACGCGGCCCGGTCCCGGATGACGTCCTCGACCGACATCCGGCCGACGATCGCGCGCAGCGCGCCGGACAGCACCTCCTGCGTGAAGCCGACGATGCCGTCCTGCTGCATCAGGAACCGCTGCGCGGCGGCCCGGATCGCGTCCTCCGTGCCGCCGACCTTGACGATCGCGACACCTTCCAGGTTGGCCTTCACGCCGCGCAGCGTCACCGCGCCGCGCACGGCGACCGGGATGTGCCGGGAGGACAGGTCGAGCGCGAACCGCTGCTGCACGAACGGCACGACGAACACGCCACCGCCGACCACGACCTTCTGGCCGCTGTTGTCGGTGAACACCCGGCCCGTCTCCGGGTCGGTGGACTTCTTGCCGCGCCGGCCGGTGACGATGAACGCCTCGCTCGGGCCGGCCACTTTGTAGCGGCTGACCACCACGAGCGCGAGCAGCACCAGGAGTACGACGACTCCCAGCACCGCGATGACGACAGGACTCATGACAACGCCCCCGAATCACACAGAAATTGAGACACAGAACAGAGAAATCGGAAGAGGAAGAGACGGAACAGAGATGGGGATGGTCAGCGGTCCACCGGGCGGACCACGACCGACGTCCCCGTCGGCACCGCCTCGACCCACACCTCGGCGCCCCGCGCCACCGGCACCGCGCTGCGCGCCGCGCACTTCAACGGCTGGCCCGCGAGCCGCAGCAGCACCTCGCCGTAGCCCTCCGCAGGGATGGCGGTCACGACCTTGCCGGACGTGCCGAGCAGGTCGTTCGTGCTGGGCGCGACGGCGGTCTGGTCACGCATCAGCGCGCGGCTGAAGCGGTACGTCAGCCAGGCGGCGCCCACTCCCACGACCGCGCCGGCCGCGGCGGCCCCCGCCGGTCCGGTCCAGCCGGTGCCGAGGGCGATGGCGCCACCGAAGCCGGTCATCGCCACGAATCCGGCGACGACCGGCAGCGACAGCCACCCCTCCAGGACGCCGTCCAGCGCTCCGTCGAGCGCGCCTTCCAGCAGTCCGTCGAAGACCAGCGACAGGGCGAGCAGCACAACCCCCGTGATGCCGATTCCGAGAAACCAGGCCATGTGTGCCGTCCCCCTCCCGCCCGTCGCTGAGCTCCGGTGAGAAGAATCCTCACATCCGGCGCCAGGCCGCGTCATTGCCGTGTTCCGGCAATCTTTACGCGTTCTTGATGCCGCCCTCGGCCTCTTCGGGCCCTCCTGGAACCGTGCCCGGCGCCTGTACTGTCCTTCTTCAAATGGGAACTCATACGGGGAGCGTTCCGAATCAGGTTCCGCAGGGCGACGCGTACGCGCACATGGTGGTGTGCGGTGACGACGGGCTGGCGCACCGGCTCGCCGCCGAACTGCGCGGCGTCTACCGCGAACAGGTCACCCTCGTCGTCCCGCCCTCCGGGCGCCGGGTGCGGCAGCCGGTGGTCGGACGGGCCCGGGCGGCCTCAGCGGCGCTCCTGGACATGGTCAACGCGGCCGTCAACCGGAGCGGCAACGGCGACCAGGGCGGCGCCGGCCGCGAGGGCGCGGGCCGTGAAGGCGCGGGCCGCGAACTGGAGGCCACCGAGCCGACCGAGGACGTGCTCGCGGACGCCGGCGTGGAGCGGGCCGGCGCGCTGGCGCTGGTGTACGACGACGACGAGACCAACATCCGCGCGGCCCTGACCGCCCGTCGGCTCAACCCCCGGCTGCGGCTGGTGCTGCGCCTGTACAACCGGCGCCTGGGCCAGCACATAGAGGATCTCCTCGACCAGAGCGCCGCGCTGGCCACCGGTGACGGGCGGTCCTCCCGGCCGGACAGCACCGTCGAGTCCTCCACGACGGTGCTGTCCGACGCCGACACGGCCGCGCCCGCGCTGGCGGCCACCGCGCTCGTCGGCACCAGCAAGATCGTGGAGACGGACGGCCTGCTGCTGCGCGCGGTGGAACGGAACCCGCCCCTCCCCGGCCAGGTCGCCGACCCCGGCCTGTGCACCCTCGCGCTGCTCTCCGCGACGAGCAACGACCCGGCCGGGGCGGACGGTTCGGAGGACAGCGGGGAGGGTCCGCAGCTGCTGCCCGACGCGGCGGCGGTCCAGGCGGCGACCGGACGCGGGACCGTGGCGCTGGAGCAGGTGTCGTACTCCGGACCGTCGCTGCCCGCCGGACGCGCGAGTGTGCCGCCGTTCGCCGAGCTGTTCTCGCGGCGGCTGCGGTGGTCGCTGGCCGGTCTGGCGGCGTGCGTGGTCGCGCTCGCCGTGACGCTGATGGTGGTCACGGGCGACCATCCGCTGCACGCGACGTACGTGACGCTGCTCGACCTGTTCTCCATCAACGAACCCGCCCACAACGCGGACATCGGGCGCCAGATCCTCCAACTCCTCTCCGGTTTTGTGGGGTTGCTGTTGCTTCCGGTGCTGCTGGCGGCCGTACTCGAGGCCCTGGGGACCTTCCGCACCGCTACGGCCTTGCGGAAGCCGCCGCGCGGAATCGGCGGGCACGTCGTCCTGCTGGGTCTCGGCAAGATCGGCACGCGGGTGCTGACGCGGCTGCGGGAGATGGACATCCCGGTGGTGTGCGTCGAGGCCGATCCCGAGGCGCGGGGGATGGCGACCGCCCGGCGGCTGCGGGTGCCTGTGGTGCTCGGGGATGTGACGCAGGAGGGGGTGCTGGAGGCCGCGAAGATCCATCGTGCGCACTCGCTGCTCGCGCTGACCAGTGTGGACACCACCAACCTGGAGGCGGTGCTCTACGGGCGGTCCGTGCGGTCGGGGCTGCGGGTGGTGCTGCGGCTGTACGACGACGACTTCGCGACCGCCGTGTACCGCACTCTGCGTGCCGCCCATCCCGGGGCGCTCACCCGGAGCCGGAGTGTCACGCATCTGGCGGCGCCGTCCTTCGCCGGGGCGATGGTCGGGCGTCAGATTCTGGGGGCGATTCCCGTGGAGCGGCGGGTGCTGCTGTTCGCGGCGGTGGAGGTGGCGGGGCATCCGCAGCTGGAGGGCCGGACGGTGGGGGAGGCGTTTCGGGCGGGGGCGTGGCGGGTGCTGGCGCTGGAGGTGGCGGACGGGTCCGCCTCCGGCGAAGGTGAGGCGGATGAGGATGGCGAGGTGCCTCGGGAGTCTCGGTTGGTGTGGGATCTGCCCGACACGTATGTCCTCCGGGGGGAGGATCGGGTGGTGTTGGCGGCCACGCGGCGGGGGTTGGCGGAGTTGCTGGGGCGGCGTACGCGGGAGCGGTTCCCTGGGTAGCGGGCGGGCGGCGTGGAGGTGGGCGGGGTCGTGAGGGTTCGGCCCCCGCAGCCCCGCCCAAGGGGCTCCGCCCCCTGGACCCCCGGCCTATGCCCACCCACCACCCGTCTCGGTCGGGAAAGAGGTCAGGTCGAGAACTACGCGCCCTTCGGCAAATACCTCTCCGCGAAGTCCAGTTCCAAGCGGACCTGCTTGATGCGTTCGTCGACCACCAGGGAGCCGTGGCCCGCGTCGTAGCGGTAGATCTCGTGGAGGGCGCCGCGGGACTCCAGGCGCTTGACGTAGTTCTCGACCTGGCGGATCGGGCAGCGCGGGTCGTTGACCCCGGCCGAGATGTAGACGGGGGCCTTGACGTCGTCGACGTAGGTCAGCGGGGAGGACGCCTCGAAGCGCTCGGGGACCTCCTCGGGGGTGCCGCCCAGCAGGGTGCGGTCGAGGGCCTTCAGGCCCTCCATCTCGTCGTGGTACGCGGTGACGTAGTCGGCGACCGGGACGGCGGCGATGCCCAGGGTCCACGCCTCGGGCTGCATGCCGATGCCGAGGAGCGTGAGGTACCCGCCCCAGGAGCCCCCGGTGAGGATGAGGCGGCCGGGGTCGGCGAGGCCGGACGTGACCGCCCACTCGCGCACCGCCGCGATGTCCTCCAGCTCGATGAGCCCCACCCGGTGCTTGAGGGCGTCGGTCCAGGCGCGTCCGTACCCGGTGGAGCCTCGGTAGTTGACGCGGATCACCGCGTATCCGTGGTCCACCCAGGCGGCCGGGCCGGCGGCGAAGGAGTCGCTGTCGTGCCAGGTCGGGCCGCCGTGGATGTCGAAGACCGTCGGGAGCGGGCCGGTCGCGCCCGCGGGCTTCTGGACCAGGGCGTGGATGCGGCCGCCGGGGCCCTCCACCCACACGTCCTCCACCGGGACCGAGCGCGGCGACTTCATGCCGGGCGGGTCCAGGACGACGCGGCCGGTGGTGGAGCGGACGGCCGAGGGCTCGGCGGCCGAGGACCACAGGTACTCCACGGTGCCGTCCGGGCGGGCCGTCGCCCCGGAGACGGTGCCCGCGGGGGTCTCGATCTCGGCCAGCTCGCGCTCGGCGAAGTCGTAGCGGAACAGCTCGCTGCGGGCCTCGAAGCCGTGCACGATCAGCAGGGCGCCGCCGTCCGGGAACCACTCGGCGCTGACGTCGCCCGGCAGCTCCAGGGCGAGGTCGGTCTGCTCCCCCGTCGCCACGTCCCACACCAGCGGCTCCCAGCGGCCCCGGCGCTGGTGCCCGATGAGCAGGCGGGTGTCGCCGTCGACCGGCGCGAAGCCCAGGACCTCCAGGCCCAGCTCCTCCTCGCCGCCCTTCGTGTCGTCCAGCTCGGCTACCGTCGTGCCGTCGGGGCGCAGGACGCGCAGCGCCGAGTGCATGGCGTCGCCGTGCTCGGTGTGCTCGATCGCGATCAGCGTGCCGTCGTGCGAGAGGTCGCCGACGCCCGCGGACTCGCGGTGCCGGTAGATCTCCGCCGGGGCGGCGCCGTCCCCGCGCGCGAGGTGGATGGTCGTACCCTCCTCGTCGGTGGAGCGGCCGACCACCGCCGTACGCCCGTCCCGGCCCAGCGCGAGGCCCGCCGGGTAGGAGGGGTCGAGGCCCGGCACGGCCGCCTGGTCCTCCCCGCCCGCGAAGGGCTGGCGGCGCCAGACGCCGAACTCGTCGCCGTCCTTGTCGTCGAACCACCAGATCCAGTCGCCGTCGGGCGAGAGCACGCCGTCCGTCGTGCCGTTGGGCCGGTCGGTGACCTGGCGCTGGTCACCGGACGAGCGGTCCCAGGCGTACAGCTCGTAGGTCCCCGTCGCGTTCGACACGAACAGGGAGCGGTCCGGGGCGTCCTCGGCCCAGTCGGGAAGGGACACCCTGGGCGCCCGGAACCGCTTCTCCCACTCGGGCATCTGCTCGCCCTGCGTCTGCCGCTCGTCCGACTCTTCCGACGACTCGTCCGACCGAACGGACCCGTTGCTCTCAGTCATGGCCCCATACTGCCTCGCTCTGCCGACAACACGCAGACGGGATCCCCAGCCTGTGGACAACCTCGCCCGTCCACCCGCCGGCCCGCACGTTTTCCACAGCCCCGAAGCAGGGGCGCACCGGCCCGCCCCGTACCGTGGAGGGCGTGTACCGGTTTCTGCTGACGCCCCGATGGTGGGGGATCAACGTCTTCGTCGTCCTGGCCATCCCCTTCTGCATCTTCATGGGTTCCTGGCAGCTGGGCCGCTTCGAGGACCGGGTGCAGGACCACGAGACCGCGGACACCCAGTACGAGGAGGCCCGCCGGGACGCGCCCCGCCCGCTGGACGAGCTGCTGCCGCTGGACAAGTCCACGGTCGGCAAGCAGACCACCGTCACCGGCCGGTACGCCGACCAGCTGCTCGTCCCCGAGCGGAAGCTGGACGACCGGGAGGGCTACTACGTCCTCACGCTGCTGCGCACCGACGACGGCCGCGCGCTGCCGGTCGTACGCGGCTGGCTGCCGGGCGCACCCGACCCGGCGAAGGCCCCGGCCCCGCCCGCCGGCGAGGTCACCGTCACGGGAGCGCTCCAGGCCCCGGAGTCACCGGGCAGCAACGGCGTCAGCGGACGCTCGGGATGGCCCGCCGGGCAGACCGGCTCGATCAGCGCGGCGACGCTGCTGAACCTCGTGCCGTACGACGTGTACGACGCGTGGGCCACGCTGAACAAGGGCGACTCCGGGATGCGGGCCGTGCCCGTCAGCGCGCCGCAGAACAGCGGCCTCGACCTGAAGGCGTTCCAGAACCTCGGCTACACCGCCGAGTGGTTCGCGTTCGTGGGCTTCGTGATCTTCATGTGGTTCCGGCTGCTGCGCCGCGAGGTCGAACTCGCCCGGGACACGGAGCTGGGGCTCACGGTGGAGGAGGCGGAGGACGCCGAGGCCGCGGAGGCCGACGCCGAGAACGCCGGGGAAGAGACCGAGCGGGCGGCGCGGCCCAGCCCGTCCAACGCCTGAGCGGGCGCCCCTTACGACTCCGTGCCCGCCAGCACACCCGTCCAGTACACGGTGCCCACGCACGCGTTGGACACCGTGGCCGTGGCCGAACCGGATCCGCCCTCCGGGGTGTAGGTCACCGACACGCTTCCGTCGGCCGGTGCGTCCTCGTTGAGCAGCTGGGTCGTGGGTCCGGCCTCGGCGCCGCTCGTGGAGGTGCCGCCCGCGGCGGTCGTGTCCCCGGTGGGCGAGGGGTCCGGCGAGGGTCCGCCGGTGCTGCCCCCGGTGGTGCCGCCCGTGGTGGGACAGGTCTCCGAGGGCACCCAGGCGAACTGCACCTCGTACCCGGAGGCCGGCGCCAGGGGCAGTGCCGCGGTCTCCAGGGACGGGTCGGGCAGTCCGGCCGCGGCGTCGCCCGCCACATGCCGTGCGGTGCCGATCCTGGAGGCGTCCGCCGCTCCCTGCGAGGCGGTGACCACGTTGCCGGGGCCGGTGACGGTGCAGCCGTCCGAGGAGACGTTGGTGACCCGGAACGAGCCGTAGACCACGCCCGCGGAGTCGGGCTCGGCGATGCTGGCGACGGCCGGTCCGAGCTGCTTCGGCGTGCACGCCGGAACGTCGGCGGCGACGCTCGGCGAGGGTTCGGTCCCGGGTGCGGAGCCCGTGGCCGCGCCGCTCTCCTTGCCGTCGGGCGTCTCCTTGGGGCCGGTGCGGTCCTTGTCCTCGCCGGGGCCCGCGGAACCGGCGATGCCGCTCTGGCCGCCGGCCGGGTCCTTGCCCTGGGAGGCGCCGCCCTGGGCCTGCGAGGCGTGGCCCGCGACGGACGGGTCGGCGCCCGGGCCGGTGGAGTTGGAGACGTGCACGAGGGCGGGGACCGCGGTGCCGAGGAAGAGGGCGGCGGCGGCCACCCCGACGGCGGCCTGGCGCTTGCGGGCCCGCCGGGCGGGTACCGCGCGGCGCAGGTGTTCCAGGGTGCCGTCGCTCGGCTCGACGTCCTGGACGGCCTGCTGCAGCATCCGGCGCAGCGCCGCCTCGTCGGCGTCGGGCCCGTCCTGCCCTCGCGGGTCGGGGCCCTGGTCGGCGGGGCCGTGGTTCACAGTTCCGTTCCCAGCGTCGTGCGTGTGCTTCTGCTGATCCTGCCCGGCGGTCGCGTCCACCGGGTTCGCCGCGGCCGGTCCGTCCGGCGCGTCCGGCGCGGGCCCCTCCCGGGGAACGGACCCTTCCTGCGGCGCGCCCTCTTCCCGCGGAGCGTGCCCGTTGCCGTCACTCATGCCGGTGCCTCCATGGCCACCCTGAGCGCCGCGATGCCGCGTGAACCGTACGCCTTCACCGAGCCGAGGGATATGCCGAGCGTCTCGGCGACCTGTGCCTCGGTCATGTCGGCGAAGTAGCGCAGGACCAGGACCTCGCGCTGGCGGCGCTGGAGTCCCTTCATCGCCTTGATCAGGGAGTCGCGCTCCAACTGGTCGTAGGCGCCCTCCTCCGCGCTCGCCATGTCCGGCATCGGCTTGGAGAGCAGCTTGAGGCCCAGGATGCGGCGGCGCAGCGCCGAGCGCGACAGGTTGACGACGGTCTGGCGCAGATACGCCAGGGTCTTCTCCGGGTCGCGGACGCGTTTGCGCGCGGAGTGCACGCGGATGAAGGCCTCCTGGACGACGTCCTCACAGGAGGCGGTGTCGTCGAGGAGGAGGGCCGCCAGGCCGAGCAGCGACCGGTAGTGCGCCCGGTACGTCTCGGTGAGGTGGTCGACGGTGGTACCCGCCGCCACCGTGTCGTCGGCGTCGTCGCGCTGGTTCGGTATGCGGGCCGGCCGCGCTGCTGGCATCGGCGCGATCACCGGCATGCCACCGGCCGGACCGGCCACACGGGGACGGACTGACCGGCCGGGGGCCCGCACAGCGGGGCCACGGGTCGATGCGGTGAATTCGAGTACCTCTGCCACGCCTGTTGGACACGCCGACCCCCGTGAGGGTTGTACGTGCCGGGCGTCACGTTCCCGTGTCGGTCCTGTCCGTCGGGCAGCCGCCCGGCTGACGGTGCGTCATACGCCCTCATCGTCCGCTCTTCCCCTATGTCCCATATGAACGAGCGTCCCCACGCCCGTCCTCGGCGTCCCCACGCCGACCCACGCGTCTCCGCGCCCCGAAGGGGTGACCGCAAAGACGCTCCCCGCCTTCCGCACGGTTGCGGAGGGCGGGGAGGAAATCCTCTGACGGCACAGGTGCCGGGTACAAGTAGTCCGGACCAACTTCCGGATCACATCTCGTCCACAGATCCTACAAAGGAAACCCGCAGTGGCCAGGGCTTTTCGCCCCTCTGATGGGGACTGATGGGGGTTCAGGCGAACTCGGCGGCCACCAGCTCCGCGATCTGCGCGGTGTTCAGCGCGGCGCCCTTGCGCAGGTTGTCCCCGCAGACGAAGAGTTCCAGCGCGGTCGGGTCGTCCAGCGCCCGCCGTACCCGCCCCACCCAGGTGGGGTCGGTGCCGACCACGTCGGCGGGGGTGGGGAACTCCCCCGCGGCCGGGTTGTCGAAGAGGACGACGCCGGGCGCGGTGGCCAGGATCTCCCGGGCCCGGTCGACGGTGACCTCGCCCTCGAACCGGGCGTGCACGGTCAGGGAGTGAGTGGTGACCACGGGAACCCGGACACACGTCACCGCCACCGGAAGCTGCGGCAGCCCGAGGATCTTGCGGGACTCGTCCCGCACCTTCATCTCCTCCGACGACCAGCCGTCCTCGCGCAGCGACCCGGCCCACGGTACGACGTTCAGCGCGACCGGCTCCGGGAACGGCCCGGTGTCGTCACCGACGGCCCGCCGCACGTCACCGGGGTGCGTCCCCAGCTCGGTACCGGCCACCAGGGACAGCTGCCGGCGCAGCGTGTCCACGCCGTCCCGGCCCGCGCCGCTGACCGCCTGGTACGAGGAGACGACCAGCTCGCGCAGCCCGAACTCGGCGTGCAGCGCGCCCGTCGCCACGATCATGGAGAGGGTCGTGCAGTTCGGGTTGGCGACGATGCCGCGCGGCCGCATCCGCAGCGCGTGCGGGTTGACCTCGGGCACGACGAGCGGCACGTCCGGGTCCATCCGGAACGCGCCGGAGTTGTCGACCACCACCACGCCCTTGGCGGCGGCGACCGGCGCCCACTCCGCGGCGACCTCGTCGGGTACGTCGAACATGGCGACGTCGACGCCGTCGAAGGCCTCCTCGGTGAGCGCGACGACCTCGACCTCCTCACCGCGCACGGCCAGCTTGCGGCCGGCCGAGCGCGGTGAGGCGATCAGGCGGATGTCGCCCCAGACGTCCGCGTGCTGGGACAGGATCGTGAGCATGACCGTACCGACGGCACCGGTCGCTCCCACGACGGCGAGCGTGGGCCGCCCGTCCCGTGCGGTGTCGGACATCAGCGGCCGGTGCCCCCGTAGACGACTGCCTCATCGCTGTCGGAGTCGAGACCGAAGGCGGAGTGCACGGCGCGCACGGCCTCGTTCACGTCGTCCTTGCGGGTGACGACCGAGATGCGGATCTCGGAGGTCGAGATCAGCTCGATGTTCACCCCGGCGTCGGAGAGCGCCGTGAAGAAGTCGGCGGTGACGCCCGGGTGGCTCTTCATACCGGCGCCGACCAGCGAGATCTTGCCGATCTGGTCGTCGTAGCGCAGCGAGTCGAAGCCGATGCCGGCGCGATTCTTCTCCAGCGCGTCGATGGCCTTGCGGCCCTCGGACTTCGGCAGGGTGAAGGAGATGTCCGTCAGGCCCGTGGAGGCGGCGGACACGTTCTGCACGACCATGTCGATGTTGACCTGGGCGTCCGCGATCGCCCGGAAGATCGCGGCGGCCTCGCCCGGCTTGTCCGGCACGCCGACGACCGTGACCTTGGCCTCCGAGGTGTCGTGTGCGACACCGGAGATGAGGGCCTGCTCCACCTGCTTTTCCCCTTGCTTGATCGGCTCGCTGCTGACCCACGTGCCCTGGAGTCCGCTGAAGCTGGACCGGACGTGGATCGGGATGTTGTACCGGCGGGCGTACTCCACGCAGCGGTGGAGGAGCACCTTGGAACCGCTGGCCGCGAGCTCCAGCATGTCCTCGAAGGAGATCCAGTCGATCTTCTTCGCCTTGCTGACCACGCGCGGGTCGGCGGTGAACACGCCGTCGACGTCGGTGTAGATCTCGCAGACGTCCGCGTCGAGCGCGGCGGCGAGGGCCACGGCCGTCGTGTCGGACCCGCCACGCCCGAGCGTGGTGATGTCCTTGCTGTCCTGGCTGACGCCCTGGAAGCCGGCCACGATGGCGACGTTGCCCTCGTCCACCGAGGTCTTGATGCGCCCCGGGGTCACGTCGATGATCCGGGCCTTGTTGTGGACCGAGTCGGTGATGACTCCGGCCTGGCTGCCGGTGAACGACTGGGCCTCGTGGCCCAGGTTTTTGATCGCCATGGCCAGCAGCGCCATGGAGATACGCTCTCCGGCGGTCAGCAGCATGTCGAGTTCACGCCCGGCAGGGATCGGGGAAACCTGCTCGGCGAGATCGATCAGCTCGTCCGTCGTGTCGCCCATCGCGGAAACGACGGCGACCACCTGGTTGCCGTTCTTCTTCGCTTCCACGATCCGCTTGGCGACGCGCTTGATGCCCTCGGCATCGGCTACGGAGGAGCCTCCGTACTTCTGCACGACAAGGCCCACGTGCGCTCCTCGCTCAATCCGTCTCTTTCCGCACGTACGTATATGTACTGCGGTCGGCTCATTTTACCGAGCGTCCCGGTTTCCCCCCTGCGGTATCGCATGGTGAGACCCGGGTACTCGCTCAGGCTGGCTCATGCCCAACCGGAGACGGGTCACTCGGGAAAGTGCGGCGTGTCACACGTTCACAAGGGGTACTGGTTCACTCTGGGGGTGAGGTCGACGGCGAAGCCGATGCGCAGATCGTGAACAAAGGGCACGTCGCCCACTACGTCCCTCCAGTCGGCCAGAAGAGGGGCGACGAGTTCGCGGCCTCGGGCGGTCTCACCGACCGCGGCGAGGAGGAACACCAGCCTGTTCCGCTTGAGCAGCGTCCTCTGGTCGGTATCGCCGAGCACGCGTCGACTCCATGCGACAACCTCCTCCTGGAGAGCGATCGCGCCTGCGATGTCTCCGGCACCGGCAAGGGCTGCGACGAGTGATGAACGGACGTCGTTTGTGAAGGCACCGTCCTCCCCATCGTGGACAGCCACGCGGGCCAGCAGAGTCTCCAGCTCGTCCAGTGCCACTGTCCCCGTTATAACAGCCTCACCCAGCACCAGGGCGCTTTCAGCCCAGCACTCCAAAGCCACGGGGTGCGTGGCGCCCAAAACCCGATCGGCCTTCCTCGCGTTCGTGCGGGCCAACCTCAGTGCGCGCTTACCTTCCCCGGCCTGTATGAGGTGGACGGCCAGGGACGCCCGAGCCTTGAACGTTTCGGGATGTTTACGTCCATATACACGTCTACTGTCAGAGGCGATCCGTTCGCCGAGAGCGACGGCACGCTCCCAGTCCTCGGTCCGTCGACAGTCAATGGCAAGCATCGCGCATGCTCGGAGCGCAAGCTCGCTGCGAGGACCGCAGACCCGGTCCGCCGCCGTAAGGGCTCGTTGGTTCAAGGCTAGCTGGCGCGGCGTTTTGAAGGCAGGCTGCACCGATCCGCCAAGCAGGAACAACTCGGTCGTCCTCACGGTGTCCTTCTCAGGGTCGGCATAATCGGCGAAGGCGTCCAGGTGCGTCAGCCACAGCCGCTCAGCGGTGCCGTACGAGGTATCCGGGTGGTGGATCCGCAGCACCGCAGCGGCAAGCTCCCTGGTCCCGGCGACCACCTTCGGGTGTCGGTGCGGATCGTCTGCGTCCTCCGTCCGTGCCACGGCCTGCACCAGGCGGTGTACAGAGAGGGTCTCACCGCCGTCGTGCAGAGTGACCAGGCTGTGCGCCGCGAGCTTGCCGATCGCCCCCGCCACCTCCACGGGACTGCCGAAGTGTTCCAGGTAGGCGCGGGGAATGTCTTCCGGTGCCCACCAGGCGATGACGCTGAGGATCACCGACGCCAGCGGCGTGTCCACCAGCCGGTCCAGGGACACGCGCCACACCCGGGCGACGGTGCGTGCCGGGTCCGCGTCCTGTGCCGCCGTCGCGAACAGTTCCTCCGGGTAGGCGGCCAGAAGCTCCCGGTATCCGCCGGCCGATACGCCGGCCTCCGCGCAATAGGCCGCCGCCTGCTCGACGGCGAGCGGCAGGCACCCCAGGTCCTGGCAGAGCCGGGCGACCTCCTCGGGATCGTCGCCGGGGCGGACCCGCTGGAACAGCTCGACCGCCTCCGCCTCCGGCAACACGTCCAGCGACAGCGTCTCGGCGACCCCGTGCCACCCCGTGGCCCGGCGCGTCATGATCAGGTACCGCCCGCCCGTCGCCCGCTCCAGCAGGGGCTGGACGTCGGCAGGCGAGGAGACGTTGTCCAGCACCAGCAGCCAGCCCTCGTGCTCCGCCAGCCACCGCAGCGCCCCCTCGCGCAGCGCCTCCCTGGACAGCGCGTCCCGCAGTCCGGGCTGCAGGGCCACGGCCAGGTCGGCGAGGCCCGTGTCGAGGTCGGCGGCGCTCTCCGCGGTGATCCACCAGACCAGCTCGTACGAGTCCCTGTGCCGTGCCGCCCAGCGCGCGGCGAGGGTGGACTTGCCGATGCCGCCCAGCCCGTGCACGGCATGGACGACGACACCGCCCGCGCTCTCGAACGCCGTGTCGAGCAGGCCCAGCTCCCGTTCCCGGCCGACGAACAGGCCGGTCCGGTCAGGCAGCCGGCCCAGGCCCGCGGGCACCTTGTCCGGCAGTACGAACGCCTCCGGCGGCAAGGAGACCGACCGCTCCACGTACGTACCGCTGGCACCGTCTCCGGTGAACGCCTGACGAATGGAGTTGGCCGCGGCTATCGAACGGTCCCCGGATGCGGTCACGTCCTTCGAACACCCCGTCATACGCCCATGATGGCGCGTGAGACCTCCCGCGCGTCAGGGGCGCTCCGCCTCGACTGCGGCGATGAACGCCGACCAGGCGGGGGGCGAGACCTGGAACTCGGGGCCGGACGGGGCGGACTTGGAGTCGCGGACGTGGATGGCGTCGCAGCGCGCGACCTCGACGCAGTTGCCGCCCTCATTGTCGCTATGGCTCGACTTGAACCATTCCAGCGCGACCTCGACGCAGTTGCCGCCCTCGCTGTCGCTATAGCTCGACTTGAACCACTTCAACTGGTCGTTCACGGCTGACCCACCATCCGCTCGATGAGGCGGGCCGTCTCGTCGGGGTCGAGGGCCCGCGTGCGGATCATGCTTAGCCGCTCGGTAACGCGGCTGACAACACCCGGATCGGCCGAAAGTTCGCTGGCGAACGCGCCCTCCATGAAGGCCAGCCGCTCGTGGTCCAGTCCCTCCAGCAGCACCATTGGCCCCATCAGCGCGTCACTGAACGCCCGCTCGAAGGGAAGTACCTGCAACACCACGTTGCGCAGTCGGGACACCTCCAGTAGGCGTTGCAGTTGTGCCTCGTCCACCAACGGGCTCCGCAAGACCGCCTCGTAGAGCACGAAGCTCAGCCCCACCGGTGGCTTCCGGCCGGTGAGGATCGTCTGGCGCTCCATCCGGGCGGCCACCCGCTCCTCCACCGTCTCCTCGTCCAGGGGCGGGATGCGGTTGTCGATGAGCGCCTTCGCGTAGGTCCGCGTCTGCAACAGGCCCGGCACCAGCGCGACTTCGTACGTCCACAGGCTCGTCGCCTCGCGCTCCCGCTCGATGAAGTCCACCGCCCGCGCGGAGTACCGCTCCCTGCGGACGTACTCCTTCGCCGCGCTCAGCATGCCCTGGGCGCCGCAGAGTTCGTCCGCGATGTCGAGGAGGCGAGGAGACGGCATGCGTACGCCGCGTTCCATGGAGGAGATGGTCTCCGGGGCGTAGTTGGCGGCCGCCGCCAGGGCCTCGCGGCTGACGTTGGCGAGGGTGCGCCAGCGTTTGATCTGGTTGCCGCTGTAGCACCAGGCCGCGGGTGGCTGGGAGTTGTTGTTCGGTACCGGCACAGCGCCCACCTCCGACTGGTCGTCGACTACCGAGCGTAGCTCCGTCGTTGACGGCGTGTGACCATGATGTCAGTTTCCGGTGGAGGCCGAGCCGATGTCACCGCCTGCGGCGATCGATCCCCTGCCGGAGGCGTTCACGCCGCCGTTCGGGGGTGTGGGAGAGGGGGGCGGTGCCGGGGAGGGCGGGGGTGGTGCGGTCGTGCCTCCCGTGGACGCCGTGCCGATGTTGCCGCCCGCGGCGATCGCGCCGTCGCCGGAGGCGGTGGTGGATGCGGTGGCTGGGGTGGATCCGCCGCCGAACTGGGCGAACAGGGCGAGGGCCAGGCCGGCGAGGCCGACCACGGCGCCCGTCACGCTGGCGGCTTGGTCCGCCCGGCCCAGGTCGCTGAAGGCGACCACGACGAGCGTGATCGCACCGGCCCCGCACAGGCCGGCTCCGGTCCACATCACGGGTTTCGAGTTCATTCCGTTCCTTCGTCGGTGCCCTCGGGCTGCTCCAGCGCTTTTGTCAGCGCCTCAGCCATGTTGTCGATCTGTATCCGAAGCATGTCGGCAACGCCGTGCAGGTCACCCGATTCGACGGCGCGGCGAAACCAGGCAATCGTCTCGGCTCCGGTGGCCTCGTCCTTGGCCACCAAGGCAGCCATCATCAGCGTCAGGCGCGCTTGAAAGGCCATCGCGGAGTGGGCACCCACGTACAGTTCGGCATCTCTGGCGGCTTCCCGGGAGTGATGCAGCGCGTCGCCGAACCCCCCGGCATCAATCTGCATCTGCGCCAGTCTGAGCCGCGCGTTGATGGTTTCGCCGTGCTCCCGGCCCAGTACCGCCTCACAGTCCTTGAGCTGGCGCAACGCTGCTGGAAGCGAAGCCTCAGCCCACGCCTGCACCGCATCGGGGTCCAGTTCGTCACGCAGCCGCTCGAACTCTGCCCTGATGGTTTCCGCGCCTGCCTCTCCGCTCAAGCGCATGACGGCGAACCCCGGAATCGCGAGACGCCGGCCGACTTCGCTCATCACTTGGGCCGACATCACACGTACTGTGAGCGTCAGCGGATGTCTCTCGCCCAGGGCCCGGACGCAGTCGTTGAGCAGTTCCTCCGCGAGAGGGGCCAGCACATCCATTCCCCCTTTCGCCGCCACCACCATCATCCTGCCGAACCGTGCTTGCAACGTGTCGCGATGGTCGATCCCCAACACCTGCCCGCGCATCTCCACCGCGAGTTCGACGTTCCGCAACGCGCGCTCCAGGTCGCCGTCGTCCATGTAGGAGGCGGTCAGCTCGTAGCGTGCGGTGATCGCCTCCGGATGCCGTTCCCCGAACACCCGGGTACATCGGGCGACGTGGTCCAGAGCATCCTGCAAGGGCAAGGGGACATGGCCGATCAGCCGGTTGCGCACGGTCAGGGACAGCGGGTGGTCGGGGCCGAGAAGTCGAACGCTTCCCGCCTCGCCACGCCTGAGCAACCGTTTGGCCCGGTCTCGCAGCTCCTGGCTGCTGGCGAACTCACCCGCCTTGCTGAACACCCGGGCCAGATCCATGGTGTCCGCGTCCGGTGCCGAGTACGCCGCGAGTGCTTCGGCATGCGGCAGCAGGGTGCGCCAGAACGGCCAGTTGGAGGGGTCGTCCGCTTCCTCGGGCAGCAGCCGCACGAGGCACTTCGCCGCCGTGTCCCGCGCCCCGGCGACCGCCTCCGCGCGGCGGCGCTGGTCCTCCGGGTCCGGTGTGCGGGAGACGGCCTGGACCAGGCGGTGGACGGAGAGTGTGGTCGTGCCGTGCAGGGTGACCATGCTGTGTGCCGACAGGCGGCCGATCGCGCCGCGTACGGCGGGCGGGGTGCCCAGGCCGTCCAGGAGGGAGCGCGGGATGTCGTCGGACGCGAACCACGAGACGGTCAGGAGGATCGTGACCGCCAGCGGATCGTCGGCCAGGCGGTCCAGGGTCACGTGCCAGACCCGGGCCACGGTGCGCTGCATGTCACCGCCTTGGACGGCGGCCGTGTACATGTCGGCCGGGTACTCGGCCAGCAGGGCCAGGTACTCGTCGGCGGCGGTGCCGGTCTCCAGGCAGTAGGCCGCCGCCTGTTCGACCGCGAGCGGCAGGCAGCCCAGCTCGGAACAGACGGCCGGTATGCCGTCCCCCGCGTCGGGGGCGATCCGGCCGAAGAGGTCGGCGGCCTCGTCGGGTTCCAGCGTGTCCAGGGAGATCCGCTCGGCCACGCCGTGCCAGCCCGTGGATCTTCTGCTGGTGATGAGGAAACGGCCGGCCGGCACGGCGGCCAGCAGGGGTTTCACGTCGGCCGGATCAGCCACGTTGTCGAGGACGAGCAGCCAGTCCTCGTGGGTGGTGAGCCACTGGAGGGCCCACTCGCGGAGCTGTCCCTGCTGCATGTAACCCGCGAGGGCGGGCGCGACGGCGGTCGCCAAGGCGCAGAGCCCCGCGTCCAGCGTGGCCGGGCTGTCGCCGGACATCCACCACACCGGCGAATGCCGGGCGTGCTCCGAGGCCCAGTGGGCCGCCAGCGTGGACTTCCCGACACCGCCCAGCCCGTGCACCACGTGCGCGAGGGGACCGTCCCCGGCTTCGGTCGCCGCCCGCAGGAGGGCCAGCTCACGTGTCCTGCCCACGAACAACCGTGGGCGCTCGGGAAGGTTGGTCAGGCCCCGGGGCGCTTCGACGGACGCGGCGAGCTGGACGCCGTCCGGTGCCACGGCGGCCAGGTGCGTGTGGTGCTCGACGACGTTCTGCGTCCCGATCGCGCCGGGCGCCGTGACCGCCGTACCGATGTCCCGGCCCGCGGCGACCGACTCGTCCCCCGACGCGGCCACGTCCGGCCGCCGATCGATCCCACCACTCATACGTCACATCATGACGTCCCCCAGCCCCAACCGTCAGGGGGCTGCGCAGAGTTGGGTGCGGGCCCCCGCTACTTCACCGGCCGCAGTCCCAGCGGTCCCGCGATCTCCTCCACCATGACCTTGCCGGCCTCCGTTTCCAGGGTGTCGTCGCCGAGGTCCTCGTCGGTGTCCAGGCCGTCGAGGGCGGCCAGGGGCTGGTTGAGGCGGACGTGGGCGACGACCGACTGGAGGGCGCGCAGGGTGGCGGAGGCGGTGGAGCCCCAGTTGGAGAAGTAGGAGAACTGCCACCACCACAGGGCCTCCGTGGTGCGGCCGGCCCGGTAGTGGACCATGCCGTGGCGGAGGTCGGTGATGACGTCGGTGAGGTCGTCGGAGATACGGGCCGGGACCGGGGCCTTGCGCGGCTCGTAGGGGTCGAAGACCTCCGAGTAGACGTCGATGGGGTCGAGGATGCGGGCGAGGTTCTCGCGGAGTTCGTCGACGTCGAGTTCCGGGCCCGGGTCGGGCTCGTAGCGCTCGTCGGGGACGATGTCCTCGTGGGCGCCCAGGCGGCCGCCGGCCAGCATCAGCTGGGAGACCTCCAGGAGGAGGAAGGGGACGGCCGAGTCCGGTTCGTCGCCCTTGGCCACTTCCGTGACCGCGACCAGGAAGCTTTCGATCTGGTCCGCGATCTGGACCGCGAAGTCGTCGGGGTTCTGATTGGTCGCGTGCAGCGTGGCGTCAGACATCTAGGAGTCGTCTCCCCTCGAAGGCGCGGCCGAGAGTCACCTCGTCCGCGTATTCCAGGTCCCCACCCACCGGGAGGCCGCTGGCCAGGCGGGTGACCTTGAGGCCCATGGGTTTGATCATGCGGGCGAGGTACGTGGCCGTGGCCTCGCCCTCCAGATTCGGGTCCGTGGCCAGGATCAGTTCCGTGACGGTGCCGTCGGCGAGGCGGGCCAGCAGTTCACGGATGCGGAGGTCGTCGGGGCCGACCCCGTCGATCGGGCTGATCGCGCCGCCGAGCACGTGGTAGCGCCCGCGGAACTCACGGGTGCGCTCGATGGCGACGACGTCCTTCGGTTCCTCCACGACGCAGATCACGGCGGGGTCGCGCCGGGTGTCGCGGCAGATGTTGCACTGCTCCTCCTGCGCCACGTTCCCGCAGGTCGCGCAGAAGCGGACCTTGGCCTTCACTTCCATGAGGGCCTGGGCGAGCCGTCGTACGTCGGTCGGTTCCGCCTGGAGGACGTGGAAGGCGATCCGCTGCGCGCTCTTGGGACCGACGCCGGGCAGGCGCCCGAGCTCGTCGATGAGGTCCTGGACCACGCCTTCGTACAACGGACTGCCGTCCTTCCTGAGGTTCCTGCACTACGTACGGTAGATGGCTTGTGCCGGTCTGAGAAAGGCGAACTCAGAAAGGCAGGCCGGGGATGCCGCTGCCGCCGCCCATGCCCTGGGCGAGGGGGCCGAGCTTCTCCTGCTGGAGGGTCTGCGCGTTCTCGTTGGCCGCCTGGACCGCGGCGACGACCAGGTCGGCGAGGGTCTCGGTGTCCTCCGGGTCCACCGCCTTCGGGTCGATCACGAGGCCGCGCAGCTCGCCGGAGCCGGTGACCGTCGCCTTCACCAGGCCGCCGCCCGCCTGGCCCTCGACCTCCGTCCGTGCCAGTTCCTCCTGGGCCTGGGCGAGGTCCTGCTGCATCTTCTGGGCCTGCTGGAGCAGCTGCTGCATGTTGGGCTGGCCACCACCGGGGATCACGTTCGACTCCTGTCACTACGGCTCGTCGGCTCGTCGCGGATTTTCCCGTTCGGCACGAGCCTACGTGGTCCGGGCGGCCCTCGCCCCAGCACTCTTTCGAGTGATGTCGCCCGAGTCCTATACCTGATCAAGACCCCCTTCCGGGCGGAAAGGCGCCGGAACCCACGGTTTCGCCACCCATTGGGCGGTAGGAAGGGTTCTGAGCAGGAGCGGACGGTGAGCAGTAGGGAGTGCCGGGTGGGTCAGCCGGAGAGGCAGCCCGAGGGGCCGCCGCAGGACGGGCGGGGCGGGCAGGGGGCGGCCGGGGCGCGGCCGGGCGACCTGGCCGGGCGGGCGTTTCCGCTCGGCGACTGGGCGCTGCCCGCCGACCGGCTGGACGAGCTGTACCGGTGGGTGGAGCGGGGTGCGCTGGACACGGCGGCCTGGTATCTGGCCGACCGGGTGTGGAAGCGGCGGGGCGCCGTGCTGCTGCGGGGCGGGGCGGCGGTGGGGGCGGTCGCCGGGGCGGCGCTGCCGCTGCTCGACATGTCCGGGGTGGTGGTCGGGGTCGCCCCCTGGGGGTACCTCGCGCTGCTGGTCGCGGTGGCCTGCGTGGCCGGGGACCGGTACTTCGGGGTCACGTCCGGGTGGATGCGGGACGTGGCCACGGCGCAGGCGGTGCAGCGGCGGCTCCAGGCGCTCCAGTTCGACTGGGCGTCGGAGAGCGTGCGGGAGGTGCTGGGGCCGGCGGACGGGACGGCCGGCGAGGCGGCCGAGCGGTGCCTGCTGGTCCTGCGGCGGTTCTCGGAGGACGTGACGGAGCTGGTGCGGGCGGAGACGGCGGACTGGATGGTGGACTTCCGGTCCGGGGTGGCGCCGCTGGGGCTGCAGTCGGGGGTGGGGGGCGGGGCGGCGGGCGGCCGGTCCTCGGAGACGGGGGTGGCCGGGCCGGGGCGGTTCTCGGCGCCCGCGAACGGGGCTCGGCCGAACATGCCTCGGCAGCGGCCGCCGGAGCCGCGGTGACGTGTCTTGAGGTGGGGTCGGTGCGGTGAGGTCGGCTGCGTGGTGACCGGCGTCGGGGTGGGCCGGGGGTGGGTGTCGCGGGCCGGCGCTGGCCGGGTGCCGCTGCGCCCACCCGTGCCGCCCCAGCGGCACGACTGCCCGCAGCTCAGTCGGAGCGGGTGTAGGTCAGGGTTTCGCCTGTGGTTGTGTTTGTGCGTTCCAGGGTGCCGTTCGGCAGGAGGGTGACCTCCGTGGGGGCGCCCGGGGTGCAGGTGGTGGCCGGGCCCGTGGTCACCGTGGAGGGGCCGACCGTCACGGGGCCGCCGGGGGCCGGGGTGTCGGTCAGGTCGGCCTCGAAGACGCAGTGGTAGGTGCCGTTGCCCGCGGGGCCGTCGGCGGCGAGGGACAGGACCGTGTCTCCCACCTCGCCCTGCCGGATGGTCAGCGTGCGGGTGTGGACCCCGGAGGCGTTGTCGATGGTGGTGGCCCACGTGCCCAGGTACGCCGTCGGGATCGGGCCCTCCCGGGTCGGCTGGTCCGCGTCGACGGTGGGAGCCGATCCGTCCGTGTTCCGGGACACGGAGGCCGTCGGCGTGGGCGTGGGGTCGCCGTCGGCCCGGTCGTCGCCGCCCCCGCTCATCAGGGCGTAGACCGAGCCGCCGGCGCCGAGCGCGACGACCAGCGCGACGGCGATCAGCAGCGCGGTGGAGCGGCCTCTCCGGGACGGGTCGTGGGGCGGGCCGTACGGCGGTGGGGGCCCGTAGGGCGGGGTCGGGCCGCCGACGCCGTACGGCTGCGGGTGACCGGAGGGCGGCGGCGCGTTCCAGGCCGGGGCCGGGACGGCGTACCCGTGAGCGGGCGGGGGTGTGGGGGGCGGGCTCTGGCCCGCGACGAGGGTGGGGAGGTGGTTCAGCGGGGCTCCCCCGCCTCCGCCGCCGCTGCCCGGCTCGCGCGGTGGCGGGGGTCCCGCCACGGGGGTCTGCGGGGCCGGGGACGTGCCACCCGGCGCCTCCGATGCCCCCGGCGTCTCCGGGTTCTCCGTGTCCAGCAGCCGTACGGCGTGCCGGCCGAGCTGGGCGACCAGGGCGCCGGGCAGCCACGGGTCGCGGGAACGGCCGTCTGTGACCGTGTCCTGCGCGCCCGTGCGCTCCAGGACCTCGGCGAGGACGGGGCGCGCGGCGGGGTCCTTCTTCAGGCAGTCGCGCACCAGGTCGGCGATGCCCTCGGGCACGCCGTCCAGGTCGGGCTCCTCCTGCGCGATGCGGAACATCAGGGCGTGCACGCCGCTGTTGGCGGTGCCGAAGGGCAGCGCGCCGGTGGCGGCGTAGGCGAGGACGGAGCCGAGGCAGAAGACGTCGCAGGCGGGCGTGATCCGGTCGCCGCGCACCTGCTCCGGCGCCATGAAACCGGGCGAGCCGACGAGCGCCCCGGTGCGGGTGAGCCCGCCGTCGGTGACCGTCTGGAGGGCCCGCGCGATCCCGAAGTCGATGACGCGGGGCCCGTCGATGGTGACGAGCACGTTGGACGGCTTGAGGTCGCGGTGGACGATCCCGGCGGCGTGGATGTCCTGGAGGGCGTGCGCGAGACCGGCGCCCAGGATGCGGACCGACCGCTCGGGCAGGGCGCCGTGGTCGTGCCCGACGACCTGCTGGAGGCTGGGGCCCGCGACGTACCCGGTGGCCAGCCACGGCACGGCGGCCTCGGTGTCGGCGTCCAGCACGGGCGCGGTCCAGTGGCCGCCGACCCGGCGGGCGGCCCCGACCTCCTGCCGGAAGCGCTCCCGGAACTCCTCCAGCGCGGCCAGCTCCTCGCGGACCAGTTTCACGGCGACCGTGCGCCCCCGGTCCGAGCGGGCCAGATAGACGTGGCCCATACCGCCCGCGCCCAGCCGCCCCAGCAGCCGGTACGCCCCGATGTGCTGCGGATCCCCGTCCCCCAGCTTGTGCATGTCGCCGCCGCCTTCCCCCCGAACGTGCGCAACAGAGCGAGGATAGTGCGGGCGCCCCCTCCGGGGAGGGGGTCTTGTCCGGGACGGGGTGCCCGCACGTCGACAACCTGTCGTGGAAAGCCCCGGACCGCAGACAGGACGCCGATTCCGTTTCCGCATCGCGGACATCTACGCTCGGCCGCATGACTCCTGAGCCCCACCTCCAGGCCGGCGCCGCCGTGAAGGCCGCGGACCGCGCGCACGTCTTCCACTCCTGGTCCGCCCAGGAGCTCATCGACCCGCTCGCCGTCGCCGGCGCCGAGGGATCGTACTTCTGGGACTACGAGGGCAAGCGCTACCTCGACCTCGCCAGCGGACTCGTCTACACCAACATCGGCTACCAGCACCCCAAGGTCGTCGCCGCGATCCAGGAGCAGGCGGCGAGGATGACGACGTTCGCGCCCGCGTTCGCCGTCGAGGCGCGCTCGGAGGCGGCCCGGCTGATCGCCGAGCGGACGCCCGGCGACCTGGACAAGATCTTCTTCACCAACGGCGGCGCCGACGCCGTGGAGCACGCCGTGCGCATGGCGCGGCTGCACACCGGGCGGCCGAAGGTGCTGTCGGCGTACCGCTCGTACCACGGCGGCACCCAGCAGGCGATCAACCTCACCGGCGACCCGCGCCGCTGGGCCTCCGACAGCGGCACCGCGGGTGTCGTGCACTTCTGGGGCCCCTTCCTGTACCGCTCGCGCTTCTACGCCGAGACCGAGGAGCAGGAGTGCGCGCGGGCGCTGGAGCACCTGGAGACGACGATCGCCTTCGAGGGCCCGGCGTCCGTCGCCGCGATCGTCCTGGAGACGGTCCCGGGCACGGCGGGGATCATGATGCCGCCGGCCGGTTACCTCGCCGGGGTCCGCGAGATCTGCGACAAGTACGGCATCGTCTTCGTGCTGGACGAGGTCATGGCCGGGTTCGGGCGGACCGGTACGTGGTTCGCGGCCGACCTGTACGACGTCGTGCCCGACCTGATGACCTTCGCCAAGGGCGTGAACTCGGGGTACGTGCCGCTGGGCGGTGTCGCCATCTCCGGGAAGATCGCCGAGACGTTCGCCGAGCGCCCCTACCCGGGCGGCCTGACCTACTCCGGGCACCCGCTGGCCTGCGCCGCCGCCGTCGCCACGATCAACGTGATGGCGGAGGAGGGCATCGTCGAGCACGCGGCGCGGCTCGGTGCCGAGGTCGTCGAGCCCGCGCTGCGGGAGCTGGCCGGGCGCCACCCGAGCGTGGGCGAGGTGCGCGGCACCGGCATGTTCTGGGCGCTGGACCTGGTGAAGAACCGGGAGACCCGGGAGCCGCTGGTGCCCTACAACGCGACCGGGCAGGCGGCCACCCCGATGTCCGCGTTCGCCGCCTCCGCCAAGTCCCACGGCGTGTGGCCGTTCGTGAACATGAACCGCACGCACGTGGTGCCGCCGTGCAACATCTCGGAGGCCGAGCTGAAGGAGGGCCTGGCGGTCCTGGACACGGCGCTGTCCGTGGCGGACGAGTACACCGAGTAGCAGAGGGAGTACACCGTGGAGTCCCTGCCCGCTTGCGGGCAGGGAGGGGGCGCCGGCGCGTATGGTGGCGTGCTCGTACACCGTAGACATGTGTGCGAACCCTGCGAGCCCGCCCCGGGCCCGCACGCCCCGCCCGCGACGAGGAGACGCCCGCCCATGCCCGGCCCCAGCGGCACCGGTGCCGTCACGCGCAGCACCCTGCGGCAGCAGATCGCCGACGCGCTCCGCGACGAGGTGCTGGCCGGGCGGCTCCAGCCGGGGCAGGAATTCACCGTCAAGGAGATCGCCGAGCAGTACGGGGTGTCCGCGACGCCCGTGCGCGAGGCCCTGGTCGACCTGTCCGCGCAGGGGCTCCTGGACGCCGACCACCACCGGGGCTTCCGGGTGCACGAGTACTCGGTCGACGACTTCCGCGGCATGGTCGAGGCCCGCAACCTCGTGACCGACGGGATGTTCCTGTCTCTCGCCGGGGACCTGGAGGGCGGCCCGGACCCGGACGACCCGCGCGTCGCCGCCGCCCTCGCCGGAGTGCGGCGCCGGGGCGAGGAGGCACAGCGCGCCGCCGCGGCCGGCGACCTGACCGTCCTCATCGGCTACGACCTGCGGTTCTGGCGCGAGCTGGCCATCCTCTTCGGCAACGCCTACCTCTCCGACTTCCTGCACCGGCTGCGCGTGCAGTCCTGGGTGTGCACGGTGCAGCACCTGCGCCGGCTCAGCGAGCTGCGCGGCGCGCTGTGGTCCGGGCACACCGAGCTGGTCGACGCCCTCGCCCGCCGCGACGTGCCGGGCGCGCGGGCGCTGGTGCACGCGTACAACGCCCACTCGCTCGCGCTGATCGAACGGCTCGCCCGGGACGACCCGGGGACCACCGGGGGATGACCAACGGCTGAGGTGTCGTGGTCCGGCGCCAGATGGGTATGGGACCTGCACACGACACGCACCGACTACCCTTTCCAGACCCGCTGTGCTGTGTGAGGAGCCCTCTTTTGGCCTGTGACCTGTGGCTGGTACCGCTCGTCGACGTCTTGTGCCACACGCCGGACAACCCGTTCGCCGAAGAACTCGCGCAATACGACAAGGTGCTCGCCGAGGCCGGGCTGCCGCCGGTGCCGGTGTACCAGTACATGCCGGGACTCACCGGCGAGGTCGGGCCGGTGGCCGGTTTCGACTACGACGCGCTGCACTTCCTGCGCCGGGCGTACCTGCTCCAAGTGTGCGGGCTGCCGGTGACACCGGTGGACGAACTCGGCGGTGACTACGAGCAGTTGCTGGAGATGTTCGAGTCGACGGCCCAGCAGTCGCACCTGGTCTGGCACTACGACCACGCGGGCGCCTACGTCCCGGTCGACTTCCCGCACCCGCTCGCCAACGACGAACTCCTCGCGGGCGGCGGCCCCTTGGGCTCCTCGCACGCCCTGCTGCGGGAGCTGGAGTCCGTCGCCCCGGCCCTCGGCATCGACCCCGCCAACCCCCCGGCGCCGCCGCAGCCGCCGCTCGCGCCGACGGACCTTGAGGAGCCGGCCGTGCCCGCGCCCTACGACTCCAGTCCCTTCGCCCGGGAGCGCCACGTGTGGCTGGGCCTGCACGCGGCGGCCACACGGAGCCTGGCGCAGGGTTCGATGATCGTCTTCAGCTGATCCCGCGCGGTCACTGGAGCTTGGCGAGGCCCTTCGCGAGATCCTCGCCGTTCATGATCGGGCAGACCTCGACCTCGGCCTTCATCTGCGTGAAGAACGGTTCACCGAGGCGGGGCATGTCCGAGTTGTCCTGCATGTCGAACACCAGCAGGGCCGTCCTGCGGCCACCGAGGGCGCCGAAGTAGGCGGCCTCCGGCTTGACGTGGTCGAGCATCTCCCGCATGACGTCCTGCATCTTGCCGCTGCGGATGAGCTCGTTCGACGTCTCCGTGTCCATCGTCGCCTTGAGCAGCATGCGCATCGCACTCACCTTCTTATGCCGACGCGACGCGTCCAGCCCTTACAACCTCACCCTATGCCCGCGATATCCAGTTCGCTCAGCCGGTCCGGTTCCGCGATCACGTCGATGCCGGTGATGCGGTCGTCGTCCGCGAAGGTGAAGCGGAGGATCACGCCCAGCCGGCCGCGATCGGCGGTCGCGATGCCGGCCAGGCCGTCGACGAGGACGACGGCGGCGGACTGCGCCCTGGCCATCGAGGCCATCGCTCCTCTGGCCACCCGCTCCATGCCGGACATGGTGACGGGCTCAGTCGTCGGGACGACCGCGGCGTCGGCGCGCAGGACGACGTCCGGGTGGAGCAGGGAGACCAGCGCGTCGAAGTCGCCGCCGCGGGTGGCCGCCAGGTAGGCGTCGACCGCGCGGCGCCGGCGGGGCGGGTCGGCGACCGGCGCGGGGACGCCCCGGACCCGGCGGCGGGCGCGGCTGGCCAGCTGGCGGGTGGCCGCGGGGGTCTTGTCGAGCATCTCGGCGATGTCGTCGAAGGGCACGTCGAACATGTCGTGCAGCACGAACGCGAGCCGTTCGGCGGGGCCCAGGGTGTCCAGGACGATCAGCAGCGCGATCCCGACGGAGTCGGCGAGCTGGGCCTCCTCCTCCGGATCGGCCGACCGGGGACCGGACCGGGGGCCGGGGAGCACGTCCTCCAGCGGTTCCTCGCGGCGGCCGGCGCGGGCGCGGAGCATGTTGAGGCAGACCCGGGCGACGACCGTGGTGAGCCAGCCGGAGGGGTTCGCCACGTCGGAGGTGTCCGCGCGGTCGGCGCGCAGCCAGGCGTCCTGGAGGGCGTCGTCGGCCTCACCGAGGGAGCCGAGGATCCGGTATGCGACCGCCCTCAGCCGGGGCCGGTCCAGCTCGAACTGACGTGCGATGTCGTCGGATCGTCCGGGCACCGTACGGCTTCCTTCCGCGTCCCTGCGCCCTCGCGGGCGGGTCATCCCCAGTGAACCACTCCGGCGTGCGCGCTCCCTCGGCGGCCTCTCGGCCTTCTCACCGCACCAGGGTGATCCCCGGCGGCCACAGCACCCCCTCGGCCAGCAGCAGCGAGGGGCCCAGGTGTACGGGGCACACCCGCAGCGGCGTGCGCAGATGCCGGGCGACCTCGAAGCGGGCCGGGTCGCCGCAGTCGCCGGGCCCGGTCCCGCCGCCGTACGGGCCCTGGCAGGAAGCGGCGCTGTAGCGGTCGGTCATGCCCCCGATCCGACACCACCGGCCGGGCCGGCGCCCGGCGGAGGGGGCCGAACGAAGGGCTACAGGACGTCGGCGTCGTCCAGGCCGATGCACTTGCGCTGCTGCGGGATCCACCGCACGGCGGGGTCGAGCGCGGTGAGGATGCCGCCCACCTCCTCGCGCGGGCCGTCGTACGTGAACTCCACGGCCGGTGAGCGGCCGTACGTCCGCAGCACGCTCACGCCGTCGCGCTTGAGCCGGTCCTCGTCCAGGACCCAGTCGACGCCGTCGACGGTGACGCAGAGGTTGATGTTCGGCGGCAGTTCCTCGGCGCCGCACCGGAAGACCGCCTTCTGGCCGCCCCAGGACGCGACCCCGTCGCCCAGGGCCCAGTCGCGGGAGGCGCCGGGTATGTCGTCCGGCAGGCGGGAGACGACCTTGTCGCACTTGGCGTCGTCCGCGTGCGGGGCGGCGGAGACGCGGTGGCTGTCGACGTAGAAGAGCCCGCCGGTCACGGCGACGACGGCCACGGTCAGCCAGATCCACGTCCGGGTGGTGGGCTTTCGGCGCAGGGCGACGGGGAGGGGGTTGCCGATCCGCATGTTCCACTCGCTCCGTCGCCCTACGTCCGCGGACTCCCGCGGTTTCCTACAGCCGCCCACAGTGTCCTACAGGAACGAGTTGACCTCGATCGTCTCGTCCCGGCCCGGGCCCACGCCGATCGCGGAGATCGGGGCGCCGGACATCTCCTCCAGCGCCTTCACGTACGCCTGGGCGTTCTTCGGCAGGTCGGAGAAGGACTTCGCCTTGCTGATGTCCTCGCTCCAGCCCGGCAGCATCTCGTAGACCGGCTTCGCGTGGTGGAAGTCGGACTGCGAGTACGGCAGCTCCTCGACGCGCCTGCCGTCGATCTCGTACGCCACGCAGACCGGGATCTGCTCCCAGCCGGTGAGGACGTCGAGCTTGGTGAGGAAGAAGTCGGTGAGGCCGTTGACGCGGGTGGCGTAGCGGGCGATCACCGCGTCGAACCAGCCGCAGCGGCGGTCGCGGCCCGTGGTGACGCCCCGCTCGCCGCCGATGCGGCGCAGGGCCTCGCCGTCCTCGTCGAACAGCTCGGTCGGGAAGGGACCGGCGCCGACGCGGGTCGTGTACGCCTTGAGGATGCCGATGACCCGGCTGATCTTCGTCGGGCCCACCCCGGCGCCGGTGCAGGCGCCGCCCGCGGTCGGGTTCGACGAGGTGACGAAGGGGTACGTGCCGTGGTCGATGTCGAGCAGCGTGCCCTGGCCGCCCTCGAAGAGGACCACCTTGTCGTCGTCGAGGGCCTGGTTGAGGACCAGGACGGTGTCGGCGACGTACGGGGCGAGCTTGTCCGCGTAGGCCAGCAGCTCCTCTACGACCTGGCCGGTGGCGATCGCCCGGCGGTTGTAGAGCTTGGTGAGCATCTGGTTCTTGACGTCGAGCGCCGCCTCGACCTTCTGGGTGAGGATCGACTCGTCGTAGAGGTCCTGGACGCGGATGCCGACGCGGTTGATCTTGTCGGCGTAGGTCGGGCCGATGCCGCGGCCGGTGGTGCCGATCTTGCGCTTGCCGAGGAAGCGTTCCGTCACCTTGTCGACGGTCACGTTGTACGGCGTGATGATGTGCGCGTTTCCACTGATCAGGAGCTTGGACGTGTCGACGCCGCGCTCGTTCAGCCCGCTCAGCTCGGAGAACAGGACCGACGGGTCGACAACGACACCGTTACCGATGACCGGCGTACAGCCGGGAGACAGGATTCCGGAAGGGAGCAGGTGAAGGGCGTACTTCTGATCGCCCACGACTACCGTGTGGCCGGCGTTGTTGCCGCCCTGGTAGCGCACCACATAGTCGACCGAACCACCGAGCAGGTCCGTCGCCTTTCCCTTGCCTTCGTCACCCCACTGAGCACCGAGCAGCACAAGTGCGGGCACGCGCGTACACCCCTTCCGGGCGGGGCATGTCCAAGGTCGAGGGCGTACGCGGCGGTCTTGAGCCACGTACACCGCGACCGTCGTTGGCCGCCAACCGTCGGACCGGATGCCCCGGAATAGACGAAGCCCCTGGCGCAATAGCGCAAGGGGCTCTTGCACAAAGATGCTACCCGAGGAAGCGAGGCATGGCCGAGGTGGCGACTTCCGCGAGCTCTTCCGCGAACTCTTCCGCTAGGTCCGACCAGCTTCTGGTGGTCGTCGATCCGGTCGCCCGGCGGACCGACGGGGAGTCCGTCAGGATCGCGAAAGACGTGCTCAGCGCGGGTGCGGCCGGTACGAAGGTGTGTCTGCCGGACGGTCCGGAGGAGTTCGCGCGGGCGCTCGGACGGCGTGGTTCGCGGCGGCCCGTGGTGGTCGGTGACGACCGCGCGCTGCTGCGGGCCGTCGGCCTGCTGCACCGGCGGCGGGAGCTGACGGGGTGCGCGCTGTCGGTGGTGCCGGTGGGTTCGGCGCTGGGCCTCGCCCGGTCCCTGGGGCTGCCCACCGGGGCGGTGGCGGCGGCCCGGGCTGTGCTGGACGGCGCGGAACGGCGTCTGGACCTGCTCGTCGACGACAGCGACGGGGTGGTGCTGGGGGCGGTGGGGATTCCGCCGGTCGCCTCCGGCGGTCCTGAGGAATACGGCGAGGACGTGGTGCGGGGGGAGTCCGGGGTGGGGCGCCCTTGGCTGCGGACCTGCCAGTCGCTCGTGCGGACTCTCGCGTCCTCGCGTCCCGCCCGGGCCGCGGTGGTGCCGGGGGTGGGCGGGGCGGCCCGGCTGCGGGTGGAGGTCGACGGGGAGACGCTGGTGGATCTCGATCAGCCGGTCGAGGCGGTGTCCTTGATACCGGGTCCTGCGGGGATGGCAGTGGTGGAGGTGCGTCCACTGCCCGTGGGGGCGGAGTCGGCGCCGGTTCCGCTTACGGGGAGTGGGCGCACGGTGACTGTGTCGGGGGCGCACTTTCGCTATCGCGCGGATGCGGTGGTTTCTGGGCCGGTGCGGACTCGGACGTGGACGGTGCGGGAAGGGGCGTGGGGGTTGACGTTGCCGGTGGGGTAGGCGCCTCGGCTTCGCCTTCGGCGTTCGTTGTTCCCACCCGCACCACCCGTGCGGCAATCGTTGTCGGGTGCGGGTGGCCCCTGTGGGGGGTCCTCGCCGTCGGCGGCTGTCGGTTCGGGGGTGGTCAGGGGGTGCCGAAGACCTTTTCCCGGTGGGTGCGCCAGCGTTCCATCATCGCGGTGATCTCGCCGTCCACGAACTCGAAGAACGCCAGCGTCTCCGACATGCGGCGGCCCGCGGGGGTCTCCGCGCCCAGGCTCGCGACGCCCTCGCGCAGGGCGCTCTCCCAGCGCTTGATGATGGCCTCGCGGTTGGTGAGGGCCTCGTACCACTGGTTGCTGTGCACCCGGTACCGCTCCCGCCGGGAGCCGGGTTCGCGCTCGCGGGAGACCATGCGCTGCTGCGACAGGTAGCGCACGGCGCCGGAGACGGCGGCGGGGCTGACCTGGAGGCATTCGCCCAGTTCGGCCGAGGTCAGCGAGCCCGAGTCGGAGGCCAGCAGCGCGGCGAAGACCCGGGCCGGCATCCGCTGCATCCCCGCCTCGACGAGCTGGGCCGCGAAGCCTTCGACGAACTTCGACACCGCCTCGGGGTCGCGCCCCGCGCCCCCCGTCTCCGCTGCTTCGCTCATTCCTCGATCATCCCTCACATCCTGACGTTTTCTTAACTTCACAGATTTGTGAAACAAGTGTACTTTCCGAATCATGACGAAGGCAATCAGCGTCTCCGGACTCCACAAGTCGTTCGGGCGGACGCACGCGCTGGACGGGCTCGACCTGGAGGTCGAGACGGGCGAGGTGCACGGCTTCCTCGGACCCAACGGCGCCGGCAAGTCCACCACCATCCGCGTCCTGCTCGGCCTGCTGCGCGGCGACTCCGGCGCCGCCCAGGTGCTCGGCCGCGACCCGTGGACCGACGCCGTGGAGGCGCACCGGCGGATCGCCTACGTGCCCGGCGACGTGACCCTGTGGCGCAATCTCTCCGGCGGCGAGGTCATCGACCTCTACGGGCGGCTGCGCGGCGGCCTGGACAAGGCGCGCCGGGCGGAACTGGTCGAGCGGTTCGAGCTGGACCCGACCAAGAAGGGGCGTACGTACTCCAAGGGCAACCGGCAGAAGGTCGCGCTCGTCGCCGCCTTCGCCTCCGACGTCGACCTGCTGATCCTCGACGAACCCACCTCCGGACTCGACCCGTTGATGGAGGAGGTCTTCCAGCGGTGCGTGGCCGAGGAGCGCGAGCGCGGCCGGACGGTGCTGCTCTCCTCCCACATCCTCAGCGAGGTCGAGGAGCTGTGCGACCGCGTCAGCATCATCCGCAAGGGGCGGACCGTGGAGAGCGGCTCGCTCGCCGAACTGCGCCACCTGACCCGCACCAGCGTGAGCGCCGAACTCGCCGGCCCGCCCAACGGGCTGGCCCACCTGCCCGGGGTGCACGACCTCGACGTCCAGGGCCACCGGGTCCGGCTCCAGGTCGACACCGACAAACTGGACGCCGTACTCCGGTCGCTGAGCGAGTCGGGCGTGCGGTCGCTGACGTCGACGCCGCCGACGCTGGAGGAGCTGTTCCTGCGGCACTACCAGGCCGAGGGTGCCGTCGGCGAGGAGGTGGCGGCGCGATGACCGCCACCGCCGCTCTCGGGGTACGGCCGGGCGGCTCGCGCCAACTGGCCGGTACCGGCACACTGCTGCGGTTCGCGCTGCGCCGGGACCGGGTGATGATCCCGGTCTGGGTCGCGGTGAACGCCCTGATGGTCCTGTCCATGCCGGGCACCATCGAGGGCCTGTACGGCACCGCGGCCGAACGCGCCGACCTGGTGCGGCAGATGGAGACCAACTCCTCGCTGCGCGCCATGGTCGGCCCGCTCTTCGACGACAGCCTGGGCGCCCTCACCGCCTGGCGGGTCGGTGTCTACGCCGCCGCGCTCGCCGCCGTGACGAGCCTGCTCGTCGTCGTGCGGCACACCCGTGACGAGGAGGAGAGCGGACGGCAGGAAGTGGTCGCCTCGGGCATGGTCGGCCGCCGCGCCTCGCTGACGGCGGCCCTGCTCACGGCGGCGGTCACGAACACCGCCCTCGCACTGCTCGTGATCGCCGGACTGGCCGGACAGGGGGCGGCCGGAGCGGTGGCCTTCGGGCTGGGCGTCGCGGGTGTCGGGATGCTCTTCGCGACCATGGCGGCGATCGTCGCCCAGCTGACCGAGAGCGCGCGGCTGGCCCGGGGGCTGACGGCCGGGGTGCTGGGCGCGGCCTTCGTGCTGCGCGCCGCCGGTGACTCCGCGACGGATGGGGGTACCTCCCAGGCTTTAGGCACTGGGGGAGGTTCGTCGGTGCTGACGTGGCTGTCGCCGTTGGGGTGGCTGGAGAACCTGCGCCCCTTCGCCGACGAACGGTGGTGGGTGCTGGCGCTGATCGCCGGGGCGGCGGTGGTGCAGGGCGTGGTGGCCTACGGGCTCGCCGGGCGCCGGGACCTCGGCATGAGCTTCCTGCCGACCCGGCCGGGACCGGCCACCGGGCGCCTGGCGACGGCCGGTGCGCTGGCCTGGCGGCTGCAGCGGGGCAGCGTCCTCGGCTGGAGCGTCGGCTTCTTCCTCGCCGGGCTCGTGTACGGCGGGATGACGGAGGGCGCGGTGGACCTGGTCGGGGACAACGAGCAGGCCCGCGGGATCATCGAGCGGATGGGCGGACAGGCCGGGATCACCGACGCGTTCGTGTCGGCGATGGTCGGGATGCTCGGGCTGGTCGCCGCGCTCTACGTCGTGGCGTCGGTACTGCGGCTCAGCGGCGAGGAGACGTCCGGGCGCGCGGAGCCGGTACTCGCGGGCGCCGTGGGGCGGCTGCGGTGGGCCGCGGGACACCTCGTCGTCGCCTTCGGCGGCGCGGCGCTCATCATGCTGCTCGCGGGCGCCGGTTTCGCGGCCGGCTACGGGCGGGACGCCGGGACGATCCTCGGCGCGTGCCTCGTGCAGCTGCCCGCGGTGTGGGTGATCGGCGGGGCGGCGGTGCTGCTGCACGGGGTGCTGCCGCGGGCCGCGGTCGCCGCGTGGGGGATCGCGGGAGCGGTGCTGCTGCTCGGCTGGGTGGGACCGGCGCTGGACGTGCCGCGGGCGATGCTGGACGTCTCGCCGTTCGGGCATCTGCCGAAGCTGCCGGGCGGGGAGATGAGCTGGTCACCGGTGCTGGTGATGCTGCTGATCGCGGGGGTGCTGGTGGCGGCGGGGCTGGCGGGGCTGCGGAGGCGGGACGTGAGTACCTGAGCCGGGGCGGCGAACCGGAGGGCGGGCCGACGGCGTCCTGATCGGCATGAAGCGAGATGCGGTGACGTGTGGTGGGTGTGTGGTCTCGGCGGTGGGGGCCGTGGGGGCCGTGTGGCTGTGGGGGGCGTCCGATCGCACGCAGCGGCATCTGGGCAACAAGTTCGAGAACAACGGGCAGGACTTCGGCGCCGTCCTCGTCGAACTGCCTCTCGTGGTGATCGTCGGCGTGGTCCTGCCCGGGCTGGTGTGGGGGCTGGGCGCCTGGGTGCTCACGCGGCGGGAGCGTGGTCGCGGGCGCTCAGAGGTGCACGGGTAGTCCCGTCAGGCCCCGCATCACGAAGTTCGGCCTCCGCTCCGGCTCCGCCGCAGGGCGCAGCGTCGGGGCGCGCTCCAGCAGGGACGTCATGGACGCCGCGAGTTCGATCCGGGCGAGCGGCGCGCCGATGCAGTAGTGGATGCCGGCGCTGAAGGAGATGTGCGGGTTGTCCCGGCGGGTGAGGTCGAGGCGGTCCGGGTCGGTGAACACCGCCGGGTCGTGGTTGGCGGAGCCGAACAGCATCGCCACCTCCGCGCCGCGCGGGATCGTCGTCCCGTCGATCTCGATCTCGTCCAGCACCCAGCGCTCGAACATCTGGAGCGGGGTGTCGTAGCGCATCAGCTCCTCTACCGCGGTCGGGACGAGGGAGTGGTCGGCGCGCAGGGCCGCCAGCTGGTCCGGGTTCTGGAACAGGGCCAGCCAGCCGTTGGCCGTCGCGTTCACCGTGGCCTCGTGACCGGCGTTCAGGAGCAGCACGCAGGTCGAGATCATCTCCTGCTCGGTGAGGCGGTCGTCGTCCTCGTCGTGGGCCGCGATCAGACCGGAGATGAGGTCCTCGCCGGGTTCCTTGCGGCGGGCCGCGATCAGTCCGCGCAGGTAGTCCGAGAAGTCGAGCGAGGCGCGGACCGCCTTCGCCGCGGTCTCCTCGGACGGGTTCAGCTCGTACATCCCGCAGATGTCCGCGGACCAGGGCCGCAACGGTGCCCGGTCGGCCTCCGGGATGCCCAGCATCTCGGCGATCACCGCGACCGGCAGCGGCTCGGCCACGTCGGTGAGCAGATCGCCGCCGCCCGCCGCCACCACCCCGGCGACCAGGTCGTCCGCCAGCGCGCGCACGTACGGCTTCAGCCGCTCCACCGTGCGCGGCGTGAACGCCTTCGACACCAGGCGCCGGATCCGGGTGTGGTCCGGCGGCTCCAGGTCGAGCATCCCGTGGTCGTTGAGCGTGTGGAAGGGCTCCTGCTCCGGCGGGGGCGGGGTGCGGCCGAACTCCTCGTGCGAGAACCGGTGCTGGTAGGTCCGGCCCAGCCGCCGGTCGCGCAGCAGCGCCGAGACGTCCGCGTGGTGCGGGACCAGCCACTGGTCGCTCGGCTCGTAGTAGTGCACCCGGCCCCGGTCCCTCAGCTCGGCGAAGGCGGGGTAGGGGTCGGCGACGAACGCGGGGTCCCACGGGTCGAAGCGTGCGGGGCTGTCGATGGCGGCCATGGACGGACGCTAGCCGGTGGCATCGGCGCTGACCAGAGGCCGACGGCCCGCCGCTGCCGCGCCCGGCGGGACCTAGCCCGGGGTCACCAGCCGTGCCTCGTAGGCGAACACCGCCGCCTGGGTGCGGTCTCTGAGGCCCAGCTTCACCAGGATGCGGCTGACGTGGGTCTTGATCGTCGACTCGGCGACCACCAGGCGTTCGGCGATCTCCGAGTTCGACAGGCCCTGCGCGATCAGTACCAGGACCTCCGTCTCCCGTTCGGTCAGGTCCCCGTAGGCCGCCTGTGCCGAGGGCATCAGGCGCGGGGCGTCGGAGAGCTTGGAGAACTCGGTGATCAGGCGCTTGGTGATCGAGGGCGCGAGCAGGGCCTCGCCGGCCGCGACCACCCGGACGCCGTCGGCGAGCTGGCGGGCGGAGGCGTCCTTGAGGAGGAAGCCGGAGGCGCCCGCGCGCAGCGCCTGATACACGTACTCGTCGAGGTCGAAGGTGGTCAGCACCAGGACCTTCGACGTGCCGTCGGCGGCGACGATCTCCCGGGTCGCCTCGATGCCGTTCAGCTCCGGCATGCGGATGTCCATCAGGACGACGTCGGGGGCGAGTTCGCGGACCCGGTCGACCGCCTCCCGGCCGTTGACCGCCTCGCCGACGACCTCGATGTCCGGCATCGCGTTGAGCAGGACCGAGAAGCCCTCGCGCACCATCATCTGGTCGTCCGCGATCAGTACCCGGATCGTGCGGCCGGTCATGCGTCACCCTCGCTCGGTGCGGTGACCGGCAGGAACACCGCCACCTCGTAGCCCCCGTCGTCGGTCGGGCCGGCCGTCATCTCGCCGTTCAGCATCGAGACGCGCTCGCGCATGCCGGTGACTCCGTGTCCGGCGCCGGGCGACGGCTTGACCAGGGTGTTCTGCGGGATGGCGGTGTTGACTATGCGCAGGCCCAGGCCGCCCAGGACGTAGGAGACCTCCACGCGGGCCGTCGCGCCGGGCGCGTGCCGCAGGGTGTTGCTCAGCGCCTCCTGCACGATCCGGTACGCCGACAGCTCCACGCCGGG
This sequence comes from Streptomyces sp. NPDC056128, assembly GCF_042263835.1. NCBI lineage: Bacteria > Bacillati > Actinomycetota > Actinomycetes > Kitasatosporales > Streptomycetaceae > Streptomyces > Streptomyces sp. NPDC056128. The sequence continues at coordinate 248,493 of NZ_JBHJVQ010000008.1, read as the reverse complement.
CGGCAGCTCGCGCACCGCGCCGGTCACCGCCTTCTCCACACCAAGGCCGGCCTCGCGGACGTTGGCGAGCAGGGCGTCCAGGTCGGTGAGCGTGGGCTGCGGGGCGTCGGGGGCCTCGTAGTCCTCGGCGCGGACGACACCGAGGACGCGGCGCAGCTCGGTGAGGGCGGCCACCGCGTTCTCCCGGATGGTGGCGAAGGCACGCTCCAGCTCCTCCGGCGGATTCTCCACCCGGTAGGGCGCGGCCTCCGCCTGGATGGCGACCACCGACATGTGGTGGGCGACCACGTCGTGCAGCTCACGGGCGATGTTGGTGCGCTCCTCCAGCAGGGTGCGCCGGGACCGCTCGTGCGCGGTGACCGTCTGCTGGGCGGTCACCTGCTGGCGGGCGTCGCGGCGGATGTGCCAGAGCGAGATCGCGAGCAGGGCGAAGGCGTTGAGCAACAGCAGGGGTGCGGAATTGCCGCCGTACTGGCCCGGGCTCCACAGGGACTCGTTGAAGAAAGCGTAGGCCGCGGTGATGACCCACATCCACACAGCGGTGCGCGGGCGGGTGCGTATCGCCACGATCACCAGCACGGCGGTGTGGCACATGAACGCCCCCGGCAGCCACGGCCAGTCCCCCCAGCTGCTGCCGAGCAGCGCCGCCAGGGGCGTGGCCACCATGGACATCCAGAAGGCGCCGACCGGCCGGACCAGGGTGGCCAGCACCGGGACCGCGCTCACCAGGCCGCTCAGCAGGGTCCACTGACTGCTGTAACCGCCCACCAGGCCGCCGTAGAAGCACAGCAGCGCCGCGCCGGCCACCGCCAGGTACGGAACGCGGGCCGCGTACGGCCGCATCCGTGCGGGCAGGCGGCGGACCCACGGGGCGTCCGGGGCCGTCTTGGACAGCGGGCGGTAGGCGAAGGCGTCGTGGAACAGGTCCTCGCGCAGGCCGCTCAGGGCGTCCTTGGCCAGCCGGTACTCGGGGCTGCGGGTCGCGCTCGCGTCGCCGGGGGGCGTGCTACCCGTCTGGGTCGTCTCGGTCACGTTGCCACGGTAGGCGGCGGCGCGAGGTGCCGTCGTCACCAGTGAGAGGGGTCCTTCGGCATCCGCCTCAGGTACTACGGGGGCCAGGGACGGTCCGCGCGCGTCCATCGGAATCAGTACCCCGAGGGCCGCACGAGGCCCGACTCGTACGCGAACACGGCCGCCTGGGTGCGGTCCCTGAGCCCCAGTTTCACCAGGATGCGGCCCACATGGGTCTTCACCGTCTGCTCGGCGACCACCAGGCGCTGGGCGATCTCCGCGTTCGACAGGCCCTGTGCGATCAGGGCGAGCACCTCCGTCTCCCGCTCGGTCAGCTCACCCACGCGGGCCTTCAGCGGGGCGCGCGGCCGGTCGTCCAGCCGGGAGAACTCCGCGATCAGCCGGCGGGTGATGCCCGGCGCGAGCAAGGCGTCCCCGGACGCCACCACCCGGACCGCCTCGGCGAGCTGGTCGGCGGACGCGTCCTTCAGCAGGAACCCGGAGGCACCGGCCCGCAGCGCCTCGTAGACGTACTCGTCGAGGTCGAAGGTGGTCAGCACCAGCACCCTGATCTCCGGGGTCGCCCCGGTGATCAGGCGGGTGGCCTCGATGCCGCCCAGCTCGGGCATGCGGATGTCCATCAGGACGACGTCCGGGGCCTGTTCGGCGACCTTGGCGACGGCGTCCAGGCCGTCCACCGCCTGCCCGATCACCTCGATGTCCGGCTGGGTGTTGAGCAGCACGGTGAATCCCTGCCGGACCATCTGCTGGTCGTCGGCGATCAGGACACGGATCACGCGCCCGTCGCTGCTGGTCGTCATCGGGTGTCGTCCTCGGGGATGTGGTGGGCGGAGGGTTCTTCGGTGACGGCGGGTTCGTCGCTGACGGCGGTTTCGGCGGCGTCGACCGGCAGGAACGCCGCCACCTGGTAGCCGCCGCCCGGCAGTGCGTGCGCGGTCAGGCTGCCGTCGAGCATCGCCACCCGCTCCCGCATGCCGAGCAGCCCGTGCCCCGCCCCCTGCGACGGCGCCGGGGCCCGCTTCGGGCGGGTGTTGGAGACCTCCACGCGCAGCCCGATCGGGAGGTGCGTGAGGTGGACCCGGGCGGTCGCGCCGGGCGCGTGCCGCAGGACGTTGCTGAGCGCCTCCTGCACGATCCTGTACGCCGACAGCTCCACGCCGGGCGGCAGGGGCCGGCGCGTGCCGCTCGTCGCGGTGGTGACGGTCAGCCCGGCGGCCCTGGTGTTCTCCACCAGCGCGTCGAGCCGGTCGAGGGTGGGCTGCGGGGCGTGCGGCGCGGGATCGCCGCCCTCGGACGCCTCCAGTACGTCGGGGTGCTCGGAGCGCAGCACGCCCAGCACCCGGCGCAGCTCGGTGAGCGCCTCCAGCGCGTTCTGCCGGATGCCCGCGAGGTTCTCCCTCAGCTCGTCCGGCGGGTTCTCGACGAGGAGGGGGGCGACCTGGGCCTGGATGGAGATCACCGACATGTGGTGGGCGACCACGTCGTGCAGCTCGCGCGCGATCCGGCTGCGCTCCTCCAGCAGGGTGCGCCGGGCCCGCTCCTCGGCGGTGAGCGAGGTCTGCTGCGCGAGTTCCGAGCGCGCCTCGCGGCGGCCGCGCAGGGCGATGCCGAGGACGACGACGACCGTGAACAGGATGACGGCGAGCTGACCGGTGGGCTGGTAGTTCCGCGCACCTATCAGTCCCTGGAGGATGTACGTGGCCAGCGCGCTCAGGGCCAGAACCTCCACCGCAACGCGCGTACGAACCCGCAGGGCGAGCAGCAGCAGGACGAATAGATGAGCGATCAGTCCGGCCGAGGTCCAGGGCCACACGAACTGGTAGGCCTCACGTTGCATCAGCACCGCAGAAGCTCCGACCGCTGTGGCCGCCAGCGACAGCCACCACGCGGGGACCGGCCGCCACAGCGCAAGAATCATCGCGGCGGCCTGTCCGAGCGCGATAAGAAAGGCGAACTCCGGGCTGAGCTTGCTGTGATCGTTGAGCTGAGCGGCGTCACCGATCAGCACCCCGACCGCCGCCAGGCACACGATCCCGTGCGGCAGCCAGCGCAGCCACACCGACGGCGGCAGCGGATCCGCCCGCCAGGTCCACAAGTCGTCGTGCAGCACCCTCAGCACGCGCTCGACGCGGCCCCAGGCCGTCCGCCGCTCCCCCCGTCGCTTCACGGGCCCCACCCTAGACATGACGTGCACCCGCCGTCCTCGTCCGGTCGTCCGGGCAGTGGGCCCGGACGATCTTGGAACGGCGCCGGGCGCCACCGCGCTCGCAGGAGCGGAACGCGGCCCAGCAGCCCGCCAGGACCAGCGCGAACACCGGGAGCCAGGCGATCCGGGCCGCGACCCAGTCCAGGCCGTCGGGGCGCGTGTGCAGGCCGGGCAGGCGGCCCAGGAGGAGGCTGCCGGCCGTGGTCGCCATCAGCGCCGTCTGGTGCCAGAGGAAGATCGTCATCGCGGAGAGATTGACCAGGGCGACGGCCGCCCACGCCACCGGCCGCCGCATCGCGCGTCGCAGCCGGTCGCGCGGCAGCAGGGCGAGGCCGCACTGCGCCAGACCGAAGGTGACGGCGGCCAGGGTCGGCGGATTGAGGTTCGACACCGCGGCGCCCGGGACGCCGACCATGGAGGCCGGATAGCCCGCCCAGGCGACGAGCGCCGCGGTCGCCGCCGTACCACCGGTGAGCAGGATCCAGCCGGCGCGGCGGCGGTTCAGGGGGTGTCGCCTGGATCCTGCCGGGGTCGCGGGGCCTGGCACGCACATCTGCCGCGTTGTCGTCGGTTGCCAGGGCTCCGCCCTGTCGCCCTCCTCCGCCTTGCAGCTGCACGCACCAGACCCCGCTCGGGCCGGGCACAAGGCACCGTTGTCTGGAGTCGGCCTGATCCAGGCGACACCCCCTAGTTCGCCGCGGGTCCAGGCGGCGCCGAGGGTGAAGGGGACCAGCCAGCCGGCCGCGAGGTTGAGCCAGCCGAGCCAGGACGGGGCGCCGAAACCGAAGCGCAGCAGGTCGACGTGGAGGACGACGACCAGCGGCCACAGCGGGCTCAGCCGCGTCAGCAGCGGTGTCGCCGCCGTCAGCGCCGCGAAGACCAGCAGGAACCACATCGGGGACAGGGCCAGCTTCACCAGCGTGTGGACGGTGCCGAACTCCGCGCCCGTGAGGAGCAGCAACCCGGCGGTCACCGTCCACAGGCCGAGGACGGCCAGGACCGGTCGGAAGAGCCGGGAGAGGCGGGCGGACAGCCAGCGGCCGTAGGACTCGCCCCGGGCGCGGGCGGACGCGTAGCCACGGGTGGCGACATGGCCGCCGACCAGGAAGAACACGGCGAGGGTCTGGAAGGCCCAGGAGACCGGGGCCAGCCAGGGCATGTCCCGCAGCGGGCTGGCCGCGCGCAGGCTGTTGCCGTCGGCGACCAGGGCCGTCACCAGCCAGTGCCCGAGGACCACCCCGAGGATGGCGAGGGCGCGCAGGGCGTCGACGGCGCGGTCCCTCGACGCGGGCGTGGCGGCGTCGATCCGGCCGGCGGCGCGGAACAGGCTCCGCCGGGCGGCGGCACCCGGCCACCGGGTGGAGGCGTCCTGCGGTGGGCTCGGCCGGGTCTCCGGCCTCTCCAGCGTCGCTCGGACCGCTCGGGTCACGTCAGTCATGGGTCACCTCCGTGGTCTCGCCCAGGGCGATCCGGGCCAGGTTCGTCAGGGAGAGGGAGCCGGGGTCGAAGTAGTCGCTGTGGCCGCCGTCGCCGGCGTCGAAGACCCGGGCGCCGAACTCCGGGGAGACCGGGTCGGTGCCGAAGCCGACGGTGGTGCCGAACAGCCCGGTGCTGAGGTGCGGAACGTGCTCCACCCAGTCGTCGTCGCCCCGCGCCGCCCAGATCCGGGCGCCGGTGCGCAGGCCGGCGGCCGTGTCGGCGCCGGTGCCCGGGCTGCCGAGCAGGGCGATGTCGGAGACGTCGAGGCCGTCGGCGGCGCGGGCGCAGACGACCGAGCCGTAGGAGTGGCAGAGGAGGGTGAGGCGGGTGCCGGGCCCGGTGATCCGGCGCAGGTCGGCGACGAGGGCGCGCAGCTTCGGGGCGGCCCGCTCGGCGCGGCCGGTCGTGGCGACGGTGGTGCTGATCGTGTCCGGCGTCTCGTACCCCAGCCAGGCCACGACCGCGGTGCGGGTCCCGGCGGGCGCCTGCGCGACGAGTTGCCGGTGCAGCGCGACGGCGGCGGCGCGGAACCGGCCGTAGGTGTCGAGGCCGGTGTCGGAGCCCGGGACCAGGACGGCGACGCGGTCGGCGTGCGCCAGGTCGCCGAGTACCTCGGTGGCCAGTCCGGCGCCCCGGCCGTCGAAGGCGAGGAAGCGCCGGGAAGGGTCGGCCATCGCACGGTCGGCCGCGGCGCGGTGACGGTCGCCGTGGTCGGCGGCCATCCGGGACGCCTCCGCGGCGTTGGTCCGGTGGGCGGCGTACGTCTCGGCCAGCGTGGCGGCCGTCGGCGCCGGCGGCTGGGCGGGGGGCGGGGCCGGGATCCGGGGCTGCGCGGCACCGGAGAGCGGGAGGACCACGGCACCGGTGATGAGGGCCGCGCACACGGCGCGGGGCCACCTGCCCGCGTGCCGCCGCCAACGTACCGCCGTACCGGGCCACATGGCCGCTCCCCTCCGGCACGCCCGCCCATCGGGCCCGCCTGCAAGGGAAGTTATGAATCGGACCGGGTAACCCGCGTCCCGCCAGGGAACTCACCTGGCGGGTAGCTCTCAGGTATTACGGGTACGACGTCTGACGCCGGTCCTCGCCGGGTCTCACCACGCCAACTGCGCGATCTCCTCCGCCACCACCGCGCACGCGTCCGCCGCCGGGTCGATCAGCGGGAAGTGGCCGACGTCCTCCAGCAAGGTCACGCCCACCACCTCCCCGGCCTTCGCCGCCGCGTCGGCGTACGCCTCGGCGACCGCCTGCGGCACGTCCACGTCGGCACGGCCCTGGACCAGGGTCGTCGCGATGCCGGTGGGCAGCAGCAGGGCGGGGTCGGCGTAGGGACGGCGTTCGGCGAACCGGTCGCCCCCGCCCAGGAACTGGCGGGCCGCTCCCCCGCACACGTCGAGCTTGTCGGCGACCTCGAAGTCCGCGATCGGCGCGAGCGCGACCACGCCCCGCAGCGGCGCCGGGCGGTCGGTGCGCCAAGGGGCGTCGGCGGGCAGCAGGTGCCGGGCCGCCGCCCACAGGGCGAGGTGACCGCCGGCGGAGTGGCCGGTGAGCACCGTACGGCGCGCGTCGGCCCGCGGGAGGTGCCGCCGCACCAGCCCGGGCAGCGCGTCCAGCGCGGCGGCCACGTCGTCGAGGGTCTCGGGCCACCGCCCCGCCACGGGCCCGCCCGTACCGGCGTCACCGCCCTCCGCACCGCGCCGGTACTCCACACTCGCCACGGCGAAGCCCCGTTGCGCCAGGAACCCGGCGAACGGGCTGACGTGCCGGCGGTCGTACGGCGCCCGCCACGACCCTCCGTGCAGGACCACCACGACGGGAGCGGCGTCGCCCGGCCCCGCGGCGGCACGCGGCGCGTAGAAGTCGATCACCTGGTCGGGGTGGTCGCCGTACCCGGCCGTGCTGTCGGGATCCACCGCCGGGTGCGCGAAGGCCGATTTCTCCTCCGCGGCGTTCCTCGCGGCAGCGGTGCCCGGTTCTGCGGCGGCGTCCGGCATGCTCAACCTCTCGGCGAAGGAACGGTGTTGGCGGACCGGATGAGTGGAAATCGGCCGTTGGCCGGACGTTATCAGGCCGATGACGTGCGCGGACATGGGGATGTGACGCTGGGTGAGGACCAAACGATTCGCCCGGCCCCCACCCTTCACCCGCGGGTGACGTCACCACTCCCGCGCGTCACCCCGGCGTCGCACCCGCGCGTCACCCCGGCGTCGTTCCCGCGCGTCACCCCGGCGTCGTTCCCGCGCGTCACCCCGGCGTCGTTCCCGCGCGTCAGCCCAGCGTCCGCGCCAGCACCCGGGCCGCTCGCTCCACGTCCGCGAAGCCGACGTACAGCGGTGTGAAACCGAAGCGCAGGACGTCCGGCGCGCGGAAGTCGCCGACCACGCCGCCCTCGATCAGCCGCTTCATCACCTCGCCCGCGTCGTCGCAGCGCAGGGCGACCTGGCTGCCGCGCTCCGCGTGCGCGGCCGGGGTCACGGACTCCACCCGGCCGCCGGGGACGTACTCCCCGACGCAGTGCAGGAAGAAGTCCGTCAGCGCCAGCGACTTGGCCCGCACCGCCGCCACCGAGACGCCGTCCTCGTCCCACACGTCCAGCGCCGCGTCCAGGGCGAGCAGGGAGAGGATGTCCGGCGTACCGACCCTGCCGCGCACCGCTCCGGACGCCGGGGCGTACGCGGAGCGCATGCCGAACGGCTCGGCGTGCGAGTTCCAGCCCGGCAGCGGGGAGTCGAAGCGGGGCTGGAGGTCGCGGCGCACGTACAGGTAGGCGGGCGAACCGGGGCCGCCGTTGAGGTACTTGTAGGTGCAGCCGACCGCCAGGTCGACGCCGTGCTCGTCGAGCCCGACCGGCAGCGCGCCCGCGCTGTGGCACAGGTCCCAGACGGCGTACGCCCCGCACGCGTGCACCGCGCGGGTGAGCGCGGGCAGGTCGTGCAGCCGGCCGGTGCGGTAGTCGACGTGGTTGAGCAGGACCGCGGCCGTGCGGGCGCCGAGGGCGGAGGGCACCTCGGCCGGGGTGACGGGGCGCAGCGCGCAGCCCGTCATCCGGGCCGCCGACTCGGCGATGTACCCGTCCGTGGGGAAGGTGGTGGCGTCGACGAGGATCTCGTCCCGGCGCGCACCGCCCCCGTCGCCCGCGTCACCCCCGTCCTCCTGGGCCATGCGCACGGCGGCGACGAGCGCCTTGAAGACGTTCACGCTGGTGGAGTCGCCCACCACGATCTGCCCGGCCGCCGCGCCGACCAGCGGTGCGATCCGGTCGCCGATCCGCTCGGGCGCGGTCCACCAGCCGCTCTCCTCCCAGGAGCGGATGCGCAGCTCGCCCCACTGGCGGCGGACGACGTCGTCCACGCGCGCGGGCACGTGCGCGGGGAGGGCGCCGAGCGAGTTGCCGTCCAGGTACGTCACGTCGTCGAGGACGAACCGGTCGCGCAGCGCGGCCAGCGTGTCGGCGGCGTCGAGGCGCCGCGCCTCACCCGCGAGGTCCATGGGCTCAGACATAGGACCGCGCCGTCCACAGCTCGGGAAACACGTTGCCCCGGGCCCGCTTCTCCAGCCAGGCCACCCCGGCGGAGCCGCCCGTGCCGGTCTTCGAGCCCATCGCGCGGCGGGTGGCGACCAGGTGGTCGTTGCGCCAGCGCCAGACCAGTTCGGCGACGTCGGTGAGGGCCTCGCCGAGGCGGGCCAGCTCGCCGTTCTGGTCGCCCTTGTAGACGGCCGTCCAGGCGGCCTCCACCTCGGGTGCCGCCTCGTACTTCCGGGTGACGTCCCGCTGGAGCACGGCGTCCGGTATGTCGTACCCGCGCCGGTCGAGCAGCCGGACCACCTCGTCGTACATGCTCGGCTCGTGCAGCGCCTTCTCCAGCTCCGCGTGGACGCGCGGGGCGCCGCGGTGCGGGACGAGCATCGAGGCGGACTTGTCGCCGAGCAGGAACTCCATGCGGCGGTACATCGCCGACTGGAATCCGGAGCCCTCGCCGAGGGCGGCCCGGTAGGAGTTGAACTGGGCCGGGGTGAGCTGCCCCAGGGGCGTCCAGGAGGCGTTCAGCGCCTCCAGCTCCCGCACCGAACGCTTGAGCGCGTCGGTCGCCACCGGGATCCGGTCCTCGCGCAGGGCGCGGGCGGCGGTCTCCCATTCGTGGACGATGACGGTGAACCACAGCTCCATGACCTGGGTCGTGACCAGGAAGACCATCTCTCCGGGATCGTCGGAGAGGGTGTGCTGGAGATGGGTGAGCACGTCCGCCTGGACATAGTCCTCGTACGGCGTGCTGCCCTCGAAGTCGAGATTCGGGGCTTCGTGGGACATCGCTGTCTCCTGATGTGCACGGGTAGCGGTCCGCCCTGCCGTTACCGGCACGGGGCCCCGGTCCCCGATGGCATCCTCCGCAATCGTCGCAGGAAACCGCAAGGCCCGCCCGCGCACGGCGGGCGGGCCGGGGGTGTTCCGCGCTCTAGCCGAGCACCTCGGCCGCGGCGGGCGAGGAGTCCTTCAGGAACTGGGCGCAGCGCTCGTACTCCTCCTTCTCGCCGATCGCCTGGGCGGCGCGGGCGAGGGCGTGCAGGGCGCGCAGGAAGCCGCGGTTCGGCTCGTGCTCCCAGGGCACCGGGCCGTGCCCCTTCCAGCCGCTGCGGCGCAGGGCGTCCAGGCCGCGGTGGTAGCCCGTACGGGCGTACGCGTACGACTCCACGACGCTGCCCCGTTCGAACGCCTCGTCGGCCAGGCGGGCCCAGGCGAGGGAGGACGTCGGGTACTTCGCGGCGACGTCGGCGGGGGAGGTGCCGCTCGCCAGCAGTTCGCGGGGCCCGGGGTCGTCGGGGAGGTGGGTCGGGGGCGGTCCCCCGAGGAGGTTCTCGTGAATGGACATGGGACAAGTCTGCGGCATGGGTGTGATGGGGTGCGTTGTCGGTTGCGGGTGCGGTGTCGGCTGCGGGTGCGCTGTGGCTGGTCGCGCAGTTCCCCGCGCCCCTTAGCGGCGCGATCCGGTCGTCGGCACAGGGCGGCACCCGGCGCGGGCGGGCGGGATCCCGTGCGTCCAGGTGCGTTGTCGGCCGCGCGTGCGCTGGGGCTGGTCGCGCAGTTCCCCGCGCCCCTTAGGGGCGTGACCGGGGCGTCGGCACCCGGCCCCAGCGGCGTATCGCTACGTGCTGCGCTCGCCCTCCAGGGGTGGGGTCAGGATTGAGCCGTGGGTGTGGCATTCGGGGCGGCGGCAGTCTGGGGGTGGGCGGCTGATCGTCGTGAACGCGATTGTTGAGCCCGCCACCAGGACGGCCGCGCAGATCAGCATCGCCGGGCCGAAGGCGTCGTCGAAGGCCCGTGCCGACCGGTAGGCCTCCTCGCCCATGCCGGTGAGCAGCGGCAGCGCGGCCACCGCGACGAGCCCGGCCGCGCGGGCCGCGGCGTTGTTGATGCCGCTGGCCAGTCCGGCGCGCGCGGTGTCCACGGCGGCCAGCACGCTCGCCGTCAGCGGCGCGACCAGGGTGACCATGCCGAGGCCGAGGACGAGGAGGGCGGGCAGTACGTCGGTGAGGTAGGAGGCGCCGGGTCCGACGCGCAGCATCAGCACCATCCCGGCCGCGCACAGCAGCGGACCCACGGTGAGCTGGAGCCGGGGGCCGAGCCGCTCGGACAGCTCGCCGGAGCGGGCGGAGAGCAGCAGCATCAGGACGGTGGTCGGCAGCAGCGCCGTACCGGCGGCCAGCGCGGACCAGCCGACCACGACCTGGAGCTGGAGCGCGGCCAGGAAGAAGAAGCCGCCGAAGGCCGCGTACACGCACAGCGTGACCACGTTGATCGCGGTGAACCGGCGGGAGGCGAAGACGTCCAGCGGCAGCATCGGGTCCGTGCGGCGCCCCTCGACCACCACGAAGGCCACCGCCGCGGCCACTCCGGCCACCGCGCTGAGCGCCACCGCCCAGGACGCGGTGCGCGCCTCGATCAGCGCGTACGTGAGCAGCGCGAGGGCCGCCGCGCCGAGGACCGCGCCGAGCACGTCGAAGCGCGCGTGGGCACGCTCGTCCGAGGACTCCGGTACGTGCCGCAGCGCGATCGGCGCGCACAGCAGGGCCAGCGGGACATTGAGCAGGAACACCCAGCGCCAGCCCGGCCCGTCCACCAGCCAGCCCCCGAGGAACGGCCCCACCGCCGCGCCGACGCCCCCGAAGCCCGACCACAGGCCGACCGCGCGGCCCCGGTCGTCGGGGTGGAAGGAGGCCTGGATGAGGGCGAGGGAGCCCGGCGTGAGCAGCGCACCGCCGATGCCCTGGAGGGCGCGGGCGGCGATCAGGACCCCGGCGTTCGGCGCGAGGCCGCACAGCAGGGAGGCGACGGCGAACCACAGCACGCCGATGACGAAGATCCGGCGGCGGCCGAACCGGTCGCCGAGCGCGCCGCCGAGGAGGATCAGCCCGGCCAGCGTGACCATGTAGGCGTTGACGGTCCACTGGAGGGCGGCGAGGTCGGCGTCGAGGTCGCGCCCGATGCGGGGCAGCGCGACGTTGACGACGGTCGAGTCCAGCAGGGCCATGCTGGAGCCGAGGACGGTGGTCAGCAGGATCCACTTGCCTTGCGGTGAGGCCAGCCGGACGTCGGGCATGACCCAGGTATACAGCGAGCCCGGCGCGTTCGGCGCCGGGCTCGCTGCACGTCTCGCGGCCGGGTGACCGCCGGGGACTACTTGATCCGCGTACCGGCGGACCGCAGGTGACCGCAGGCCTCGACGACGCGCGCGGCCATGCCGGCCTCGGCCAGCTTGCCCCAGGTGCGCGGGTCGTAGGTCTTCTTGTTGCCAACCTCGCCGTCGACCTTCAGGACTCCGTCGTAGTTGCGGAACATGTGGTCGGCGACCGGACGCGTGAAGGCGTACTGGGTGTCCGTGTCGAGGTTCATCTTCACCACGCCGTTGTCCAGCGCGGTGGCGATCTCCTCGGCGGTGGAGCCGGAGCCGCCGTGGAAGACGAAGTCGAACGGCTTGGAGCCGGCCGGCTGCCCGTACTTCGCGGCGACGCCCTCGTTCAGCTCCTTGAGCAGGTCGGGGCGGAGCACGACGTTGCCCGGCTTGTAGACGCCGTGCACGTTGCCGAAGGAGGCGGCGAGCAGGTAGCGGCCCTTCTCGCCGAGGCCCAGGGCCTCCGCGGTGCGCAGCGCGTCGTCGACCGTGGTGTAGAGGGAGTCGTTGATCTCGTGCGAGACGCCGTCCTCCTCGCCGCCGGTCGGGGTGATCTCGACCTCCAGGATGATCCTGGCGGCGCGGGCGCGCTCCAGCAGCTCGGTGCCGATGGAGAGGTTGTCGGCCAGGGTCTCCGCGGAGCCGTCCCACATGTGGGACTGGAACAGCGGGTCGCGGCCGGCCTTGACGCGCTCCTCGGAGACGGCGATCAGGGGGCGGACGTACCCGTCGAGCTTGTCCTTCGGGCAGTGGTCGGTGTGCAGCGCGATGTTCACGTCGTACTTCGCGGCCACGATGTGCGCGAACTCGGCGAGGGCCACGGCGCCCGTCACCATGTCCTTGCTGTGCTGGCCGCCCAGGAACTCGGCACCGCCGGTGGAGATCTGGACGATCCCGTCGCTCTCCGCCTCGGCGAAACCGCGCAGGGCCGCGTGCAGCGTCTGGGAGGAGGTCACGTTGATGGCCGGGTAGGCGAACTTTCCTGCCTTCGCCCGGTCCAGCATCTCGTTGTAGACCTCGGGAGTTGCGATGGGCATCTGTCCGCTCCTTGTATGTGCGGGTGGGCTCGGCTGCTGCTTATGGCCCTGACCTAGGACTGGGGGGCGACGTCATCGTCGGCCCCATCCTTCCAGACGGACCGGGAATACCCGAGTGGGCCCGGGAGTGGGCCTCAGTCCAGGTCCAGCTCGTCCTTGTCGTACGCGTACAGGTACGGCACCCCCGCGCCGTCCTGGATCTTCTCGGCGGCGCCCGTCGCGCGGTCGACGATGGTGGCGACGGCGACCACCTCGGCACCGGCCGCGCGCACGGCCTCGACGGCGGTGAGCGGGGAGCCGCCGGTGGTGGAGGTGTCCTCGACGACCAGGACGCGGCGGCCCGCGATGTCCGGGCCCTCCACCTGGCGCTGCAGCCCGTGCGCCTTGGCCGCCTTGCGGACCACGAACGCGTCCAGCCTGCGGCCCCGCGCGGCGGCGGCGTGCAGCATGCTCGCGGCGACCGGGTCGGCGCCCATGGTCAGCCCGCCCACCGCGTCGAACTCCAGGTCGTCGGTCAGCTCGAGCAGCACCTGCCCGACCAGCGGCGCGGCCTCGCCGTCCAGGGTGATGCGGCGCAGGTCGACGTAGTAGTCGGCCTCAAGACCCGAGGAGAGGGTCACCTTGCCGTGCACCACGGCCTTGTCCTTGATCTGCTGCAGCAGCGCCGCACGTACGTCCGTCATGTACGCCAGCTTAAAGGCGCCGCCAGGCCCAGGTCGTCGTGGCCTCCAGCGGCTCCAGGGGCGTGACCAGGCGGGGGAGGGTGTTCAGGCCGTTGGGCGGCCCGGTCTGCGGCTCCACGCAGACGGCGGCCTCCTGCTCGTCGTAGACCACGACCCACTGCTCGCGGCTGGTCACCTTCAGCTCCAGCCGCTCCGGCCAGGTCAGGGTGACGTCGACGCCGTCCGGCATGCCGAAGCAGTCGTCCCAGGGGCCCGGCTTCGGGTCGGCACGGTCGCCGGTCGGCAGGTGGTCGTCGCCGCGCTCCTCCTGCCAGGCGGGGTCGAAGCCGATCGCGACGGCCGCCCCGTCGAGGGTGCGGTTGAACCACGGGTGCCAGCCGACCTGCGCCGGGAAGGACGAGTCGTACGTCTCCACGGCCATCGTCAGCGTCAGCGCGTCCTCGGTGAGGGCGATCACCTGGGTGACGCGGCCGGTGTAGGGCCAGGGGTCGGCCAGGTCGTACGTGATGACCGCCTCGTCCGCGGTGACGCGGGCGGTGCGCCAGGCGGCGTCCCGCGCGGTGCCGTGGATGGCGTGCGGCGGGGAGTTGAGCGGCATCTGATGGACGGCCGCGCCGTCCCGGAAGCGGCCGTCGCGGATGCGGCCGCACCAGGGGACCATCGGGAAGCAGCCGTAGCGCTCGCCCTGGCGGAGCAGTTCCGTGCCGCCGACGCGGAGTCCGCCGATCCGGCCGCCGTTGCCCGGCAGCACGGTCGCCTCCGCGTCACCCGCGGTCAGCGTGATGGGTTCGTTACTCACGCCACGACCCTACTGGGGCGATCAAGGGCGCCCCGTTACGCGGGGTCCGGGAGGACGTTCAGCGGCGCTTGCGCAGGGCGCGGCCCACGACGATCGCCCCGGCCACGACCACGGCCGCGGCGGGGGCGGCCCAGCGCAGGGGGGCACCGGCGACGCCCGCCTGGGGTGCGGGGACGGGGGCGTACCGGCCGCGCGGCGGGGCGTGGTCCACCTCCTCGGCGCTGCGGCCGATCATCGTGCGGCGCGCGTGGGCTGCCTCGGCGGGGGGTTCGACCACGTCGGGGGCGGGGGTCTCCGGGGCGGCAGGGGTGGCTGGGGTCTGCGGGGCGGCGGCTCGGCCCTCGTCCGCGCCGTCCGTGTCCTCCGCCTCGTCCGCGTCGCCCGCGCCGTCCGCCTCGTCCGCGCCGTCCGCGTCCTCCGTGTCGAGGGAGGGCGGCGGGACCTCGGTGTCGAAGACGGAGGCTGGCGCCTGCTCCTCGGCCGCCGCCGTGCCCAGGTTCTCCGCGAACCGGGTCAGCAGGCGGGTCGTGGCCGAGGTCACCGACTCCTCGGGCAGCTCCGTGACCCGCCCGTCCGCGGTGGCCGTCCCGGCGAGGACGAGCGTGGCGCCGCCCTCGGCGTCCCGGACGGAGAGGGTCAGCGCGACCGTGGCCGCCCCGGTGCCGCGCGACTCGGTGGCGTCGCCCTCGACGGCGTACGTGCCGTCCGGGCGCGCGGACAGACGCAGCGAGCCCCGGTAGGTGATGGAGTGGCTGCCGATACGCACCTTCAGCCGGCCCGCGACGGGCTCGGCGCCGGCGTCCTGCTGGAGCCCCGGAACCGCCCGGGCGACCCGGACGGGGTCGGCCAGCACGTCCCTGAGCCGCTCGGCCGGAACCGGAACGAACACCTCATGCTCCATGTCACGGCACCCTACCCAGCGGGCGCCCGGAGCACCCCCCGTCGGCACAAAGTCACCCGGCGTCCCCCGCGCTCCCCGGCGTCACCAGACCCGTCTCGTAGGCCACCACGACCGCCTGGGCCCGGCTGCTCAGGCGCAGCTTGGACATCGTGCGGTTGAGGTGGGTCTTCACCGTGGCCTCGCTGATGAACAGGCGGTCGGCGGCCTCGGCGTTGCTCAGTCCGCGGCCCACCAGGCCCAGGACCTCCGCCTCGCGCGAGGTCAGCGTCGCCAGCCCGGGCGGCGGAGCGGCGTCCGGCGGGTCCGTGCGGGCCGGGTCCGACATCCGCGTGAACGCCTCGACCAGGCGCCGGGTGACCGCGGGGGCGAACAGGGAGTCGCCGCCGTGCACCGCGGCGACCGCGGCCAGCAGCCGTTCGGGGCCCGCGTCCTTGAGCAGGAAGCCGGAGGCGCCGGCGCGCAGGGCGCCGTACACGTACTCGTCGAGGTCGAAGGTGGTCAGGACGAGGACGCGGGGCGCGGGGTCCGTCGCCTCGGCGAGGATCCGCTCGGTGGCCTGGATGCCGGTCATGCCGGGCATGCGGATGTCCATCAGGACGACGTCCGGCCGGGTGCGCGCGGCCAGTGCCACCGCCTGCGCGCCGTCGGCCGCCTCGCCGACGACCTCCATGCCGGGGGCGGCGCGCAGCAGTGCGGCGAGGCCGCTGCGGACGAGGAACTGGTCGTCGACGACGAGCAGCCGCACCGGACGGTTTCCCGGCCCGTCGGTCGTCTCGTCCCTCGGGTGCTCTGGGTCGGTCATTCCCTGACGGTGTCTCCCCGGCGTGCGGTCCGTACCGGCGTCGGCAGGGTCAGGAGCACGCCGAATCCCCCCTCGCCGCGCGGGCCGACGACGATCGTCCCGCCGTAGAGCTTGGCCCGCTCCCGCATCCCGATCAAGCCGTGGCCGCCGCGCTCGGCGATTGTGTCCGAATCCGCCCCCTCCCGCGGCCCGTCGGCACGTCCGTCATCGGTGACCGACACCGTCACCTCGCCCGCGCGGTAGGCGAGTTCGACGGTGGCGTCCGCTCCGGGGGCGTGCTTGAGCACGTTGGTGAGCGCCTCCTGCACCACCCGGTAGACGCACAGCTGCATGCCGGACGGCAGTGGGCGCGGCGCACCCGTGACTCGCAGTTCCACGCGCACGCCGCCGGCGCGCACCCGGGTGACCATCTCGTCCAGCTGGTCGAGGCCCGGCGCGGGGGCGGAGTCCGCGCCCTGGACGCCTTCGGCGCGCAACAGGCCGAGCATGCGGCGCAGTTCGGCCAGGGCCTCGCCGCTCGCGCCCTCCACGGTGTCGAGGGCGGTGCGCGCGGTGCGGGCGTCGGAGTGGAAGACGAAGCGGGCGAGGCCGGTCTGGACGTTGATGACGGCGATGTGGTGGGCGACGACGTCGTGCAGCTCACGGGCGATCCGCACGCGCTCCTCGGCCACCTCGCGCCGGGCCCGGTCGGCCTGTTCGGCACGGAGCTGGCGGGTGAGTTCGGCGGTCCGGCGGGCGACGTACCCGAACCGCCAGAGCACCAGCGGGAATCCGACGGCCTGCCCCACCACGGACGCCATCGCCTCGGCACCGGCGACCACCCCGGCGTAGATCCAGACGCCCGCGAGCAGGGCGGCGCAGGCGGCGGCGGTGCGGGTGGGGCGCAGGGAGGCGACGGTGTAGAGGGCGAGCATGGGACCGAAGGAGCCGACGACGGGCCAGTAGCCGAGGGTGACGTACAGCGCCCAGCAGGCGTGGACGGTGAGGCAGACGGTGACGGGGGCCCGGGTGCGCAGGGCGAGCGGGAGGGTCAGCAGGGCGACGAGCGACCAGGCGCGCGGATCGAGCGCGGGCCACCCCTGGGCGACGGCCTCGGTGCCGAGCAGGACGGCAACGGTCGTCAGCGCCGCGGCGATCAGGCCGTCGGCCGCCAGGGGATGCAGGCGCATTGCCGCAGCGTAGGTCCACCGCCCGGCGTCGGCGTCATCCTTTCGCGGTACCGCGGAAGTTGCAGGAACCGGCCGGGTACCGCGGCGGGTTGGGTTCCGTCTCCACCCACGGCCCGATTCCGCGATCGGCCGCGCGGCCTTAGGTTCTCGGTGCGGGCGATCCACAGGGGGTGTGGCGGTCCGTCCGCACGCGGGGGAGGAGGGCGGGCCGCCGCACGGGGTCGTACTCGGGTCGTCCGGCCCCGGCTCCGCGTCCCCGGCGGGCTCAGTACCGCGGATGCACCAAGGTCGACGGGGGCAGATCCGGGATCCGGGTGCGGGACGCGGCGCGGGCGTCCCGGGTGAGCGACCGGGGCGTGAGGGTGCGCGGGCGGGGGCCCGGTGCCGTACCCAGGCGCAGTGCGGGGGGCGTGCGGGCGGCCAGGAGGAAGCCCCAGTCGCGGGGGGCGCCGGGGCCGGCGGCCGTGCGGTCGGGGCCGGGCGCGAAGCCGTCGTCCCGGGCGGCGACGCGGTAGGCGACGGTCGGCAGTCCGGCCGCGCGGAGCGTCGCGTCCACCGTCCAGAAGGTCCGGGGGCGGGCGGCGGCCGGGCCCGCGTGCACGGCCAGCCGCCCGTCGGGGGCGAGCACCCGCCGCAGCAGGCCGTAGAACTCCTGCGAGTACAGCTTGGTGCTGGCGGTGATGCCCGGGTCGGGCAGGTCCGAGATCACCACGTCGTACGTCGCGGAGGGCGTCGACCGCAGCCGCCGGAAGGCGTCCTCGGTGGTGACGTGGACGCGCGGGTCGCCGTAGGCGTGCTCGTTGAGGGTGGACAGGCCGGGGTCCTGCCGGGCCAGCCGGGCGAGCCCCGGGTCGAGTTCGACGACGTCGACGCGCCGGACACCGGGGCGCCGCAGTACCTCCCGCGCGGCGAGGCCGTCGCCGCCGCCGAGGATCAGCACGCGCGCGTGCGGGCCGCTCATCGCGGGGTGCACCAGGGCCTCGTGGTAGCGCCGTTCGTCGCTGCCGCTGACCCGCAGCCGCCCGTCCAGGAAGAGGCCGAGGGACCGGCCGTCGGGGTCCCCGGTGAGGACGACTTCCTGCACGCCGGTCCGGACGGCCACCCGGACGTCCTGGCCGTACACGGCCTGCCGGGCCGCCCGTTCGAAGTCGTCGGCGAGGACGGTGGCCGTGGCGAGGAGGGCGAGGACGAGGACGTTGGCGGTCAGCAGCAGCCAGCGGGCCCGGCGCGTCAGGTCGCGCCGGAACAGGCCGAGGACCAGGGCGGCGCCGACGACCACGTTGACGGTGCCGGTGAGCAGCGCGCCGGTGAGCTGGCCGAGGAAGGGGAGCAGTACGAAGGGGAAGGCGAGGCCGCCGACGAGGGCGCCGACGTAGTCCGCGGCGAACAGGTCGGCGACGGCGCCGCCCGCGTCCTGCCTGCGCACGCGCTGGATCAGCTCCATCAGCAGCGGCACCTCGGCGCCGATCAGCACACCGATGGCGAGCGAGAAGGCGACCAGCAGGAAGCGCGGGCCGTCGGCCCACAGGCCGCCCCAGCCGCCGGTCCAGGCGAAGACGGCGTACAGGATCATCGCGCTGGAGCCGCCGACGAGGGCGAGGACGGCCTCGACCGCGCCGAAGCCGGCGGCGGCCAGCCGGCGCAGCCGTTTGGCGGCGAGCGAGCCGAGGCCCATGGCGAAGACCATGACGGACAGGACGACGGACGCCTGGGTGACCGAGTCGCCGATCAGGTACGAGGCGAGGGCTACCAGTTCGAGTTCGTACACCAGCCCGCAGGCCGCGCAGACGAACACGCCCGCCAGGACCAGGAACCGCGCGAGGGCGGGCCTAACGGGCAGCCGCGCGGGCGCCTGCGGACCGCAGGGGCCGCCCCAGGACGGCGGAGAGCCGGGCGGGGCGGGCGCGTGCGGATCGATCACGGAGTGACGTTACGTCACTCCCCCACTGCGCTTCGTCACCCACACGTGTGAAACTGGCGTCGCGTTCGGCCCCACAGGTTTATCCGGGAGCGGCCCGGCGGCGCACCGCTCCCCGCCCGGCGGCGCCCCCCGGCTCACACCGCGGACGGTCTGAGCTGCGACGTCGGCACCCGGACGCCCACGCGGGTCCGGGTCGCCACCAGCTGCCCGTCCTGCGGATAGGCGTGCCAGGTGCGCCAGTGCACCTGCCCCTCGCGCCGCTGGGCCAGCAGCGCGGTGAAGGCGTGCGGGCTGCCCGGGAAGACGCCGGCCAGACCGTGCGGGTGGTCGGAGACGAGGGCCAGCAGCTCCTGGGCGCGGCCGGCGAAGGAGCCCGGTGTCAGTACTTCCACCCGGGCGGCGAACTCGTACTCCCAGTCGCCCACCCGTTTGGCGACGCCGAGCGGCAGCGGGGTGCTGCTGCCGGGGATGCACGCCACCGTCTCCGAGCAGCTGCCCCGCTCCTCCTCGAGGAGCACTTGATGGGAGGCGCCGAGGAGTCTCAACTGCAGTTTTGCGTCCGTGAGTTCGACATCGAGACAGGCGAGCGCGGGCAGGGGCTCGCGCCCCAGGGCCCAGGCCAGGTCTGCGGCGCGCGTGTCGGTGTAGGCGGTGTTCAGGGTCGTGAGCATGGATCGGCTCCGCAAGCACACAAGGAGAGGAAGGTGTGGGGCCTGCGCATCCCGGCGACTGCCGGGGATGCGGCCCGCTCAGCCCAGTCGGCCGGTCAGGAGGGGGGTCAACAGGTCGTCCGAGGAGCTGCGTTGGTGAAGGAGAGGGAATCATGAACTTTGGCGCCGCCACAGCGTTTTTACCCAACTTCGTGGCGTTTCCATCCCTCAGGGGGCTCCACAGCTCAACTGTTCAACCCGGGCGCGCACCCCGCCCGAACAGAGTGCGCCGGTGTGCGGAAGCGCCCGCCGGGCGTACTGCCCGACGGGCGCTCTTGGTGGGGCCCGGGGCCCGGTCCCAGGTGTGGGCCCCGTGGCGGGGATGCGGTTCCCCCTGGCTGGAGCTCAGCTGCCCCGTGTCAGCTGCCTCCACCGCATCCGCCGCCGCCCCCTCCTCCCCCGCAGGACGACCCGCCTCCGCAGGACGAGCCGCCACCGCAGGAGTGGCTTCCGTGGTGCCCGCCCGAGGACGAGCCACCGCCGCTGTCACCGGCCCACCAGCTGCCGCTGTTGCCGGGGCTCGGGTCCGTCCACCCCGAACGCCTGCCGCGCCGCGACCGGACGGTTCGGTCGACCCGCCGGCCGACCACGATTCCCCTGATCACCAGGGCCGCGACCACGATCAGGATGATGACTGTGACCATGACTCCACCCTCCTTCCATTTCCGGGCGTACACCCGGAAGGTCCCCCGAAGCAGTCCCCCGTCGGATGCCTCGCTCTGTCGGAATCTGTCGTGAAGCTCGTTGCGTGAACGGGAGATGCCCCTCGCCGCCGCGGCCCAAAGCAGAGTTGAGGAAGTCCAGAGCTTCGGCGCAGGATGACCGCCATGACCTCCATGAGCTCCAGCGCCCGCCCCCTTCTGAACCGCCGGCTGGCGGAGTTCGGAACGACGATCTTCGCCGAGATGTCCGCCCTGGCCCTGCGGACCGGCGCGATCAACCTGGGCCAGGGCTTCCCGGACACCGACGGCCCCGAGGAGGTCCGGGAGGCCGCCGTACGGGCCCTGCGCGACGGGCACGGCAACCAGTACCCGCCGGGACCCGGCGTCCCCGAACTGCGGGCCGCCGTCGCCGGCCACCAGCAGCGGCGCTACGGCCTGTCCTTCGACCCGGACACCGAGGTCCTGGTCACGGCCGGTGCCACCGAGGCCATCGCCGCCTCCCTGCTGGCGCTCCTCGAGCCCGGCGACGAGGTGATCGCGCTGGAGCCGTACTACGACTCGTACGCGGCCTGCATCGCGATGGCGGGCGGCACCCGCGTACCGGTGACCCTGCGTCCGCACGTCACCGACGAGGGCGCCGCCTTCCGCCTGGACCTCGACGAGCTGCGCGACGCGGTCACCGACCGCACCCGGCTGCTGCTGCTGAACACCCCGCACAACCCGACGGGCACGGTCCTGAACCGCGCCGAACTGGCCGCGATCGCCGAGCTGGCCGTGGAGCGGGACCTGCTGGTGGTGACCGACGAGGTGTACGAGCACCTGGTCTTCGACACCGCCGAGCACATCCCGCTGGCGACCTTCCCGGGGATGCGCGAGCGCACGGTGACCATCGGGTCGGCCGGCAAGACGTTCTCCTTCACCGGCTGGAAGGTCGGCTGGGTCACCGCGGCGCCGGCCCTGGTCACGGCGGTCCGCTCGGCCAAGCAGTACCTGACCTACGTGGCCTCCGGCCCGTTCCAGTACGCGGTCGCCGAGGCCCTGGCGATGCCCGAGTCCTACTTCACCGCCTACCGGGAGGACATGCGGGCCAAGCGGGATCTGCTGGCCGCGGGTCTGACGGAGGCGGGCTTCGGCGTGTTCCGGCCCGCCGGGACGTACTTCGTCACCACCGACATCCGCCCGCTGGGCGAGAGCGACGGCTTCGCCTTCTGCCGGGGCCTGCCGGAGCGCGCGGGTGTCGTCGCCGTCCCCAACGCGGTCTTCTACGACCACCGGGAGGCGGGCGCGCCCTACGTCCGGTTCGCCTTCTGCAAGCGGATTCCGGTGCTGGAGGAGGCGGTGGGGCGGCTCAAGACGCTGGCGGGGTGAGCCGGCGCGGGACGACGGGCCGGGTCAGGACAGGGAAGAGCCCGGCCCCCCGTGCTGCCGGGGACCGGGCTCGCCGCACGTGGGGCGGACTACTCGCCGTCCTCGTCGGTCGGCTTCTCCGCCTCGTTGACCTCCTGCTCCAGGCCGAGCTGCTCCACGAGCCACCGGTCGAACTCGATGGCGGCCCGCACCCAGCTGACCGTCGAGGAGACGAAGTGCTCCAGGCTGACGCCCATGCCGATCAGCATCTGCGCCTCGCCGATCAGGCGGACGGTGCCGTCGTCGTGGGTGTGGGAGTACACCTTGGGCCACAGGGTGCGCCGGTTCCAGTCGTCGACCGACTCGAGCAGCTGCGGCTTCTCGTCGATCTGGTGGGGCCGGTCGTAGAACGTCCGCACCGAGAAGACCTGCTGGTCACCCTCACCGCGGAACATGAAGTACGTACGGAACTGCTCCCACGGCGCCGCGAGGTCGCCCTCGTCGTCGACGACGTACTTCAGCTCCATCTGTTCGAGGAGCTGCTTCACAAGATCCTGATCCGGGACGACGGGGCCCGCCGGTCCTTGGGGCTGCGGCTCGGGCTGCTTGCCCCCGAAGTTCGGAATCGAGGACGGGTCGATGGTCACCGTGAATTTCCCTTCGTACGGATCTGGCCATCCTCCCCCATGCGGGGAGGGGCGTGGCAAGCCCGCCGGGGGCCTGTCAGCCCTGGGCTGACATGATCCGGCCGGTCGGGTGGATGTTCGACGGACGGAGGCGGGGGCGATGGCGCGCCACCGAGGGCGGGCGGGGGCCCACCAGTGCGCGCACGGTGCAGGGCTTCCACGACATCCACTACAGCGCCGCCTTCCGCATGCACCGCACGGGTGTCCAGGACTGGCTGATACACACCTGTCCGGACGTGCGGGTGCGGGTGCGGGTGGTGCACGAGGACGCCGGGACGGCGCTGGTGCGGTTCACGGCGTTCACCCTGTGACACACGGCGGCCCGCCACCCACGCGGGGTGACGGGCCGGGCGGTGTTCAGAGCGTCTTGCCCTCCGCCGCGGGTCCCACGATCAGGCCCTCGCCGAACCGGTCCACACGGACGGCGTCGCCGTCCTTGATCTCGCCGGACAGGATCTCCCGGGCCAGCCGGTCGCCGATCGCGGTCTGGACGAGGCGGCGCAGCGGGCGGGCGCCGTACGCCGGGTCGTTGCCCTCCTCCGCCAGCCAGGCCAGGGCCTCGTCGGTGACCTCCAGGGTGAGCCGGCGCTCGGCGAGGCGCCGGGACAGGCCCTCGATCTGGAGCCGCGCGATCCGGCCCAGCTCCTCCTGGCTCAGCGCCGAGAAGACCACGAGGTCGTCGAGCCGGTTGAGGAACTCCGGCTTGAACGAGGTCCGGACGACCTCCAGCACCTGCTGCTTCTTCTCCGCCTCGCCGGTGGTCGGGTCGACCAGGTACTGGCTGCCCAGGTTGGAGGTGAGGACCAGGATGGTGTTGCGGAAGTCGACGGTGCGGCCCTGTCCGTCGGTGAGGCGCCCGTCGTCGAGCACCTGGAGCAGGATGTCGAAGACCTCGGGATGCGCCTTCTCCACCTCGTCAAGGAGCACGACGGTGTACGGCCGCCGCCGCACCGCCTCCGTCAGCTGGCCGCCCTCCTCGTACCCGACGTAGCCGGGCGGCGCGCCCACGAGCCGGGCGACGCTGTGCTTCTCGCTGTACTCGCTCATGTCGATGCGGACCATGGCCCGCTCGTCGTCGAAGAGGAAGTCGGCGAGTGCCTTGGCCAGTTCGGTCTTGCCGACGCCGGTGGGGCCGAGGAAGAGGAACGACCCGGTCGGCCGGTCCGGGTCGGCGATCCCGGCCCGGCTGCGGCGCACGGCGTCGGACACGGCCCGTACGGCCTGCCCCTGCCCGATGAGCCGCTTGCCCAGCTCGTCCTCCATCCGCAGCAGCTTCTGCGTCTCGCCCTCCAGCAGGCGGCCGGCCGGGATGCCGGTCCAGGAGGCCACGACGTCGGCGATGTCGTCGGCGCCGACCTCCTCCTTGACCATGGTGTCCTTGGCAACCTCCTCCTCGGCCTCGGAGGCGGCCTCCAGGTCGCGCTCCAGGGTCGGGATCTCGCCGTACAGCAGCTTGCTGGCGGTGTCGAAGTCACCGTCGCGCTGGGCCCGTTCCGCCTGCCCGCGCAGCTCGTCGAGCTTCTCCTTCAGCTCGCCGACCCGGTTGAGGGACTGCTTCTCCTTCTCCCAGCGGGCGTTGAGGCCGCGCAGCTCCTCCTCCTTGTCGGCGAGGTCGCGACGCAGCCGCTCCAGGCGCTCCAGCGAGGCGGCGTCGGTCTCTTTCCCGATCGCCAGCTCCTCCATCTTCAGCCGGTCGACGGCGCGCTGGAGTTCGTCGATCTCGACGGGCGAGGAGTCGATCTCCATGCGCAGCCGGGAGGCGGCCTCGTCGACGAGGTCGATGGCCTTGTCGGGCAGGAACCGGGAGGTGATGTACCGGTCGGACAGGCTCGCCGCGGCCACCAGCGCACTATCGGCGATCTGCACCTTGTGGTGCGCCTCGTAGCGCCCCTTGAGCCCGCGCAGGATGGCGATGGAGTCCTCGACGGTCGGCTCGGCTACGAGCACCTGCTGGAACCTGCGCTCCAGCGCGGGATCCTTCTCGATCCGCTCCCGGTACTCGTCCAGCGTGGTCGCACCCACCATGCGCAGCTCACCACGCGCGAGCATGGGCTTGAGCATGTTCCCGGCGTCCATGGCGGAATCCCCGCCGGCCCCCGCCCCCACGACGGTGTGCAACTCATCAATAAAGGTGATGATCTGCCCGTCGGAGTCCTTGATCTCGGCGAGCACGGTCTTCAGCCGCTCCTCGAACTCACCCCGGTACTTGGCGCCGGCCACCATGGCGCCCAGGTCCAGCGCCACCAGCCGCTTCTCCTTCAGCGACTCGGGCACGTCCCCCTTGACGATCCGCTGGGCGAGCCCTTCCACGACGGCGGTCTTGCCGACGCCCGGCTCACCGATGAGGACGGGGTTGTTCTTGGTACGCCGGCTGAGCACCTGCACGACGCGGCGGATCTCCTGGTCCCGCCCGATGACGGGGTCGAGCCTGCCCTCCCGGGCGGACGCGGTGAGGTCGGTGCCGAACTTCTCCAGCGCCTTGTACTGGCCCTCGGGGTCGGCGGTGGTCACGCGGCGTCCACCCCTCGCCTTGCGGAAGGCCTCCTGCAACTTCTTCGCACTGGCACCCTGCCCCTCCAGTACCTCACCGGTCGCGCCGCCCTTCGCGGCGATGCCGAGGAGCAGGTGCTCGGTGGAGAGGTACTCGTCCCCGAGTTCCTTGGCGCGTGCCTGGGCGTCGGCGACCACGGCGAGCATCTCACGGCTGGGTTGCGGCGGTGCGACCGTGGACCCGGTCACGCTGGGCAGCCCGCCGACGATGCGTTCGGCGCCGCTCCGTACGGCGGCCAGGTCGGCCTCGACGGCGGCGAGCAGGTCGGTGATGTTCTCGTTGTCCTGCCCCTGGAGCAGAGCCAGCAGCAGGTGGGCGGGGGTGAGGTCGGCGTTTCCCTCGGTCACGGCCCTGCTGCTGGCCGCGTTGATGGCGTCCCGGCTCCGGTTGGTCAGCTCGGCGTCCACGTTCTGGCTCTCCTCCGTGTCTCCATGTCTCCCAGTGCTGACTCAAATAACGTACACAAAGTTGAGTCTATTTCACTCAAGGAGTGCGGCGGGAGGTGTGCCCACATAACGACAGCGGCGTCACCGTGTTCAGGTCACGGTGACGCCGCTGCCGGGGGGAAGCACCTGAGCGATTTGTTACGACGGGGGAATCGCGTCAGGCACTGCGGGGGGTGGCCGAGATGGTCCTGATGTCGGAGACCTCCGGCGGCGCGAGCCGGTGGTCCCGCTGGTCCAGGTTCACAAAGATCATTCCGTATCGGATGGCGCAGCGCACTGGCTGCGGCGCCCCCCGAGGCCGCCGCAGACACCGGTACGCCCGCACGTCACCGTCCTCGTCCAACGTGACGACGACCGGCTCGCCGAAGACGGTCACCATCAGGGAGTCACCGGGGTGGGGGATCGCGGTGACCAGGTCGATGAAGTGCCAGCCGGAGCGGTAGGCGGTGGCCATTTCTCGGCGGAAGGAGCGGTCGTCGGGTGGCGTCGTCATGTCAGGACCACGCACTGTCGTCAGTGAGAGCTTCTCCGGCCGGGGAGGCGGCTACCGCTTCCACAGACCAGGCGCTGTCCGCTCGGGCGTCACCCTTCGCCACAGAGAGGCCACTCAGTGTTCCGAAGGCCACAACGGCGGAGAAGGCGGCGACAAGCACCGAGCGAAGCATTCTCTTAGACATAGTCGGCTTCGTCCTCACTTGAAGGTCCCCTCTTCCCCCGTCGGATAAGACGATGGCTCATTCAGGCACGTCATGGCCACACAATCGGTGCATCATGTTCCTGCACGTTCAGGACCCTGGGGGGTGGAGATTTGACAACAAATCAGGCCAAAGCGACACATCCCCATGCAGTTACTGAACTGTGTGAGGAGGGGGCGCGCCTGTACGCGAACGCGCTGCGCACTGGACGTATCGCACGCGCCGAGGCGGAGCCCGTCCCCTGCCTGATGGAGTTCGCCCTGCTCCACCCCGACCCCGACGATGCCAACTGGCTCCTTCCCGTGGCACCCGCGGTCGCCCTCGCACGGCGGCTGAATCCGATCGAGCACGAGATATCCGAGCGGAGGCGGACGTCGATCGAGCTGGCCGCGGCCTTCGAGCCCTTCATGGCGCTCAGCGCGCAGGGCGCGGCGCCGACCCACTCGATCACCGTGCTGGAGGGACTCGACCGCATCAACGCCGCCCTCGATCTGGCCACGGACCAGTGCCTGATCGAAATGCTCACGGTCCAGCCGAGCGCTCGGCACCCCGAACGCCGTCTCATCGAGGCGCTGGAACGCGACCGGACTCTCATCGAGCGGGGTGTGCGGATCCGCACGCTCTACCAGCACACGGCGCGGTACAGCCCCGAACGCCTGGCCTACGTGGACCAGTTCCCGAACGGGAAGGCCGAGTACCGCACCATCGACGAACTCGTCGAGCGGCTCATCATCTGCGACGAGACCGTGGCCTTCATCCCCATCCGGGACGACCGCCAGGTCGCCCTGGAGATCCGGCACCCGGGTCTCGTCCGCTACCTGATCAAGGTGTTCGAGTTCATCTGGGGCCGCGCGGTGCCACTCACGGCCGGCGCACCGTACGAGACCGCCCCCGACGGCATCACCGACATCCAGCACTCCATAGCCAAGCTGCTGGTCGAAGGCCACGTCGACGAGGCCATCGCCCGCCGCCTGGGCATGAACGTCCGTACCTGCCGTGCCCACATCGCCAAACTGGCCCTGGCGCTGGGAAGCGGGAGCCGCGCTCAACTCGGCTATTTGATAGCCCAGTCGGGGATCCTGGAACAGGACCAGCATGGACTCGCGAATGAGGCCGGCCCGTGACCGGGGAGGCGCGTGACCCGAGGGGGGAGCGCCCGATCGAGCCGCACCTCGACCACGGTCCGGAGGAACTCTGCGCGGCGGGGACGGACCTCTACACACAAGCTCTGCGTGAAGGCCGCGTGCCCGCCCGGGAGGCTCTGGCGGTGCCCTGCCTCACGGGCTACGGACTGCTGCAACCTACGGTGGGCAACCTCGACTGGCTCGAACCGGTCGCCCCGGCTGTCGCACTGCACCGGATGCTGGACTCCTCGGCACAGCGTGTCGCCGCGGAGCGGCGGCGGGAAGCCCGGCTGGCCGCGACGTTCGAACCACTCATGCTGGTCGACGGCCGCCGCACGGCGGGAGGGGACGCCGGGGCCGTTCGGGTCCTCAACGGAGTCCCGCAGATCAACCAGGCCATCAGCGAGGTCATGTCCGACGCGACGAGCGAGCTGCTGTGCATACAGCCCAACGCCCACTACGGCGACCGGCGCGGGGAAGTGGCCCAGACCCTGTCCATGCGCCGGGACCAGGACATGCTCGACCGCGGCGCCCGCATCCGCACGCTCTACCAGCACACACAGCGTCACCTGCCGATGGTCAGGGCCCGTTACGAGCAGTTGCGCGGAGACGCCGAGGCACGCTCCCTGGACGAGGTGACGGACCGGCTCATCGTCGTCGACCGCAAGATCGCCTTCATCCCCGCCGACGGAGAAGCCACGCTGGCCCTGGAGGTCCGCCACCCCGCCCTCATCTCGTACTTCGTGACCACCTTCGAGCGCCTGTGGCGGCTCGCCACGCCCATGCATCCCCAGGCTGCGCAACGCCCCTCTCTGGGCGGCATCACGCCCCGCCAACGCACCATCGCGTCCCTCCTCGTCGAGGGCCACACCGACGCCGACATCGCAGAGCGCCTCGGCATGAACGTCCGTACCGCCCGCGTCCACATCGCCAAACTCGCCGCCACCCTCGGCAGCGAGAGCCGGGCTCAGCTCGGGTACCTGATCGCGGAGTCCGGGATCCTCAGGAAGGGAGTCGTCGCTCAGTGAGGAACTCACACCTGGCACACGGACCGGAAGAACTGTGCGCTACGGGACTGGAGTTGTACCACAGAGCGCTACGAGAGGGTCACGTAGCTGCCCCGGCCGTCGAAGCCGCGCCCTGTCTGATCGACTTCGGCCTCCTGCACTTTGCCGTCGACTACCTCGAACGTCTCGAGCCGGTCGCTCCGATCGTGGCCTTGCAGCGGCTGCTGCGCACATCGGACGAGCGCATCGCCGACGAGCGCCGGCGCGGACAGCACATAGCCGATGCTTTCGCGCCTTTCATGAGCCTCGTCCCGCCCGCCCTGGCGGACCCGGCCGCCTCCACACTCAATGTCATCAGTAGCAAGGATCGAACCAGCCAGGCCATCGCCGAGGCCATGGCCACGGCGAGGACCGAGGCACTCACGATTCAGCCCTACCGTCCACACCTCACGAGACGTCCTGAAGTCCACGACGCCGCGGTGACACGGGACCAGGCGTTCCTCGACCGCGGCGGACGAATCCGTGCTCTCTACCAGCACACCGTCAGGCACTCCCCTTACACCCGTGCTCGATATGACCACCTGACCGGCGACGTCGAAGCCCGCACCCTCGACGAAATCACCGAACGCCTCATCATTGTGGACCGCACCGTCGCCTTC
The DNA here is from genome assembly GCF_042263835.1 of Streptomyces sp. NPDC056128. NCBI lineage: Bacteria > Bacillati > Actinomycetota > Actinomycetes > Kitasatosporales > Streptomycetaceae > Streptomyces > Streptomyces sp. NPDC056128. The sequence goes on along the minus strand of NZ_JBHJVQ010000008.1, from coordinate 219,909 downwards.
ATCCCCGCCAGCGCCGACCGCTCACTCGCCCTCGCAGTCCGCCATCCGGCCCTCATCGACTATTTCGTCAACACCTTCGACCGCCTCTGGCACCTGGCCACCCCCATGCACCCACTGGCGGTCCACGAACCAACCCTCAACGGCATCACCCCCCGCCAACACGCCATAGCCGCCCTCCTCGTCGAGGGCCACACCGACGCCGACATCGCGGAGCGCCTCGGCATGAACGTCCGTACCGCCCGCGTCCACATCGCCAAACTCGCCGCCACCCTCGGCAGCGAGAGCCGGGCTCAACTCGGCTACCTGATCGCCGAGTCGGGCATCCTCAAGACGGTAGACGTCGCTCGGTGACGCTCTCGCACTCGACACACGGACCAGAGCAACTGTGCGCCACAGGACTGGATCTGTATCGCCAGGCGCTGCAGCGAGGACACGTATCGCCCGCCGCTGCTGAAGCCGCACCCTGCCTCGTCGACTTCGGGCTCCTACACCTGTCACTCGATGACCACGACAGACTCGAACCCGTATCTCCGGTGGCCGCGTTGCACGGGCTGCTGCGCGCCTCCGGCGAACACATCGCCGACAAGAGGCGCAGCGAGACACATCTGATCGAGACCTTCAGCAAGCTCATAGAGTCCGACACCCGTCCTCGGACCGCCGAAGACACCCCAACCCTGAAGGTGCTCAGCGGCAAGGAACGCATCGGGGAGGCCATCAGCAGATCGATGGTCGTCGCCTCTGAGCAGGTCCTCACGGTCCAGCCGCACGACGGTCTCGTCAGGCCGCCCTTCCACCACCACGAAGCCGCCATGGAGCGGGACCAGGCGTTCCTCGACCGCGGAGGCCGCGTCCGCGCCCTCTACCAGCACACCGTTCGCAATGCCCCCTACGTCCTCGCGCGCTACGAGAAACTGACCGGCGACGTGGAGGCCCGGACTCTCGACGAGATCACCGAACGCCTCATCGTCGTGGACCGCACGGTCGCCTTCATCCCCGCCAGTGCCGATCGCTCGCTGGCCCTGGAAGTGCGGCACCCGGCCCTGCTATCCCACTTCATCACGACGTTCGACCGGCTCTGGCGCCTTGCGACGCCCATGCACCCCGAGACCGTCGAGCGTCAGTCCTCGGACGGCGTCACCCCCCGCCAACACGCCATAGCCGCCCTCCTCGTCGAGGGCCACACCGACGCCGACATCGCGGAGCGCCTCGGCATGAACGTCCGTACCGCCCGCGTCCACATCGCCAAACTCGCCGCCACGCTCGGCAGCGAGAGCCGGGCTCAGCTCGGGTATCTCATCGGGCAGTCGGGGATTCTTGACCGGGAAGGATGACGGGGGCCGGCACGCCCTGTGAGGTGCCGTCCAGGCCCGCCTGGGCTATGCGGACGCCCAGCTGGGTACGGCTCGCCGCGCCCAGGGTCTCCGAGAGGCGGGCGATGTGCGCGCGGGCCGTGCGGACGCTTATGCCCAGCCGTTCCGCGATCACCGCGTCCTGGTGGCCCTCCGCCAGCAGCGCCGCGATGGACTGCTCGCGGTGCGAGATGCCCTCGATGCCGGTGTCGGGGAGGGCGGCGGAGAGCGGGATCGCGAGGCGCCAGAGGCGTTCGAAGACCGTGACGAGGTAGGCGACGATCGCGGGGTGGCGCAGTTCCAGGGCCATGGTGCGGTCGGTGTTGGCCGGGATGAAGGCGACCGTGCGGTCGAAGAGGATGAGACGGTCGATGACCTCGTCCAGCGTGCGGGCCTCCACGGCGTCGCCCATCAACTCGAGGTAGTTGAGCAGGCCCTGGCCGTGCCGGGCGACGTGCGTGTACAGGTCCCGCATCCGCACCCCGCGCCCGCGCAGCGCCAGCGCCCGGTGAAGCCCCTCGGAGAGCTCCGCCTCACGCCGGATGCCGCCGGGCTGCACGGTCAGGACCTCCGTCGTGCACGCCTGCGTGGCCTCGTCCATGGCGGCCTGGATACGGGCCAGCCCGTCGAGGACCCGGATCGCCGAACTCTCCGTCCCGGCGGAGGAGTGGATGAGCCGGCCGAGCCCCGCGTACCACTCGAAGGCCTCCACCGCCGAGCCCACCCGCCGCTGACTCGCGCTGACCTCGTCGTGGACCCCGCGCAGCAGCCGCGTCATGACCTCCTGCGGAGAGGTCGGCACCAGCCAGTCCATGTCGTCGGGGTCGGGGTGCAGCAGGGCCAGTTCCAGGAGGCAGGGGACCGGTTCGGCGTCCTGGCGCGGCACCCGGCCGCGCCGTACGGCCCGGGAGTACACACGGTCCCCGGCCGCGCACAGCCGGTCGGCACCGTGCGGATGCTCCTGAGCCCCGTGCCCGGCCATCGCCCATCCCACCCCCGGTTCCGGCTCCTCCGCAGCGCAACTATGCGCGGCCGGGACCGGCTCCGCAACACGGCTCCTCCCCCACCGCAGGTGAGTATGCGCCGTAATGACCCTTTACGCACGCCCCCCGGTTCCGCTCATTGCAACAAGCTGAAGGTGTCGCGGGGTTGTACGCAGCGTGCATGCTGGGTGACGGCGGAGCATGACCGGCTCCGTCTGCCGTACTGAGGCCGCCTTGCCGTCGCGTGGGCAAGGCCAAGGGCCCGGACGGCGCGTGGGGGTGCGCATGGGGGAGGACAGAGATCGTGATACGCGTAGGCGTACTCGGCCGGGAGCCGCTGGAACGAGCCGGGGTCAGACGTGTGCTGGAGGAGGACACCAGGATCCGGATCGTCTGCGAGAACTCGGACCCGGCGTCCCCTCTGATCAGGACGTCCCGTCCGGACGTCCTGATCAGCATTCACCGCAGTGCGGACGAGGCGCTCGACGCTCTCCGGCGACCGAAGCCGGCTTCATCGGGGGCGACTGACGCCCCGGCCTCCGCTCCCGCACACGTCGTACTGGTCGACTCCTTGTCGGAATACGGCACACGCATGCTGCTCCGCCACGGAGCGCGCGGGATTCTGCTGCGCGGCAGCTCCGTACGGCACCTGCCGTGGGCGGTCAGGGCAGCCGCCGAAGGCACCGTCGCCCTCGGACCGGTTGCCGCCCGGTTCCTCGTCGATCAGTACGTCCGGCCCGGCCGCATGGCGGACGCGGTGGTCGCCGCGCGGGGGATGCTGAAGAAGCTCAGCGCCCGTGAGCGGGAGATCGCCCGGTTACTGGCAGACGGCGCCTCGAATCCCGACATGGCCGAGGCACTGGGGATCAGTGCGCACACTGTGAAGGACCACATCCGCGGGGTCTACGCCAAGCTCGGTGTCGACAACCGCGTCCAGGCCTCCCGGGTCGTGTGGCAGGCACAGATGCCCGAAGAGCCGACTACGAGCACGCAGGCGAGGAACTTCGTCGGCTGCGCGGGCCCGCAGGCACCGTGACGACCGCTCGCGCGGCGCGCGTTCCCCGGGCGCGAGCGGCGCGGGGCACGGCGGTGGCAAGGTCAGCCGTCGTACGGCGGGAGGCGCCGCCCCCGGCTCTCGGCGACGTTGAGAACGTCCGTCAGACTCTCCACGAGGCGGCGGATGATCCAGCGGAGTTCATCCACTGTGAGACCCGGTGTGTCCTCGACCACTGGACGCGCCAGTTCCACCACGGCGGCTGCCGACTCGATCTGCTCCTTCTCGACTCTGTCAGCCAGAAGGGAGAGCGGGCCGGCCGTGGCTTCGGTGATCAGGTACGCGGGCTTGCCTCCGGATCCTTTCCAAGGCAGTAGGCGGACGATGCCGGTGTGGCTCATGTCGTCAGCTCCTCGGTGGCTGATGGCTGTGCCCCGCCTCGATCTCATGGATCTTGATCGCTCGGTGCCCGTATGGCCTCAGGTCGCAGATGAGCTGCGGCGAAGGCTCGACGCGGGCCAGTACCCGCCCGCTACGCGCTTCCCGGCGGTGAACGAACTGGCTGCCGAGCTGGACGTGGCACCGAGCACGGCACAGAAGGCCGTGGCCGCTCTGCGGGCGGAAGGACGGCTCTACACCGTTCTGGGACAAGGCTCGTTCGTCGCGAGGCCGTGAGGCACCCCGGGGGGTGGACGACCTTGTGCCCCCCTTTGTGCCTCCCCCCGTCGGGGTGGGCCGCCGCCGGTTTCCGAGCAGACGCAGCCCCGGCCCACCGCCGCGAGACGCCTCGCCTCAGTCGTTGCGCGGGCGCCACACCAGTCCCGCGGCGGAGGCCGTTCGGGCGCCCCACCACGCCATCACCGCGGCGCACGCCAGACCGGCCGCGCCCACCGCCGACAGCGCGGACAGCCGGTCGGCGGAGTCGGCCATCAGCGGTGTGGTCACGTACCACGTCACGGCGACGGCCGCGCACACCGCGAAGGCGGTCGGCGCCAGGAGGGACCAGACGGAGACGGCGTAGTAGACGCGGCCGTTGCCGCTCAGTACCGAGACCGGCCCCAGTTCGCGGCCGGTCCGGACGAACTGGGCCACCGAGCCGATCCCCGCCACGACCACGATCACCAACACGCCCGCCACGGAGAGCAGCTCGAGCCACCGCTGGGCCGCGATGCCCTCGCCGCTGCCGCCGAAGGTGCCCGCCATCGCGAACACCTGGACGTCCGTCGCCATCGCCACGTGCGCGTTGGCGGCCTGGTGCACCCGTGACAGCGACAACTGCCGTTCGTCCCGGGCCAGGACCACCAGGGCCGCTTCGTCGGACGTACGCACGGTCTTGGACACGTCACCCGTACGGGCGTGGAGGTCTGCCCCGACGGACCGCTCCAGCTCGGCCGCAAGGGCCAGACCGGCGTGCCGGGTTCGCAATTCGACAGGGGCCGCGGCCGGACACGTGACTCCCAGGTCCCGCCACACCGGGCAGTCCGCGACGAGATCGATCCGCCCCGACCGGGAATCCCTCGTCATGGCCAGGGCATGCACCCCCGTCCCCAGGTCCCGTTCGAAGGAGGCCACGTCTGCGGTGGTCGTGGACAAGGTGGTCGACACCCGCAGGACGCTGGTGCCGAGGTGGTCCTCCACGGCGTGGACCCGGTCGCTCATGTCCGTGAACAGGCTGATCGCGATCTGGCCCTGCGCGGCCAGTCCGATCGCGACCACCACCGCGGCCACCAGCCGGGCCACCGGGCGCGCGCCCACCGCCAGCCGCCGGCCCGCGACCAGCATGCCCACCCGCCCGCGCGCGGCGCCCAACCGGGCCAGTGAGGGTCCGGTCGCCGCCACCACCGCGCCGGCCACTCCGGGCAGCAGGGCGATGGTGATCACACTCCCGGCCGCCAGGACCGGCAGGCGCAGGTCGTACGGAGCCAGCCCGGTGCCCCGGACCGTGCCGAAGAGAGCCACGGGGAACAGCCACAGCATCCACTCGCGACGCCGTCCGGCGGCCACGGGCCGGGTCGAGCCACCTGGCCGGTGGCGCGGCTGGAGCAGTACCACCGCGGCCAGAACCGCGAGCGGTACGCCCAGCAGGGCGCCCACCAGACCGGGGAGCGCGGCGCGCGCGTCCGGTTCGTACAGCACGAAGTCGACGACGGGCAGTGGCACGTCGGTGAGGAGTACGGGGGCGACCGCCACGGCCGCGGCCGACGCCCCGAGCGCCACGGGAAGGAACGCCTCGCCCACGGTGAACCAGGCCCGGGCGGTGGCGGAGGCGCCCAGCGCGGTCAGGACCGCGGCCCGCCGGTCCCGGGCCGCGGCGCCGACCCGGGCGGCGATCACGACGAACAGGCCGGCGGGAAGGCCCACCATCGCGAGATAGGCCCAGTGGAACTCCTTCGGCCCGAAGTTGTACATGTGCTCACCGAGCGACGGTGTCCAGGAGACACCGAATCCCGAGGCCCTGGTCATGTTCCCGGGGTCCAGTCGCTCCTCCGTCGGCCGTACGTACGCGAAGTACTCGCTCGGCGACTCCAGGCCGTCCGGGGCGATGGTGCCCACGCTCCGGCCGTACTCGCGGCGGACCTGGGGCCCGAGCGCCTTCAGGGCCGGGGAGAGCACGGCCTGTCCGGGCTCCGGCCAGCTGTTCAGGCCGGGGGGCAGGGGTGCCTGCGGGTTCAGGGGCTCGATGTAGACCACGTCGTACTGGCGGTCGCCGGCGCTCGCCAGCGTCGCCCGCCACAGCAGAGCGGCGGAGCCGGTGTCGGCGACTTGCGGCCAACGGGCCTGACTGCGCTCGGTCCGGCCGTCGAAGGAGGACACCGCGAGCAGGAATCCGCAGACGGTGAGGACGGCCACGGTGGTGGCCGCGAACAGCGCGAAGTACCGGATGCGGCCCGCTTCGGCCGCCCCGGACGCGGCTCGCCCCATGCGCAGCAACTGCCCCCGCAGGGCACCGCCGTTCACCGTGCGTCCTGCGCCTGGACCAGACGCCCCTCGTGCAGGTGCAGCCGCACATCGGCACGGCCCGCCACCAGGGGGTCGTGCGTCACCACCACCAACGCACACCCGTGTTCGCGCGGGGTACTGAACAACAGGTCGGCCACGGACTCCCGTTGCTCTCCGTCCAAGGCTCCGGTCGGTTCGTCGGCCAGCAGCAGTTCGGGGGTGTTGACCAGGGCGCGGCCCACCGCGACGCGCTGCCTCTCGCCGCCCGACAGGTCACGCGTGTCCGCGGCCCCGGGCACACCGAGGCGGGTGAGCAGGGACTCGGCGCGGGAGCGGGCTTCGGCCACCGCCTCCCCGGCGAGCAGGCTCGCGATCATCACGTTCTCCACCGGCGTGAGTTCGGGCAGCAGCTCGCCGAACTGGAAGACCATGCCCACGTGCCGCCGCCGGTGCGCGGCGAGGGCCCGCGCGGACAGCCGGGTCACGTCCTGCCCCACGACCTCCACACGACCCGACTGCGGGCGAATCAGCCCCATGACGCACATCAGCAGGGTCGACTTCCCGCTCCCGGACGGCCCCATCACGGAGACGGAACTACCCGGCGGCACGGTGAGATCGGCACCGGCGAGCAGACTCCGGCCGGACACGCCGTAGACCACCTCGCTCAGCCGCAGAACAGGGGGACGGGGGGTTGAGGTCACGCGGAGCTCCCTTGGTCGGGGGGATCACTCGATGTGTACGTCGCTGACAACGCATGCCTGACCGAGGGGCCGGGTCGGCCCCTCGGTCAGGCAGTGGTCGGGCTGCGTGGGCGGGACTGCGTCAGCCCGAGTGCCAACTGGTGTGCCAGTCGGGCAGGTTGTTGCGGGCCACCGTGCCGCGGGCCTTGTAGATCTCGGAGTGCCTACCGCTCTCGACGGTGCCCCTGTTCCCGTCGTTGTCGGAAGGACCGTTCGGGCCGTTCTTGTTCCACAGGGTCAGCTTGGTGCCCGAGTGGGCCACACGGTAGTACTCCGCCTTCACCCAGTGGCTGGAACCCGTGTCCTTGATGTTCATGATGGACCGGTTGCCCTCGGTCCAGAACCGGAGTTCGCCGCTGTAGGAGTGCGGGCCGATCTCGTACGCGAAGGCGGGCGTCGCCGTGCTCAGGGCCAGGGCGGCGATGGCCCCGACCCCGAGCCGTCGAGCGATTCTGACGTTCACTGAAGTGTGTCCCCTCGTCTGACGGAGTACCCGTGCCGCGACAGGCGGCAGGGAGGGAAACGCACCGCGGAGAGCCGTGCGTTTCCTGTGGCTCCCAGACTGCTCGGGGACGATCGAACGGAGAATCCACCCGTTGGGGGGTGTGAACGCGCCCCCCGCCCTGCCGGGGGGGTGGACTGCCTACTTCAGGCCGATCTCCGCGCAAGCGTCCGCGTACTTCGCCGTGCAGATGTCGCTGACCTTGTAGAAGCCGTCCGCGATGACCGTCTCGTCGATGTTGCCCTGGGTGAGGGCGACGACGGGGACGAGCTGGGCGGGGATGCCCTTGTGGGTGGGGCTGTCGACCTTGTCGCGGGCGAGTGCGTCGAACTGGATGTCCCGGCCCTGGACCCGTGCCACGGCCATCTCCGCGGCGTTCTCGGCCTCCTGCGGGTAGGACTTGTAGACGCTCATGTACTGCTCGCCGGTGACGATCCGCTGCACCGCGGCGAGTTCCGCGTCCTGGCCGGTGATCGGCGGCAGGTCGGTGACGCCCGCGTCCTCCAGGGCCTTGATGATGCCGCCCGCCATGCCGTCGTTGGCGGAGTAGACGCCCGCGATGTTGTTCTTGCCGATCTTCTCGATCGCCTCGGTCATGTTCGCCTCGGCGTTCTCCGGCTTCCAGTCCTTGGTGTCGAAGGACTGGGCGATCGTCACCTTGCCGTTCAGCTCGGACATCGCGCCGGCCTTGAACTGCTTGGCGTTCGGGTCGGTGGGCGAGCCGTTCATCATGACGACCTTGTCGGAGCTGTCCGCGCCACCGAGCGCGTCGAGCAGGGAGCGGCCCTGCACCTCGCCGACCAGCTCGTTGTCGAAGGAGATGTACGCGTCGATCGGGCCCTCGGCCAGCCGGTCGTAGGCGATGACCGGGATGCCGGCGTCCTTGGCCTTCTGCACGCCGTCCCCGATGGACTGCGAGTCGACCGCGTCCAGCACGATCACGTCGACCTTGTCGTCGATCATCTGCTGCATCTGCTCGGCCTGCTTCGACGCGCTCGCCTCGGCGTTGGCGTACTTGACGTTGCCCGCGTCGTTCGTGAGCTCGCCGACCTTGGCCTTGAAGAAGGGGTAGTCGAACTGCTCGTAGCGCGTGTTCGCCTTCTCCGGCAGCAGCAGCCCCACGGTGATGTCGTTGCCCTTGGTCGGGCTCGCCTCGTCGCTGCTCTCCGTCGCGCCGAGCACGCCGCAGCCGGCCAGCACGAGGGACATCGAGGTGGCAGCCATGGTGATGGCGATACGGCGCATGTGAGGGCTCACTTCAGGTGCGATTCGGGACGTGGGTACAGCAGTGCGACCCATGTGACTGAAAAGCCAACGCTTCACCCACCATCGGCGTCAAGGGGAACCACTTAACGAGATGGGCACAGTACGTTCCACTTATCCGGCGAAAGTTCTGCGAACAGTGTGCGGAGATCTTCCGGGAGCGCTCTCACGCCCCGGTCACACCTGGGTGCACAACGCGCGGGCGCCCATGGGCGTCTGACGTACTGAGCCCCGGTCGCACACCGACCACCTGACGCATACCGACCACCCGTCAGCCACCGCACGGCGAAGGAAGACCGCATGGCCCACGTCACCGAGGACGCGCGCTTCGGCGCCCTGACCGTCCGGCTGGACACCGGCCTCGGGGAGGTCACCGTCGAGGGCGACGCGCTGCCCCGCGTCGAGCTGCGCCGCGCGGAGGGCACGGAGACCGACGAGCACACCCCCGTCGGCACCCGGGACGGCAGCCGGCTCACGCTGACCGTCGACGGCGAGGAGGCCGTGATCAGCCCGTCGAAGGGGCGGCTGACCCGGCGCTCGTTCGCCGTCGACGTCCGGTACGCCGGCCGCACCTGGCGCCTGGTGCCCGACTCGGCCCTGGGCAGCCGCCTCTCGCGCGACGGGGAGCACGTGGGGGACTTCTCCGGTGACGGCGAGGGACGAGGCCACGTGCGGGCGGAGTGGCGCGAGGACGCCGGGTGCGAGGCCCTGGACGCGTCCCTCGGCTACGCGCTGGCCACCGCGTTCGGCACCGGCGCCCAGTCCATGTGGACGCTGGCCGTCGACGCGGCCGGCGAGCTGCTTCCCGGCTGACGCCGGCTCGGGGGGGCGCGAGCGGGTGGCGCACGCGAAGGGGCCCGGGAGCGGCGCGCTTAGTGCGCGCCCCCGGGCCCCTTCAATGGCGCCGTCAGTCCGACTGCTGCCGCTTGGGCCGCCACACGACCAGGGCGCTGGTCTGCTGCACCTCCTGGTACGGGACCAGGTCACGGCGGTACGACGCGTGCACCGCCGCCTCGCGCTGGCGCATCGCCGTCGCCGCCCCGTCGAGGGCGTCGGCCATCTCCGCCACGCGGGCCTGCAACGCGGCGACCTGGTTCTCCAGTTCGATGATGCGCTTGATTCCGGCCAGGTTGATTCCCTCGTCCTGCGACAGCTGCTGCACCGTGCGGAGCAGCTCGATGTCACGGGCCGAGTAGCGCCGGCCGCGCCCGGCCGTGCGGTCCGGGGAGACCAGGCCGAGGCGGTCGTACTGGCGCAGGGTCTGCGGGTGCAGACCGGAGAGCTGGGCCGCCACCGAGATGACGTAGACCGGGGTCTCCTCGGTCAGTTCATACGGGTTGCGTCGACGACCGTCCATCCCCATCAAGCTCCCTTCGCGGCCTGGAACAACTCCGCCCGCGGATCCTCGTCCGCGGTCGCCTCGCGATACGCCTCAAGCGCGTCACGAGCCTTCCCCGTCAGGTCCTTCGGAACACTCACCTCGACGGTGACCAGAAGGTCGCCCCGGCTGCCGTCCTTGCGGACCGCGCCCTTGCCGCGGGCCCGCATGGTACGCCCGTTGGGCGTGCCCGGCGGAAGCTTCAGCGTGACGGGCGGACCGCCCAGGGTCGGCACCCGGACCTCGCCGCCGAGGGCCGCCTCGGCGTAGGTGACCGGGACGGTGACCGTGAGGTTGTCGCCCCTGCGGCCGAAGACGGAGTGGTCCTTGACGTGCACGACCACGTACAGGTCGCCTGCCGGGCCGCCCCGCTCGCCCGGCGTGCCCTTGCCGCGCAGCCGGATGCGCTGCCCGTCCGACACCCCGGCCGGGATGCGGACCTGCATCGTCCGCGAGGACTTGGCGCGTCCGGAGCCCTTGCAGACGTCGCAGGGGTCCTCGGCGATCAGGCCGCGGCCCTTGCAGTCCGGGCACGGGTCGGTGAGCGAGAAGCCGCCGCCCGAGCCCCGCGCGACCTGGCCGGTGCCGACGCAGGTCGGGCACACGCGCGGTGTGCCGTTCTTGTCGCCGGTCCCCGAACAGGCCTTGCAGGGCGCCTGCGAGGACATCCGCAGCGGGACCGTGGCGCCCTCGATGGCCTCCGTGAAGCTCAGCGTGACCTCGGACTCGATGTCCTGGCCGCGCCGCGGCTGGGTCCGCGTGCCGGTGCCGGGACCGCCACCGGTGCGGTTGAACAGGCCGCCGAAGACGTCCCCGAGCCCGCCGCCGAAGCCGCCGGCGCCGCCTCCCTGGCCCCCGCCCTGGGCGCCGCCTCCGAAGAGGTCGCCCAGGTCGAAGTTGAAGGTGCCGCCGCCGCCCGCGCCCGGCCCCGGACGGAATCCGCCGTTGCCGAAGAGGGCGCGGGCCTCGTCGTACTCCTTGCGCTTCTTGGGGTCACCGAGGATGTCGTTGGCCTCGGAAATCTCCTTGAAGCGCTCCTCCGCCCTGACGTTCCCCTTGTTGGCGTCCGGGTGGTACTCGCGGGCGAGCTTCCGGTACGCCTTCTTGATCTCGGCCTCGGTGGCGTCCTTGGGGACGCCGAGGACCTTGTAGTAGTCCTTCTCGATGAAGTCCTTGGTGCTCATCCCCGACGTCCCTCCTTCCCGCTTCGCCTACTGACGTCAGCCCTCCTCCGGGCCACCGCTCTCCTTGTTCTCCGGGGAGTCGGAGCCGTCCTTGGCCTCGGTGCTCTCCTCGGCCGGCTTGACGGTCTGCGCGCCGGGCTGCGGCTCGGCGACGGCCACCCGCGCGGGGCGGATGGTGCGCTCGCCGATCCGGTACCCCGGCTGGAGGATCGCCACGCAGGTCGTCTCGGTGACGTCCGGTGCGTAGGAGTGCATCAGGGCCTCGTGGATCGTCGGGTCGAAGGGCTCGCCCTCCTTGCCGAACTGCTGGAGGCCCATCTTGGCGATGACCGTCTCCAGCGACTCCGCGACGGACTTGAAGCCACCGACCAGCTCCCCGTGTTCCCGGGCGCGGCCGATGTCGTCCAGCATCGGGAGCAGCTCGGTCAGGAGGTTCGCGACGGCGACCTCCTTGACCGCGACGCGGTCCCGCTCCACGCGGCGGCGGTAGTTCTGGTACTCGGCCTGGAGCCGCTGGAGGTCCGCCGTGCGCTCGTTGAGCGCCGTACGCACCTGGTCCAGCTGGGCCACCAGGCCCGCGTTCTCGCTCGCGTCCCCGGCCGGGGCCGCGCCCTCCTCCGAAGAGGGGGCGGCGGCCTTCGGCTCGGCGTCGTCAGGGCTGGCGCCGGAGGGGACGTCGGGCTTCTCTTCGAAGCCCGGGGTCTCCTCCGTCACGCGGCACCGTCCTTGCGCTCGTCGTCCACGATCTCGGCGTCGACGACGTCGTCGTCGGCCTTGTCGCCGTCACCGGCGGTGGCACCGGCGCCCGGGGCCTCGCCACCGGCGGCCTGCGCGCCCTGGGCGTCGGCGTACATGGCCTGGCCCAGCTTCTGCGAGACGGCGGCGACCTTCTCCGTGGCGGTGCGGATCTCGGCGGTGTCCTCGCCCTTGAGCTTCTCCTTCAGCTCGGCGACGGACTCCTCGACCTCGGTCTTGATCTCGCCCGGGACCTTGTCCTCGTTGTCCTTGAGGAACTTCTCCGTCTGGTAGACGAGCTGCTCGCCCTGGTTGCGGGACTCGGCGGCCTCGCGGCGGGCGTGGTCCTCCTCCGCGTACTTCTCGGCCTCCTGGCGCATCCGGTCGACCTCGTCCTTCGGCAGCGAGGAGCCGCCGGTGACGGTCATCTTCTGCTCCTTGCCCGTGCCCAGGTCCTTCGCGGTCACGTGCATGATGCCGTTGGCGTCGATGTCGAAGGCGACCTCGATCTGCGGGACGCCGCGGGGCGCCGGCGGCAGACCGGTCAGCTCGAACATCCCGAGCTTCTTGTTGTACGCCGCGATCTCGCGCTCGCCCTGGTAGACCTGGATCTGCACGGAGGGCTGGTTGTCCTCGGCGGTGGTGAAGATCTCCGAACGCTTCGTCGGGATCGTCGTGTTCCGCTCGATCAGCTTGGTCATGATGCCGCCCTTGGTCTCGATACCGAGGGACAGCGGGGTGACGTCGAGGAGCAGGACGTCCTTGACCTCGCCCTTGAGGACACCGGCCTGCAGGGCGGCGCCGATGGCGACGACCTCGTCCGGGTTGACGCCCTTGTTGGCGTCCTTGCCGCCGGTCAGCTCCTTGACCAGCTCGGCGACGGCCGGCATACGGGTCGAGCCGCCGACGAGAACGACGTGGTCGATCTCGGACAGCTGGATCCCGGCGTCCTTGATGACGTTGTGGAACGGCGTCTTGCAGCGCTCCAGCAGGTCGGCCGAGAGCTGCTGGAACTGCGCCCGGGTGAGCTTCTCGTCCAGGTGCAGCGGGCCCTCGGCGGAGGCCGTGATGTAGGGCAGGTTGATCGAGGTCTCGGTGGACGAGGACAGCTCGATCTTGGCCTTCTCGGCGGCCTCGCGGAGGCGCTGGAGGGCCATCTTGTCCTTGGACAGGTCCACGCCGTGACCGGCCTGGAACTGCTTCACCAGGTAGTCGACGACGCGCTGGTCCCAGTCGTCACCACCGAGGTGGTTGTCACCGTTGGTGGCCTTCACCTCGACGACGCCGTCGCCGATCTCCAGGAGCGAGACGTCGAAGGTGCCGCCACCGAGGTCGAAGACGAGGATGATCTGCTCGTCCTTGTCGAGGCCGTACGCCAGCGCGGCGGCCGTCGGCTCGTTGACGATGCGCAGGACGTTCAGGCCCGCGATCTCGCCGGCCTCCTTGGTGGCCTGGCGCTCGGCGTCGTTGAAGTACGCCGGGACGGTGATGACCGCGTCGGTCACCTTCTCGCCCAGGTAGGACTCGGCGTCCCGCTTCAGCTTCTGCAGCACGAAGGCGCTGATCTGCTGCGGGTTGAAGTCCTTGCCGTCCAGGTTGATCTTCCAGTCGGTGCCCATGTGGCGCTTGACCGACCGGATGGTCCTGTCGACGTTCGTGACCGCCTGACGCTTGGCCACCTCGCCGACCAGCACCTCACCGTTCTTGGCGAAGGCGACGACGGACGGCGTGGTCCTGGCGCCCTCGGCGTTGGTGATGACGGTGGGCTCGCCGCCCTCCAGAACGCTGACGACGGAATTAGTCGTGCCCAGGTCGATGCCGACCGCACGTGCCATGGTGAATAACCTCCAGCTGACTTGAGTGGAACAGGCTCAAGTGTGCATGACGGCCTTCGCGCGGTCAACGTAGGTGAGTCGAGCCGACTCAACTCTTATCCGTTCCTTACGCGCAACGGCGCGCTGACCTGGGCTTCTTCGGTGCGTCTGGCCTGACGAACCGGGAAAATCGACCCTCGGGAGGATGCACCCCTAGGGGGTCCGATCGCCTCGGGAGGCACCGGGGACTCCGTACGCGGCCGCCGCACCCGCGCCTGCGGCCGACCGGACACCGGCCCCTCCGCCTGCGCCTGCGCCCGCGCCTGGGGCCGACCGGGCGTCTGTCCCGGCACCCCTGCCGCCCCTGCCCCGCGCCGCGGCCCGTACACCCGCACCCGCAGCAGTCCCGCCAGCGCGGCGACCGCACCGCCCGCCACCCACCACACCGCCGTCCCGTCCAGCCGGCCGGTGTGCACGAGCACACCCACGAGCACCGCGCCGCACGAGACCACGCCGACGACCAGCGCGGCGCCCTGCGGAGTGAGCCCGAGCCGGCGCAGCCGGTGGGCGAGATGGTCGGGTCCGGCCCGCAGCGGCGGCCGCCCGGCCAGCCGGCGCGAGAGCAGGACGAGTACGACGTCCAGGCAGGCCGGCACGGTCAGCGCGAACAGCACCGCCGTACCACTCACGGGCGCGTGCCCCACGCGGGTGAACACCGCGGCCCCGGCCAGCAGGAACCCCGCGAAGAGCGCCCCGCACGCACCGAGCGCGATCCGCGCGGGATGCCAGTTGTGCAGCAGCAGTCCGGTCAGCGCGGCGGCCAGCGCGAGCAGCGCCACCGCCAGCCCGTCGCGCAGCTCCGCCGCGGCACAGGCGGCGACCCCGAAGGCGGTCACGACCCCCACCGTGCCGGCCACCCCGTCGGCGTGGTCGAGCCCCCGGAAGGCGGAGGCGACCAGCGTGATCCATCCCACGGCGAGCACGCCGGCCACCGGCCCCGTCTCGCCGTACGGCACGACGCACGCCGCCGCGACGGCCGTACCGGCGGCCACCCAGCGCCGGCGCAGCCGCCAGACGTCGGCGGCGAGGCCCACGACACCGACGGCGGACGCGCCCAGGAGCAGCCGGCCGGCCGCGGAGCCGAGTGGCACGACGCCGGTCCAGTCCCCGGCCCACGCGACCAGCGCGGTGACGAGGGCGACGGCCACCCCGCCGGAGAGCGGGACCGGCCGCCGGCGGCGCCGGTCGACAAAGGCGAGGGAGAGGGCGGGTGCGCGCAGCAGCGCGGCGAGGAGGGTGGCGAGGAGGAAGGAGGCGGTGGCGGCGGCGATCCCGTAGAGCACGGGGATAAGCTATGCCGGATATCACGTTTTGCTATGAATTGCGCGCCCGCTACGGCGTGGCGCCGGGCGGGCGACCGGTCCGGCGACCGGTCCGGCGACCGGTCCGGCGGTCAGGGTTGCCTCAGCGACGCAGATCACCGCACGTCCGACTACAGTGCGGCGGAGGATCGGGGTAGTCTCGGACGGACTGAATAAGTTACCGCTTAGTAATATCGATCCCCTCGCAACCTCGCAGGCCCGAGGAGCCCCCAAATGCAACTCGCCGCGATCATCGTGTCGCTGGTCCTGATCGTGGTCGGCGTGGCACTGTTCGGCCGCGCCGTCCTGCAGATCCTCACCTACATGCGGCTGGGTCAGCCGGTGCCGGCCGGCACGCGGACCGACGATCCCACAGCGCGCACCGTCACCGTGGCCCGGGAGTTCCTCGGCCACACCCGGATGAACCGCTGGGGCATCGTCGGGGTGGCGCACTGGTTCGTGGCGGTGGGCTTCTTCTCCCTGCTCCTGACGATCGTCAACGCGGTCGGGCAGCTCTTCGAGGCGGACTGGATCCTGCCGGTCATCGGCGACTGGGCGCCGTACAACGTCTTCGTCGAGTTCATCGGCACCATGACGGTGCTCGGCATCCTCGTCCTGATCGTGATCCGCCAGCTGAGCAGGCCGGACAAGCCGGGCCGCAAGTCCCGCTTCGCCGGCTCCAACTTCGGCCAGGCGTACTTCGTCGAGGCCGTCATCCTCATCGTCGGCGTCTGCATCTTCATGCTGCACGCGCTGGAGGGCGCCCTCCACCACGTCGACGGCTACGAGGCGTCGTTCTTCATCTCGTACCCGGTCGTCTCCGCGCTCGGGGACCTGGACGTCTCGACCCTCCAGAACCTCGTCTACCTCTTCGCCGGCCTGAAGATCGCGACCTCGTTCATCTGGATGATCACCGTCGCCCTGAAGACCGACATGGGCGTCGCCTGGCACCGCTTCCTGGCCTTCCCGAACATCTGGTTCAAGCGCGACGCGAAGGGCGGCACCGCCCTCGGCGCCCTGCTGCCGATGACGTCGGGCGGCAAGCCGATCGACTTCACCGACCCCGGCGACGACGACACCTTCGGCGTCTCCCAGGTCGAGCAGTTCTCCTGGAAGGGCCTGCTGGACTTCTCCACCTGCACCGAGTGCGGCCGCTGCCAGTCGCAGTGCCCCGCCTGGAACACCGGCAAGCCGCTCTCCCCCAAGCTCCTGATCATGTCCCTGCGCGACCACGCGCACGCCAAGGCCCCCTACCTGCTGGCCGGCGGCGGCAAGACGATGGAGGGCGAGGAGAAGGCGTCCGAGGAGCAGCTGGCGGGCGTGCCCGCGGCCGCCCTCGCGGAGTCCGAGCGCCCGCTGATCGGCACCCTCGAAGAGAACGGCGTCATCGACCCCGACGTCCTGTGGTCCTGCACCACCTGCGGCGCCTGCGTCGAGCAGTGCCCGGTGGACATCGAGCACGTCGACCACATCGTCGACATGCGCCGCTACCAGGTCATGATCGAGTCCGCGTTCCCGTCCGAGGCGGGCACGATGCTCAAGAACCTGGAGAAGAAGGGCAACCCCTGGGGCCTGGCCAAGAAGCAGCGCCTGGAGTGGCTCAAGGAGCTGGACTTCGAGGTCCCGGTCGTCGGCAAGGACATCGAGGACCTCACCGAGGTCGAGTACCTCTACTGGGTCGGCTGCGCCGGCGCCCTGGAGGACCGCGCCAAGAAGACCACCAAGGCCTTCGCAGAGCTGCTGCACATCGCGGGCGTCAAGTTCGCGATCATGGGCGGCGACGAGAAGTGCACCGGTGACTCGGCACGGCGCCTGGGCAACGAGCCGCTGTTCCAGGAGCTGGGCATGGAGAACGTCATGTCCCTCAACGCCGCCTTCGGCGAGGAGATGGACGACGACGGCAAGGTGACGCCCGAGTCGGCGAAGCCCAAGTCGGCCAAGAAGATCGTCGCCACCTGCCCGCACTGCCTCAACACCCTGGGCAACGAGTACCCGCAGCTCGGCGGCGACTACGAGGTCATCCACCACACCCAGCTGCTCCAGCACCTCGTCGACGAGGGCAAGCTGCTCCCGGTCACGCCGGTCGAGGGCATCATCACGTACCACGACCCGTGCTACCTGGGGCGGCACAACAAGATCTACACGCCGCCGCGCGAGATCATCGCCGCCGTCCCGGGCGTCCGCAACGAGGAGATGCACCGCCACAAGGAGCGCGGCTTCTGCTGCGGCGCCGGCGGCGCGCGGATGTGGATGGAGGAGCGGATCGGCAAGCGCATCAACAACGAGCGCGTCGACGAGGCCCTGTCCCTCAACCCGGACATCGTCTCCACCGCCTGCCCGTTCTGCCTCGTCATGCTGACCGACTCGGTCAACGGCAAGAAGAACGATGGCAAGGCCAAGGAGTCCATCCAGGTCGTCGACGTCGCCCAGCTCCTGCTGGACTCCGTGAAGACCCCGGCCGACCCGGCGGGCGAGCCGGAGGCCGAGAGCGAGCCGACGCCGGAGCCGGTGAAGTAGCCGCCCGGCGGTCCCTTCCGCCGACACCCCCTGGTCCCGCCCGGACCGGGGGGTGTCGCCGTTCACCGGAGTGCCGCCATCCAGGGGAAGCCGCCATTCGCCGGGGGTGTCGCCTTTCGTCGAACACGTGCATCATTACTCGGTCCTTGTCGGTGATACGGGTTCACCGGTGATACGGGTTCGGACGGACGGGGTGAATGGTGCGCAGGCGAAGAAGCACCCGGGTCGGCACGGCGGCGGCCGTCGGCTGCATGCTGCTGCTCGGCGCCTGCGGCCAGGGCGGCGAGGCTCCCGCCACCAAGGACGCCGAACCCACCCCCGTACGGGCGGCCCAGGCCCCCGCCGCGCTGCCCGTCCCGCGCGGCGACGGCAGCGAGGTCCCCGACGACTTCAACGGCGACGGCCACCGCGACCTCGTCCTCGACGACCTGGTCAAGGCGCAGAGCCACGCCGACGACGCCGGGATCGGCATCGTCTACGGCTCCTCGCGTGGACTGGTCCCGGGCGCCCGGCAGTTGCTCACCCCGGCGAAGTACGCGGCCCCCACGGACGGACAGACACCGGCCGTCTTCGAGGTGGAGGCGACCTGCGACCTCGACGGCGACGGCTTCACCGACCTGGTGGTCACCACCGACCCGCCCTACGACGGCCAGGGCCGCCCCCCGGTCCCGCTCCAGCTCCTCTTCGGCTCCCCGACCGGACCGGCCGCCCGCGCGGTCCCGCTGAACGTCCCCGACAAGGCCCGCTTCGGCAACGACTGGCCCGAGCGACCGGTCTGCGGCGACTTCGACGGCGACGGCGCCGAGGACCTGGTCGTGCACGCCTCGGCCGGTCACCTCAGCTATCTGCGCGGCCCCTTCACCCGCAAGGGCGCCCCGCGGAAGGCCGGCGCGCCCGTCCTCTCCCCCGGCGAGGTGCCGACCGGCCCCGCCGCCGACGTGAACCGCGACGGGTACGACGACCTGGTCGTCCGCGCCTCCGCGGGCCCCGGCGCCGCGGCCCTCGTCCTCGGCGGCCCGGCGGGACCCACCCGCACCGGGGCCACCCTCCCCGCCGGCACCGACGTCGCCCTCGGCGCGTTCGGGCGGGGCAAGGCGCTGGACGCGGCGGTGGGCGACGCGGACGGCACGGCTCTGCACTTCGACCTGCCCACCCCCCGGCGGGGCACCCTCGACACCCCCGGCACCCAGCTCGACGCCGCCGACTTCGACGGCGACGGTCTGATGGAGCTGGTCACCGGCGACTCCGGCATACGCGTCCTCCCGGTCCGCGGGACGGGCCCGACGACGCGGGGCGCGGTCACGGTGGAGCCCGCCGCCGAGGGGACGACGCGGGTGCTGACGGCGGGCGACTTCGACGGCGACGGGCGGGCGGACCTGGTCGTGCGGACGTACCAGGGCGACACGAAGGACACGGTCGAGGTCCACCGGGGCGCGGCCGAGGGGCTGGTGACGACGGAGCCGGCGCTGACCTTCTCGACGTCGTACTTCCTGACCCCCTAGGGGCCGGGCGGGCGAGTCCCCTGGTGAGGGCGCCCGCCCCCGCCACAGCCCCTCGGGGACACCCGTAAGGGATGTCACAGCTCGGCCGCAAAGGGTCCCCCGAATGGCCGGGCCCCGCACGTCACTCTCCGGGACCAGGTACGTTCGAAGGCGTGGCTGGATTCAGGATCGGACGCGGCCGGGACAACGGCGCTCCAAACGCGCGACCGCAACGCCCACCGTACGGACAGCAGGCTCCCCAGGGACCGCCGTACGGCGGCCAGGCGGCGCCTCGGCAGCCGTACCCGCAGCAGCCGTACGGGGGTGGCGGACCCGGACCGGGCGGCTCGCCGTGGCCCCAGGCACCCGGCGGCGGCCACGGGGAGCCGGAGTACTTCGGCGACGGCGGCCACCACCCCGGCCCGCACGGCGGCCAGGCCCCGTACGACCCGTACGCCGCCAACAACCCGGGCCACACCCAGGCGTTCACGGTCGACGACCCCTACAACCAGGGCGACACCTACCGCGCCGGCTCCGCCTCGGCCCCCGGCCCGGTCGGCCCGCGCCTGCACTGGAAGGACCTGCTGAGGGGCGTCGTCCTCGCCCCCAACCAGACCTTCCTCCAGATGCGGGACTACGCGATGTGGGCCCCGGCGCTCATCGTGACGTTCCTCTACGGCCTGCTGGCGGTCTTCGGCTTCGACGGCGCCCGCGAGGAGGCGATCAACGCCACCCTGTCGAACGCGGTCCCGATCGTCCTGACGACGGCCGTGGCGATGGTCCTGAGCGCGTTCGTCCTGGGCGTGGTCACCCACACCCTGGCCCGCCAGCTCGGCGGCGACGGCGCGTGGCAGCCCACGGTCGGCCTCTCCATGCTGATCATGTCCATCACGGACGCCCCGCGCCTGGTCGTCGCCCTGTTCGCCGGCGGCGACGCGCCCTTCGTCCAGATCCTGGGCTGGGCCACCTGGATCGCGGCCGGCGCCCTCCTCACCCTGATGGTCACCCGCTCCCACGACCTGCCCTGGCCGAAGGCGCTGGGCGCGTCGGCGATCCAGCTGATCGCACTGCTGTCGATCGTGAAGCTGGGGACGTTCTAGTAGCTCTGGTCGGTCTCGGTCTCAGCGGGAAGGGCCCCCGGCATGATGCCGGGGGCCCTCCTCATGCACGCACTCCTCCTCGACGGCCCGGTCAGGCGTCGAGCACCTGCCCGGCCCGCCGGACGACCGGAGGTTCGACGGACCACGGGAAGTTGATCCACTCATCGGTCCGCTTCCACACGTACTCGCACTGGACGAGCGAGTGCGACTTCTCATAGACCACCGCGCTGCGGACCTCGGCGACGGTGTCGAGGCAGAAGTCCCGCACCAGCTTGAGCGTCTTGCCGGTGTCGGCGACGTCGTCGGTGATCAGGACCTTCTTGTCGGAGAAGTCGATGACGTTGGGGACGGGCGCGAGCATGACGGGCATGTCGAGCGTGGTCCCGACCCCCGTGTAGAACTCGACGTTCACGAGGTGGATGTTCTTGCAGTCCAGCGCGTAGGCCAGCCCGCCCGCCACGAAGACCCCACCGCGGGCGATGGAGAGCACTATGTCCGGCTCGTACCCGTCGTCGGCGATGGTCTGAGCGAGTTCGCGCACGGCGACGCCGAACTGCTCGTAGGTCAGATTCTCCCGAACATCACTCATGCGCTCGTCCTGCTCATACCTGGGTTCATACCTGGGTCCGATGGAAGTTGAGGAAGGAGCGGGAGGCGGTCGGCCCCCGCTGCCCCTGGTAACGGGACCCGTACCGCTCGCTCCCGTACGGGTGCTCGGCCGGCGACGTGAGCCGGAACATGCACAGCTGCCCGATCTTCATCCCCGGCCACAGCTTGATGGGCAGGGTCGCGAGATTGCTCAGCTCCAGCGTCACGTGCCCGGAGAACCCCGGGTCGATGAACCCGGCGGTGGAGTGCGTGACGAGGCCGAGCCGCCCGAGCGAGCTCTTCCCCTCCAGCCGCGAGGCGAGATCATCGGGCAGCGAGACGACCTCGTACGTACTGGCCAGCACGAACTCGCCGGGATGCAGGATGAACGGCTCGTCGCCCTCCGGCTCCACGAGCCGGGTCAGATCCACCTGCTCCACGGAGGGGTCGATGTGCGGGTACCGGTGGTTCTCGAACACCCGGAAGTAGCGGTCGAGGCGCACGTCGATGCTCGACGGCTGCACCATGGAGTCGTCGAAGGGATCGATCCGCACCCGCCCGGAGTCGATCTCGGCCCGGATGTCCTTGTCTGAGAGAAGCACGCACCGAGGATACGCAAGGCGCGCGGAGCTGCGACAACCGCCGCCTCACCGCGCGCCCGATCCTGCCCCGGGGCAGCCCCCCGGGGGTGCTGCTACCGCTCCTGCGAACCCACCGGCACGGCACTCCGCAGCCGCGCACACCGCGGACATCGGACGAGCCTGCCGGGGCCGAGTCGCTCGGCCTGCTGCATCGGGAACGAGGCGGCGGTGAACACGTGCCCATCGGCACAGCGGACGACGGTGGTGCGCTCCATCAAGTCCTTCAAGTCCCTTCCCCAGAAGCCGCGTCTGGCTGTGTTCTACCCTGACGACAAAAGCCACAGTACGGGATGAAAGAGACGACTCTCCAGGCGGCACTCCGCCCTCACGCACACCCTCTCCAACGCCCCACCGTACGCGCCAACTCGGCCCGCCCGCAGCCGCATCCCACCCCCCGGAACGACCACCGGCCCCGCGGCGGGAACACCGGGGGCCAGCGATGGGGTAGAGTGAGCGAGCGTCCAGGCACCGACCGTGGTCGGCGTCTTACGCGGGTGTAGTTTAATGGTAGAACATCAGCTTCCCAAGCTGAGAGCGCGAGTTCGATTCTCGTCACCCGCTCCAATTAACCCCCTGCTCATCGGCCGGGGGTTTTCTGTTGCCCCGGTGCGGTCACGCCTTCCCCTACCGATTCGCTTGGCCCCTCCTGACATATCGAGATGGAAGGGCCACTCGATACGTCATAGCCCCCGGTCGCGGTTCCAGCGACTTACGTGCATCGCGTAGAAGACGTTGCCGATGCCGGCGGTGAACATGAACAGCCAGAAGTGGACCAACAGGGACTGGCGCCGCCGCCTGAGCCCCACTCCGCCGACGATGGCTGCGGCAGACGCAGCGGCGGAATTGTTGTTGTTGATGATGATCGTCGGAGGCTGTCCGTACGGCTGGACAGGCTGCTGATTCGGCGGTGTCGCCATACCTGTGTCGGCTCCTCGGGTGCGCTGAGTGGGCGAGAGCGAGACGCACAGTAGAGCCGCCGAGCCAACCTCCGAGACCGAACCAGTTGCCCGTCACTCGGTTGAGTTACGGTGTCCCGCTCCTTCCCCCAGGACTGGATGCGGTACGCGGGCGATGAACGACTTCGTCAGGCCGGCCAGGCATCAGCGACCACGAACGAGACGACCGTGCCGCCGAGGTGGCTGGGACCGGAGTGCCAGGAATCCGCGATGGAGTCGACAAGGAGCAGCCCTCGCCCGTGGGCGTCGTCCGCGTCGGGATGACGCAGCCGTATGCTCGCCGGGAGCCCGGGGTTGTGCACCTCGACGCGGAGCGAGGTCCCGACGCGGAACCACTCGACCCGCACCAGCCACGGATCCTCCGACTTGCCGTAGCAGATGGCGTTCGTGACCAGCTCAGAGATCAGCAGTGCGCAGTCGTCGATCGAGCAGGCCGGGTTGTACGGGGCGATGAACTTACGGAACCAGCGACGAGCACGGGAGACTGACTCGGGCTCCGGATGCAAGGTCATCGCCCCGAGCCTCGGCGAGTCCTCACAGGAGTGTCGGTCGATCGTGTAAGCCATGCGTGCTCACTCCTTGCCGCTGCCGTCGCAGCCGAGGCAGCGCCGCTTCGACGTGGCACGGTTGCGGTCATTGGCCGCGGAGAGCGTCAGCGCCACTCGGGAACCGACGCGCTTCCCTCCACGCCCCCGACACCCCCGGCAAGCTAATCGCGCGTCCTGCTTCGGCCGCCGACTCGTCACGTCGCGCCCTCTTCATCTCCAAGTGGCCTTAGCCACTTTGTGGATAGTGGCATTGGCCACTTGCAGAGCGCAAGCGATACGACGGAACTGGCGCGCCGTCAGGTGAGCGGGTAGCCCTGCTCGAACGCCCAGCGGTGCGGCGGATACGTGGCTTCGGCGAACTCCAGAGGCCGGTCCTGAAGGTCGAAGACGACGTGGTGAACGATGAGGACGGCGGACTCGGGCTCCAGCCCCAGGTCGGCAGCCTCCTCCTCCGTGGCCGACCGAGCGCACATGCGGTCCTCGGCGTAGCTGCCTTGACGTCCCGTCATGCGCTCGACGTACATGAGCGTCCCTTCCTGGATGCGTCCAGGGTCGGTGAGCTTGGGCGCACGCTGGCCGACGTCCGGGGCGAACCACGAGGTGGACAGGGTGATCGGGGCGTCCTGGTTGTTCGTGACACGCCGACGGTGCACGGCCCGCCGATCCCTCACCAAACCCAGAGCTTCAGCGACGTAGTCCGGGGCATCCAGCCAGCCGGCCGACGTAATCACGGCATACTCACCGGGCGTGTAGATCTTTCCGGTCTGCCGAGCCCGCCCGTACAACTCCCGCGCACGACGGTTCACTTCGAGACTGCGCACATACGTGCCGGACCCCTGACGCTTCTCGACCAGGCCCTGATGGCTCAACGCCTCAAGCGACCGCGCAGCCGTAGGCCGGGACACCTTCCAGTCCGCAGCGAGCTGCCGCTCAGAGGGCACCTCGTCCCCAGGCCGCAGGTCCCCCCGAAGGATCTGGTCGCGGATGAAGTGAGCGATCTGAAGGTACTTGGGTTGAGCCTCCTCGATCTGAGGCATGTCCCCTCCTTGTCCAAGTGGCTATAGCCTTTGGCCACTATAGGCTGAGTGGCCAATCTGGGAACCCGTAGGCTGATCGCATGACGCGGTTGATCGTCGCAGCAGGAGGAGGGGGCGACGCAGTCGCCGCCGCCATGCTTCACGCCGCCCTCTACGGCGACGAGGACCAGGCGGTGATCCTGACCTACGCCTGGGACCGCCTCCTAATCGACCCCCTACCGGGCCCGCGGCGCCCCGCCGACTTCACCGGCCTGGAACGCCTCACGCCAGACGTCTGGTCAGTGCCGGCGCAGGCCCGCCCGATTGCACCCGCAGGCTCCACCCTCCCCAGACTGGCAGCGGAGCTCCCGGCCACCTTCGCACTGCTCGACCCACACCAGGGAGCCGCGGGCCTTACCCGGCAACTTGAATCACTCGTCGACCACGTGCAGCCCGCATCAATCGATCTCCTGGACGTGGGCGGAGACATCCTCGCGCAGGGCGACGAGCCGACGTTGAAGAGTCCGCTGGCCGACGCTCTGACGCTGGCGGCGTGCTGCCAGTTGAACGTACCTGTGCGGCTCCTCGTGGCAGGACCGGGCCTGGACGGCGAACTCCCGCCAGAAGCTATGACCAGCACGCTGGGACCCGTTGTCCGCATGCTCACCGCGGAGGACACGGCCGCCATCAGCGGCGTCCTTGAGTGGCACCCATCCGAAGCGACGGGGCTCCTCGCGGCCACAGCCCGAGGCGTACGCGGCACATGCGAAATCCGAGACGCGGGACTTCCCGTACTACTCACGGACGAGAGCCCGGCCGTGCACGAAGTCGACTTGGACGACGCTCTGAGCCGCAACCGGTTGGCCCGAGCGATCATGTCCACTACCGACCTGGACGAGGCCCAGGCGTACAGCCGCGAAGTGTGCGGGTACTCCGAGATCGACTACGAGCGCAACAAGGCCCTCTGGCTCAACGAGCAGCAGCCAACGAACCTGCACCCTTACGCGATCCGTACGCAACTAGACCAGTTCGAGGCCGAGGCCCGCACCCGCGGAGCCACCCACACAACGTTCCGCCGCATCACTGAGGCCCTGGGTCTCAGTGGCGCACAGCGCGACGAGTTGCGGCATCTCCTCATTGCCAGTCGCCCGAAGCAGTACGAGGCGCCTCTGTGGCGCGTCGCAGACGAAGCCTGAGTTACAACCTTCTTCACGGGTTTCAAGCACCCGGCTGCGCTCCGCTCCGCCGGGCGGGCTTCCCGGCTCCGCTCGGGGCGCCGCTCCTGCCTTCGGCCCGCTCCGCCCCGGCTGCGCCGACGCCCGCCCAGTGTGGATAGGCCCGGAGGTCATGAGTCGAGTACACGACACGCTCGCGGCCCACGGTCACAGACGATGCCTCCGGCGGGGGATCGGCCGGCACCGGGTGGGAGGGGGCGCCGTTCCCGGCCGCGGGCACTTCGTGGCGAGCGTTTGGGGGCTCCCATCCCGTCCGCCGTCGACCCAGGCAGAGCCGAGCAGACGCGGCCCATGGCGTCCAGGTCGTTCGTACAGTGGCGCGCTCCACCTGGACGCCATGAACCACGCCCGCTCCACAGACGTGTGCGTCGACGGCGGACGGGATGGGAGCCAGGGAAGGTGGTGGGTTGAGGTTGTGACCAAGGTGCGCTACTAGGCAGCGATCGACGCTCAGCGGATCACGATAAGTTTAGTAGCAGGGTTGCCTTGGCTTTGGGTCAGATCGGATTCAAGTCCCGCAGGGTTCATCAAGTGTCTTCCAGGGTCGTACACCAGGGCAAGAATCCCTCGGCAATCTGGGTGCTTGGCGTACCTATTCCAATCGATCGCGAGTTCCTCCCCCACTCTCCTGTCGGTTAGGGAATCCCGCGTCATTTTCGTCTCGACGACAATTCCCGCAGCAGGCAGAAGGAAGTCAACGCGAGAGCGTCCACCTGCTTGCTCTGGCACGTAGTCTTCCGGCCTAACGTCGTCGTACATCAGGCGCAGGCAGGCACCTACCAGCACCTGCAAGTCCTCTTCCTTTTCGATCTTTGGCGCTGGAACATTCGCCTTCTTGGAATTCATGAGGGTCTGCAAGAAGCTGGGGAACCGGGAGAGCATCTCTCCGATCTCATTCAACGCTAGGGATGGTTCGGCAACCGCGTAGATCTCCGCCTGAAGCAGAGTGCGCTGGGTTTGGAAGCAATCAAGGAACGCCGACGCGTACACGTGTAGCCATTTCGGAATTGGCGAATCTTTCGAATTGGGGTCATAGAATTGATTGATCTCCAGGGGGTGGGCGAGGAAAGATTTAATTCTCTTAATCACCATACCCCCCTCGTACATATCCTTGAATGTCTCGCGGGAGGAAGGCTCTGAGATGAGCGGAGTGGCACGCGCATACCAGGATTGATACTTCTCCTGGCCCGCCCTCAGCTCTGCTGGTGTTACAACACCGCGGGGCTGCCATTCAGAAAGTAGCGATTCGATCTCGTAGGTCTCATCGATCAGTCGCTCGATTTCTGCGCGCTTGCTCGCCGACATCATCGCTGCCGCACCTCCTGGTAAGTGATCCGTAGCATTGCAGACGGCACTGACAGCGCGAGGGCAACTGGAGGTCTCCGGCCCTGACCCTTGCGCCCTGAAGCTGGGCCGTCCCTGGGCCTTCCGATGTCGCTCAACACCGGCCGACAACGACCAATGACGACCAGTCAGTCAGCCGTGACCAGGTCCCAGAGCTGCAAAAAAGCAGGCCGCCAAGATCCCCGGCAACACCCAGGGCAAGAAAACATCTCTTGCCTTACCCATTGAGACTCCACTGACCTCACGCCTCCGTACCCCCGTCGGACCGGCTCCCATTGCCCTGACGGAAAGCCACTGTTGGCGCAATCGCCTATCTCCACCACTCCTATTAGGTTATTCCATCCTCGAGAAGATCTCGGAGACGGGCAGATAGCAGTGACCAGTCTGGCTGGCGTGCTTCCTCTTGTGAGTCATCAGGTCGTCCAGGCGGATGCGTTGGTCCAGCACAGCCATGAAGTCGCCGCCGTCCATCGTGATGAACGGTGTGCTAAGGCTGTAGATCGCCAGGGCATCGGAGGTGAAGCCGCTCATGCTGACGTACAAGCCGAGGGTGTTCTTGCCCTTGCGCTCGATGTTGGTTTTAAAGATATCCAGCTCCCGTCGACCGATGCGTTCCTTCCACCACTTGGCCTCAAGAACGTAGTAGTCAGTGTCGAAGGAGAACGCGCCATCGATCTGCTCGTACTCCATGATGTAGGCCGCCCGCGGCTCCAAGTCGTACAGGGCGAACAGCTCGTTGATGAATCCCTCAAAGTCCGTCCCCCGCTGGTGCTTGTCGGTCGCCGTGTGCATCACCGTGAACCGTTGCTTCAGATCGTCATGAACTTGGGCGAAAACCCGGCCGTCCTGGTCCTTCTTCGCACTCTCGGCTATGGCCGCCGCGTGCTCCTCGTGTTCCTTGATGATGTCCTGCTGCTTGCCAGTCCAGCGCCGCAGTTCCGCGACGGCCGCCGTGGCCTTGACCACCATGACGTCACCATCGACCTGTCGTTCGAGGTTCGGAAACCGGTCCATGGCGGCGATGTCGAGCATGAGCGCCACGGTCACGTCCAGGTACCGGGTCTCATTGGCCCGCAGCAGTTTGACCAACTGGCCGGAGACTTCGCGCTTGGTGGCCTGGAAGTTGAGCTGCGGCAGGAGCTCGCTGTGGTCCTTCAGCATCCCGCGGACGTACAGCTCAAAGGGATCTTTGTTCCAGTAGATCAACCAGAGTGCGTCGGCCAGTGCGTTGTACGCGCTGGGGTTGATCGTCTTCTTGCGGGCATCAGGCTGCTGCACCTGCCCCCTCCTCCACACGCACTGTCACCGACCTATCACGGTACCGCGCGATCAGTCGATGACCAGCCTGTACGACAAGGCGTGATCCAACGGATCGTGATGTCCCGTCATTCAGCTGGCGCCGGCGGGCCGATGACGCAAGCGGATGGCGAGTGGCAGAGGCGGCTTGTTCTGGCTGTCATCGGGACGGACTGACCAGCCTCAGGCCCGGAAGTGGGCCGCCACGTCGTCGAGCATGTCCAGGTAGTCGCCCGCACCAACAGTGCCGCCAGCCGCCTTGGAGCCGTGCAGCGCCGATGTCAGCACAATGCCGCGCAACTCTGCTGGCTGCCTCGGTTCCGCGTTCTGAAAGTGCCAACGATTGCCGTGCGCACAGGCGTTGCGGAAGTGCCGCACGAACTGAAGCAACGGGCTTGTCCTGTCACTCAGCCCTGCGCGCTGGACGGCATCACCCAGGCGGGCTGCACCATGCATCGTCGCAAAGTTCAGCAGGTCCTCACCGAGTCCAGCACCCGCAGTTGAGCTGGCCTTGGCAAAGATGTCTGTCAGCCGCTCCGCAGAGTGTGGCGTACCGTCATTGCGGTAGATGACCAGCGGTGAGTCAGCGGTTTGCTCGTACAGACCGCGGTAGATGGCCATGAGCGGCTGACGGGGGTCAGCTAGCGGAAGTATGGCCAGGCTGAGACCGCAGAACCCAATCTTGAGTTCGTCAGCCAGCTGCGCGATGCGTTCCGCCTCGATGCCCATGGCCCGGCATGTTAAGGGCTTTACTGCTCCCCTGCCCCGGTGGTCCCTCGCTTCCTCTTGATGAGCAAGTCCGCATCGCCTGGCGCGTGCCGGAGCCTGAGTCCATGCCCGCCGAGAGGGTGATTCACCCACGCCGGCTTGCCGGCTGGGCAGGAGACCGAGGAGCAGAGCCGGGCCCGCACGGCGAGCACCGTCTCTACAAGGCGCCGTGGCTCAGACCTTCTCCGCGCTCAGGCGCGGATGCTCGGCAGTGAGCAGCCCGATGTCTTCCACGTCCGAAGTCAGGATCGTCACCCGGCCTGGATGCTGTAGGGCGGTCGCGCACAGCATGGCGTCGATGGCGTACTTGTGCCCGTGCAGCCCCGCCGCCCGCAGCAAGGCGGCAGCGGATTGCGCAACGGCTTGGGTCACCGGCTCGACACACAGGCGGGACAGGGTCCACTTCAGTGCCGCGTCGTTGATCTTCGGATGGATCACCTCGACCAACACGGCCGCCGAGGTGATCACGGGCAGGTCCGCGTCGCGAGCCGCCGTCAGCCACTCGTGGAGTTCTCGATCACGCTGTACGGCCTTTGCCAGGCCCTCGCTGTCCAGAACCAGGGCACCGCTCACGCGACCGCACCGGCGTTCGTGGCTCCACCAGTCAGCCAGGCACGCTTGGCCGCCACGGCCTCGGGATCGGCCGGACCATGCACCTTGTCGAAGTCCGCGATCAGCTCGTCCAGGTTGTCGCGCTCGATCTGCCGCTGGGCCGCCTTCTCCAGGTAAGCCGAGACGCCTCGCTTGCCGACCCGCTCACGGATCGCCTGCAGAGTTCCGGCGGTCAAGGTGACGGAGATACCGCTGGTGGGGCCGTCACCGGGCGGGAAGTCAACGTCGTCGTCAGTCACACTCTAAGTATGCCATTGAATATAGCATAGCGGGAGATGTCCAACAGCTGCCTCCTTCAGCCTTCCGTCGCCACCCTCCGTACCACCGCCAGCGCCTCGCGCACCGCCCCCGGGATGTCCGTCACCGGAAAGCGGGCCAGGCGCACCACGCGTTCGTGGTCCACCACCAGGACCGCCCGCTTCAGTCGCAGCGTCTGTCCTGCGCGGAACACGGGGAGTCGCAGAGCGGCGGTGAGGCGCAGGTCGACGTCTGAGAGCAGGGTGAAGGGGATGTCCTCCTGGAGCGCGAATGCCCGCTGCTCGTCCGGGCGTTGGGTGCTCACGCCGCGTACCTCGGCGCCTGCCGCGCGGAAGTCGTCGTAGGCATCTCGGAACAGCCGGTTTTCCAGCGTGCAGCCGATGGCGCCCGGGATGTCGGCCCAGCCGTCCGGCAATGGGCTCGGGCGGCCGGTCGCCGGGTAGCAGAAGAGGACGGTGGCCGCGGCCTCGGCCACCGGGTCCAGCGGCTCACCGTCCCGGTGCCCCGGCAGTTCGAGGCGCGGCAGCCGCTCGCCCAGCAGGCCCGCCACCCGCCGCGCCTCGGCGCTCTCCTCGTCGGCCGTGCCGCTCAGCGAGCCGTCGCCGAGCAGCCAGCGGTCCGCCCAGTCCTGCATCGCAAGCAGCATGGGCAGCAGCCCCCGACCCCTCTGCGTCAGTCGGTACTCGTACCGCACCGGGCCGCTCTGATACGGGACCTTCTCCAGGACCTCCGACTCCACCAGGTGCGCGAGACGCTCGGTCAGCACTTTGCGGGAGATCCCCAACTCCTCCTGGAGCACGTCGAACCGGTGGTGCCCGCGTGCGGCCTCCCGCACCAGGAGCAGGCTCCACCAGTCGCCGACCACCGCCGCCGCCTGTGCGATCGCACAGGCGGCGTCCCGCTCGGGCACCGACCTGACCATGGCTCCCCTGTCCTTCGGATACAGCTCCAGTCTTGGAAACCATCTTGCGCCCTCGAGTCAGTTTCGGATAGGAACTCAGTCGCAGTAAGTAAGTTCCCATAGGAGACTCACAGGGGGTGGGCGTCGTATGAGTGAGACACCGACGAGCGAGACACCGACGGTCCCGGAGCATGATCGCCGCAGTACCGGCCACGCGACCTCGCCTTCGGCCGTCTTCTGGCGCTACTGGGCCGCCGCCACCGTCAGCAGTGCGGGCACCGCCGTCACCGCCCTCGCCCTCCCCTTGGTCGCCCTCACCGTCCTCGACGCCACCGCGCTGCAGGCCACCCTGCTCGCCGCCGCCGGACAGATCTCCTGGCTGCTGCTCAGCCTCCCGGCCGGAGTGATCGCCCAGCGCCTCCCGCTCCGCCGCCTCCAGGTGACCCTCGATCTCGTACGGTTCGTCGCCATCGGATCCCTCCCGCTCGCCTGGTGGCTCGACCGGCTCAGCTACCCGCACCTGTTTCTCGCCGCTCTGGCCACCGGCGCCGCGACCGTACTCTTCGACATCGGCAACTCGACCTTTCTGCCCGCCATCGTCCCGGAGCGGCAACTCGCCGCCCGCAACAGCCTGATGTCCGGCACGCACGCCGTCACCGAGACCGGAGGGCCCTCCGGGGGCGGCCTCCTCGTGCACGCCGCGGGCCCGGTCGGCGCGCTCCTCGTGGACGCCGCCAGCTACCTGCTCTCCGCCGTGCTGCTGCGCACCCTCCCCGAGCGCCCTCCCGCCACCCGCACCGGCGACGGCGTCCGCCGGCTGATCCGTGAGGGCTGGACGTACGTGACGCGGCACCCGGTGATGCTGCCCTGCATGCTCTGGGCCACCGCCACCAACTTCGTCTGCGCCGCCCTGGTCGCCCTCACACCCCTGTACCTGGTCCGGGAGGCCGGACTGACGCCCGCACAACTCGGCCTGGTGCTCGCCATGGATGGAGTCGGCGGGCTCGCGGGGGCCGCAGTGGCGGTCCGGCTGACCCGGCGGTTCGGCACTGCCCGGGGCCTCGTCGGGACCGCGCTGGTCGGCGGCGCTGCCGCCCTGCTGGCCCCGCTGACCACATCCGCCGCCGACGCGTACTGGTTCGCCCTGGGCAACGCCGGCTTCGCCTTCGGGGTCGCCATCGGGTCGATCACCACCCGCACCCACCGCCAGACCGCGTCCCCGCCCGAGCTCCTCTCCCGTGTCATGGCCACCGTCCGCTTCGTCTCCTGGGGCGCCCAGCCCCTCGGCGCCCTCACCGCCGGTCTGCTCGCCACGTATGCCGGGACGCACGCGGCCCTGTGGACGGTGTGCGCGGCCGCACTCCTGCCGCCGCTCTACCTGCTCACGTTCCCGGTGGGCCGCCGCCGGGACTTCGTCTGACGCAACGCAGCCCTGGAGCCGCGTGCCCCTCGTCCGACACCGCACCGGAGGCACTCGTGCCGGGTCACCCCGATGGTGAAGACGGCCGACGTCAAGGCATCTGCCGAACGCCGGTGCATGCCACCAACGCGCTGCCCTTCTGGTCGAGGAACAGCATGAAGACCCACGAGCCGTCAGCAGCCCTGATCTGGCCCAGCCGAACCGGTCGGCGGTGTTGGTCGAGGCGCTGCACGGCCTGCTCCAGGCCCGTTGTCTCGATGCCCTTCCGGAGCGTGTGCCTGAGACGGCGCCCGTAGATTCGGGCGAGTGACTCGGCGGGTGTCGTGCCCTCCCAGACGATGTAAGAAGCGCCAGCACGGAGGGCGGCTCCAGCAGCCGCCGACGCTGCGTCGTCACCACCCAGTAGCCGTTCGAGTCGATCCCGCTCCATGGCCTCACCCCTGACCAGGATCGTGGACCCGCCAGACCGCCCGGCATACCGGACGTGTGTGGCCCAGGCATTCGAGGCGGGGAATCAGTGAGGGCCCTGGGCGCCGTACGTGTCGCGATGCCGGAAGTCCGCCTGCGCGGCGAGGGGTTGGTCCGGCACCGCGACACGGGTGAGGTGATCGACCGCCTCCTCCTGCCGGGCGGCGCCACACGTCACACAGTCCGTCAGAGAGCCACCGAGTCCACGGCCGGGGTCCGCAGCATCCGGCGTGCCGTGCCCAGTGCGGCGCCCAGGGTCGCGGTGACCGCGATGGTGATGATGCCGAGCAGGATCCAGAGCGGTAGGTCGGGGATCCAGCGGTCCGCGCGGACCACGCTGTACGGAAGTACCGTGACCGAGCCGGCAAGGGTGCCCAGGACCGTGCCGGTCGCCACGATCAGCAGGGACTCGGTACGGACCATCCCCAGCACCTGGCGAGGTGTCGCGCCGGCGAGCCGCAGTCGGCCGAACTCGCCGCGACGGTAGGTGGTCGAGGCCACCAGGGTGTTGATCAGCATGATGCACGCGAACACGACGATCATGCCGATCACGACGAGGTTGAGCGTCTGGATGCTTTGGTGCTCGACGCTGCGCAGTTGGCCGGACGCGGCGACGGCACGGTCCTCGATGAGCTGGAGGTAGAGGACGCCGGTGCCGATGCCGGTGAACACGATGATCGGCATGAGCGCGCCGGCCGCCTGGCTGGTGCGCTGCCTCAGGTGCTGCACCGTCAGGTAGCCGGACACCCCGCGGCCGCGCAGCACGCGGCCGGTCAGCGCGGTGGCGGCGCGGACCAGGCCGGGAGCCAGGATGGCAAGGCCCATGGAGGTCAGGATGGACGCCTGCGCGGCGATCGGCATGGCGTCCGTGCCCTTGTCGCGGAAGGCCGTGACGGTCAGCACGCCCAGGTAGAGGCCGCCGGTCAGCAGAACGCCCGCCGGGACGAGCCGCTTCCAGGTCATCCGCCCGGGGTCGGCGTCCGCCAGGGACGCCGCGACGCTCCTCCCGGTGGCGTGGCGGGCCGTCCACAGTGCGCCGATCACCGCGGACAGTACGGTGATCCCGAAGCCGACGAGCAGCGCGATCGTGCCGAAGGCGAAGGCGGTGCCTGCGCCGACCTGGCCGGTGTCCGTCAGCAGGCCGAGCAGGGCCCGGCCCAGCAGGTAGGACGGGCCCACCGCGAGCACCGCGGCGGCGACCGAGACCAGTGCCGCCTCGCCCACGATCATCCGTGTGATCTGTGCCGGGGTGGCTCCGGCGCTCTTGAGCAGGGCCGTTTCGGCCGCGCGCTGCCGCACCGACAGCCCCAGGGTGGAGACCACCGCGAACACGACCAGGCACATG
The DNA here is from genome assembly GCF_042263835.1 of Streptomyces sp. NPDC056128. NCBI lineage: Bacteria > Bacillati > Actinomycetota > Actinomycetes > Kitasatosporales > Streptomycetaceae > Streptomyces > Streptomyces sp. NPDC056128. The sequence goes on along the minus strand of NZ_JBHJVQ010000008.1, from coordinate 186,172 downwards.
CCCCAGCCGCCGACCACACCGCCCATGGTCGTCAGCGTCTCGACACTGGTCGCGTCCACGCCGGTGCCACGGCTGGTGTCCAGCATCGAGGCGAACGACATGACCATCGTCGCGCCGAAGAACAGCACCAGGAAACTGCCCGCGAAGGACCCGGCCCGGCGTCGCAGGGAGGCCCAAGCCAACCAGAGCAACGCCCTCACACCCCTTCGCTGACGCGACGCTCGGCGGCGACCTGGTCGGTGAGCCGGGTCATCGTGTCGGCGACCGTGACGGCGGTCGGCCGGTCCAGCCGCCCGACGAGCCGGCCGTCGGCCAGGAAGAGGACCTGGTCGGCGTGGGCGGCGGCGACCGGGTCGTGGGTCACCATCACCAGGGTCCGGCCGTCGATGCGTACCGCTTCCTGGAGGAGTGCCAGCACCTCGCGCGCGCTGCGGGTGTCCAGCGCGCCGGTGGGTTCGTCGGCGAACACCACCCGCGGCCCGGCGACCAGTGCCCGGGCGATCGCCACCCGTTGCTGCTGCCCGCCGGACAACTGCGAGGGCAGATGGTCGAGCCGGTCCCCGAGCCCCACACGGTTCAGGGTCTCCACGGCCTGCGCACGGTTGACGCGCTTTCCGGCCAACCGCACCGGCAACGTGGTGTTCTGCAGGACGGTCAGCGTCGGCAGCAGGTTGAAGTGCTGGAAGACGAAGCCGATCCGGCCGCGGCGGAACGTGGTGAGCTGGGCCTCGGAGCCACCGCTCATCTCCGTACCGTCCACGAACACCCGGCCGGAGCTGGGGCTGTCGAGCCCGGCGGCGCATTGCAGCAACGTGCTCTTGCCCGACCCGGAGGGGCCCATCACCGCGGTGAACGAACCGCCGTCCAGGGCCAGGGAAACGCCGTCGAGCGCCCGCACCAGGCCGCCCGGTGACTCGTAGTGCTTGGTGACCGCGTCCAGACGCAGTGCGTGGCCGGCGCCGAGTGCGTCGGCGGGCGGTGCGTGTTGAGACATGAGGAAGTCCTTCGCGTCGTGGAGAGGGCGGCCGGCACCCCGGCCAAGGGATCGGAACGACACGGCACGGTCCGTGCCGTTCCGCCGTCAGCATGGATGCGGACCGCTCATGTGTCAACACGGCACGTGCCGTGCTGTACGGTGCTGACATGACCGACCGCCGTGCCGCCCGCGCCGCCGACCTCACCGAAGCGATCATGCGCTGCACGCTGGAGCTGGCCCAGGAGACGGGGTACGCCAAGCTCAGCATCGAGGCGGTCGCTGCCCGCGCGGGCGTCGGCAAACACACCATCTACCGCCGCTGGCCTTCCCGCGGGCTACTGTTCCTCGACGCAGTTCTCAGCCTCAACGAGTCCGGCCTCGCTCACCCCGACACCGGCGATGTCGTCGCCGACCTGCGCGCAGTGATGACCAGGGCCGCGGGCCTGCTCGGCCGTCCGCCGTGGGGGCCGCTCTACCAGGACCTCATCGGCGAGGCCCAGCACGACCCGGCGGTCGCGGCCGCTCTGAACGAGCGCTTCATCGAGCCGCAGACCGCCGACACCCTCGCCCGCTTGCGAGCCGCCAAGGACCAGGGGGAGATCGATCCCGACTTCGACCTGGACGTGGCCATGGACATCCTGTCGGGTCCCCTGTACTTCCGGCTGCTGGTCACTCAGCAGCCGCTTACGGACGCCTACATCGACCGCGTCCTGCGAGCGGTCTTCGCCGGGATGAGTCCCAGGCCGTAGACCGAACAGTGAGGGGTGCCCTCCTCACGTCATCCCTCAGTGGGTGCGCCCTAGTTCGCAGGGCGGAAGTGGTCCGCCGTGACGGACGACGCGTGGGGGCCGGGGGCAGGGCCAGCATGTGGGTCATGTCGACAGCGACCGTCCCTCTTCCCGCCTCCGCACCCGCATCCGCGCCTGTCTGGGCTCGCCGCGCCGCCCATGCCATCGCTCTGTGTGCCGTCCCGTCCGGGCTGTGGCGCGTCGCCATGGCGTCCGGGGTTTACGTGGGTTACAGCGACCAAGTGCTGCGTGACGTCTTCGGCATCCCGGGCTGGGGCATCGCCTACGTCGTCGGGCTCTCCGTGCTCGCCGAGGTGGCCGCGCTGTTTCCGCTGCTGCTCGTCAGCGAGCGGTGGCGGCCGTTGCCGAGCAGGGTCGTCGTTCCGCTGGCCTGGACCGTCTCGGGTGTCCTGGTCCTGGTGGCTCTGTGGCAACTCGTCGTCGCTTTCACCGTCGAGAGTCAGACGTACATGTCGAGCGGTGCGGCACAGACGGTCTGGGGGTTCACCTTCGCACCGCTGTTCGCCATTCCGGTCCTGATGACCGCGGTGACCTGGTCGTACGCGAAGCGGCACCGGGCACGGGGGCGGGCGTAGCCGCAGGCGGCCCAACAGGCGTGAATCGCGTGGGAAGATGTCGGTCGTGACCGATACGTCGCCCTTAGTTGTCGCCGAAGGCAAGGCGCGCGTGCGTGGGTTGGGGGCCCGTGCCGCCGTTGCGCTCGTGTTCGGGTCGTCCGCCGCCGTGCTCGTGGTCGAGATCGTCGCTCTGCGGCTGCTGGCTCCCTACCTCGGGCTCACTCTCGAGACCAGCACCATGGTGATCGGTATCGCCCTCACGGCGATCGCCGTCGGGTCGTGGCTCGGGGGAAAGATCGCCGATCAGGTCGATCCCCGGCGGCTTCTCGGGCCCTCGCTCGGGGTGTCGGGGGCGGTCGTGGGGCTCACCCCCGCCGTGCTGCGCACCACCGCCGAGTGGGCGCCGACGGCGCTGTTGTTCATCGCGTCGCTGACCATCCTTGTGCCGGGCGCGCTGTTGTCCGCGGTGACGCCGATGGTGACGAAGCTGCGTCTCACCAGCCTCGCCGAGACCGGGACGGTCGTCGGACGGCTGTCCGGCGTCGGCACCGTCGGGGCCATCTTCGGCACCGTCCTCACCGGCTTCGTCCTCGTGTCGCGGTTGCCGGTCAGCGGCATCCTGATCGGCCTCGGCACGCTGCTGGTGGCCGGATCGGCGCTGGTCGAGTGGCGCACGCGCGGGTGGAGCGGTGCCCCCGCCCTGGCCCTCGTGATCGTCGCCGGGGGTCTCGCCACCGCGGTCGCGCCCGGTGGCTGCGACGCCGAGACCCGGTACCACTGCGCGCGGGTGGTCGCGGATCCCGAGCGGGACAGCGGGCGCACGCTGGTCCTGGACGGTGTGCGGCACTCCTACGTCGACGTCGACGATCCGACCTTCCTGGAGTTCGCGTACGTGCGCGCCATCGCGTCCGTGGTCGACTCCGCGTTTCCCAAGGATGAGCCGCTCGCCGCCCATCACCTGGGCGGTGGCGGGCTCACCCTTCCCCGGTACCTCGCCGCCACGCGGCCCGGGACCCGCAGCCTCGTCTCCGAGATCGACAGCGGCGTCGTACGGATCGACCGGGAGCGGCTCGGTCTGAGTACGGTCGCCGGTGTCGACGTACGCGCCGAGGACGGCAGGCTCGGGCTGCGGCGCCTGGACGCCGGCAGTCGGGACCTCGTCGTCGGCGACGCCTTCGGGGGCGTCAGCGTGCCGTGGCACCTCACCACGGTGGAGGCGATGACCGACGTACGGCGGGTGCTGCGGGAGGGCGGGCTGTACGTCGCCAATCTCATCGATCACGGGGGACTGGACTTCGCGCGTGCCGAAGTCGCCACCCTCGGCGAGGTCTTCGAGCACGTCGTCCTCGTCGGCGAACCCGTTGACATCGGCCTCGAACCGAGCACCGAGCCCGACGGCGGCAACCTGGTCGTGATCGCCTCCGACCGGCCCGTCGACCTGCGTGCGGCGCAGCAGGCGCTCGACGGCCGGCGGACCGGCTGGAAGATCGCCAGCGGTGACCGGCTCACCTCCTGGATCGGCGACGCCCGACTGCTCACCGACGACTACGCACCCGTCGACCAGCTCCTCCAGCCGGCCGCCACGCGGCGCGGCCCGTGACGCAGGACCGGCGCGCTCAGCCGATGGGTGCCGGCATCGGCTGGACGTCGTACTGGAGGCGGATCGTGTCCCCGGTGGCGGGGTCGGCCAGCTCCACGCTCCAGCCGTCGGCGAACTGGTCGACGCCGGGGGTCATGGGGATGGTGCCGGAGATCAGGACGGTGCCGGGCGTCAGCCCGCCGCGTGAGCGCAGGACGTCGATCCAGTAGGCGGGGGCGAGGAGTTCGGCGAGGGTGCCGTGCTGGATCTCCGTCGACGTGTCGCCGTGGGTGACCCAGGCGCGCAGGGTGAGGTCGTCGAGGCGGGACTCCACGTCGGCCAGGCGCCAGGCGCGGCGGGCCAGGACGTCGGGGCCGGCGTTCTTGCTCCAGGCCACGCCGTGCACCTCCAGGTCGCGGTCGGTGTGGTCGCAGGCGGCGGTCAGCAGCAGCTCCCCGTCGTCCGCCACGACCAGTGCCCACTCCGCCTCGCCGGAGGTGTGCCCGTGCTGCGCCTGGACCCGGTCGGTCTGCTGGGCGAGGTAGGGGGAGACGGGGTACAGAGCGGGCGTCACGGACGGGCCGGGCACGCCCAGCTCGGCCAGCTCCGCGACGTGTGCGGCGACGTCCTCCTGGCTGCGTCCGGCGTACCCGGCGTTGAGGACCTGCACGACGTCGACCTCGCGCGTCGATCCGTCGGGCAGTTCGAAGGTCAGCAGCACGGCCATGAGGGCACTCCCAGAGTTCGGTCCATTGATCGGGTCACGGGCCTGTTGATCGGGTCCGCGGTGAATCTCTCGCGCAAAGGGTTGCGCATACGACCTGTATACAAGAAGTATGCCGGGAGGTCGATGTCCCCCGACGTCCCCGAGCGAGGATGGGAACCATGCGCGACACCCCGAAGGACGACACGAAGGACGGCACCACGCCGCCCGCGCGGCACTCCGGCGTCCGCCGGGCCTTCGTCGCGAGCCTGACCGGCACGGCGCTGGAGTGGTACGACTTCGCCGTCTACTCCGCCGCGGCCGCCCTGGTCTTCGGCGACCTGTTCTTCCCCTCGGAGGACCCGCTCACCGGCACGCTCCTGGCGTTCTCCACGTACGCGGTCGGCTATGTGTCACGCCCGCTGGGCGGGTTCGTCTTCGGGCGGCTCGGTGACGTGATCGGCCGCAAGAAGGTGCTGATCGCCACGCTGGTGCTCATCGGGGCGGCGACATTCCTGATCGGCGTCCTGCCCGCGTACTCGACGGCCGGCGTGGCCGCCCCGATCGCCCTGGTCGTGCTGCGCTTCGCGCAAGGCGTCGGCGTCGGCGGCGAGTGGGGCGGTGCCGTCCTGCTGTCCAGCGAGTTCGGGGACCCGCGCCGCCGCGGCTTCTACGCCTCCGCCGCCCAGGTCGGCCCACCGGCCGGAAACCTGCTGGCCAACGGCGTCCTGGCGGCCCTCGGCGCGCTGCTGACCGAGGCGCAGTTCGAGTCGTGGGGCTGGCGTGTGGCGTTCCTGTTCTCGGGCGTTCTCGTCGCGTTCGGGCTGTGGATCCGGGCGAAGCTGGAGGAGACCCCGGTGTTCAAGGCGATGGAGGCCGAGCAGTCCCGGCCCCAGGCGCCGGTCCGCGAGGTCTTCACCACCCAGCCCCGCGCGCTGCTGGCCGCGATCCTGTGCCGCGTCGGCCCCGACGTGCTGTACGCCATGTTCACCGTCTTCGTCCTCACGTACGCCACCCAGGAACTCGGCATGTCACGCGGCTCCGCCCTCGCGGCCGTGCTCATCGGCTCCTCGATCCAGGTCTTCCTCATGCCGCTGGCGGGCGCCCTCTCCGACCGGGTCAACCGCCGTCTGCTGTACGGCGTTGCCTCGGTGGCCGCCGGTGTGTGGCCCTTCGTGTTCTTCCCGATGATCGGCGGCGGCACCTGGCTGCCGCTCGCCACGGGGGTCGTCGTGGGCCTGGTGATCCACTGTTGCCTGTACGGTCCGCAGGCCGCCTTCATCACCGAGCAGTTCGCGCCCCACCTGCGCTCGACCGGCTCGTCCCTGGCCTACACCCTGGCCGGGATCATCGGCGGCGCCGTCGCCCCGCTGCTGTTCACCAGCCTGCTGAGCGCGTACGGCACCTGGGCGCCGCTGGCCGTGTACATCGCCCTCGCCTCGGCCGTCACCCTCGTCGGCGTCTGGCTGGGGCGCGACCCCGACGCCGCCCTCGGCGAGGATGCCGCCCTCGCCGCGCCGAAGGCGGACACCGTCCCCACCCGCCTCTGAGGAGGACACACCGTGCGCATCGCCCTGAGCCAGCTCACCACCGGCCCCGACCCCGAGAAGAACCTCCTGCTCGTCGAGGAATGGACCCGGCGCGCCGCGGACGCCGGAGCCCGTGTCGTCGTCTTCCCTGAGGCGACGATGGCCTGCTTCGGCACCCCGCTGGCACCGCTCGCCGAGCCGCTGGACGGACCGTGGGCCGACGGCGTCCGGCGGATCGCCGCCGCCACCGGCACGGTCGTCGTGGCCGGCATGTTCACCCCGGCCACCAGGGGGCGGGTGGCCAACACCCTGATCGCCACCGGGGCCGGGGTCGAGGCCTCGTACGACAAGATCCATCTGTACGACGCCTTCGGATTCCGTGAGTCCGACACCGTCGCCGCGGGCTCGGCCACGACGGTCGTCGACGTGGACGGCGTACGGCTGGGCCTCGCCACCTGCTACGACATCCGTTTCCCGGAGCTGTTCCGGGCGCACGCCGACGCCGGTGCCGTCGCCACGCTGCTGGGCGCGTCCTGGGGTGCGGGGCCGGGCAAACTCGAGCAGTGGGAGCTGCTGGCGCGGGCCCGTGCGCTGGACGCCACGGTGTGGCTCGCCGCCGTGGGCCAGGCCGATCCCGGCACGGGCGCCGGAGCGGGTTCCGCGCCGACCGGGATCGGGCACAGTCGCGTCGTCGGACCCGACGGGACCGTACGGCACGCGCTGGGCGCCGGGCCCGAGCTGCTGGTGGCCGACCTCGACGTGGACGAGGTCGCGGCGGTCCGGCAGCGGACGTCCGTGCTGGCGAACCGGCGCCCGGAGGTGTGGGGGTGGTGAACACCTTCCCCTGACCCCGTTACGGGACGCCAGGTTTCCCCGAGGCGGGGCACGCAAATGCCCCGCCCCTCAACCCTCCAGCAATACCTTGAGCGTCGACTGCAGATGATGGTCGATGGCCGCCCACGCGGCCTGCGCGTCACCGGCCTCCAGGGCGTCCAGGATCGCCTCGTGTTCCCCGAGCACCGCTTCCTGACGTCCCTGACGGCTGACGAGGGCGGCGACCCCGGCGCGGACCTGGCGGCTGCGCAGGCCCTCGTAATGCCGGTCGAGGAGGGTGTTGCCGACGGCGGAGACCAGGGCCGCGTGGAAGCAGTGGTCCACGGCGATGAACTCCCGGGCCTGGTCGGCACCGGTGAGCCCGCGCTGCCGTTCCAGCAGGGACCGCAGCTCCGCCACCGGCGCTCCCCCACCCGAGACCAGCTCCTGGGCGGCGTACCGCTCGACGATGCCCCGCAGCTCCATGAGCTCGCGGATCTCCCGTCCCGTCAGGGGGGAGACCCGGGCGCCCCGCTTCGGCACCAGCTCGACCAGGTCCTCGGCCGCGAGCTGCAACAGGGCTTCCCGGATGGGCGTGCGGGAGACGCCGATCCGGTCCGCGAGCTCCTGCTCGGACAGGAAGGCGCCTTGCATCCCGGGATCCGTCAGCACCGTGTCCTTGAGATACGCGTACGCCTTCTCCCGACCGGACGTCACGGCAGCAGCCCCCAGCTCTCGCATACACCTTGTATACGAACGGACGCTACCACGCGGCCCCCCTCGGGGAGTCTCTCCGTGCGCTCGGTGACCGACCGTCACGCCGCTTTTACGGGGCGAGGAGTACGCTCGGGGGACCGAGGGCATCAGGCACGCCGGTGGCGGACCGGCTCCACCCCCGGTGACCACCGGCGGTTCATCGCATCGCCCAGAACGGTCCCGGCGTCCCCCTCGAACGGCCGCACTCCTTGGGTTCAGGCATCCCCGAAGGGCACAGCGGAAGCGGGCGCACTTCGCATCAGAGAGAACTCATGTGATCAGCACAGCCCCGGCCGCATCGGCCGCGCTCCCCCTTCCCCTACTCCGCCTGCGCCTCGCACCCCACGGCGTACTGCCGCGCCGGATCGACGGGGTGTGGTGGCCGCACTCCCGCGACCTGCTGGCACAGCTCCCGCAGCTGCTCGCCGCGCTGCCGATCGCGTGGGGCGACATCGTCAGCGTCACCGTGAAGGCCACCGCCTGGACAGCGGCACCCGGGCGCATGCTCGTCGCCAACCAGGTCGTACGCCTGAACAAGTCCGCCGCACCGCACGCCCCGAACACCGTCGTCCTGCTCTCCCCCGGCCTCGGCCGCTGGGACCTGCTCGTCGTGCCGCCGGACACGACGGAGGAGGCCGCCGGCCCTCTCATGGCCGCCGCGCTCGACGTCCACGCGCCCGGCACCGACGGGGGAGTCTGAGGCGTCACTCATGTGGGCGGGGCACCACTCCGCCGGGCCCGCGTCCGGGCCTAGCCCGCACCGCCGCGCCGCCGCCGCTTGCGGTCCGCCCGGCCCGGCGCGACCACGCCGTCGCGGTTGTAGTGGTAGTCGGCGGTCCGGTTGCCGTGCTGTGAGTTGAGCCGGTGGATGAGGAAGGCGCCTGCCGCGATCACTGCCATCAGCGCGATCACGGTGACCAAGATGTCCATGACCCTCACGCCCTCGTCAGCAGGAGCGGTGCGGAACCGGCCGGGGACATGCAGGCCCGTGCCCGGAATGTCCTCGGTTTCTTCAGCGTACTCCTCGCGGCGCCCGCGGTGCGTTCTGGATCTCTGGGGAGATGCGGGTCCGCGGAGGTGGGAGGAGGGTGGAGGAAGGGGTGGCCGCCCGCCGAGCCTGGGCGCGCCTGATACCGCTGACCGCACTTGAGGCCATTCATGGAAACCGAAACGCAAGCCACTCTCGTCGCGGCCCTCGCGACCGGATACGCCCTGGGCCGCACCAAGAAGGGCAAACTCGCCATCGGGGTCGCCTCCGCACTCGTCGGCCAAGGGCTGTTGAGCCCCAAAGAGTTGATGACTCGGGCGCTGAGCAAGGCGTCCGAGAACCCGCAGGCCGCGCAGTTGCTGAATCAGGTCCGCGGCGAGCTGATGGACTCCGCCCGCACCGCGCTGTCCGCGACCGCCGACCGCCGCTTGGGAGCGCTGGCCACCTCGTTGCAGGAACGCACCGAGTCCCTCCTGGGCCGACCCGACGAGGAAGAGGAAGAAGAAGAGGACGAGGAGTCGCCCGAGGACACGGAACCGGACGACGAGGAGGAGGAAGTAGAAGAAGAGGGCGAGGAAGAGGAAGAGGAGGAGGAGCCGGAGGCAGAACCGGAAGCGGAGGAAGAGGAAGAGGAAGAGGCGCCGCCGCCCCCTCGGAAGCGGGCCAAGAAGAGTCCCGCGAAGAAGGCCGCCACCAGGACAGCCCCGGCGAAAAAGGCTCCCGCCGCGAAGACCGCGAAGAAGAAGGCCGCCCCTTCGAAGCCGGCGGCGAAGAAGGCCGCCGCCGGCAAGGCAGCCGGCCGCGGCAGCCGTAGGAGGTAGGTCATGGCGAAGACGGAGGAGAAGTCCACTTCAGCCGGCGCCTCCGGCATGGACCAGCTCAAGGAGCAGCTGGCCGCGTTCGCCTCGGCGAAGGGCCAGCGGATGGCGGACAAGGCCGGGGAGAAGATCAGTGGCCTTGCGCAGGGTCTGGGGGACGTCGGTGACGGCAACAGCACGTTGCTCAACGTCGGCAAACGCGTACTCGGCGAAGGGGAGTCGCCGGTCAAGGCGTTCCTGAGCGAGAAGGCGGGGGACGTGAAGGACAAGGTGGTCGACACCGTGAAGGGCGTCTTCGGTGGCGGTGGCAAGTCGGGGAGCGTCAAGGTCACGAACATCGTCGAGGTCGTCGACGTCGGCAAACCGGTGCGCACCGTGTACGACCGCTGGACCCAGCTCGAGGAGTTCAGCTCCTTCACCAAGGGTGTGCAGAGTGTCTCGATGTCGGATGAGGTCGAGAGCAACTGGAAGGCCAAGATCGCTTTCTCCAACCGCAGTTGGAAGGCGACCGTCCAGGAGCAGGTCCCCGACGAGCGGATCGTCTGGAACTCCGAAGGGGGCAAGGGCACCACCCGCGGTGCCGTCAGCTTCCACGAACTGACCTCGGACCTCACGCGCGTCGTCGCCGTGGTCGAGTACTACCCGTCCGGCTTCTTCGAGAAGACCGGCAACATCTGGCGCGCGCAAGGACGTCGCCTGCGCCTCGACCTCAAGCACTTCCTGCGGTACGCCACTCTCTCCGACGACGAGGAACTGGAGGGCTGGCGCGGTGAGATCCGCGACGGCGAAGTGGTCCGCTCGCACGAGGAAGGTCTCGAGGACGACGAGGACGACGAGGACCGCGAGGACGACGCAGACGCCGATGCCCAGGACGAGGACGAGGAAGAAGAGGAGTACGACGACGAGGAAGAGGATGAGGACGAGGACGAAGAGGGGCGGTAGGCGAGACCGGGCCGACGGCGCGTGGACGCGTCGCCGGTGCCGGTCTCACGGTGTCTCACGATGAGGCATCACCGCACTCGCCGCGTGTGCCCGTATCCGGTTCGGTAGCCGGGCCCGCGGGTCGCCCGGTTCCCTTCGAAGCTCTCCCGGCGCCCATAGCCCTCGCGGTCCTCGCGCGGGCGCACGAAGTCGGAGACGTGCATCTCGCGGCCCGCCAGGTGGCCGACGACCAGACCGACCAGACCGAGGGCGGCGACCACCACGAACGCCGTGAATCCGCCGAAGTATCCGGCGAAGCCGAGTGCGAGGCCGGTCAGGAGCCCCGCCGTGGTTGTGTTCATGGCTCGTTCCCCATCTCGTGTGCGGCTCCCCCTCGGGAGGGGCGGGGCGGGTCAGTCGACCCGCTGCCGGTTGCGGTCGTTCTCGCTCTCGCCCTCGTTCTCCTCATCGGCCTCCGGCAGGGCGACGTCGTTGACGTCGATGTTCACCTCCAGTACCTCCAGGCCGGTCATGCGCTCCAGCGTCGCGATCACTTCGGCGCGCGTCTCCGCCGCGACCTCGGTGATGGGGTAGCCGTAGTCGGTGACCACGTCCAGGTCCACCACCACCTGCAGTTCCCCGACCTCGACGCTCACGCCTCGGGTGACGCTCGTCCGGCCGCCGGGCATACGGTCGCGGACACCCCCGATGGCGCGCGTCATGCCCGAGCCGAGGTGGTGGATGCCGGGCACCTCACGGGCCGCCATACCGGCGATCTTCGCCGCCACGACGTCCGCGATCGTGGTCCGTCCCCCGGGCTCCGAGCCGGCGCCGCCGGTCCGCTTCTCGTCCTCGGCCGCACGGACGTCCCGCTTCGGGTCGTGCTGCGGCATGGTTCCCGGGGTCGGCCTGGCGCGGTCCGATGCCGGGCTGTACGTCGTATGCGTCATGACGTCCTCCTGAGCGACGAGTGACGGTTCGGGGGCACCTGGTCGGCGCCCTTCATAAAGTTCGACACGAACCAGGCGAAATCGTCACACTTGTCTGTGATCTGGCTCACGTATCCTGGGCTCGTGGCAGGACGCGCCCGACCGCGTCACGTGGGAAGCGGACAGTGGATGTGGGGAGCGATCTCGACGAAGCGGACGACCGGGTCCTCGCCGTCCGCGCCTCCGAGGCCGACGAGGACGCCTTCGCGGTGCTCGTGCACCGGCACACGGCCCGGTTGCTCGCACTGGCCTGTCACATGCTGGGCAGCCTCCCGGACGCCGAGGAGGTCGTGCAGGAGGCCTTCACCAGCGCCTGGCGGCGCCTTCCCGAGTTCCGGGGGGACGCCACCTTCCACACGTGGATGTACCGCATCGTCACCAACCGCTGCCTCAACCTCCTCCGCGGACGCACGCCCTCCCTTCCCCTGGACTCCGTCGCCGAGCCCTCGGCCCACGACGCGACGGGCGAACCGGAACGCAGTGCCGAGAACGCCGCGGCGGCGGCCGCGCTGTCCCGCGCACTCGGGGGCCTGCCCGCCGGCCAACGCGCCTGCTGGATCCTCCGGGAGCTGCACGAACTGCACTACGAGGAGATCGCGCAGGTGCTGGGGGTGAGTGAACAGACCGTACGCGGCAGGCTCTTCCGGGCTCGGCGCACGCTCACGAAGGAGATGGCTCCATGGCGCTAGAGGCACGGTTCCCGGCCGACGAGCGACTGCCGTGCGCCCGCCTGCTGAGCGACGTATGGGAGCGGGCGCGCACCGGCCGCGATCAGGGCGACGCCCACACGGACGGGTGCGTGTACTGCCGGGACGCCGTCGAAGGGCTGACGGCCCTGGACCGCGCCACCGACGCGCTGCGCACGCGAGGGCCGAGCGCCCGCGCCCTCGTGGAGAGAATCGTCGCCGCCGTACGCGCGGAGGTACGGCTCGGGCGGCTGCTGCCCCTGGACGATCCGACCGGAGAACTGCGCATCGCGGAGACCACAGCGGCCGGTGTCCTTCGCCGCGCCGCCGGACGGGTTCCGGGCGTGCTGGCCGCCAGTTGCCGGCTGGCCCCGGGCGCCGCGGGGGCGGAGAGCCGGGTGACCGTCGCCATGACCCTTTCCGTCACGCTCGACCAGCCCCTGCCGGGCAGGACGGCGCAGGTGCGACGAGCCGTGGCCGACGCGGCGGCCCACGAACTGGGCCTCGCCGTCGACGCGATCGACCTGAGGGTCACGGCCGAGTGGGAGCGTCCGCACGCGGCGGGCAGCCGTGCCTCGGGGCCCGGGGCGGCAACATGACGGCCGTCGACCCGAGGAGCGTGGAACGCGCGGTCGCCCACGCCGCGCTGTCGGTGCCCGGAGTGGCCGGGCTCCAGCCGGGCCTCGGCCGCTCACTGGCCGCCGCGGCCCACGCGCATCATTCTCCCGGCACCGCCTCTCCGGCTCCGGGCGCCGGCGTCCGCGCCCGGTACGCGCGCGAGAGCGGCGTCTGGCACGTCGAGGTCCGCTGCGTCCTCACCGGGGGCCGCCGCGCCCTCGACACGGCGCGCGCGGTCCGCGCCCGCGCCCAGGCGGCCGTACACGAGCAAGCCGTACACGCGGACACGTCCCGGTACGGCACGGCCGGGGGCGCGCAGGCCCCTCCGGGAGGCTGCGTCGTCGCCGTCACGATCACCCGCATCGTGGGGGACGTACAGGGGGCGGACGGCTGTGGAAACACCGGGCCGGAGGAGGGGGCCGGAGTAGAGTGATCGCCTCCTGATCCGCTCGCACATCGAGGTCGCCATGGAGTCCCCCGACGCCCCCTCGCGCGGTTACGCCGAGGTTCATGTCACCGCCTCGTCGCCCGATGCCGCCCGGCGCGTGGCGGAGGTCCTCCGTCGTTGCTTCGCCGCCACCGAGCAGCGCAGCTACCCCGCGGGCGCCGAGGGCGGGACCCGTCTCGAACTCACCGTGGACACCACGCGCGCGGCGGAGCCGGCCCGCTCATGGCTGGAGTCCAGCCGCTGGACCGGGCACGCCGACCGGGAGCCCGGGCGGGACTGACGAGGAGGTCCCGGCCCGACACCACCGAGGAGGCAGCGGAGCCGGTCCCGGCCGTCACGCTCAGCGACGGTTCCTGGCGTGGCAGGAGTACGGTTGATGCGAGGAGGGGTCCCGAACGGGCAGGTGAGCGCGATGCCAGGTCCCCCGGCTCCGGCAGGTCTCCTGGCGGACGGTGCGTACGAGTCGGCGCGTCCCGGAGCGGTGGCCTTGCGGCTCACCACGACGCACGAGCGCAACGGCATTCTCGACGGTGCGTGGTGGCCCCGTTCCAGGAGTCTCACCGGCGAACTGCCCGGCCTGATCAGCGCGCTGACCGAGCGGCTCGGGCCGATCACGCGGATCGGCCTGGACGCGGCGGCCTGGGACGAGCTGCCGACGCGGGTGACCGTCGACGGTCGTGTGGTCAACGTCGACGCCTTTCCCGTGGGGGACGACACCGCGCTCGTGACCCGAGGGGACCAGGACATCTTCTCCCTGCTCGTGGTCCCGCCGGACACGCCTCGTGAGACGGCGCGGGCCGCGATGGCCGAAGCGGTGCGTGCCGGAAACCCCAGGCAGGCCCGGCAGATCCTGATCGACACCGGCACCGGCACGGACCGGGCCCTCCGGACCGGGCCGCCCCCCGCTGAGGGCACTAGGCGCCAGGACCGGTGACTCCCTGTACCCGGGTCCCTGGCCGTTCCGTCGAGGGCCGGGATGGCCGGCGGACGGTCTGCGAGGATGGGCCGCATGGATGTGCGGAGCAGGAACCACGTGACGGTGACCGGGCGGGCCGGTGCGCCGGTGGTGATGCTGGCGCACGGGTTCGGGTGCGACCAGAACATGTGGCGCCTGGTGCTGCCGATGCTCGAACCGCACTTCACCGTCGTCCTCTTCGACCACGTGGGCTCCGGGAACTCGCAGCTCTCCGCGTGGAGCCCCGAGCGCTACGGCTCACTGGACGGGTATGTCGACGACGTCCTGGAGCTGTGCCGGGAACTGGCCCTGGGTCCCGTCACGTTCGTGGGACATTCGGTGAGCGCGATGATGGGCGTGCTGGCCGCCGCGCGAGAGCCCGAGGCGTTCGCCGGGCTCGTCCTGCTCGCGCCCTCGCCCTGCTTCGTGGACGACCCGGAGACCGGGTACCGGGGCGGCTTCAGCGCCCAGGACATCGAGGAGCTGCTGGATTCCCTGGACGCGAACTATCTGGGCTGGTCGGGCGCCATGGCGCCGGTGATCATGGGGAATCCCGAGCGTCCGGAACTGGGTGAGGAGCTGACCAACAGCTTCTGCCGCACCGACCCGGACATCGCGCGGGTCTTCGCCCGGGTGACGTTCCTGTCCGACCACCGCCGGGACCTGGCCCGGGTGGGTGTGCCCACGCTGGTCGCCCAGTGCTCCAACGACGCGATCGCCCCGCCGGAGGTGGGCGCGTTCGTCCACGCGCGGATACCGGCGAGCCGGCTGGTGACGCTGAACGCGACCGGGCACTGCCCCCAGCTCGCCGCCCCGCAGGAGACCGCCGCGGCCATCGCCGCGTTCGCGGGGAGCGCCGGATGATGTGCAGGACCGGGGACCAGGAGGAGAGCAGGGGCCCCGAGGAGGAGCGGGAACCGGCCGACGAGCGGGCGCAGTTCTCCGCCCTGCTGGAGGACAGCGCCGAGGACCTGTACGAGCACGCGCCCTGCGGCTACCTGTCCACGCTGCTGGACGGACAGATCGCGAAGGTCAACGCCACCCTGCTGGACTGGCTGGGCTACGAGCGCGGAGACCTGGTCGGCCGCAAGCACTTCGCCGACCTGCTGACCGTCGGCGGGCGGCTCTACCACGAAACGCACTTCGCCCCGCTCCTGCGCATGCAGGGCGAGATCAAGGGCATCGCCCTGGAGCTGAAGGCCGCCGACGGCTCCCGGCTGCCCGTGATGGTCACCTCGACCGTGAAGACCGGCGGCGACGGGCAGCCCCTGCTGATCCGCACCACCGTCTTCGACGCCCGCGACCGGCGCGCGTACGAGACCGAACTGCTGCGCGCCCGCAAGGAGGCCGACCTCGAACGCGACCGCCTCAAGAGCCTGAACGCCACCCTGCAGAAGACCCTGCTGCCACCCGCGCTGGCGAACATCCCCGGCCTGGACGTCTCCGCGCACTACCACATCGCCTCCGTCGACGAGGTCGGCGGCGACTTCTACGACCTCTTCCCCCTGGCGGCCGGCGCCTGGGGGCTGTTCCTGGGGGACGTGTGCGGCAAGGGCGCCGCCGCGGCGGCCATCACCTCCCTGGCCCGCTACACGCTGCGCGCCGCCGCCGTCTACAACCCGGCGCCGGCCACCGTCCTCGCCAACCTCAACACCGTCCTCAACCACGAGTACAACGGCACCGACCCCCGCTTCTGCACCGTCGTCTTCGGCCTGCTCACCCCCGACGAGGAGCGGGGCGGCTTCCGGGTCACCCTGGCCAGCGGCGGGCACCCACCGGCCCTGCTGATGCGCGCCGACGGCACCGCCGACTACCTGCACACCCCCGGCGGCCAGCTCATCGGCGTCCTGCCCGACGCCCACATCGTCACCACCGCCGTCCACCTCGCCCCGGGCGACACCCTGCTCCTGCACACCGACGGCCTCACCGAAGCCCACACCGCCGCCAGCGGCGAGGAGCGCTACGGTGACGACGCGCTCCTCGACTTCGGCCGCGACCTGGCTCCGACCACCGCGTCCGAGACCGTCGACGCGATCCGCGACCTGCTCGACACCTTCGGCACCGGCGTGGACGACGACACCGCCGTCCTGGCCATCCACGTGCCCCGGCCTCCCAGTGAAGAGCAGCAGTGACCGAGAATCTGACCGTCCATGTTCGTGCCGGCACCACCGGAGCGGTCATCGAACTGGCAGGAGAACTGGACCATCACACCGCGCACGAGGTCCGCGCCGCGCTGCCGGGACTCGGACTGCGTCCGGGCCAGCTGCTCGTCCTGGACCTAGCGGGGCTCACGTTCTGCGACTCCAGCGGCCTCACCGTACTGATCGCCGCCCGCAACCACGCCCTGGCGGCCGACGCGTCCATCGCGCTGGCCGCGGTCCCCGAACGCGTCAGCCGCGTCTTCCGCGTCGTGGGCCTGGACCGGGTCTTCCCGACCCACCCCACCGCGCGGGAGGCCGAGGCCGCCTGGCGGACCCCGCCAGGCTGACCTCGGCCTGCCTGTCAGGCGCTGGTGTTCTTGTTGCGTCGGCGGGTGACGATCACCGCGCCGGCGCCGAGGACGAGTGCCGCGCCGCCCGCCAGGGCGATCTTCGGCAGGGCGTCGTTCGAACCGGTCTGGGCGAGGGAGCCGGTGGTGGTGGTGCTGGACGTGTTCACCGGGGTGGTGGAGGTACCGCCCTGTCCGGTGGGACTGTTGGGGGCCGGCTTGTCCTTCGGGTCCTCGGGCTTGCCCGGGTCGCCGGCGTTGTCGCCGCCCTTGGGCAGGATCTGGAAGGCGTAGTCGTCCAGGTCCGGGTAACCGCCGCAGGAGCCGTCGTCGTTGAGGTAGTCGGCCGTGACGTAGACCGAGCCCTGTCCGGCCAGGACGTCCGCATCGACCTTCAGCCGCAGCTTGACGTCGACCGAGGTGTCCGCCTTGAGGGAGCCGATGGAGGTGCCGCCCAGCAGGTCGGCGTCGCGCCACGTCGGGTTGGCGGCGGTGGACCACTCCAGGTCGAGGTAGGAGTCCAGCTCCTTGTAGCCCTTGGTGTCGAAGCCGTGGGCGGACGCGAACGGGTACACCTCGTCCAGCGTGCCGCCGGTGCCGTTGGTGACGCGGAGCGTGAAGGTCTCCGTCGTGCCGCCGACGACCTTGTCCGGCAGCCCGCTGACGACGGCGGTGAGCTCGGACGCGGCGACGCACTCGCCGCCCGGCTCCTCGCCCTCCTCGGCCTCCTCGGCGTCGGAGAGGGCCTTCTCGGCGTCCTTCAGCTTCTTCTTGGCTTCCTTCATCGCCTTCTGGAGGAGGCCGATCTTGCGGGCCTGGTCGACGCGTTCGTCGTCGTGAGCGGTCTGCGCCTCGGTGACCTTCGTATCGGCGGCCGTCTTGGCCTCCGCGGCCTCCGTGGCGGCGGTCTTGGCCTCGTCCAGCGCCGTCTGCGCCGCCGCCTTGTCCTCGTCGGTGGTGGCGGCGTCCAGCTTGGCCTGGGCGTCCACCACGGCCTGGTCGGCCTCGGTCTTGGTCTTGGCGGCGGCCTCGGCGACCTTCTCGGCCTCGATGACCGCGGCCTTGGTCGGGTAGGTCGCCTCGTTCATGTCCTCCCCGAAGAACTTGACGGCGTCGTTCTCCGCGATGACGGCGGCGTCGTACTCCTTCTGCGCGCGTTCGACGGCCTGCTTCAGCTCTTCGATCGTCGGCTTCGCCTTCTGCGTCTGCGCGGCAGGCTTCTCGTCGGCGAAGGCGGGCGCCGACGACAGGAGGACGACCGGAGCGGTCACGGCAGCGGCGACGGCGGTCGCGAGAACACGGCGAATCTTCACATGGACCCCTGGTCGGGTGGCGAAAGGAAGCGAGGGGCGTCGCACTCACGGAATCTTCACGCGGCGCGATGCTCCGGCGATGGTATGGCCTGCTTGATCGAGGTCACAGGGGGTTTCCCGCGCCCATGCCGGAAAAGCCTCCACGACGTATGAACAAACGGCACGTACGGGCACAGTTGCCTTCGTAGGCCGCACTTATTGTGTGAGCCATGTCATCGCCCGTCGCCACCACGCCGCTTCAGGTGAGGGCGAGTTCCGCGGCGCCGAAGGAGACGTCGAAGCGGTCGCACCAGATGCTGACGCTGCTGTAGCGGGCCGGGTCGATGTCGGCGGGCACGGTGTAGTTCTGGCTGCCCTTGTTGCCCTTGAGCTTGCCCAGGCCGACGTGCTGCCCGTCGTCGAAGACGTGCCAGCCGGCCCGGCCCTCCTTGACCGGTGCGTCGGTCAACAGGACGCGCAGGTCGGGGCCGTTGCTGGTGTCGAGGTCCTCCAGGCGCACCACATGGGAACCGTCGGCCAGCCGTACGAGCTTCACCGTGCCGGAGGTCGCGTGCTCGTGGCTGATCAGGTCGCCGGCGGCCAGGGTGACGGGCTCGGCGGGGGGAGGGGTGGTGGAGGGCTTCCTGGACGACGGCCCCTGGGCGGGGGCGCGTGAGGCGTCCACGTCCGCTGTCGCGGGCAGCGCCTCGTTGACCGTCTCGTCCTGCCACAGCTTCCACGGCTGGAACCAGTACAGCCCGAGGCCGGCCGCGGCGACCGCCACCAGCAGCACGCCGCCCACCCACGGCCTGACCCTCGCGCTTCGTCCACGTCCCATACCGTCCGCCTCCCGGGGAGAATGCCGCGTCGCTTCCGTATCGCTTCCATTCAACGGACGGAGCGGCCGGGCCGCGTCGTTCGGC
This sequence comes from Streptomyces sp. NPDC056128, assembly GCF_042263835.1. Classification (NCBI taxonomy): domain Bacteria; kingdom Bacillati; phylum Actinomycetota; class Actinomycetes; order Kitasatosporales; family Streptomycetaceae; genus Streptomyces; species Streptomyces sp. NPDC056128. Next base: position 167,324 of record NZ_JBHJVQ010000008.1, on the reverse strand, counting down.
GGATGACGAAACCCTTACGTCCGCCGTCTGTCCCGTCGGGTTGTCCAGGAACTTCTCCTGGATTGTCCGTGATCTGTAACGGACGGATCCCGTGCCCGCTTTTCGTCGTCATGCCAGGTGGACCCGGGTTACCGGGGTTCGTCGGGGAACTGCGGGAAGGCGGGGCGGACATGGCGCGGCACAGTGGTGGGCGGGGCTGGTACGGCAAGGTGGTCGGGGCCGCCCTCGGGGTGACGATGCTCGCCGTCGGTGCCTCGGTGTGGACCGCGCAGGCCGATGCCGTGGGCAGTTCGGCGCCGAAGGCGTCCGCGTCTCCCGCGCCGGGCGGTGCGGTGAAGCCGGTCGACGTGACCATCGCGCACGCCTCGGACGCGGGGGCGCGCGGCGTGAACATCACCATCGACGACGGGCCCGACCCGGCGTGGACGCCCCAAGTGCTCGACCTGCTGGAGGAGTACGGGGTGAAGGCCACGTTCTGCGTGACGGGGACGCAGGCGCAGGCCCACCCGGACCTCGTGAAGAAGGTCGTCGCGGCCGGGCACCGGCTGTGCGACCACTCGGTGTCGCACGACACCGCCATGGACCAGAAGTCCGAGGCGTACCAGTCGAAGGAGATCCTCGACGCCGAGCGGATGATCATCAAGGCATCGGGCGGCGTGCGGCCGATGTACTACCGGGCTCCCGGCGGGGCCTTCACCCCCTACAGCCGCAAGCTCGCCGCCTCCCACGGGATGCGCCCGCTGGGCTGGAACGTGGACACCAAGGACTTCGAGCGGCCGGGCACGGACGCCATCGTCGAGACCGTCCAGCGGGAGCTGGCCAACGGGCCGACGCTCCTCTTCCACGACGCGGGCGGCGACCGTTCGCAGACCGTCGAGGCCCTGCGTCGCGTTCTTCCGTGGCTCAAGGAGCAGGGGTACTCGTTCGGGTTCCCCGTGCGTTGATGCCGGTCGGTCCGCCCGAGCGGCCCTCAGAGGGCGGCCGCGGCCGGGGTGGCCCGGCGCCCCCGCAGATCCCCCGCGAAGAGGAGGGCCAGGCCGAGCAGCGCCCAGCAGGCCAGGATGAGGGCGGGGGTTCCGGCGGACGTGCCGTCGAAGAAGGCGTTGGCGCGCAGCAGGCTGCCGGCGGCTCCCGGTGGCAGGAGCTGACCGAAGGCGGCCCAGCCGTCGGGGAGCCAGTGGGGGCCGCTGGCCAGGCCCGAGAGCGGGTTGCCGAGCAGCATGACCACCGCGGCGCCGAGGCCGAAGCCGGGCAGCCCGAAGAGCGATTCCAGGCCGAGCAGCGTCATGACCAGGGCGGCCATGCCCAGGGACATGCCGAGCGCGGTGATCAGGTAGTCCCCGCCGAGTGAGCCCGTTCCGTACTGGAGGAACGCGGTGACGGCGAACCCCGCGACGACGGCGAAGACGGCGCCGCCGACCGCGCGCAGCCGCAGTCCGGAGTGGCCGGGGAAGAGGCGGGAGAGGAGCACGGCGGGGAACATGCCGCCGAAGATCATGGGCAGAGTGGCGGAGGCGAAGCCCGCGCCCCTGGGATCGTCCTCGGGGAACGGCTTGAGGTCGGTGACGGTGATGTCCGCCTGCTGCTTGCCCGCGAGCGCCGTCGCCGTGCCGGTCAGTGTCGCGGCCCCCTGCGGGCCGCCCGCCGTGGCCGTGTAGGCGGTGACCTGGCCGGGGGCCAGGACCATGCCGCCCATGACGTCGCGGTTCTCGATCGCCGACTTGAGGTCGGCCTCGTTCTCGTACGCGGTGACGTCCCACTTGTCGCCCTGGAGGGACTCGCTCACCGCTGTCGTGGCCTTCTCCGGGCCGGTGACGCCGACGGGCAGGTTGTGCGGGCCGCTGCTGATCGAGGGCAGGGCGAAGGCGCACAGCATCACGACGACTACCGCGGCCAGGCCCACCACGATGACGGCGAGCTTGGTGCCGGCTTGCTGGGTCATGGGCGGGATCCTTGTCAGAAGGGGCTTCAGGGACGACCGAGATTAATTCATCATCTGTTGAAACAACGATACATGGTAAGTTGATGGCTGTGTCAAACATCGAGTTCACCGCCTCCGGTCCCGTGCGCGAAGAACTCGTACAGGCCGCGCTCCGCGCCGCCCGGGCGCGCGACCTGGCCGTCGGTGATGTCTCGATGCAGGCCATCGCCCAGGAGGCGGGCATCTCGCGCAGCACCCTGCTGCGCCGGCTGGGCGGCAGCCGGCACGCCCTGGACGAGGCGGTCCGCGCCGCCGGCGTCGACCCCGGCGGGCAGCGGCCGGTGCGCGAACGGGCCCTGGAGGCCGGCGCCGCGCTCATCGGCGAGCGGGGGCTGTCCGCACTCTCCCTCGAACGCGTCGCCGCGCGGGCCCAGTGCTCGGTGCACAGCCTGTACGCCGCGTTCGGCGGCCGGGACGAGATGCTGCTGGCCGTCTTCGAGCGCTACAGCCCGATCCTCGACGTCGAGGCCGTACTGGCGGCCCCGTCCGCGGATCTGCGCAGCACCGTGCGGACCGTCTACTCCCTCATGGCCGCCGCCCTGAGCCGTGAGCCCCGGCTCCTGCCCGCCGTCTACGCCGAAGTGCTGGCCCGGCCGCACGACGACTCCGTACGGCCGATCACCGAGCAGTTCATCCCGCGGATGTTCGCCAGTGTCGGCCGGTGGCTCACCGCCGAGATCGAGGCGGGGCGCATCCGTGACCTGCCGCCGCTGCTCCTCATGCAGCAGATGACCAGCCCGCTCATGGTCCACTTCCTGATGCGGCCGACCACGGACCGGATGCCCCACCTCTCCGCCCCGCCCGTCGAGGACGTCTGCGACACGTTCGCCGACGCGTTCCTGCGCGCCGTCACACCGCCGCGGGACGAGCCTCCGGGCGCGTGACGGCGCGGCGCCGGGCCGGTACGCCGAGGGTCGGGTTGGCGACTCCCCAGGCGGCGCCCTTGCAGACCAGTTCCTTGTAGAGGGCGGCGAAGCGTCCGGTCAGGGCGGCCCGTACGGCGCGGTCGTCGGCGGTGACGTACTGGATCAGTCCCTCCCGGCGGCCCAGCGAGATGCACTGGTTGAAGTAGCGCAGCGGCGCGTTCGGGAGCTTGCCGCCGGTCAGGCGGGCCGCGATGGAGTCGGCGGCCTGCCAGGCGGTGGGGGTGCCCGAGGCGCACGACATCCGCAGCGGCTGGTCGCCGGGGCCCGCCGCCATGGCCGCGTCGCCGATGGCGTACACGTCCGGGTGGGAGACCGAGCGCATGGTCCCGTCGACCACGATCTGGCCCGTGTCGGTCACGTTCAGGGTGGTGGCCCGCGCGATGGGGTGGACGGCGAAGCCCGCGGTCCACAGGGTGACCGCGGCCGGGATGGTGGTGCCGTCGGCGGTGGCGACGTGGTCGGCCGCGACGGAGGTGACCGCGGCGTTCTCGTACGCCGTGATGCCGAGGGTGCCGAAGACCTTGCGCAGGTGGCGGCGGCCCTTGGGCGAGAGCCAGTCGCCGAGACCGCCGCGCGCGGCGAGGGACACGTCGAGGTCCGGGCGGGCCTCGGCGATCTCGGTGGCGGCCTCCAGGCCGGTCAGGCCGCCGCCGACCACGACCACGGACTCCCCGGCGGCCAGCCCGGCCAGCCGCTCGCGCAGCCGGAGCGCTCCCGGGCGGCCGGCGATCTCGTGGGCGTGCTCGACGGCGCCGGGCACGCCCTGGTGGTTCCAGGCGCTGCCGAGGGCGTAGACGAGGGTGTCGTACTCCAGCTCCCGGTCCTCGCCCGGACGGTCCGGGTCGGTGACGGCGACCGTCCTGCGGCCCACGTCCACGCCGGTGACCTTGGCGAGCCGCACTTCGACACCGGTGCCCGCGAACATCTCGCCGAGCGACCGGGGCCTCAGCTCCTGGCCGACCGCGAGCTGGTGCATCCGGACCCGTTCGACGAAGTCGGGCTCGGCGTTGACGAGGGTGATGGCGACATCCTCGCGGCGCAGTCGCTTCGCGAGGCGCCCGGCGGCGATGGCACCGGTGTATCCGGCGCCCAGGACGACGATGCGGTGCTGCATTTCCCTGCTCCTTGTCTCCGGTGTCCGACGGTCTCCGGGGTCCGGAGCCCTTCGGCGGGTCGCCCCTTGAACCGGGCGGCCCGCCGTTTCCTGACAGGAGCGGGATGTGATGCGCGTCACATGCGCATGGGTGGTGGTCAGAAGGCGTTGAACAGGGGTTCTCCGTGGTCGGTGGAGGCCCAGCGCAGGGTGGCGCGTTCGAGCTTGTCGGGGTTGACCTGGTTGCGGAACCCGGCGATGCCCTCGGGGGTGACCTCCAGGCACATGACACCGATGACCCGGCCGTCCACGACGGCCACCACGGCGGGGTCGCCGTTCGCGGTGTCGGCGTAGATCCCGACGGTGCCGCCGGCCAGGGCCCGCTTGGCCTTGCCGGGCTTGAACAGGCCCCGCATGAACGTCGCCACCGCGCGGGCACCCTCGAACGCCTTGGCCCGGGCCGGGACCTTCCCGCCGCCGTCGCCGATCGACACGGCGTCCTGGGTGAGCAGGCGGACGAGCGGTTCGGTGCGGCCGCTGGTGGCCGCGGCGAGGAACTCCTCGACGACCCGCCGGGCGGCGGCCTCGTCGATCTCGGTACGGGCCCTGCCCTCGGCGACGTGCTTCTTGGCGCGGTGGAAGATCTGCTGGCTGGCGGCCTCGGTGAGGTCGAGGATCCCGGCGATCTCCCGGTGCGCGTAGCCGAACGCCTCGCGCAGGACGTACACCGCGCGCTCGCCCGGGGACAGCCGCTCCAGCAGGGCGAGTACGGCGAAGGAGACCGACTCGCGCTGTTCGGCCGTGTCGGCCGGGCCGAGCATCGGGTCCCCGGCGAGCAGCGGTTCGGGCAGCCACTGACCGACGTAGGTCTCCCGCCGGGCGCGGGCCGAAGTGAGCTGGTTGAGGCAGAGGTTGGTGAGCACCTTCGTCAGCCAGGCCTCCGGGACCTCGACGCGGTCGGTGTCGGTGGCCTGCCAGCGCAGATACGTCTCCTGCACGGCGTCCTCGGCCTCGCTCGCGGAGCCGAGGAGGCGGTAGGCGATGGCTTCCAGACGGGGCCTGGACGCCTCGAACCGTTCCACGTCGTTCATGGTCAGGGCCATGGGCCGGATCCTAGCGGCCGCGGTGGCCGCTCTCCGTGCCGGACGGGTCGGCCGGTGGCCGGGCCCTCCCTTCAGGGCACGGCCACCGGGGTGTTCAGCAGGTGATCTTCAGATCGGCCCAGTCGGCGTGGTCGGATTCGGTGCTGTCGCCACCGTCGTTCACGATCAGCGTGACCGTTTCGGCGCCGCGTACGTCTGCGGTGATCTCCTGGGCGTCCTGGGCGTTGGTGCGGACTCCGGTGGCCGCCTTCCGCTCGTCGTCGGCGCGGATCTCGAAGGCGACGGTGCCGCGTTCGCCCATCTCGTCGTCGGCACCGACCAGGGCGGTGACTCGTTCGCAGCGGCCCGCCGCGTAGTACTCGACACGGCTGTACGCGTGCACGCCGAGGCCCTTGTCCCAGGTCCGGCCGCCGATGGTGAGCGCGTTGCCGTCACCGGCCGCGTTCTCACCGTTGCTCCGGTCCTTCTCGACCGGCCCCCAGCCGTTGACCGTGGCCAGCGGCGGGAGGTCACCGAGATACGTGGTCCCGTCCTCCGGAGCGACGGACACCCTCACCCGGACCGGTGAAATGGCGCGGACCTGCCGCCCGTCCGGCGTGCGGTACTCCGTCATGAGCTTCAGGTCGTAGGCACCGGGGCCGGTACCCGCGGGGACCGAGGCCCGCCAAGTCGTCCGCAGCGCGGCGCCGCCACGCAGCAGCCGGGTGCCCGGGCGCGACTCGGCCTCGACCCGCCATCCTTCGGGACCGGTGACCCGGGTGGACACGGAGCGCACCGGAAGGCGTCCGAGATTCTCGGTGACCGAGGTGAACCGCACTCCGTCACCCGCTTCGGCGAACGCTCTGCCGTCCACGCCCGAGTCCACCGCCGGCGGCAGTTCGGCCCACGCGCGGTCGGGGCTGACCCGCACCAGCACGGTGCCGTGCGCGGGGACGGTCGCGGAAATCCTGCCGGCCGTGTGGGTGTCCTGGTGCTTCCACAGGTCCCGTACCCGGTATCCGGCCGCGTGCGGCAGACCGGCGGCCCGCGCCGTGGTGGAGACGCGCTGCGGGTGGTCGCTCTCGTTGAAGAGGGCCACCGCCCGGCTGCCGTCGGCCAGTTCCTTGGCCACGACCCAGCGGCCGTCGTCGGAGCTGATCACCTTGCCCTGCGTGCCCAGCTCGTCCTGGTCGACGGCGATGACCTCCTCGTTGGAGAGGATGTCGAAGGCCGACTGGGGAGCCGAGCGAAGGTCCGCGCCGATGAGCAGGGGCGCGGCCATGACCGACCACATCGAGAAGTGGGTGCGGTACTCGGTGTCGGTCATGCCGCCGTTGCCGACCTCGAGCATGTCCGGGTCGTTCCAGCCGCCCGGACCCGCGTACTCGTCCAGCGGCAGGTTCTTCTTGATGATGGACAGCATGGAGGCCCAGTTGTCCTTGATGTCCCCGGTCGTCCGCCAGGTCTGTCCGATGCCCCTGGCCCACTCCCAGGGCTTGTTCTCACCCCACTCGCAGATGCTGTAGAGGATCGGACGCCCCGTGGCCTTCAGGGCGTCTCGCATCGTCGTGTAGCGCTTCTTCGCGTCGATGCCCTGGTTGTTGCAGTTGTCGTACTTGAGGTAGTCGACACCCCAGTCGGCGAACTGCCGGGCGTCGCTGTACTCGTGGCCCAGTGCGCCGGGGAAGCCGATGTCGCTGCAGGTCTTGGTGCCGGCGCTGGTGTAGATGCCGAACTTCAGGCCCTTCGAGTGGACGTAGTCGGCGACGGCCTTGATGCCGTTCGGGAACCGCTCCGGGTCCGGCACGAGTTTGCCGTCGGCGTTCCGTTCGGGCAGGGCCCAGCAGTCGTCGAGGTTGATGTACTCGTACCCGACGTCCTTCAGCCCCTTCTCCACGAAGAGGTCGGCCATTCCCTTGACCATCTCTTCGTTGAACTCCGCCCGGCAGTGGGTGGCGTTCCAGTTGTTGAACCCCATCGGGGGCGTCAGCGCGAGGTGATCGTCACCGTCGGCCGACGACGTGGCCGTGGAGCGGCCCGCCTTCGTCGCGTCCGCGGCGAGTGCCGGTGGGGTGAGCGCCGTGGCGCACAACAGCCCCGCGCCGAGCGTTGCGAGAGCAGTGCGCACGGGCGAGCCGACGAACCGGGCTCTGCGCCCGGGGAAATGAGGCATCAGCGGTATCTCCCTCGTCATGCGTCTTGGACCGTTCCCTTGGTGCAACTGCTGGGCGACGAGGTTAGGGAGCGTCCGACTTTGTTGGAAGGGGTTCGACTCTGAGTGGCTGGTTCGGGGCGGGCGCGCCGCACGGAACGGCGAGGCTACCGCTGGCAGCGCGGGCACCACACCGTGCCGCGGCCGCCCACGCGGGAGTGGCGCAGGTGGGTGCCGCAGCGTGGGCAGGCGGGGTCCGGGGTGTCGCGGTGGCCGGTGAGCCAGGAGTCGCGGGGTGGGACGCGGCCCGCGGGGACGGCGGAGCGCAGGGTGCGCCGCATGTGTGTGTGGAGGCGGCGGCGGTCGGACTCGGTGAGGTCGCTCGCGGTGCGGGTGGGGTGCAGGTGGGCGCGCCACAGGATCTCGTCGGCGAGGAGGTTGCCGAGGCCGGCGACGACGGACTGGTCGGTCAGCGCCGTCTTGACGCTGCCGCGCCGTGCACCGAGCGCGGCCTCGAAGTGCTCCCGGTCGACCGTCAGCGCGTCCGGGCCCTGGTGGTCCAGCAGCCGGGCGACGTCGGACTCGTCGTGGGCCAGCCACAGGCCCCGGAGTTTGCGCTGGTCGCGGTAGCGGAGCTGGCGGTCGCGGGACACCGTGAACAGGACCCGGTCGTGCGGGTCGGCGGGATCGTCGGGGCGGCGGCAGAGCAGCAGGCCCGTCATGCCGAAGTGCAGCAGCACGGTGGGGCCGCCGGTGCGGGCGAGCAGCCACTTGCCGTGCCGTTCGGCCTTGGTGAAGCGCCGGCCCTCCAGCGCCTCGCGCAGGCCCCGGGCGCTCACTCCGTGCAGGACCCCGGTGTCGCGCACCTCGACACGCTGGACGGTCCTGCCCGTCGCGCAGGATTCGAGGACCCCGCGGAATCCCTCGACGTCGGGCAGCTCCGGCACGCGGGCCTCCTCCCGGAAGACGGGCCACCTCAAGCGGCCCCGGTCCCATGGTGCGCGCGCCGCGGGCTCCGTGCATCGTCCCGCCCCGGGTCGCCTATCTTGGCGCCCATGCAGGCATACACGATCGGCCAGGCGGCCCGGCTGCTCGGCGTCAGTCCGGACACCGCGCGGCGGTGGGCGGACGCGGGGCGGGTGACGACCCACCGCGACGAGGGCGGCAAGCGGCTCATCGACGGCAAGGACCTGGCCGCCTTCTCCGTGGAGCTGGCCCAGAGCGGCAGCGGCGAGGAGGACGCGTCCTACACCTCGGTCCGCAACGCCTTCCCCGGCATCGTCACCGCGATCAAACTCGGTGACGTGGCGGCGCAGGTCGAGATCCAGGCCGGTCCGCACCGGCTGGTGTCGCTGCTGACCCGGGAGGCCGTGGAGGAACTGGGCCTGGAGGTCGGGATGGAGGCCACCGCCCGGGTGAAGTCGACGAACGTGCACATCGACCGGGGTTGAGGGGGACAGCCTCTAGGGTTCTCGCGTGCCGACGTACAGCATTGGCCAGGCCGCGCGCCTGTTGAGGGTGAGTCCGGAGACCGTGCGCCGGTGGGCCGACGCGGGGCGGCTGCCGATGGGGCGGGACGGCTCCGGGAACCGGGTGATCGACGGCGCGGGACTGGCGCGGTTCGTGCGGGAGCGGGCGGGTGAGTCCTCCGGGGTCTCGGTGTCGGCGCGCAACGCGTTCACCGGGATCGTCACCGCCGTACGGCCCGACGACGTGGTGGCTCGGGTGGAGGTGCAGGCCGGTCCGCACCGGATCGTGTCCCTGGTGACCCGGGAGGCGGTCGAGGACCTCGGCCTGGCGGTGGGGGTCACCGTCACCGCGCGGGTGACGTCGACGGACGTGCACGTCGAACTGCCGTAGCGGACCGTTCACCGCCCGGCTCGATGCGGCACAGCAGGGCCGCCCACAGGTCGAGGCGGTCGCTGAGGCGGGTGAGGTCGCGGCCGGTGAAGTGCTCGATGCGCCGGATCCGGTAGTGGACGGTGTTGACGTGCAGGTGCAGCGCCTCGGCGGTGCGCGCCCAGGAACCGTCGTGGGCGAGGAAGACCTCCAGGGTGTTCAGCAGCGCGGTCGCCGAGGCGTTCGCCGCATCGAGCAGCGGGCCGAGGGTGGTGCGGCTGAAGGCGGTGCGGACCTCGGGGGGTACGCCGGTGAGCAGGGCGTCCAGGGTGGTCAGCGTGGTGGCGTCGGCGAGGGACGAGGTGGCCGGGCCGGTGGTCCGGGCGCAGGCCAGCGCGTAGCGGGCCTCGGCCAGCGCGCCGGGCAGGCCGGTCGCGTCGGCGGACGGTGCGGAGAGCCCGCCGTGCAGGAGGGTGCCCGGGTCGGCGGCGGTCACCAGGGGCCAGGCCCGCGCGAGGCCGGGGGCGGCGGCCTCCTCGGGGAGCACCGCGAAGGCCGTGCCGCCGGGCAGGCGTCCCACGGCCGCGGACGCCGGGCCGGTGTGCGCCACCGCCTCCGCCAGGGCGCCGCGGGCCAGGTCTGCGTGGTGGACGCCGGCGTCGGCCACGACCACCCGGTACGGCCCCTCGACCGGCAGACCGCAGGCCCGCACCGCCGCCGCCACGTCGCCCGCGCCGTCCGCGGTGAGCGCCGCGCCCAGTTCGTCGGCCGCCCGCCGCACAGCCGTACGACGACGGGTCAGCGCCTCCTGGCAGCGGCCCAGCACCGCGGTGATCTCGTCCAGCAGGCGCGGCGGCGCGGCGGCCGGGTCGGGCAGGTGCAGCCACCAGCGTTCGTAGGGGGTCACGTCCGCGCCGGTCTCCACCGCCACCGTCACACCCCCGCCGCTCCCCGACACCGCCGCCGGGCCCCGCCCCGTGAGCGGCCCGGCGCCCGGCGTCGCCGCGACGGTCCGCCCCGCCGAGGTCAGCAGGTGGGCGGCGGGCGGGTCGGGGGACGGGAAGGCGGCCGCGAGGACCGCCGCCGGGTCGGCCTCCCCCGCGACCAGCCGGTTCAGCAGGCCCCGCACATGCTCGGGCAGCGCGTCGTGCCGGACGGCGTGCTGACGGCTGAGGTCGCCCCACTGACGCAGGTAGACCGTGTCGGTGATCGCCCGGAACATCACGTCGGCGGGCACGCCCGCGAGCGGCATCGCATGGCGTTCACAGGCCTCGACCAGGTCGTCGGGGACCGATCCGTGGGTCTCCTCCCCGGCCAGCAGCGCGACGGCGCCCGCGTCGCGCAGTCCGCGGACGAAACGCTCCGCCCGGCCCTGCCCGCCGTCCACGCTCCACCACACGAGTCCGCTGAGCACGACCTCGCCCGGCCGCACGAACCGAGCCGGGTCCTCCAGGTCGGTGACGGTGACGCCGCTGATCTCCCGCCGCAGCAGCGCCTCCTCGGACCAGAGCGGACGCAGGCCGAGGGACTCGTCCTGCAGGAGGTGTGCGACGTGCATGCGATCCGGCTCCTCGTCGGGCTGCCGGGCGACAGGTGCGGATCGCCCGGCATCTCACATTCACCGATCTCATATTCACCAGGTGGGTGCGAGTCATCGCATCGTAAGTGCAAGACGATGTGAGCGGTATGCCTCTTGGTTGATTCACCAACCATCGCAGTGTCGGAGTCGTGTTTTCCGTGCTGTGAACCAGTCGTCCCGGCCCCCGCGGCGTTGCTTCACTGCGGACATGGACCTGAACACGGTGGTGGAGATCCGGGACGGCCGGCACCCCGCGCCCTGGCGCCCCGGTGACGCCTGGCTGGGCGGCGGGACGTACCTCTTCTCGGAACCGCAGCCGCACCTGCGTCGGCTGCTCGACCTGAGCCGCACCGGATGGACGCCGGTACAGCCGCACCGGGACGGCTCCCTGGAGATCGCGGCGACCTGCACCATCGCCCAGCTCTCCCGGTACGCGCGGGACCTGACGGCGCGTGCGGCGCCGCTGTTCGAGCAGTGCTGCCGGGCGTTCCTCGCCTCGTTCAAGATCTGGAACATGGCCACCGTCGGCGGCAACCTCTGCAACGCCCTGCCGGCCGGCCCGATGACCTCCCTCACCGCCGCGCTCGACGGCGAGTGCCTGCTGCTCGCCCAGGACGGCGGCCGGCGCCGGGTGCGCGTCGCGGACTTCGTGACCGGCGCGGGCCGCAAGGACCTCGCCGAGGGCGAGCTGCTGCGGTCCGTGACCCTGCCCGCCCGCGCCCTGGCCTGCCGTACGGCCTTCCGGCAGGCGTCGCTGTACGGACTGGGCCGCTCCGGCGTCCTCGTGGTCGGCGCCCTGGACCCGCTCGACGGCTCCCTCGCCGTCACGGTCACCGCGTCGACCGTCCGGCCGGTGCGGCTGTGGTTCCCGCTGCCGCCGACGGCCGCGCGGCTGCGGGCCGCGATCGAGGGGGCGGTCGCCGACGGCGAGTGGTTCGACGACATCCACGGACTGCCGCGGTGGCGGCGGCACATGACGTTCCGTTACGCGGAGGAGATCCGCCGGGAACTGGAAGGGGCACCGCGATGAGGGTCGACGTGAACGGCCGGACCCACGGGGAGGAGCCACGTCCGGGCCAGTGTCTGCGCACCTATCTGCGCGAGCGCGGCTGGTTCGGCGTGAAGAAGGGCTGCGACCAGGGCGACTGCGGTGCCTGCACCGTCCACGTCGACGGCGAGCCGGTGCACAGCTGCCTCTTCCCCGCCTTCCGGGCGGACGGCCGTACCGTCACCACGGTCGAGGGACTGGCCTCGGCCGACGGCGAACTCCACCCCGTGCAGCGGCGGTTCCTGGACGCGCAGGGCTTCCAGTGCGGTTTCTGCACCGCTGGGTTCCTGATGACGACGGCCGCCCTGGACGAGGACAAGCTCGCCGACCTGCCCCGCGCTTTCAAGGGCAACCTGTGCCGCTGCACCGGCTACCGCGCCATCGAGGACGCCGTGCGCGGGGTGACGAACGTGGAGGAACCGGCGCCCGGCGAGTCCGTCGGCCGCAGCCTCCCCGCCCCGGCCGGACCCCAGATCGTCACCGGCACCGCCCGCTACACCTTCGACCTCGACGTGCCGGACCTGCTGCACATGAAGCTGCTGCGCTCCCCGCACGCCCACGCCCGCGTCGTCGCGATCGACACCGCGGCCGCCCTGCGGGTGCCCGGCGTGCACGCCGTCCTGACCCACCACGACGCCCCCGAACGGCACTTCTCCACCGCCCGCCACGAGCACCCCGAGGAGGACCCCGACGACACCCGCGTCCTCGACGACACCGTCCGCCACGTCGGTCAGCGCGTCGCCGCCGTCGTCGCCGACAGCGAGGCCGCCGCCGAGGAGGGCTGCCGGCGCGTCGAGGTGACGTACGAGGTGCTGCCCGCCGTCCTCGACCCCGAGGAGGCCATGCGGCCCGGCGCCCCCGTCGTCCACGACAAGGACGCGGCGACGGCCCGGATCTCCCGCCCGCGGGACAACGTCGTCGGCGAGGCGCACGGCGAGACCGGCGACGTCGAGGCCGCCTTCGCCGAGGCCGACGCCGTGTACGAGGACACGTTCCGCACCCAGCGGGCGCAGCACGCCAGCCTGGAGACGCACGGGGCCGTCGCCTGGTTCGACGAGGACGACCGGCTCACCGTGCGCACCAGCTCCCAGACGCCGTTCCTCACCCGGCGCGCCCTGTGCGCGCTCTACGACCTGCCCCTCGACAAGGTGCGCGTGGTCGCCGGCCGGGTGGGCGGCGGCTTCGGCGGCAAGCAGGAGATGCTCGTGGAGGACATCGTCGCGCTGGCGGTGCTGCGGCTGCGGCGGCCGGTGAAGCTGGAGTACACCCGGGCCGAGCAGTTCCACGGCGCCACCACCCGCCATCCCTTCACCATCGGGGTGAAGGCGGCCGCCCGCCGCGACGGCACCCTGACCGCGCTGCGGCTGCGGGTGGTGGCCAACACCGGCGCGTACGGCAACCACGGGCCGGCGGTGATGTTCCACAGCGTCGGCGAGTCCATGGCGGTCTACCGCGCGCCGAACAAGAAGGTCGACGCCTACTCGGTCTACACGCACACCGTGCCCGCGGGCGCCTTCCGCGGCTACGGCCTGGGCCAGGTGATGTTCGCCGTCGAGTCCGCCCTCGACGAGCTGGCCCGCCGCCTCGGCCTGGACCCCCTGGAGTTCCGGGCCCGCAACGTGATCGGCGCCGACGAGCCCCTGGTCACCCCCGGCGGCCACGAGGAGGACCTGCACATCGCCAGCTACGGCCTCGACCAGTGCGTCGCCATCGTGCGCCGGGCGCAGGCGGAGACCGACGCGGGCGAACCGGCGCCGGACGGCTGGCTGGTGGGCGAGGGGGCCGCCCTCGCGATGATCGCGACCGGCCCGCCGGGCGGGCACATCGCCGACGCCAGGGCCGCGCTGCTGCCCGACGGCGGCTACGACCTCGCCGTCGGCACTGCCGAGTTCGGCAACGGCACCACCACCGTGCACCGGCAGATCGCGGCCGGCGAACTCGGCACCGTCGTCGACCGGATCACCGTCCGCCAGTCCGACACCGACGTCGTACGGCACGACACCGGCGCCTTCGCCTCCACCGGGACCGTCGTCGCGGGCAAGGCCACCCTGCGCGCCGCCCGCGCCCTGGCCGACCTGCTGCTCGACCTGGCCGCCGCGCAACTGGGCGTCCCGCGCGAGAGGTGCCGGCTCGGCGAGGAGGCCGTACTGCATCCAGGGGGCCGCCTGCCGCTCAAGGAGGTGTACGCGGCCGCCCGCGCGGTGGGCGTCGAGTGCGCCGCCGACGGGCACTTCGGCGGCACCCCGCGCTCCGTCGCCTTCAACGCCCAGTGGTTCAAGGTGGCCGTCGACCCCGGCACCGGGGAGATCCGCATCCTGCGCAGCGTGCACGCCGCCGACGCGGGCAAGGTGATGAACCCGATGCAGTGCCGCGGGCAGGTCGAGGGCGGGGTCGCGCAGGCGCTGGGGGCCACCCTCTTCGAGAACGTCCGCATCGACGCGCGGGGCAGGGTCGACACGGCCGCCTTCCGCCGCTACCGGCTGCCGCAGTACGCCGACGTGCCGCGCACCGAGGTGCACTTCATGGAGACCGCCGACGCCATCGGCCCGCTCGGCGCCAAGTCGATGAGCGAGAGCCCCTTCAACCCGGTCGCGCCCGCCCTGGCGAACGCCCTGCGCGACGCGACGGGCGTCCGCTTCACCGAACTGCCGCTGACCCGCGACCGGGTGTGGCAGGCGCTGGACCTCGGCGCGCCGTGACCGCTCAGCGCCCGGTGACCGTCCCGGGGTATCCCCCGTCCACCCGGATCGCGTCGATGCCGCTGATGTGACGGCCCCCGCAGCGGTCCTGGGGCAGCACCAGCTGGGGGCCGACGCGGTCGAGGGCGGTGCCGTCGAGGGTGACGGCCAAGAGGACGGGGGCGCGGCCGAAGTCCGGGTCGATCTCCGCCCAGGACAGGAGCGCGTGGTGGCCGTCCGCGCCGCGCACGGCGATCAGGAAGCGCAGCCGGTCCTTGCGGCGGGCGGGGTCGAAGGCCGGGGCGGTGTCGGCGAGGACGTCGTGCAGGAGCGGTCCGGTGAAGCGGTGGTGCCGGACGCCGCTGGTGGCGCACTCGAAGGCGACCTGGGCCGTGTGCTGGGGCCAGGCCGCTGGGCCTGTCGTTCGGATCAGGCCGGCTGAGAGGAGCGGTGCTTGTCGGCCCACCCGAGCGGGGCGTGGTGCGTGCAGCTGCAAGGCGGAGGAGGGCGACAACGCGGAGCGTTGGCAACCGACGACAACGCCGCAGATGCGCGTGCCACGCCCCGCGACGCCGGCATGATCCAAACGACAGGCCCTAGGTCGGGGACGGTCAGGCGGGCCGGGCGGCCCAGGTCGCCGGTGATGACGACTTCCGCCGTCGGACGGGCGGCCGGACCGGCGGCTGCGAGGGACTGACTCACGGCCATCACCTCCCGTGTGACGGTACCCGCCCGGACATCCCGTACAAACGCACATGCCATGCCAGAGATGCGTTGCGCCTGCTCATGCGAAGAGACAGGAGACTTCCGGGTGGCATCTGCGGCATTATCATCGGCGTAAGCGCAGCCAGCACAGCACAGCACAGCAGGATCAGGAACCAGAGGGAGTGGACCCGTGATGACCCGTTCCGCGCGCCGGACCCGTCGCACCGTGCAGGTGGTGGGGGCGACCGCCGCCGCGCTGCTGGCGCTGAGTGCCTGCTCGTCCTCCGACTCCGACTCGGGCTCGGGATCGGGCTCCGGCTCCGGTGAGAAGTCCGGCGGTGCGGAGAAGCTCTCCGGGACGGTCAACGTCTTCGCCGCGGCCTCGCTCACGGAGAGCTTCACCGAGCTGGGCAAGGAGTTCGAGAAGCAGCACCCCGGCACCAAGGTCGTCTTCAACTTCGGCGGCAGCGACTCACTCGCCGCGGGCATCACCAGCGGCGCCCCCGCCGACGTGTTCGCCTCCGCCAGCCCCAAGACCATGAAGGTCGTCACGGACGCCGACGCCGCCTCCGGGACGCCGGCCACCTTCGTCCGCAACCAGCTTCAGATCGCCACCCTGCCGGGCAACCCCGACAAGATCGCCTCCCTGAAGGACCTCACCGAGCCGGACCTGAAGGTCGTGCTCTGCGACAAGTCGGTGCCGTGCGGTGCCGCCGCCCAGAAGGCGCTGGACGCGAGCAAGATGAAGCTGACGCCCGTCTCGTACGAGGAGGACGTGAAGTCGGCGCTGAACAAGGTCGTACTCAAGGAGGCCGACGCCGCCCTGGTCTACAAGACCGATGTGAAGGCCGCGGGTGACAAGGTGGAGGGCGTGACCTTCCCCGAGTCGGCCGACGCCGTCAACGACTATCCGATCACCCTGCTCAAGGACGCGCCCAACGCCGAGGTGGGCAAGGCGTTCATCGAGCTGGTGCGGTCCGCCGAGGGCCAGAAGGTGCTGACCGAGGCCGGGTTCACCGCACCGTGACCCCAACGCCCAGGAGTGCGCGGATGAGGGGCGGGGCTCCCCTGCCCCTGCTCGTGCCCGCGCTGATCGGCCTCGCCTTCCTGGTGCTGCCGCTGATCGCCCTGCTGATCCGGGCCCCCTGGGCGAGCATGCCGGAGCTGCTGACCAGTACCGAGGTGTGGCAGGCGCTGCGGCTGTCGCTGATCTGCGCCACGGCGGCGACCGTGGTGAGCATGGTCATCGGCGTGCCGCTGGCCTGGCTCCTCGCACGGGTCGAGTTCCCCGGGCGCGGTCTCGTACGGGCCCTGGTGACGCTGCCGCTGGTGCTGCCGCCGGTGGTGGGCGGCGTGGCGCTGCTGATGGCGCTGGGCCGCAACGGGGTCGTCGGGCAGTGGCTGGACTCCTGGTTCGGGATCACCCTGCCGTTCACCACCACCGGCGTCATCCTCGCCGAGGCGTTCGTGGCGATGCCGTTCCTCGTCATCAGCGTCGAGGGCACCCTGCGCGCCGCCGACCCCCGCTACGAGGAGGCGGCCACCACTCTCGGCGCCTCCCGCTTCACCGCCTTCCGCCGGGTCACCCTGCCGCTGATCGCGCCCGGCATCGCCGCGGGCGCGGTGCTGGCCTGGGCCCGGGCACTCGGCGAGTTCGGGGCGACGATCACCTTCGCCGGGAACTTCCCCGGCCGCACCCAGACCATGCCGCTGGCCGTCTACCTCGCCCTGCAGAGCGACCCGGAGGCGGCCATCGCCCTCAGCCTGGTGCTGCTGGCCGTGTCCATCGCCGTACTCGCCGGACTGCGCGACCGCTGGATGACCGCCTCATGACCGGGACCGAGAAGCAACCCGCGCCGCCCGCCGACGGGCTGGACGCGCGGCTCGTCGTCGACCGCGGGGACTTCCGTCTCGACGTGGCGCTGACGGCCGCGCCCGGCGACGTGGTCGCCCTGCTCGGCCCCAACGGCGCGGGCAAGACCACCGCCCTGCGCGCCCTGGCCGGCCTCGTCCCGCTGTCCGACGGCCACCTCCGCCTCGACGGGGCCGAGCTGGACCGTACGCCGCCGGAGTCCCGGCCCGTCGGCGTCGTCTTCCAGGACTACCTGCTCTTTCCCCACCTCACCGCGCTGGACAACGTGGCCTTCGGACCGCGCTGCCACGGCGCGGGCAAGGCCGAGGCACGGGCCCAGGCGGCGGTCTGGCTCGACCGCATGGGCCTGGCCGAGCACAAGGGCGCCAAGCCGCGCCGGCTCTCCGGCGGCCAGGCCCAGCGGGTCGCGCTCGCCCGCGCCCTGGCCACCCACCCCCGGCTGCTGCTGCTGGACGAGCCGCTCGCCGCCCTCGACGCCCGCACGCGTCTCGACGTCCGCGCCCAACTCCGGCGCCACCTGGCCGACTTCGAGGCGGTGGCCGTGCTCGTCACCCACGACCCGCTGGACGCCATGGTCCTCGCCGACCACCTCGTCGTCGTGGAGGACGGCCGGGTCGTCCAGGAAGGCGCCCCGTCGCACATCGCCCGCCACCCGCGCACCGACTACATCGCCCACCTGGTCGGCCTCAACCTCTACCGGGGACGGGCCGAAGGGCATGCGGTACGTCTGGACGACGGGACCGCGATCACGACCACCGAGGACCTGACCGGGCCGGTGTTCGTGGCGTTCCCGCCCAGCGCGGTCACCCTGCACCGGGACCGCCCCACCGGCTCCAGCGCCCGCAACCTGTGGCGCTGCGAGGTCGCCGGACTGGAGACCCACGGCGACCAGATCCGCGCCGACCTCACCGGCGAACTCCCCCTCGCCGCCGACCTGACCACGGTCGCCGCGGCCGAACTCGACCTGCACCCCGGCGCCGCCGTCTGGGCCACGGTCAAGGCCACCCAGACCCACGCCTACCGCGACTGACGACGCGGGCGCCATCGCCGCCCGATGTTCCCGGCCGCTCAGGCCGCCTCCAGTTGGGGCTCCGGCTGTGTTGTCGGGGCTGTCGCGCCCGTCGGCTGCCATCCCCTTGTGGTCCGCACGTAGCCGTGGATCACCGAGGCCATCGCGAGCAGGAGGAGGGGGCCGAAGACCAGCGGGTGGCGGGCCATGTCCAGGGACAGATAGCGGGTCGACGCGAGGATCGCGGTGAAGACGAGCGCGCCGTGGGCGACCAGTTGGATGCCAGCCCGGTCCCAGCCGCGGTCGAACGCGCGCAGGGCCGCCTCGACCGTGACGGCGAAGACCACACCGGCGACGAGGTCGATGCCGTAGTGATAGCCGAATCCCAGCGTCGCGCTGAGCGTGGCGACGAGCCAGAACGTTCCTGCAAAGCGCAGAATCCTCGGTCCCTTCCGGGAATGCAGGAAGATCACGGTGGCCCACGCCGTGTGCAGGCTGGGCATGCAGTTGCGCGGGGTGATCCCGTCGTACGTCACCGCGGCGGGCGCGCTGATCGGCGGCGGCGTGTCCGGCCACAGGGTGGCGATCGCCCACTGCTCACCGCCGGTGCCGAAGGCCCCGGTGCCGTAGGTGAAGATCGGTCCGACCACGGGGAAGATCATGTAGATGCCCGGCCCGAGCAGGCCGATCACCAGGAAGGTGCGCACCAGGTGATGGCGCGGGAAGCGGCGCTCGGCGGCGACATGGCGCAGTTGGTAGAGCGCCACGACCACCGCGGCCACCGCGAGTTGGACGTAGACCCAGTCGAGGACGTGCTCGCCGGCCGGGCCCGAGGCCCTGACCACCCGGCCCACCAGCCACGAGGGGCTGCCCAGCGCGTGATCGGCGACCGCCACGTACGGGTCCAGCACCTTGGGGTGGGTCTTCGCGGTGATCAGCAGCCAGGTGTCGCCGGTCTTGCGGCCGGCCACCAGCAGCAGACCGAGCCCGACGCCCTTCAGCAGCAGGACCCTCTCCCGGCCGGTGCGGCGCGTGACCGCGAGGACGCCGCAGCCCAGGACCACCCACAGCGCGCCGTTGCCGAAGGAGTGGCTGCCGGACACGGTGGCGCCCGCCGCCCAGCGCACCAGCGCGAAGACGAGGTCGATGCCGATCGCGCAGGCGGCCGCCACGAAGCGCTGACGCCAGGTCAGGACCACCATCGTCAGCGCCAGGCCGGCGTAGAGCAGTGGTCCCGAGACGGGGGCGAACACCACCTCTTTCGCCTGGTTGGTGATCGGCCCCGGCAGGCCGTAGCGGCGCGCGGCGATCTCCAGCGCGACGAGGAACGCGAGAGCCGCCACACCCGCCACGGCCCAGAGTCTTGCGCGCGGCTGACGCCAACGTATTCGCGAGGGTATCCGTGATGGCATGTATCTCAATCTTTATTCTGTTTGCGTCTTTTTTCTGATCTGCGCAGATAACGACCTTTCGGTCGACGGGAGGGTTACCAACCCGTCAGCACAAGAAGACGAATGTATTACTGCGCGGGTTGCCAGGCGAAGCCGTCGGGGTCCTCGAAAGGCGCGGTCTCCCCGGCGAGTACGAGGCGGTGCGAGCCGGTGCCGTCGGCGTCGACGCCCGCGACCTTGGCGAGGCCGCGCCGCTTGTAGAGGGAGAGCTTGACCGTGCCCGGTTCGGTGGCGAACTCGACGTACTTGCCCCCGAAGCTCTTGCCGACGGCCAGCCCGCGCTCGACGTAGAACTGCTTGCTGGCCTTCACGTCCTCGACGCCCAGCAGGAGCACGATCTCGTCGAACTCGCGGGTGACCGGGACGGTGTCCTTCTTCTTCGAGGTGGCGAGCTGCCAGATCGTGCCGTCCGGCGCCTGGACGACGCCGCCGTAGCCCCACAGGGACTTCGCCGCGGGCTTGACGACGGTGGCGCCGGCGTCCACGGCGGCGGCGAGGAGCGCGTCGACGTTGCCCGGCTGGGACACCACGAGGGACAGGGTGAAGCCGCGGAAGCCGGTCGTCGGGGTCTCGGAGGCACGGACGCGGACCCGCTTCGGGTCCAGTCCGAAGGCGTCGGAGTAGAAGCGGGTGGCGGCCTCGGTGTCGGCCACTTCCAGGGTGATGGAGTCGATGGAGTTCATGTCCACGACGGTATGGGCGGCGGGGTCGGCGATGCTTCTCGAAAACTGACCATGCTGCCGCGTGTCTCAGCCGCTCAGGCCGAGTTCACCCGCGCGCACCCCCGCCTGGAAGCGGGAGCCGGCGTCGAGGGCGTCGAGCAGTTCGGCGACCCGGCGGCGGTACGTGCGCAGCGACATGCCCAGTTCGCGGGCGGCGGCCGCGTCCGTGGCGCCCGAGCCCAGGGCGCGCAGGACGGTGCGGCTCGCGGCGTCGAGGTGGGGCTGCTCGCCCCGGAGGAAGGACGTGAGGTCGGTGGCCGCCTCCCAGGCCGCGTCGAACAGGGCGTACACACCGCCGACCAGGGTGGGTTCGCTGGTCACGGTGTACGCGCGGCCGCCGGGGGAGTCCGGGCCGGCGAGGATCGCGTACCGCCGGTCGATGACGATCGTCTCGTGCGGGAGGGCGCCGGCCGCGATCCGCACCCGGGCGCCCCGGGCGAGCAGCGCGTTCAGGTGTTCCCTGCCGCCCTCGTCGGCCAGCGCGGCCGGGCTGAGCAGCTTGCGGACCCGTTGCGCACCGCTGTCCCGGACCCGGGCCTGCGCCACCTCGCGGGCGGCGGGGCGGGGCCAGGTGTCGAGGTCACGGGCGGCACAGACGAACTCCTCACGAACCGAGGAGAACAGCTGCCCGGCGCGGGCCAGCAACTCCAGGTCCCCGTGGATCGTGACGCTCTCAGCCATACGTCCATTGTCACCCGCGGCCTCGTGACCGGGACCCCGACGGCCTCCCGCACGACCGCGACCGGCCTCACCTACGCCCCTCACGCCCGGGCCGGCTCCGAGCCGCGCCCCCGCACCGCCGTGGCCACCGTCTCTCTCCCCCCCCACGGCCGCCCGATGGCTGGCAGCAAGTTGCCACGGTGTCGCCGTGGCGGGGGACCGCCGCGCAGGCTCAGGGCATGAGCAATCACTTTCGTCTCGGCGGTGACCTTCCGATCGGCCGGCTCGGTTTCGGGGCCATGCGGCTGCCCACCAGCGGCTTCCGCGGTCCGGCCCGGGACCCGGAGACCGGCCGCGCCGTGCTGCGCCGTGCCGTGGAGCTGGGCGTCGACCACATCGACACCGCCGCCTTCTACACCAGCGGCGACGGCACCGTCCGGGCCAACGACCTGATCCGCGAGGCCCTGCACCCCTACCCGGAGGGCCTGGTGATCGCGACCAAGGTCGGCCCGCTGCGCACGCCCGACGGCGGGCTGGAGGCGACCACCGACCCGGCCGCCCTGCGGCCCCTGGTCGAGGAGAACCTGAAGACCCTCGGGGTCGACCGCCTCGACCTCGTCTATCTCCGCATCGGCGGCATCGCGCCGCCGCCGCACGGCGAGTCCGTCGCCGCCCGCTTCGAGGCGCTGGCCGCCCTGCGCGAGGAGGGTCTGATCCGGCACCTGGGGCTGAGCCACGTGGACGCCGGGCACCTCGCCGAGGCGCGGGCGATCGCGCCCGTAGCGGCCGTCCAGAACCACTTCCACACCGACAAGCGCGACGACACGGAGGTCCTGGCCGCCTGCGAGGAGGCCGGCATCGCCTACGTGCCGTTCTTCCCGCTGGGCGGTGGCCTCAGCGACCTCAGCGGGGCCCGGATCGCCGAGGTCGCCGCCCGGCACGGCGCCACCGTCCCGCAGATCGCCCTGGCCTGGCTGCTCGCGTCCTCCCCCGTCACCCTGGCCATCCCCGGCACGGGATCCCTGTCCCACCTGGAGGAGAACACCGCCGCCGGGTCGATCGTCCTCACCCCGCGGGATCTGTCCGACCTCGGCTGACCGCGGGCCGCGTCCAGTGCCTGGAGTACGACGAGCCCGCCGTCGTCCCCACCTCCGCCGTCGCCGTGCTCCTTGTCACGTCCGGCGACTGCGTGGGCCTGGTCCCGCGGCGTCTCGCCGGGCGGCACGGCGCGGCCCTCGATCCGCGCTGGTTCACCGTTCCGGCGGAACCGCCCGGCTCCGCGGCACCGTCCGCGACGCACCGCGCCGACCCGTCGGGACGGCCGGTGGATCACGAGTGCGACGGGATTATCACGAGCGTCCACACGGTCACGGCGTGCTACTGTCGATGGAAGTTGCAGTTGTGGTTGCCTGAAGGTTTTTCCGACGGGGTGATCATCACGGCGACCGGCGTTCACACAGGGTGAACGCCGAGCACCGTCCCGAAGGAGAAAAAAATGGCATCCGGCACCGTGAAGTGGTTCAACTCGGAAAAGGGCTTCGGCTTCATCGAGCAGGACGGCGGCGGCCCCGACGTCTTCGCCCACTACTCGAACATCGCCGCCCAGGGCTTCCGTGAGCTGCTCGAGGGCCAGAAGGTGACCTTCGACATCGCGCAGGGCCAGAAGGGCCCGACCGCCGAGAACATCGTGGTCGCCTGACCTCACGACGCACTCGCGTTACTTCGCAGTCGGGGCCCGCACCTTGGGGTGCGGGCCCCCGCTCGCGTTTCTTTCTTTTTCTTCTCGTTTTCTTCTCCATTTTCCGGTCCCGCGCCCCGATGCGCCGACAGTGACCGGACCCGGCTCGTTCTTGCGATTCCCCGCGCCGTACCACCGCTGCGGGACTCCCTTGATACGTGCCGTATCAAGGAAGGTTCCGTATGGACCGCGCACGCACACGCACCAATGACCGCAGTCGCTCCGGCGGCGGCCCCCGCCGCTCCCCCCGGACGGCCGGCCGCTCCCAGAACCCCGGCCGCCGCCCGGCCGCCGCTCCCCAGGGCGAGTTCGCGCCCCCGAAGACGATCACTCCGGCGCTGCCCGCCGTCGACGCGTTCGCCGAGCTCGACCTGCCGGAGCGCATGCTGGCCGCGCTGAGCGGCGAGGGCGTGACCGTGCCGTTCCCGATCCAGGCGGCGACCCTGCCGAACTCACTGGCCGGGCGCGACGTACTCGGCCGGGGCCGCACCGGTTCGGGCAAGACCCTCGCCTTCGGCCTCGCCCTGCTGGCCCGCACGGCCGGCCTGCGCGCCGAGCCGCGCAGGCCGCGCGCCCTGGTCCTCGTCCCCACCCGTGAGCTGGCCCAGCAGGTCACCGACGCGCTCGCCCCGTACGCCCGCGCCGTGGGCCTGCGGTCGGCCACCGTGGTCGGCGGCATGTCGATCGGCCGGCAGGCCAGTGCGCTGCGGGGCGGCGCCGAGGTCGTCGTGGCGACGCCGGGACGGCTCAAGGACCTCATCGACCGGGGCGACTGCCACCTCGGCGACGTCGGCATCACCGTGCTCGACGAAGCCGACCAGATGACCGACATGGGGTTCATGCCGCAGGTCACCGCCCTGCTCGACCAGGTGCGGCCGGACGGGCAGCGGATGCTGTTCTCCGCCACCCTGGACCGCAACGTCGACCGGCTGGTCCGCCGCTACCTGTCGGACCCGGTCGTCCACTCCGTCGACCCGTCGGCCGGCGCCGTCACCACGATGGAGCACCACGTGCTGCACGTGCACGAGGCGGACAAGCAGGCCACGACCGTCGAGATCGCGGCGCGCGAGGGCCGGGTCATCATGTTCCTGGACACCAAGCACCGGGTGGACCGGCTGGTCAAGCACCTGCTGAAGAGCGGCGTGCGGGCGGCCGGACTGCACGGCGGCAAGTCCCAGCCGCAGCGCACCCGCACCCTCGCCCAGTTCAAGGACGGGCAGGTGACGGCGCTGGTGGCGACCAACGTCGCGGCCCGCGGCATCCACGTCGACAACCTCGACCTGGTCGTCAACGTGGACCCGCCCGGCGACCACAAGGACTACCTGCACCGCGGCGGCCGTACGGCCCGTGCCGGCGAGTCGGGCAGCGTCGTCACCCTGGTCACGCCCGACCAGCGGCGCGACATGACGCGGCTGATGGCCTCGGCCGGCATCACCCCGCAGGTCACCCCGGTCCGCTCGGGCGAGGCGGAGCTGTCCCGCATCACCGGTGCGCAGGCCCCCTCCGGCGTCCCCGTCGTCATCACCGCACCGGTCGTGGAGCGCCCGCGGCGCGCCGCGTCCGGCACCGGCTCCTCGTCCCGCGGGCGGCGCGGCCGTTCCGCGCAGGCCCGTTCCGGCCAGGCCTCCGTCCCGCAGACCCGCACGGGTCAGGGCCGCGGCGGCGGTCAGAGCCGCGCCACCGGCGAGGCCCCGCGGCGCAGGCCGCGGCGCCAGTCCGCCGGTGGTTCGGCGGCCTAGACGAACCGCAAGCCCATCCGCTCCGTCCCCCTTGTTGGAGGCATCATGCGCTGTGTCATCGCCCGGTATCCGTTCGACCTCACCAAGCAAGGGGTGCTGGACTCGATGAAGGGCATCACGCCCCAGCCCGTCACGGGTGAGTCCGTGACCATCGGGCGCCGCCGCTACCCGGTCAAGCAGGTGGGCGAGGTCGTCACCCGGCAGGACAGCCGCGACTTCTCCGGCGCGGAGGTCACCCGGGCCATGACGCGCCTCGGCTTCACCTGCCACCCCGCCCCGGGGGCCGAGCCCGCCCCGGCGCCCGCCGCATCCCCGGTGCAGACCGCGTCGGCGATGCTCGGAGGACCGGCCCAGCCGCAGGAGTGAGGACGGGCCTCCCCCGTCAGGACAGTCCCGTGGCCCGGCCCGCGCCGTCCCAGCGCACCTCGCTCACGCGCTGGACGGCGTCGCGGTCGAGCGGGCCGAACACGTGCGGGAAGAGGGTGCCCTCGGCGACCCCGGGCGGCGGTGCGGGCGCCGCCGCCTCCCACGCGCACCTCGCGGTGAGCCGGTCCTCGTCGAGGAGCACCGCGAGCAGTGGGCGGGGCGCGGCGCGGTAGAAGGCGTTGACGACGGCGAGCGTGGTCGCCTCGTCGGGCGAGCAGTGCACGAACCCGTCCTCGGCGAGGGAGGCGGGGGCGTACGGCCGGTCCGGTTCGGCGTTCCACTCGGCGAGCGGTACCACGTGGTAGATCATCGTCCCGTTTTAGCAGCCGGGCCGCCGGGCTCCGAGGGCGTGGGCGCGGAGCCCGGGGCGGACGGCGGCGCGGACGCCGACGGCGAGGAGGCCGACGGCGTCGGCACGGTCCCCGTGGATTCGTCGGGGACCGGACTCGGCGCCTGTGAGGCGTCGCGGGGCGGAGTCGGGGTCGGTGCGGTCGTCGCGGGCGGGTCGGCGGGGGCCGGGGCCAGCGGGGCTGTCGGACGCGGGGGCGGAGCAGGCGACGCCCAGTTCAGCGGCAGCGCGATCAGGGCGGCGGCGGCAGCGGTCGCGGCGGCACCGGCGGCGGCGCGCAGCAGACGCCGGCGGGACGCGGTCCGGCGGATCGCCTCGTAGCGGCCGGGCGGCGGGCCCAGGTACGCGGTGTCCGGGCGGAGCACGACCAGCAGCGGATCGTCCTCGTCCCGTCCGGACCCGGGATCGTCCTCAAGGCGTGTGGTCAAGGCTTCTCCTCAGATGGACGCGGAGCAGTTCGCGGGCCGCGTGGAGGTCGGCCTTGACGGTTCCTTCCTTGCGCCCGGTCAGCGCGGACACCTCCCGGATCGGCATGTCAGCGTAGTAGTGGAGCAGGATCGGCACGCGCAGTCGCTCCGGCAGGGACTGCACGAGCAGCCGCACCGAGGGGTCGGTCTGCTCGGGGTGCGGGCGTACGGCGACCTCCGCGGTGACCCGGCGCACGGCCCGGCGTTCGCGCTCCAGCTTGCGCCAGTGATCCCGGACGAGGTTGGCGGCGGTCACGTAGAGGAACCCGCGGGGCTCCTCCACGGACGTCCAGCGGGCCCAGAGCCGGGTGAACGCCTCCGAGGCGATCTCGTGGGCCGTCTCGTCGTCGTCGACGAGCCGGCGGCACCAGCCGGCGAGGCGCGGATACAGGGCGGCGAACAGCTCGGACGCCGCCCTGTCACGGGACCGTTTCAACGCTCTCCATGGTCGTGAGGGTATGCCGTGCGCACGGCCGGTCAGGAGGGAGCGGGACGCGTCGCGCTCAGCGCGGCGAAGACGATGACGTTGTCCCGGTACTCCTCGCCGACGCGCGGGCCGCCGCAGGTGATGAGCCGCAACTCCGGCCGCTTCACGTCCCCGTAGACGTCGTCCGTCGGGAACTCGGCCTTCCGCACCGTCCGTACGGCGGTGACCGTGAACTCGGCCGCCGCGCCGTTCTCCAGGCGCGTCTCGATCCGGTCGCCCCGGTGCAGCCGCGCGAGGTGCCGGAAGACGCCGTCGCCGTGGGTGCCGACCGTGACGTGGCCGAGGAGGACCGACGGTCCCACCTGTCCCGGGGTCGGCGAGTGCCGGTACCAGCCCGCGCGGTCGTCGTCCGTGACGGGCGGGACCTGCACCGTGCCGTCCGCCGCGAGCCCCAGCCGCATCACCGGGGTGTCGACGCCGACGGCCGGGATGCGCAGGCCGACCGGCACCGAACGCTCCAGTGGCCGCACGGACTTGGCGGCGGTGGGCGGCGGGGGTGCGGTGGTGCCGGGGCGGTCGGACGCGGCCACGCCGTCCCCCGCGTTCCCCGCATTCCCGGCGTCCCCCGGGCCGCCTCCGCAGCCGGCGAGCAGCACGGCGAGCGCCGCGGTGGCGAGGGCGCGACCGGCGGGCCGGGTCATGCCCCGGTCGCCGCCCGCCGACGCCGTACGACGAAGAGGACCGCGCCGCCCGCGACGAGCACGGCACCGGCGCCCGCGCCGACGAGCCCCTCGTCGGTCCCGCCCGACTCCGGGTTCGCGACGCCGGTGTCGGGGGCGCCCTCGGGCACGGCGGAGACCTGGCCGTCGGCCGGGGCAGGGGTGGGCGCCTCGTCCGCCGGGCCCGGCTTGCTGGGGGAGGGCGTCGGGGCCTTGGACGGGGCCTCGCTGGGCACGGGGCTCGGGGTGCTCTGGGCCGGGGCCTTGGAGGGGACCGGGCTGGGGCCGTCGGCGAACGCGGGCGCGGTGCCGGCCAGTACGGCGGTGCAGGCCAGGGCCACGGCGCTGAGGATGGTGCGGCGCATCGGGTCGCTCTCTCTCGGGGGGTGGTGAGGTGGATCGGACGGAGAGACGAGGCGGCGCCCCGGCGGGTTGTAAAGGGATGGCAAAGTCGTGTGGGCGGTGCGGGCGTCCGCTTCTTACGGACCGGTGACGCACCGCGCCGGACGCCCGGCGCGAGGCCTCACGCGCCTAGCGTGGACGCATGCGCGTACTGGTCACCGGCCATGCCGGGTTCATCGGGTCCCATGTCGTGGCGGCACTGCGGGAGCACGGGTACGAGGCCGTCGGATACGACGTCCGCGAGGACCCCGCCGCCGATGTGCGCGACCCCACGGCGGTCGCCAAGGCGCTCACCGGGGTGGACGCCGTGTGCCACCAGGCGGCGATGGTGGGGCTCGGCAACGGGTTCGCCGACGCCGCGGAGTACGTCTCGCGCAACGACCTCGGCACCGCGGTCCTGCTCGCCGCGATGGCGGAGGCGGGCGTGGGGCGGCTCGTGCTCGCGGGGTCGATGGTCGTGTACGGCGAGGGGCGCTACGAGTGCGCACGGCACGGCGTGGTGCGGCCCGGCCCGCGTGCCGTCGCCGACCTGGACGCGGGCCGGTTCGAACCGCCGTGCCCGGTGTGCGGCGCGGCCCTGTCCCCGGGGCTGGTCGGCGAGGACGCGCCGGCCGACCCGCGCAACGTGTACGCGACCACCAAGCTGGCCCAGGAGCATCTGGCCGCGGCCTGGGCCCGGTCGGCCGGCGCGACGGCGGTGTCGCTGCGCTACCACAACGTGTACGGCCCCGGGATGCCCCGCGACACCCCGTACGCCGGGGTCGCCTCCTTCTTCCGCTCCGCGCTCGCCCGCGGCGAGGCCCCCCGGGTCTTCGAGGACGGGCGGCAGCGCCGGGACTTCGTGCACGTACGGGACGTGGCCGCGGCCAACGTCGCGGCGCTGACGGCCGACCGCCCGGACGGCACGCTCACCGCCTACAACACCGGCAGCGGCGACCCGCACACGGTGGGCGAGATGGCCACCGCCCTCGCCGAGGCGTACGGCGGCCCCGACCCGGTCATCACCGGCGAGTACCGCCTCGGCGACGTACGCCACATCACCGCCGACTCCACCCGCCTGCGCACCGACCTGTCCTGGCACCCCCGGGTCGACTTCCGGGAGGGCATGCGGGAGTTCGCTCGGGCGGGTCTGCGGGGGGAATGACGCCGGGGGCGGGGCCGAAGGCCGGGAGCCCGGGTCGGGCCGAAGGCCGAAGACGCGGGCCGGGCAAGCGGGTTGGGCCCAAGGCCGAGGCGCCGGCCCCGGGGACCCGGTCCGGGGCGGGCCGAGGACGAATGCGCGAGCCAAGGGCATGGGCCAGGAGCCGAAGCGTGGGTCGGGCCGAAGGCCGGGCACAGGCCGAAGGCGTGGGCCGGGCAAGCGGGTTGGGCCGAGGGCCGGGGGGCCAGCCCGCGGACCCGGTCCGCGGCGGGCCGAGGACGAATGCGCGAGCCAAGGGCATGGGCCAGGAGCCGAAGCGTGGGTCGGGCCGAAGGCCGGGCACAGGCCGAAGGCGCGGGCCGGGCCGAAGGCGTGGGCCGGGCAAGCGGGTTAGGCCCAAGGCCGGGGCGCCAGCCCGGGGGCCGGTTCGGGGCGGGGGCGAAGGGTAAGCGCGTCAGGCGGCTCAGGCGTCAGCCAGTGGGAGGGTTACCTCGAAGCGGCAGCCGCCGGGGATGTTGTGGACCGTGGTGTGGCCGCGGTGGGCTTCCACGATGCCGCGGACGATGGCCAGGCCCAGGCCCGCGCCGGCCGGAGGGGTGCGGGCGTGGGTGCCGCGCCAGCCGGTGTCGAAGACGCGGGGCAGGTCCTCCTCGGGGATGCCGCCGCAGCCGTCGGAGACGGAGAGCACCACGCCCTCGGGCGAGGGCTCGGCGGCGACGGCGACCGTGCCGTCGGCGGGGGTGCGGCGGATGGCGTTGACCAGGAGGTTGCCCAGGACGCGGCTCATCTCCTTGCCGTCCACCTCGACCGGCACCGCCGCCACCGCGTCGCCGACCAGCCGTACGCCGTGCTCGCGCGCCAGCGGGTCCGCGCCCGCGAGGGCGTCGCCGACCAGGTCGTAGAGCGAGATCCGGGCGGGGGCGAGGGCGAGCGCACCGGCGTGGATGCGGGAGAGTTCGAAGAGGTCGCCGACCATGTCGTTGAGGCGTTCCACCTCGGTGCGGATCTGGCGGAGGTAGCGGTCGGGGTCGGCGGCGACGCCGTCCTCCAGGGCCTCGGACATGGCCCGCAGGCCGGCCAGCGGCGTGCGCAGGTCGTGCGAGATCCAGGCGACCAGTTCCCGCCGGGAGGTCTCCAGGGCGCGCTCGCGTTCCCGGGACTCGGCCAGGCGGGCGCTGGTGGCGGCCAGTTCACGGCTGAGCGCGTCGAGTTCGGCGGTCGCCGGGACGGTGGGCGCCGCGTAGTCGCCGTCGTCGCCGAACGAGCGCGCGGCGGCCGTCAGTTCGCGGCTGCGGGCCACCACCCAGCGGCCCAGCAGCAGCGCGGTGGCCAGCGACACGACGGCCGCCATCGCCGCGACGGTGGTGACCACGGACAGGTCGTGCGGGGACAGGAACATCGCCCAGGCCACGGCGAGCGTGCCCGCGAGCATCGCGAGGACGGCGACCGCCGCCACCACCGCGAGCGACGCGGTCAGCGAGCGCCGCCGGATCAGCCGCAGCACGGCCGCACCGGCCAGCCCGGTGACGGCGGCGCCGGCGAAGGCGTACAGGGCGATGAGGAGGGTGTCGTGCATGGTCAGTCCGTCTCCCGCCCCGTCGGGTCGAAGCGGTAGCCCACGCCCCACACGGTCTGGATCAGCCGCGGCCGGGCCGGGTCGTCCTCGACCTTGCCGCGCAGCCGCCGCACGTGGACGGTGACGGTGGACAGGTCGCCGAAGTCCCAGCCCCACACCTCCCGCATCAGCTCCTCCCGGGCGAAGGCCCGCCCCGGGTGCCGCAGGAAGAAGGCCAGCAGGTCGAACTCGCGCAGGGTGAGGGCCAGCTCGGCGCCCTCCTTCGTGGCCCGCCGGGCGCCCGGGTCGACGGTGAGGCCGGCCGCGGACGGCGGCACCAGCCCGGCGGCGGGCCGGGTGCGGCGCAGTACCGACTCCACCCGCAGCACCAGCTCGCGGGGGCTGAACGGCTTGGTCACGTAGTCGTCCGCCCCGACCTCCAGGCCGAGGATGCGGTCGTCCTCGTCGCCGCGGGCGGTCAGCATGACGACCGGCACGGGCCCCGTGGCGCGCAGCCGCCGGCAGACCTCGAGACCGTCCATGCCGGGCAGCATCAGGTCCAGCACCACCAGGTCCGGCCGGTGCGCCGCGGCCCGGGTGAGCGCGGCCGGACCGTCGTCGGCCCGGTCCACGACGTGCCCGGCGCGCTCCAGGTACCCGGCGACGACCTCCGCGACCGTGGGGTCGTCGTCGACGACCAGGATCCGGGCGGGGGCGCCGGGGGCTCCGTCCGGGGACGCCGGTGCGGGAGCGGGCTCGTGCGGCTGCTGCATGCGCCCAGCCTCGCACCGCGCCCACGCGGACGTCGTCCCCGAGGGCCGCCCCGGGTCGCGACGTCCGTGTTTCGTAAGGAGCGGGAGCCCGATTCGCCCGATTTCGGCTCGTAGGGTGAGAGCCGTGACCACCTCGCCCGCTCCCGACGTCGACGTCGTACTCCCCTGTCTGGACGAGGCCGGAGCCCTGCCCTGGGTTCTGGCCCGCATCCCGGACGGCTGGCGCGCCCTCGTCGTCGACAACGGTTCCACCGACGGCTCGGCGGACCTCGCCCGCGCTCTCGGCGCCACGGTCGTGACCGAGCCGCGCCGCGGCTTCGGCGCCGCCTGCCACGCCGGGCTGACCGCCGCCACCGCCGACATCGTCTGCTTCTGCGACTGCGACGCCTCCCTCGACCCGGGCCTGCTGACGCCCTTCGTGCGCGAGATCCGGGACGGCACCGCCGACCTGGTGCTCGGCCGCCGACGACCGCGGGGGCGCGGCGCCTGGCCACCGCACGCCCGGGCCGGCAACCTCGCGCTCGCCCGGATGCTGCGCCGCCGCACCGGCCTGCGGCTGCACGACCTCGGCCCGCTGCGCGCCGCCCGCCGCGAGGCGCTGCTCGGCCTCGGCCTCACCGACCGGCGCAGCGGCTACCCGCTCCAGATGGTGGTGCGGGCCGCCGACGCGGGCTGGCGGGTCACCGAGCACGACGTGCCGTACCTGCCCCGCACGGGGGCCTCGAAGGTCACCGGGACCTGGCGCGGCACCTGGCACGCGGTACGGGACATGCGCGGCGTGCTCGCCGAGCAACCGGAGCGCAGGGTTCCGCGTGACGCGGCCCGCGGGGGGAACTCGTGGTGAGCATGGTGAGCACCCTCCTCGTCATCGCCAAGGAACCCCGTCCGGGCCGGGTGAAGACCCGCCTCACCCCGCCCTTCACCCCGGACGAGGCGGCCGCGCTGGCCGAGGCGTCCCTCGCCGACACCCTGCGCGCGGTCGCCGCGACGCCCGCCCGGCGCCGGGTGCTGGTGCTCGCCGGTGCCCCGGGGCCCTGGCTGCCGCCCGGCTTCGACGTCGTACCGCAGTGCGCGGGCGGCCTCGACGCACGGCTCGCGGACGCGTTCGCCGGGTGCACGGGGCCCGCCCTGCTGATCGGGATGGACACCCCGCAGGTGACGCCGGAGCTGCTCGACGTGGACTTCGCGGGCTGCGACGCGTACTTCGGTCCGGCGGAGGACGGCGGCTTCTGGGCGCTGGGCCTGGCCCGCCCCGACCCGGCCCTGCTGCGGGGCGTGCCGATGTCGACGCCGGTGACGGGGGCCGTGCAGCGCGAGCGCCTGCTGGCGGCGGGCCTGCGGGTACGGGACCTGCCGCCCCTGCGCGACGTCGACACCGCCGCCGACGCCCGTGCCGTCGCCGCACTCGCCCCGCACGGCCGTTTCGCCGACCGGCTGGCGGAGTGCACGGCGGGCGCGGACGCGCGGGTGGGCCGATGAACGGCCACGGATGCGCGGGTGGGCGCCCGATGAGCGGATCGACCGGCGGGGCGCCCCGCGCCGCCGGGAACGGACCGGCACGCCCACCGGTGGGCCGGCCGCACGGCCGGGTCGCGGCGCGGACGGCGGCCACGGACGCCCGGGTGGGCCGATGAGCGGCCACGGGCGCGCGGGTGGGCGGCCGATGAGTGAGCCGGTGAGCGGATCGGGCGGCGGGGTGGACCGCCCCGCGGGGAACGGGCCCGTGGGGCGACCGTCCGGCGACTGGGCGGCCGTCGGTCCCGGGTGCCTCGCGGAATCGGCGTTCCCCCTGGCGGGTCCGGCGCCCTGGGCCGTCTCCGACCCCTACGCCGCCGCCCTGCGGGCCGGTCGCGGGCCGCTGTTTCTGCGGCGTACCGACGGGTGGCTGCTGCCGTTGGAGGTGGAGCGGTGGTGCGCGGGGGCCGACACGGTCGACCTGGAGGTGCTGGACCGGTGCGAGGGCGCCGTCCTCGACGTGGGCTGCGGACCCGGCCGGCTGGTCGCGGAACTCGCCGCCCGGGGCCGGACCGTCCTCGGCATCGACGTCAGCGAGGCCGCGGTGGCCCGCACCGTGCGGTCCGGCGGCCAGTCGCTGCGGCGCTCCGTCTTCGAGCCGCTGCCCGGCGAGGGACGCTGGGACACCGTGCTCCTCATGGACGGCAACGTCGGCATCGGCGGCGACCCCCGCGCCCTGCTCGCCCGCGTCGCCGCGCTGCTCGCCCCCGGCGGCCTGCTGATCGCCGAGACCGCGCGGGTGGACGTCGACGAGCGCGCCCAGGTGCAGCTCGTCGACGTCACCGACGGCCACGCGTCCGGCAGCCCCTTCCCCTGGGCGCGGATCGGCACCCGCGCCCTGCTCGACCGCGCGGCCGCCGGCGGCTGGCGGACCGTCGCTCAGTGGACGTCGGGGGAGCGCCCCTTCGTCGCGCTGCGCAGCGACCGCAGCGACCGCGCCGCCAGCAGCAGCGCCGAGCCGCCGAACAGCACGGCCGTGATCAGCAGCCAGCGCGCGAGGTAGCCGTCCGCCGACAGCCCGGTGACCCCCCGGTACCCCGCGTCGACCCGGCCGGCGATCAGCGGGAACCACACCAGCAGGAGCAGCCCGGAGAAGGCGGCCGGGACGCGCACGTACATCGCCCACCGACGGCGGTCGACCGCGCCGAGCCCGCCGGTGACCGCCCGGTCCGCCACCGAGTACAGCGGCAGCAGCACCAGGTCGTGCAGCAGCGCCGCCCCCACGAACCACAGGGCCACACCGAGCCAGTCACCGGCGAGCAGCCGCACCCCCGCGTAGCCCGCGAGCGCGAAGGAGCAGGCCAGCAGGAGGATCTGAAGGGGGCTGCCGATCACGGGCCGCAGCCGGCCGCCCGGCCTGCCCAGCCCGCGCGGCTCACGTACACGGTTCATCCCAGGTCTCCGAACGTCATCCGGGCCACCCACTTGGTGTTCAGCACGCCGGGCGCGGCGGGCACGATGATCCGCGCCGGGTAGCCGTGGTCCGCGCTCAGCGCCTCGCCGTTGACGTACAGGG
This sequence comes from Streptomyces sp. NPDC056128, assembly GCF_042263835.1. Classification (NCBI taxonomy): domain Bacteria; kingdom Bacillati; phylum Actinomycetota; class Actinomycetes; order Kitasatosporales; family Streptomycetaceae; genus Streptomyces; species Streptomyces sp. NPDC056128. The sequence continues at coordinate 133,759 of NZ_JBHJVQ010000008.1, read as the reverse complement.
CGAGCAGGGAACGCGGGTCGGCGACCTGGTTGGCGCGCAGGGCGCCGCTGCGGAAGGCGCCGCGCCGCTGGAGGGACTCGACGAACACGTCGGGCGGGTCGTCCTCGTGGCCCACGCGCGCGGCGAGGTCCCGCAGCCGCACCCCGCGCCACCACTGGTCGGATGTCGACCAGCCCTCGACGCAGGCGATGGGCAGGGCCTCGCTGTGCTGCTCCATGGCGAGCAGGTCGGCCCGGCTGAGGCGGACGGTCCCGGAGCGGCCCTTGAGGACGAGCCGCCACGTGTCGTCGCGGGTCTCGGCCGGGACGATGCCGACGTACGCGGCCGTCTTGTTGATCTGGAAGCCGTTGGGTCCGCCGCCCGGATCGGGTCCGCCGTGCGGGGAGAGCACGGCCGTGGCCCGCAGCGGACTGTCGAAGCTGCGCCCCGCGTTCGTGGCGAACATCAGCAGCGAGCCGCCGCCGACGAACCACAGGGCACCGCGCCGCGAGACGGTGGGCGCGGCGGGCCGCGGGGACACCAGGTCGTCGCGCTCCTCGCGCATCGCCCGGAGGTTGCGCAGCGCCAGCGGCATCTTCAGCACCGCGTGCGCGACGAACGCGGCGAAGAAGACCCACGCACCGTAGAAGTGCAGCGGGTAGAACGAGCCGGGGAAGAGGTACTCCAACTGGATGTTGAGCACCCCGGTCACGAACTGGAACAGCGCGCCCCCGACCAGCAGCAGCAGCGAGAGCCGCTCCAGCGCGTGCGCGACCGAGCGGGCCGGCGGCAGGGTGAACAGCCTCGGCACGACCGACCACAGCTTGGCCAGCAGCACCGGGATCAGGGTGAGCCCGAGGGTGACGTGGACACCCTGGGTGAGGCGGTACAGCCACGTGGGGTCGGTCGGCCACGCGAAGAGGTAGAAGCCGAGGAGCCCCTTGTCCGGGGTCTTGTCGTTGACCGGGGACAGGTCGGGGTTGTAGGCGGCGTACGAGAGCAGGCCGGTCACGAACAGCACGGTGATGCCGACGAGCAGCACGATGCCGAGCACCGACGTGAACCGGGGGCCGCGCAGGGGGCTGCGCCAGAAACCCGGGGAGGAGGGAAGCCGTGTGGCGAGGTCACGCATGTCCCGACCGTAGGCACCGGGAGGCCCCGAAAGCGGTCCGCGACCCATGACGAAACGCTGACGTCCGCCGTGTGCGCCGTCCGACGCGCGATCTTCCGCCCTACGGTGCCGGTGTGACCCGCCTCCGCTCCGTCTCCCGCGACCTGTACGCCGCCGCGGCGGCCGTGCTGCTGGTGGCCGCCGCCATCCTGGTCGGCCGCAACGTGTACACCTACGACGACCTCATCGTCGGCTGGCCACCCCTGCTGGGCCGCTGGGACCCGCACCTGGGCCCCGGCACCCCGGCGGCCGTCCTGATGGCGGCGGCGACCGTGGCGTACGGGCCGGCCGTCGCCGCCCGGCTGCCGTGGCGCGCGCTGCTCTCCGCGGCGTGGGGCGCGGCGATGGCGTGGACCTGGTCGCTGGCCCTGATCGACGGCTGGGAGCGGGGCGTCGCCGGGCGGCTCACCACCAGCCAGGAGTACCTGTCGGTCATCGACCGCTGGCGCGACATCCCGGCGACCCTGCGCGACTTCAACGGGCACATCCTGCTGCACTCCCCCGACAACTGGCCCGCCCACGTCGCCGGTCACCCGCCGGGGGCCACGCTCACCTACGTGCTGCTCGACCGGATCGGGCTGGGCGGCGGAGGCTGGGCCGGGGTCTGGACCATCACCGTGGGCGCGACGGCGTGCGTGGCGGTGCTGGTGGCGGTGCGGGCACTGTGCGGCGAGCGGCTCGCCCGGCGGGCGGCGCCCTTCCTGGTGCTGGCACCGGCCGCGGTGTGGATGGGCACGTCCGCCGACGGCTACTTCGCGGCGGTCGCCGCGTGGGCCGTGGCGCTGCTGGCCCTCACGGTCACCGGACGCTCCCTGTGGTGGACGGCGGGCGCGGGGCTCCTCTTCGGACTGACCTGCTACCTCTCCTACGGCCTCACGCTCTTCGCCGTGATCGGGGCGGCGGTGCTGCTGCTCGGGCGGCACGGGGTGCGGGAACGCCCGCTGCTCTTCGTGCCGCTGCTGGCCGGCATGGCGGTGGTGCCGGTCGTCTTCACCGTGATCGGCTTCGACTGGTGGGAGGCGTACCACCTGCTCGTCGAGCGGTACTACGAGGGCGCGGCCGGTGTCCGCCCGTACGCGTACTGGGTGTGGGCCAACCTCGCCTGCACGGTCCTCATCACGGGCCTGGCCACGGTGGCGGGGCTGCGGCGGGCGGGGGTCGTGCTGATCCGGCGGCGGGGCGACGGGGACGCGCGGACGGAGGACCTCCGCCTCGCGTTCCTCGTGGCCGCGGGCCTGCTCGCCCTGCTGGTCGCCGACCTGTCCGGCATGAGCAAGGCGGAGACGGAACGCATCTGGCTCCCCTTCGCCCTGTGGCTCCTGCCCGCCTGCGCCTTCCTCCCGCGCCCGCGCGCGTGGCTGACGGCACAGGCGGTCCTGGCACTGCTCCTCAACCACCTGCTGGCGACCGGCTGGTAGGCGCGCGCCCGGGGACTACATGGCGCAGGGGAGGCCGACCTCCAGGACCGTCGGGCCGCCCCGTGGGCTGGTCAGGTCGAAGGTGCCGTCCAGGGCCGCGACGCGGCGGCGGATGCCGGTCAGGCCCGAGCCGTCGGTCTCGTCGGCGCCGCCGCGGCCGTCGTCGCCGACGACCACGCGCAGCCGGTCGCCGCGTACGCCGGCCGTGACCCAGGCCCGCCCGGCGCCACTGTGCTTGGCGATGTTCGTCAGCGCCTCGGCCACCACGAAGTACGCCGTCGCCTCCACCGACGCCGCACACCGCCGCGGCACGTCCGCCTCGACCCGGCACGGCACCCCGCAGTCCGCCGCCAGCCCCGACAGCGCCCCCGCGAGCCCGCGGTCGGCCAGCACCGGCGGCAGGATGCCCCGCGCCACCGACCGCAGCTCCGCCAGCGCCTGCTCCGCCGCCGACTGGGCCCGCTCCAGCAGCTCGTCCGCACCCGCGGGATCACGCGCCGCCATCCGCCGGGCCGCGCCCACCAGCACCGTCACGGACACCAGCCGGTTCTGCGCACCGTCGTGCAACGACCGCTCGATGCGGTGCAGTTCCGTCGCGTGCGCGTCCAGCGCGGCCGCCCGCGTGGCGGTCAGTTCGGCCACCCGCAGCGTCAGGTCCGTGTCCGGGCCCGCCGCGAGCAGCCGCCGGGCCGGGGCGGCCTGGAGGCGCGCCATGCCCGGCCCCAGGCCCAGGACGATCGCGGTCCAGCCCAGTCCCAGCAGGCCCACGGCGACGGCGTCCCACCAGGACGCGGCGGTCCCGATCCCGATCGACGTGCTGGTGCCGCCCTCGGGCACGAGCCCCCACCAGAGGGGAAAGGTCGTGTCCCGTACGGCGCAGACGGGCAGCAGGAGACCGCACAGCCCGAGCAGGAGGCCCAGGGTGGCGTGCCGGACCAGCCAGCCCAGTTCGCGCCGGGTGGTGGCGTCGGGCAGCGCGGCCCGGAGCCGGGTGGGCGGCGGGTCGGGCGGGACGATCTCGGGGCCCCGGCGGGACAGGCGGTCGCGCTCCCGGCGGGCGAGCGCGTGCAGGGCGCGCAGGGCGACCGGCGCGAGCAGCAGGCCCACGCCCACCGGGGCGGTCACCGCGGCCACGGCGAGCAGCACCAGCACGCCGAGCGCCAGGAAGGCCGTACCGAGCCCGCCGACGAGCTGCCCGGTCGCCGCACCGGCGCCGCGCAGGGTCCGTACGGCGGCCTCCCGCACGGACGTGACCGGAACCGTCATCCGCCTGCCTCCCTCCGCGCCGCGCGCCCCCGACCGGCGTGGCCGACCCTATGCCGCCGCACGGCCCGACGCCGGGTGCGGAGCCGGAAAGTACAGCCTGCTGTACCCCGGACCGGGCGGCCCACGGGATCGGCCCGAGGGGGTCCCCGTCCCTAGCGTCGAGGCCGACCGAGAGCGACGCCGACGGAGGCCGCAGCCATGACGCAACCCCAGGACCCCTACCGACTGGGCACCACCCCGCCCCGCACCCCCGAGGACACCGTCTCCCGCGGCGACGTCCTGCGCACCCTGCTGTGGGCCGTCGTCGTGCTCAGCGCGGTCACCAACATGGCCGCCTCCTACGGCGGTGCGCACACCTGGGTGCACCTGGCCTGCGGCGTGGTCACGGTGCTCGCCGCCGGCGCCCTCGTCGTGCGCGGTCTGCGGGGGCGGCGATGAGCGGCGCCCTCACCACCACGGCCACCGCGCGCAGGGCGCCCGCCATCGCGCTCGCGCACGTGGCCCGGACCTACCCGGGCGGCGTACGGGCCCTCGACGACGTGTCGCTCACCGTGGAGCACGGCACGTTCCTCGCCGTGATGGGGCCCTCGGGCTCCGGCAAGAGCACCCTGATGCACTGCGCGGCCGGGCTGGACTCCCCCACGGCGGGCAGCGTCCGCATCGACGGCCGGGAGATCTCCGGGCTGAACGAGACCCGCCGCACCGAACTCCGCCGTGAGCGGGTCGGCTTCGTCTTCCAGGCGTACAACCTGATCCCCTCGCTCAGCGTCGAGGACAACATCACGCTGCCCCTGCGGCTGGCCGGCCGGCGCCCGGACCGGGAGTGGCTGCGCACCCTGACCGAGCGGGTGGGCCTGGCCGACCGGCTCGCGCACCGCCCCGCCGAACTCTCCGGCGGCCAGCAGCAGCGGGCCGCCGTCGTACGGGCCCTGGCGGCGAAGCCCGCCGTGGTGTTCGCGGACGAGCCGACCGGCGCGCTGGACCTGCGCAGCGCCCACCAGGTCCTGGACCTGCTGCGCGGACTCGTCGACGACCTGGGCCAGACCGTGGTGATGGTCACCCACGACCCGGCCGCCGCGGCCCGCGCGCACCGGGCGCTGGTGATGGCCGACGGCCGGGTCGTCGAGGCGCTGGAGCATCCGACGGCACCGCTATTGGCCGACCGCCTGGTCGCGTTGGGGGAGCGGTAGCCGTGCTGCGTCTCGCCCTGCGCATGGCCGCGCACCGGATCACCGCCCTGCTCGCCGTCGCGTGCGCGGTGCTGGGCGGCGCGGCCCTCCTCACCACCACCGGCGTCCTCGCCGAGTCCGGCCTCCGCTCGCACCTGCCGCCCGGGCGGCTCGGCGGCGCGGACGTCGTGGTCGCCGCCGACCAGGAGTTCCACCCGGGCGGCGACCTCCCGATCGCGCTGCCCGAACGCGCCACGGTCCCGGGCGGGCTCGTCGCCCGGCTGACCGCCCTGCCCGGCGTCACCGCGGCCGTCGGCGACATCGGCTTCCCTGCCGCGCTCGTCGGCGCCGGCGGACGGGTGGTCCCGGCGGACGAGGACCCCGGGACGGCGGGCCACGGCTGGTCCTCGACCAAGCTGCTGGCCGAGCCGCGCGTCGAGGGCCGGGCGCCGTCGGGCGCGGGCGAGGTCGCCGTGGGCGCGGGGGCCGGACTCGCGGTGGGCGACAGGACCGAGGTCGTGGCGAACGGCCGTCCCGCCACCGCCTACCGGGTCTCCGCCGTGGTCCACGCGCCGGACACCGGCGTGTACTTCGCGGACGGCACCGCCCTGCGGCTGGCCGGACGGGACGGCGCCGGGCCACGGGCCGGGACGGTCGACCTGGTCGGCCTGCGGGTCGAGTCCGGCGCCGGGGAAGGTGTCGCCGCCGCCGTTCGGGAGGAGGTGGCGGGCGCCGGGCTGGAGGTCGTCACCGGCGCGGACCGGGGTGAGGCGGTCGCGCCCGGTGTGGGTTCGGCGCGCTCGCTGCTGATCCTGCTGGCCGGGTCGCTCGCCGGGATCGTGCTGCTGATCACCGGGTTCGTCGTCGCGGGCGCCCTCGGCGTGACGATCGCCGGGCAGCGCCGGGACCTGGCGCTGATGCGGGCCGTCGGCGCCACGCCGAGGCAGATCCGCCGGCTCGCCGCCGCCCAGTCGACCGTGGTCGCGGCGGTGGCGCTGGCGCCGGGCGTCGCGCTGGGCTACCTGCTGGCGGACCGGTTCCGGGGGCTGCTGGCCGACCGCGGGGTCCTCCCCGGTGAACTCCCTCTGACCTTCGGCCCGTTGCCCGCGCTGGCCACGCTGCTCCTGGTGGCGGCGGCGGTGCGGCTGTCCGCCCGGTGCGCGGCCTGGCGCACCTCCCGCAGACCGGCCACCGAGGCGGTCGCCGAGTCGCGCAGCGAGCCGCGCAACCCGTCGCGGGGCCGGACGTGCGCCGGTCTGCTGCTGATCCTCGGCGCGTGCGTGCTGTCGGCGGCGCCGCTGTGGTCCCGCACTGTCGTCGGAGCCTCGGCGACCTCCCTCGCGGGCATCGTCGCCGCGATCGGCCTGGCGCTGTCCGGCCCGGCCCTCGTGCGGAGCGCGGGCGGAGCGGTCGTACGGCGGCTGCGGCCCGGCGTCCCGGCGCCGACGTGGCTGGCGCTGTCCAACGTCCACGCCTACGCACTGCGGCTGGCGGGCGTGGTCAGTCCGCTGGCGATGGCGGTCGTGTTCGTCCTGACGTACACCTTCGCGCAGACCACGGTGCTCGCCGCCACCTCGGACGACACCCGCGCCGGCACGCTCGCCCGGTACGAGGTGAGCGCGCCGGCCCTGGGCGGGCTGCCCGCCGGCACCCTGTCCGCCGTACGGGAGGTGCCGGGCGTGCGGGCGGCGGCGCCGGTGCGCACGACCACGGTGGTGTGGGAGTACGAGGAGTTCGGCGAGCCCGCCGCCGAGTCGGCCCCGGCGACGGTCGTCGGGCCGGACGCCCGGCACGTCCTCGACCTCGGCGTGACGGACGGCGGCCTGGACCGGCTGACGGGAGCGACGGTCGCCGTCAGCGCGGAGGCCGCCCGCACCCGCGACGCCGGGCTCGGGAAGCGGGTCCGCCTCGTGCTCGGCGACGGGGCGCGCGTCGACGCCCGGGTCGTCGCCGTGTACGAGCGGGGGCTGGGGTTCGGGCCGGTCGTCCTCTCCCGGCAACTGGCCGCCGGACACACCACGTCCGGCCTCGACGGGAGCGTCCTGGTCCGCACCGACGGCACGTCCCGGGCCGGGCAGGGGCTCGCCGCGCTGGCGGCCGGCCGCCCCGGCCTGACCGTGGCGGACACGGCCGCCGACGCCACCGGCGCGAAGGCCCCGCCCGAGGTGTGGGTCAACCTGGCGGTGATCGTGGTGCTCCTCGGCTACCTGCTGCTGAGCATCGCCAACAAGCTGGTCGCGGCCACCGCGCAGCGCCGCGCCGAGATCGCCGCCCTGCGGCTGGTCGGTACGACCCCGAGGCAGATCCGCGCGATGATGCGCCGCGAGGCCGCGGTGATCGCCGCGTCGGCGCTGGTCTGCGGGCTGCTCCTGTCGGCCGTACCCCTCGCCCTGCTGGGCCTGGGCTTCCTCGGCCGTCCGTGGCCGGCGGGGCCCGCGTGGCTGCTCCCCGCCGCCGCGGCCACGGTGGTCGCGACGGCCTGGCTCACCGTCGAACTCCCCACCCGCCACGCCCTGCGCACGCCTCCTGCGGAGGCGCTGCGGGCGTGAGCGGGCGGGGTGCCTGGCTGGGACGGGTGCCGTCCCGGCTCACTCCGGCAGCAGGTGGGACACCAGGCTCCGTGTCCACTCCGGGGTCAGGGGCAGGTCGGTGAAGACGGCGCGGTAATAGAGGGGGGCGAGCACGGCGTCCGTCGTGCGCTCCAGGGTCGGAGGGGTCCCGCCCTCGCGGGCCCGTTCCCGTTCGAGGATGGCTTCGAGCTGCCGCTGGCGCTCTCCGCGGCACGCCGCGGCGCCTTGTTCTCCGCCGGTGCCGATGGTGGCGCGCACCAGGGCGAGGGTGTCCGGGTCGCCGAGGTCCTTGGCCAGATCGGACGCGTAGCGCTCCAGGTCGCCGCGGAGACTTCCGGTGTCCGGCACCACGATGTCGCCGGAGAAGCGGCTGGTCGTGACGTCGGCGAGGAGGTCGCCGACGGAGCCCCAACGGCGGTAGACCGTGGTGGCGTGCACGCCCGCGCGGGCGGCGACGCCCGGGATCGTGAGCGCTTCACCTGCCTCGTCGGCGACCAGTTCCCTGACGGCCCGGTGGACGGCGGCCCGGACTCGGGCGGACCGGCCGCCGGGCCGGCTGCCGACGGGGGGCGAGGAGGAGGTCGGAGTGGGCATGCCACCAGTATCGCATTGATCACTGACTTAATATCGCAGCGATCGCTGCGTTTGGTGTACCTTGGGGCCGCACTAACGCAACGATCACTGCGAGGCTGGCATGTCTCCTGAATCCGCCGTCACCACCGCGCCACCCGCTCACGGTGTGCGCCGTGAGCCATGGGCGGGCGCGTTCCCCCACGTGGCCGCGATCCTCGTCCTCTTCCTGGCCGCTTCCAGCGCGCCGTCCCCGCTCTACGTCATCTACCAGCGGCAATGGCAGTTCACCGCGTGGGTGCTGACCGTCGTCTTCGCCCTGTACGTGGTCGGCCTGCTGGGCTCGCTGCTCGTCGTCGGAGCGCTCTCGGACCACCTCGGGCGCCGGCCGGTGCTCGGTGCGGCGATCGGACTGGAGATGACGGCACTCGTCCTGTTCGCCGCCGCCGGGGACGTGTGGGTCCTGTCCGTGGCGCGCGTGCTCCAGGGCATCGCGACCGGGGCGGCGACGACCGCGCTGAGCGCCGCTCTCGTCGATCTCGAACCGCCGCACGCCCGCGGCCGCGCGGGGATCGTCACGTCGGTGGCTCCCCTGACCGGACTCGCGCTCGGCGCCCTGGGCTCCGGGGTCCTCGTGGAGTTCGGCCCCGCCCCGACCCGGCTGGTCTACGGGCTGCTGTTCGGCGCGATGGTGCTGGCCGCGCTGGTCGTCGCCCGCATGCCGGAGACCTCGCTCCGCCGCCCGGGAGCGGTCGCCTCGCTGCGCCCCCGGATCGCGATGCCGGCGCACCTGCGTGGCGACATCGTCCCGGTGGTGCCGGCGATGATCGCCGGCTGGGCGCTGGCCGGGATGTACCTCTCGCTCGGCCCGTCCGTCGCGGCCGAGTTGCTCGGCCTCCACAGCCACCTGGTCGGGGGCGTCGTCGTGACGCTCCTGGCGGGCACGGGTGCGCTCGCGGTCGCCCTGCTGCGCTCCCGTCCCGCGCCCTCGCTGCTGGCCCCCGCGTCCGCCCTGCTCGGCCTCGGCACCCTGACCTCGCTGGCCGGGACGGCGAAGGACCTGTCCTGGCTCGCCGCCCTCGGCACCGTCGTCGCGGGTTTCGGACTGGGCGCCTCGGTCCTGGCGACGTTCGGCACCTTCGCCCGCATCGCCCGGCCGCACGAGCGCAGCGCGGTCTTCGCCCTGGCCAACGTCATCAGCTACCTGGGCAACAGCGTGCCGGCCGTACTCGGCGGCATCGCCGTCACCGCTGTCGGGCTGAGGACCGCGACCGAGTTCTACGCACTGGCGATCGCGATGATCACCTTCCTCGCGCTCGCCCTGCGCCTGCACCAGATACGCACGCACCGGAGGACGGAAACGTCCTCCCTACGATGAACGAGAAGAAAGAGGAAGAACCGTGGCCACTACCAGCGGCGCGCACAGGAACCTCGAAGTACGGCGGTCCGACCACACGACGATCCGGTACACGGCCGGCGGCCGGCCCGACGGCCCCGCGCTCGTGCTCATCCACGGCTGGGGATGCGACCGCCACGACTTCGACGCCGTGATCGACCACCTGCCCTCCGACCAACGCGTCCTGGCCGTGGACCTCGCCGAGCACGGCGGGTCGAGGTCGACGCGGGACGTCTGGACCATGGAGGAGTTCGCCCACGACGTGGCGGCGGTACTGGAAGCGGAGTCCGTGGACACGGCCGTCGTGGCCGGGCACTCCCTCGGCGGGGCGGTCGCCGTCGAGGTCGGCCGGCTCCTTCCCGGCACGGTCTCGCGGGTGATCGCCCTCGATGCGCTGGTCTACCTGTCGCTGTTCCCCGCGCAGGACGAGGAACAGACCGACGCACTGGTGCGCATGTTCCGTACGGACTTCGCCGCGGGGGTGCGGGGCCTGGTCGAGGGAGGCTCACCGGCCGGGTTCGACGCGGCCCTCAAGGACGCGTACTTCGAGAAGATGGTCGCGGTGCGGCAGCCCGCGGGCCTGCGTTCCATCGAGGCGCTGGTGCGCTGGGACATGGACGCGGTCCTGCGCGAGACCCAGCAGCCGATCACCGTGTTCGCGATACGCGACCTCGCGGCGCCGGAAGCGATCGACCGCTACGGGGACCGCCTCGACATCGTCCTCGTCGACCTGGGCAGCCACCACTTCCCGGTGGAGGCACCGGAGGGCACGGCCAAGCTCCTGGCAGGCGTGGCGAACGCGTAGCCCCGGCGGCCGGGCCCGTCCCCGCCCGGCGCGGCGCCGGCCGCGGCTGGCCCCCCCCGGGGCCCGGCCCGCCCCCGCCAGCGGGCGGGCGCCAGCGGGGC
>NZ_JBHJVQ010000008.1:19963-123304 GCF_042263835.1 Streptomyces sp. NPDC056128 | reverse complement strand
TTTTTGTATTTGAGACTGGGCACCCCACCTTTTCCGGGTGGTGGCACGGGTGGCCTCGCCATCTCTGCTGGCTGGGGTGGCGCCCGAGTCGCCCGGGGGGCGGGCCGGTTCCCGGACGGGCCGGCCGCCGTCAGGTCAGGACCCCACCGGTGCCGGTCCCACCAGCTCCGTCAGGACGTCCTCCATCGTCACGAAGCCCAGGACCGCGCCCGTCTCGCCGGTGACCGCGGCGAGGTGGCTGTCCTCGGTGCGCAGGGCGGTGAGGGTGTCGTCGAGGGGGGTGTCGATGCGGACGCGGGTGACGCGGTGCAGGGCCGAGCGCGGGAACGGGCGGTCGCGGTCGGTGAGGCCCAGGGTGTCCTTGATGTGCAGGTAGCCCAGGACCGTGGAGCCGGGGCCGGTGACCGGGAAGCGGGAGTAGCCCGCCTCGGCGGCCATGCGTTCCAGCTCGGCCGGGGTGACCGTGTGGGGGACCGTGCGCATCTTCTGCGACGGGACCAGGATCTCGCCGACCGGGCGGGTGCCCAGCTCCAGCGCGTCGCGCAGGCGCTCGCCGTCGGCCGGGGTGAGCAGCCCGGCCTCGCTGGCGTCGACCACCATGCGGGCCAGCTGGTCGTCCGTGAAGACGGCCTCGACCTCGTCCTTCGGCTCCACCCTGAGCAGCTTGAGCAGGGCGTTGGCGAAGGCGTTGATGCCGAAGACGAACGGCTTCAGGGCCCGGGTGAGGGCGACCAGCGCGGGACCGAGGAACAGGGCGGTGGTCGCCGGGGCGGCCAGCGCGATGTTCTTCGGGATCATCTCGCCGATCAGCATGTGCAGATACGTGGCGAGGGTCAGGGCGATCGCGAAGGCGACGGGGTGGACCAGCGCGTGCGGCATGTGGACCGCCTCGAACACCGGCTCCATCAGGTGCGCGATGGCCGGCTCCGCGACCGCGCCGAGCACCAGCGAGGAGACGGTGATGCCGAGCTGGGCCGTGGCCATCATCTGGGAGATGTGCTCCAGGCCCCACAGGGTCATCCGGGCGCGCTTGTCGCCCGCCTTCGCGCGCGGCTCGATCTGGCTGCGGCGCACCGAGATCAGGGCGAACTCGGCGCCCACGAAGAACGCGTTGGTCAGCAGCGTCAGCGCGCCGATGAAGAGCTGTACGGCGGTCATCGGGCCATCTCCCGCTGCTCGTGCTCCGGCTGCCCGCCCACCAGGGGCGCGGGCGCGGTGACGCGGAGGCGGTCCGCGCGGTGGTGGTCGACGTCGAGGACGTCGAGGTGCCAGCCGTCCAGGTCGACGACGTCGCCCTTGACGGGGATGCGCGTGAGGTGGGTGGCGACCAGGCCGGCCAGGGTCTCGTACGGCCCCTCCGGCGCGGTCAGGCCGATGCGCCGCAGGTGGTCCAGGCGCAGCGAGCCGTCGGCCTCCCAGGCCGCCCGGCCGTCCGCCCGCGCGGGGGCGGGCAGCAGGTCCGGGATCTCGACCGGGTCGTGCTCGTCGCGGACCTCGCCGACGACCTCTTCGACGATGTCCTCGACGGTGGCCACGCCCGCCGTACCGCCGTACTCGTCGATGACGACGGCCATGGTGCGGGCCCGGCGCATGCGCTCCAGGAGGCGGTCGGCGGGCAGGCTGTCCGGCACCAGGAGCGGCGCGGCGGCCAGCTCGGTGACGGGGGTGACCGCCCGGCGCTCCGGCTCCAGGGCCAGTACGTCGCGGATGTGGACGGTGCCGATGACCTCGTCCAGGCTGTCCTGGTAGACCGGGAAGCGGGACAGGCCGGTGGCGTGCGAGAGGTTCGCGGCGTCGGCCGCGGTGGCGTGGGCCTCCAGGGCCTTGACGTCCACGCGCGGGGTCATGACGTTCTCCGCGGTCAGCTCGCTCAGGTGCAGGGTGCGGACGAACAGCTCGGCCGAGTCCGCCTCCAGGGCGCCCTCGGCGGCCGAGTGCTGGGCGAGGGCGACGAGTTCCTCGGCGCTGCGGGCGGACGCCAGCTCCTCGGCCGGTTCCAGGCCGAAGCGGCGTACGAAACGGTTCGCCGTGTTGTTCAGGTGCCGGATGAACGGGCCGAAGGCGGTGGTGAATCCGCGCTGCGGACCCGCGACGACCTTCGCGACGGCCATCGGGCGGGAGATCGCCCAGTTCTTGGGGACCAGCTCGCCGACGACCATCAGGACGACGGTGGAGAGGACCACACCGAGCAGCGTCGCCACCGTCGAGGCGGCGGCGCCCAGGCCGATCGCCGTCAGCGGGCCGCGCAGCAGCACCGCGATCGACGGCTCGGCCAGCATGCCGATGACCAGCGAGGTCACCGTGATGCCGAGCTGGGCACCGGAGAGCTGGAGGGTCAGGGAGCGGGCGGCCTTCAAGGCGCCCTCGGCACCGCGCTCGCCGGACTCGGCGGCACGCTCCAGGTCACCGCGCTCGACGGTGGTGAGGGAGAACTCGGCCGCGACGAAGAGCGCGCAGGCCAGGGTGAGCAGGAGGGCCAGCAGGAGCAGCAGGACCTCGGTCACCGTGCCACCCCGCTTCCCTCACGCGCATACGGGGGCACTGGCGGGCCGGCCGTGGCACGGCCGGTACTGGGAGGCTCCATTACGGAACGGGACTCCTTAACGGGGTCGGCGGGCGCCGGTACCAGCCGCGCGCCCGAGGTTTTCCCTCACATGGTAAAGGACCTGCAAAGAGAAGGGGAGTACTCGAACCCCTGTGCTTCTACTCGCCTGTAGAACGGCGGGACGGTCCCGGTTGTTCCCCCGCGCGGGTGCGGTGCGGGCCCAGTTCGCGCAGGACCTCGGCGAGGTCGGCGGTGGTGAGCGCGGGGGCCGGCAGGGGCGGTGCGGCAGGGGCGGTCCGCAGGCCGGCCAGGAACAGGGCGAGCGGGCGGCGCCAGGCGTCCGGCGTGGTCGCGGCGGTCAGCGCCGGGACCGCGCGCCCCAGTGCCGCGAGCCCGAACAGGACGTCCTCGGTGGTGACGTCGGGCCGCACGGTGCCCTCGTCCCGGCAGCGGACCAGCAGCGCGTCCACGGTCCGGCGGTTGTGCTCGTGCACGGCCTCCAGACTGTCCACGCCCCGCAGATGCGTGGTCATCAGGTCGTTGGAGCCTCGGTCGGCGGCCAGGGCCGCGAAGACGACGTCCAGATAGCCGGTGAGGCCCGCCCACGCGTCCGGCGCCCGCCTGGCCCGCTCACCCGCCTCCATCGTGCCGGTCAGCGAGTCCCGGAACACGGCGTCCACGAGCGCGGCGCGGGTGGGGAAGTGGCGGTAGAGCGTCGCGTTGCCGACGCCCGCCCGGCGCGCGATCACGTCCAGCGGCGCGTCCAGCCCCTGCTCGGTGAACACCTCATGGGCCGCCTCCAGCAGAAGCTCCCGGTTGCGCCGCGCGTCGCGTCGCTGCCGGGGCGCTCCCTCGCGTGCGCCGACGCTCATCCTCGCCCTCCGGATCGTACGAACCGGGGAGTGCTCCCCGTGCCCTCGGTGCCGATGCTATCGTCGGCCGGGTAAATGGGGAGCACTCCCCGTTTACTCGTTTGACTGCCGTCCCCGGTTTCCAGGAGGTCCCATGGCCGCGCCCACCCTCGACGAACTGGCCGCCCTGCGGGCCGCGGGCGCCGTCCACCGGGTGTCGGTGCCGGGGAGCGGGGAGAGCTGGCTGGTCGTGACGCGCGACGCGGCGCGGGCCGCGCTCACCGACCCGCGGCTGCGCAACGACATCCGGCACTCCGCGTCCTGGGACTCCGACGGCGGGCACGCCATCGGCCGCAACATGCTCCAGAGCGACCCGCCGCAGCACACCCGCCTCCGCCACCTGGTGGCCGGCCACTTCACACCGGGCCGGATCGCCGCCCTGCGCCCCCGCGTGGAGCGCGTCGCGAGCGACCTGCTGGACGCGCTGCCGCGCCGGGGCACGGCGGACCTGGTCGCCCGGTACGCGCTGCCCCTTCCGGTGACGGTGATCTGCGAACTCCTCGGCGTGCCCGGGGCCGACCGCGAGGTCTTCCACACCTGGTCGAACGAGCTGGTCATGCCCACGTCGCCGGAGGCGGCGGAGGCCGCGGCCGGCGCGCTGACCGGCTACCTCACCGACCTGACCGGCGCCAAGCGCGACGCCCCGGACGGCACCCTCCTCGGCGACCTGACCGCGGCCTCGGACGCCGGTGGTCTCACCGCCGAGGAACTGCTCGGCATGGCCTTCCTGATCCTGGTCGCCGGGCACGAGACGACCGTCAACCTGATCTCCGCGACCGTCCACAGCCTCCTCACCCACCCCGGCCAGCTCGACCGCCTGCGCGCCGAGCTGGACCTGGCCGAGGCGGCGGTGGAGGAGTCGCTGCGGTTCAACTCCCCCGTGCACGCCTCCGCGTTCCGCTTCGCGGCCGAGCCGCTGGAGCTGGCGGGCACACCGATCGCGGCCGGCGACTCGGTGCTCGTCTCCCTCGCCGCCGCCTCCCGCGACCCCGGCCACTTCCCCGACCCCGACCGCTTCGACATCGGCCGCGCGCCCCGCGGCCACCTCGGCTTCGGCCACGGCCTCCACCACTGCCTGGGCGCCCCGCTGGCCCGGGCGGAGGCCACCGTCGCCGTACGCCTGCTCCTGGAGCGGTACCCCGCGCTCGCGTTCGCCACCGACCCGGCGACGCTCACCTGGCGCACGAGCACCCTGCTGCGGGGGCTGGCGGCACTGCCGCTGCGCCTGGGCTGACCCGCGGGGCCCGGGCGGCCACGAGCGTCAGGACGGGTCCTCCGGTACGGCGGACAGCAGGCTGTGCACGACCGGGCCCGCCGAGCCGCCACCGGTGACGCCCTCCTCGACGACCACGGCGACCGCCACGTTGCCGCGGTGGGCGACGAGCCAGCCGTTGTTGTCCTGGTCGTCGGAGACCTCGGCGGTGCCGGTCTTCGCGCCGACCTCGCCGGGCAGGTCGGCCAGGACCCGCGCGGTGCCGTCGGTGACGGTGTCCCGCATCAGCCCGCGCAGCTGGGTGACGACCTTGCCGGGCAGCGGCTCGGTGCGGGTGCCGTTTTCGTTCCCTGCGGTGACGGACGGCTGGTGGAACTCGCCGGAGACCGCGGTCGCCGTCACCGACGCCATGATCAGGGGGTTGGCCTGGATCCGGCCCTGCCCGATCATCGACGCGGCCTTCTCGGTCTCGTCCTTGGGCACCGGCACCGAGCCGTCGTACGTCGGGATGCCGACGTGCCACTCCTGGCCGACGCCGAAGTAGGTGCGGGCGACCTTGCCCAGCTCTCCCTCGTCGAGCTTGCCGCGCAGGCTGATGAAGGCCGTGTTGCACGACTCGGTGAAGTCCTTGCGGAAGGTGGCGCCCGGGTGCTCCGACGTCTCCACGTTGTGGAACTCCTTCCCGACCGTCAGGTACTTGGGACAGTCCACGACGTCGTCCGGCTCGACCGCGCCCTTGAGCAGCAGGGCGCTGCTGGTGACGATCTTCCAGGTGGAGCCGGGCGCGTAGGTGCCGGAGGCGGCGCGGTTGAAGCCGGTGGCGGGGGAGTTGGCGAGGGCCAGGACCTCGCCGTTGTCGACGCGCAGGGCGACGAGCGCGGCGTTCTTGCCGTCGGCCTTCGCGAGGGCCTGCTCGGCGGCGGACTGCCAGGTGGCGTCCAGGGTGGTGCGTACGGGCTGGTCCGCCGTCGCCGGGTCGGGCTTCTTGCCGAAGGACGCCTCGGTGCGCACGGTCTCGCCGCTGGCCCGGTCGACCAGCTCGACCGCGCCGCGCGGACCACCGCCGCCCGCGTCGCCGGCGAGCCGGCCCAGGAGCGGTGCCAGGGACGGGTACCGCCCGCCGTTGAGGGAGGTCCCCTCGCGGTCGGTGACCTTCGGCGGGGTGGTCTCGGCGCGCTCCAGCCGGAACTTCTCCGTGTCGCTCAGCCGCGGGTGCACCAGGGACAGCCGCCAGTCCACCTTCCAGGCGCCGTCGTCCTGTTCACGCAGCGGCAGCTCCGACTCGTACGTCCAGGTGCCGAGGCCGGTGACCGGCATCCGGGCGGTGAACGGGACGCTGAGCGTGCCGTCCTCGGCCTCCTTCGCGTCCTTCGCCGCCGTCAGCTTCGGTTTCTCGATGTCGAGCCCGGCGGTGAAGCTCTGCAGCACCTCCTCGGCCGGGCCGGGTCTGGTGGTGCGGCCGGCCGCGTTCGGCAGGCGCCCGGCGGACCAGTCGGCGAGGAACGCGCGCGCCTGTTCCATCGCGGCGGGGTCCGGGCCGTCGTCGCCGCGCGCGAAGGGCCCGAGCCCGGCGGCGTACGAGCCGCCCGCGGCGATCGCGAGCACGACCCCCACCGCGGCGACGGCCCGCACGCCGTTGCGGGGGCCGCGGCGGCGGGGGGAGGTGAGGTAGGGGGCGTCGGGCATGGGAGGTTCCCTGTCTGTCGGGGCGGTGGCTTCTGTTCGGTGCATCGGTTCGGTGCGTTGGGTGCGTCGGCGGCGACGGGTCAGCGGCCGGGGCCGGTGCGTCGGGCGGCGTCGGATCAGCGGCCCGAGGCGGTGAAGAAGTCGAGGATCGTGCCGGTGGCGTCCAGGTCCTTGCTGACGGGGCCGAACCCCTCGGGCGGGGCGACGGTCGTACCCGGCCAGGTGTGACCGGCGTCGTGGACGACGAGGAGCCGCACGGTGTCGGCGTCCGGGCCGCCTCGGCCGTCCTTCGGCCGCCAGACGGTCTCGTCGTAGCCCTTGCGCGCCCGCGTGACCGGTTCGCCCGCGCCCCCGGCGTCCGCGAACGCCTCCGCGGTGTCCCGTGCGGACAGGCTCGGCAGGATCGGTTCCTCGGGGTCGGGCGGCGGGGAGGGCAGGCCGGCCAGGGGCCGTACGGGGTCGTCGGCGCCGTAGACGACCAGGACCGGGACGGGTCCGGTGGGCTTCACCGCGGCGTCGCCCGCGGCCAGCTGTCCGGAGACCGAGGCCGCACCCGCCAGCAGGGCGGGGCGTTCGGCGGCCATCCGCAGGGCCATCGAGCCGCCGTTGGAGAACCCGGCGACGTAGACCCGCCGGGGGTCGGCGTGCTCGGTGCCGACCAGGTGCTTGATCAGCGCCTCGGTGAACCGCACGTCGAGCCCGGGGTCCGGACGCCGCTCGGTCGCCTTCGTGCCCGCGCCCCAGCCCTGGTCGAGGCCCTCGGGGAAGGCGACGAGCATGCCGCGCTCCTCGGCGGCCCGTTGCAGCCTGCTCTTCTCCCGCAGGTCCGCGGCGCCCTCACCGCGGCCGTGGAAGGCGATGACGAGGGGTCTGCGGCCGTCGGCTGCAGGCCGGTGCAGGAGGTAGCGGCGGGTGTCGCCGTCCACCCGCAGCTCCCCCCGGACCTCCGGCGCCGCCGTGGCCGTACCGCCGGTGCGGGACGCGCCGCTCGCCGGTGGCGCCGCGTCCGGGCGGGAGGAGTCGGCCGCGCAGCCGGCCAGGGGGAGCACGAGGGCGAGGGCGAGCGCGCCGGGCCACCGGCGGAGGCGGGGTGCGAGGTCGCGGAAGGAGCGCATGTCCCGAGGAGAGCAACCCCGCGAGGCCCCTGTCCAAGATTCATATGGATGTCGGATCGATCAATCCCCGATATGATTACTGCTCGTGGACCTGGTGCGGCACCTGGAGTGCTTCGTGGCTGTTGCAGAAGAGTCACACTTCGGGCGTGCCGCCACCCGTCTGGGCATGGCCCAGCCGCCCCTGTCGCAGCGCATCCAGCGGCTGGAGAAGGAGTTGGGCGTCCGGCTCTTCGAGCGCACCAGCCGCCAGGTGACCATCACCGAGGCGGGCACACTGCTGCTCGCCGAGGCCCGTGAGCTGCTGGCCCGCGCCGAGTCCCTGCGGGCCACCGCGCGCCGGGTCCGCGACGGCGAGACCGGTCTGCTGCGCGCCGCCCTGTCCCCCGACATCTCCGGCGAGACCGTCGCCGCGCTGCTGGCGGACTTCCGGCGCCGCCACGCGGGACTGGAGCTGGAGCTGCACGAGCTGTCCACCGCCCAGCAGCTCGCCGGGTTCGCCGCGCACGAGCTGGACGTCGGCCTGATCCACCACCCCTGCGACGTCACCGGCCTGGAGCTGGGTCCGGTGCTCCGCCGCGACCTCGGCGTCCTGCTGCCGCGCGGCGCCCCCCAGGCGGACCGGGCGGAGGTGCCGCTCGCCGCCCTCACCGGCTACGACCTGGTCCTCTTCCCGCGCGCCGACGCCCCCGCGGTCTACGACGACCTGCTCACCGCGTGCGCCCGGGGCGGCTGGACGCCCGGTGCCGTACGGCACGGGCAGGGCGCGAGTTTCGTACGCGGCCTGGTGCTGTCGTCCGGGGCCGTCGCTCTGTGCCCGCGCGACACCCGGCTGGTGACGCCCGGCGACCAGGACCTGGTCTGGCGTCCACTGGCCGGGGCGGCGCCCGCCTGGCGACACTCCGTGGCCTGGCCGAAGGGACGCGGCGACGCAGCCGTCGGCGCCTTCACGGACGCGGCCACCCACGCCCTGCGCACCACGGCCGACGCCCACTCGGAGACCCCCGCCCGGCCCCTGCACCTTCGCCCGGCATCGGAGTACTGGCTATGACGGCCCCCGCCGCCTTCCCCCACCCACCGTCGCCCGGCGCCACCCCGCCCGCGACGGGCCACCGCCCGACATTCCCCACCACCGCGCGCCCGGCGTCGCCCGGTGCCACCACGCACACGCCACACCACCGCCCCGCGCCCACCACCACCCACCCGCCGTCACCCGGTGCCGCCACGCACGCGACCGGCCACCGCCCCGCGTTCCCCACCGCCGGGCGCCCACCGTCGCCACGCGCCACCCCGCCCACGACCGACCACCGCCCGGCGCCCTCCACCACCCACCAACCGTCGCCCGCTGCTGCCACGCACGCGACCGGCCACCGCCCCACACTCCCCACCACCACCCGGGCGGCCAGTCGGCCCGCCGCAGCCGTCCCCCGGCCGGGCAGGCTCCCGCGCGCCCTCCCGGCCCTACCGACCTCCGGGACCACCCACATGACCCCCCGCCCCGGGCCCCCCGCCCCCCACCCGCGCCCCACCCCCCTCACGCGATACGCCGCCCCCGCCCACCCCCACCCGGCATCGGAGCCCCGGTCATGACCGACACCGCCGCCGCGGCCCGGCTGGGTGCGGTCTTTGCCGAGGCCGGGGTCACCGGGTGGCTGCACGCCGTGGACGTGGACTCCGGTGCGCAGGTGGAGGCCGGTGCGGACCAGGCGGTGTGCACGGCGAGCGTCCACAAGGTGTGCGTGCTGGTGACGCTGCACGAGCAGGCGGCGGCCGGGGTGCTCGACCTCACCGAGCAGGTCGAGTGCCCGGCCGCCGGCCGCACCCCGGGGCCCACCGGCCTGTCGGCGATGCTGGACCCGGTCCGGCTGTCGCTGCGCGACGCCGCGTTCTGGATGATGTCCGTCAGCGACAACACCGCCGCCGACCTGCTGCTGCGCCGGGTCGGACTGGACGCCGTCAACCGGACCACCGAGCGGCTCGGCCTGACCCGGACGCGGGCCGTGTACGGCTTCGGCGAGATGCTGGGCACCATGCGGGAGGACGCCGGTCCCGCCGGCGCCCAGGCCCTGGCCGACCCGCACGTCATCACCCGGCTGCGCGCCCTGGACCCCGCCCGCACCAACCGCAGCACCCCCCGGGACATGACCCGGCTGCTCACCGCGGTCTGGCGGGACGAGGCCTGCCCGCCCGAGTACGGCGCCGCCATGCGCCGGATCATGGGCCTCCAGGTCTGGCCGCACCGCCTGGCCTCGGGCTTCCCCTTCGACGACGTCCACGTGGCCGGCAAGACCGGCAGCCTGCCGACCCTGCGCAACGAGGTCGGCGTCGTCGAGTACCCCGACGGGGGCCGCTACGCCGTCGCCGTCTTCACCCGCACCGCCCACACCGCCGCCACACTCCCGGCGGCGGACGCGGTCATCGGCACGGCGGCCCGGATCGCGGTGGACGCGCTGCGGGCGCCGTGAGCCCCGCCGCTGAGCCGGGAAGATCACCGGGGGATATCGGGCGCTTTATCCCATTCGGGGGTACATAATCGGAACATGAGTACGGCAACGTATGAACTGCTGGCCGCGCCCGACGCGGTCAACGTGACAGTGGCCTTCGTCATCGGACTGGTGGTCGCCGGCGCGCTCATCGGCGCCGTACGGATCGGCCTGCGGGTCATGGACCGGGAGTCCGACCGCCCGCGCGCCGACGAACAGCCCCACCTCCCCGCGACCGGCGCCGTCCACGAGGAGCGGGAGATGCGGGAACCCGACGAGATCCCGCTGAACCAGGACGGCAGCCCACGGCTCATGCCCTACGAGCTGCACCACTCGGGCAGCCGCCGGGGCGAGGACCAGCGGCGGCGGCGATGGCTCCCCGGTTCCAGCGGAGCCTTCGGCAGCGGCGGCTCCGGGCACCACTGAGCGGTCCGGCGGCGGGCCGACCACCGGGCCGACCACCGGGCCGACCATCGGGCGGATACGGCGGAGCGGCCCCGGCCCGCGGGGACGCCAGCGGGCGCGCGTAGGGTCACCGGCACCGGCCCCCCGCAGCCCAAGGAGCCCCCGCCGTGACGACCGCCCCCGGCCAGCCGCAGCCCATCCCCGTGATCATCGACTGCGACACCGGCATCGACGACGCCCTCGCACTGCTGCTGGCGGTCCGCCACCCCGGCCTCGACCTGCGCGCGGTCACCTGCGTGGCCGGGAACACCGACGTGGCGGGCGTCGTACGGAACACCCTGACCGTGCTGGAGCAGGCCGGCGCCCCCGACATCCCCGTCGCCCGGGGCGCCGAGCGCCCGCTGATCGAGGGCGTACGCACCGCCCGGCACGTGCACGGCCACGACGGCATGGGCGACCTCGGGCTGCCCGCGCCCACCCGCACCGCCGCCGACGTGGACGCGGTGACCCTGCTGCGCCGGGAGATCCTCGCCTCCCCGCGCCCGGTCACCCTGATCCCCACCGCACCGGCGACCAACATCGCGCTGCTGCTGCGCACCCACCCGGAGGTCACCGGGAACATCGAGCGGATCGTGTTCATGGGCGGCGCGGTGACCACCGGGAACGCGACGCCGGTCGCCGAGTTCAACGTCTGGCACGACCCGGAGGCCGCCGCGATCCTGCTCAGCGCCGGGGTGCCGATCACGATGTACGGCCTCGACGTCTTCCAGCGGGTGATCGTCCCGGGCCCGGACGTGCGCCGCCTGCGCGAGAGCGACGAGCCCGGCACCCGGCTCGCCGGTGAGCTGCTCGCCCACCGCGGTCCGGCCACCGACGAGTCGGACCCCGGCGGCGGCCTCGGCGACGCGGGCGCGGTCTGCGCGGTGCTCGACCCGGCGGGCCTGACCACGCACCGGCTGCCCGTCGAGGTCTCCCTGGCCCCGGGGCCGGCCCGCGGGCAGACCGTCGTCGACCGCCGCGTCCGCCCCGGCGAGTCCGAACTCCATGACGGGACCCGGGAGCAGCCGCTGGTGGACGTGGCCCTGGACGTGGACGTGGCCCGCTACGTGGAGCTGTATCTCGCGGCGGTCGAGCGCCGGAGTCCGTAGCCCTCGGCGCGTCGCGGGCACGCGGGTTCGCTTTTCGGGTGATGTGGACAGATCTATTCGTGTCGCCCGCACGCTCGCGAAGGAGACCGCGTGACCGTACGCAGCACCGCCGCCAAGCCCGACCTGTCGTCCAAGGACCCCAACTGGTGGCGGCAGGCCGTCATCTACCAGGTCTACCCCCGCAGCTTCGCCGACGCCGACGGCGACGGGCTCGGTGACCTGCGCGGCATCACCCAGCGCCTGACCCACCTGGCCGCCCTGGGCGTCGACGCCCTGTGGCTCAGCCCGTTCTACCCCTCCGAACTCGCCGACGGCGGCTACGACGTCGACGACCACCGCGACGTCGACCCGCGCCTGGGCACCCTGGACGACTTCGACGCGATGGCCGCCGAGGCGCACCGGCTGGGCCTCAAGGTCATCGTCGACCTGGTCCCCAACCACACCTCGCACCGCCACGCGTGGTTCCGGGAGGCCCTGGAGGCGGGCCCCGGCTCCGCGGCCCGCGACCGCTACGTCTTCCGCGACGGCCGCGGCACGCAGGGGGAACTTCCGCCCACCGACTGGCAGTCGGTCTTCGGCGGCAGCGCGTGGAAGCGGGTGCCCGACGGGCAGTGGTACCTGCACCTGTTCACCCCCGAACAGCCCGACCTGAACTGGGAGAACGAGCAGATCCGCGCCGACTTCCGCACCACGCTGAAGTTCTGGTCGGACCGGGGCGTCGACGGCTTCCGCGTCGACGTCGCGCACGCGCTGGTCAAGGACCTGGCCGAGCCGCTGCGGGACCTCGGCTCCCCCGAGCTGAGCGGCGAGGCGGCGCTCGCGGAGTTCGCTCCGGGCACCCACCCGTTCTACGACCGCGACGACGTCCACGAGGTCTACCGCGACTGGCGCAAGATCCTCGACGCCTACACCCCGCCCCGCATGGCGGTGGCCGAGGCGTGGGTCCCGGGGGCCCGGCGCGCGCTGTACGCCCGCCCGGACGAACTGGGCCAGGCCTTCAACTTCGAGTACCTCCAGGGCGGCTGGGACGCGGCGGAGCTGCGCGCGATCATCACCGGCTCGCTGGCCGACGCGCACGCCGCCGGTGCCTCGGCGACCTGGGTGCTCTCCAACCACGACGTGGTCCGGCACGCGTCCCGGCTGGTCCTGCCGCCGGACACCGACACCGACGCCTGGCTGCTGTCCGGCGGCCACGCCCCGGCCGTCGACGCGGCGGCCGGACTGCGCCGGGCCCGCGCGGCGACGCTGCTGATGCTGGCGCTGCCCGGTTCGGCGTACGTCTACCAGGGCGAGGAGCTGGGGCTGCCCGAGGTGGCCGACCTGCCCACCGAGGTCCTCCAGGACCCGATCTGGGAGCAGACCGGACACGTCCGCAAGGGCCGCGACGGATGCCGGGTGCCGCTGCCGTGGACGACGGAGGGGCCGTCGTACGGCTTCGGCGCGGGCGCGGCGTGGCTGCCGCAGCCGCCGGTCTTCTCGGCGTACTCCGTCCAGGCCCAGGACGGGGTGGCGGACTCGACCCTGGAGCTGTACCGCACGGCCCTGCGCCTGCGCCGCAAGCTGCTCGACGGCGAGTCGCTGACCTGGTCCGACGACGTGCCGGACGGGGTCCTGCGGTTCGACCGCACGGACCGCTGGCGCTGCGTCACCAACCTCACCGGGGCCACGGTCGACCTCCCGGCCGGCGAGGTGCTGCTGAGCAGCAGCCCCCTGGACGGCGGCCGCCTGGGCCCGGACACGACGGTCTGGCTGGGGCTGTAACCGCGCACCCGCCCCCGTCCCTCACCCGGACGGCCGCGCGCGCTGGTGGCGGGGCGGGGACGGTGGTGGCCTGGGGGGTGCGGCCGGGCCTGGAGCGGCGCCGGCCGCACCGGCCCTCCAGGAGGCACCGATGCAGCACGCCCCCGCCGCCCGTCCCCCGCTCGCCGCCCTGGTGTCGGCGGTCCTGGCGCTGACGGCGGCCGCCTGTGCCGGTGGCGGGCGGACGGCGGAGCGGCCCGCCCCGCCCGCGCCGACGGCCCCGCGGTCCCCGGC
Source organism: Streptomyces sp. NPDC056128 (assembly GCF_042263835.1). Taxonomy (NCBI): domain Bacteria; kingdom Bacillati; phylum Actinomycetota; class Actinomycetes; order Kitasatosporales; family Streptomycetaceae; genus Streptomyces; species Streptomyces sp. NPDC056128. The sequence continues at coordinate 109,767 of NZ_JBHJVQ010000008.1, read as the reverse complement.
CGCGCTGACGCCGGCCGCCGTGCCGCCCGTGCTCACCGAGGGTCAGGCGCGGGCGGCCCTGATCACCGAGGACGACCTGGGGGAGGCGTGGGAGCCGACGCGGGGCGCCGCGACCTGGCGGGACGAGCTGCTCAAGGCCACCGCCGAGCGGCCGGACTGCCGTCGTCTGCTGGACGTCCTGTACACCGAGGACCTCTTCGGCACCGCCACCGCGCCGCGCGCCACGGCCGCCCTGGACGACACGGACGGCGGCGCCCAGCTGCACTACCGCGTCACCTCGCACCGCGCCGCCGACCTCGACCGCACACTGACCTGGCTCGGCACCCTGCCGGACACCTGCGGACACTTCACGTCCCGCGCCGCCCACGGCCCCGCCCGGAACGTCCGCGTCACCGCCCTGCCACTCCCGGAGGCGGGCGAGGCCCGACAGGCCATCCGCGTCACGCTGAACGCCCAGGAAGCCACCCTCACCGTGGACCTCGCCGCAGTCCGCGTAGGCGACGACGCCGCCAGCCTGACCCTCGGCACCCTCACCGCCCCCTCCACCACCCCCACCCGGACAGCCACCGAAACGGGCGCCCGACGCCTGGCGGAGGTCCGGCGACAGGGGCGGGCACAGGTGTAGGGCAGGTGCAGGGGGAGGACGGGCGGCGGTCTACGGGCCGGGCCCCGTGTCGCGGCCGAAGTGTCTGCGGTGGGTCAGTACCTCGCGGGCCACGGCTTGGGCCGTGCGGTCGCGGGCGAAGGCGTCGGCGCGCAGGCGGGCCAGGGCCTCGTCGGCGCCGATGCGCAGCTGGGCCATGATCATGCCGACGGCGCGGTAGACCTCGTCGTGGTCGCCGGCCACCTCGTCCAGCCAGGCCCCCTCCCGGCGCGGCAGGGCCATCAGGGCCACCGTGATGACCCCGGCCACCAGCCGTGCCGTGCGCAACTGCGGCGCGCTCAGGCCGCCGGGGGTGTCGCGGTAGAGGTCGAGGGTGCCCAGGCACACCTCGTCCGTGCCCAGCGGCAGCGCGTAGACCGCGCGGACACCGATCGCCGTGGCCTGCTGGGCGAAGACCGGCCACCGCCCGGCGTCCGCGCCGGACGTGAGGTCGCAGGCGAGCACCGGCGCACCCGCCGCGGCCGCGGCCACACAGGGGCCGTTGCCCAGCGTGGCCTGGATCTCCGCCAGGTACGACGCCCGGGCCCCGCTCGCGCACAGCCGCACCGGCACGCCCTCGCCGCGCAGCGACGCGCTCGCCCCGGTCACCGGCAGCAGCCGTACGGCCACCGCGCACATCCGCCCCGGCACCTCGTCCGGCGGTGCGCCGCGCACCTCGGCGGCGATCAGCTCGGCGGCGGAGGAGCCACCGTCGGGGGGCCCGTGGGGTTCGTCGATGGGCGGCACGCGCACCGCCTCCTTCCCGCACGGCGGCCCAGGGCCGACTACCCCTGCCCGACCGGCGGAAACCGGCGGAACGCGCCGGGCTACAGCGGCGGCTGGGCCGGTGCCGGACCCAGGGTCGTCGTGCCGGGCGCGGTGCGGTGTCCCAGGCCGGTGCGGTACGCGTCGAGGGCCGCCTCCACCCGGCCGGTGCGGCGCAGCAGGTCGCCGAGGAGCCGGCACAGGTCGGCCAGGTCACCGGCCGCGCCCGCCCGCTCCAGCAGGCTCAGCGCGCGGACGTAGTGCTCCTCCGCGGCCTCGGTGTCCCGGGCGTCCTCGGCGATGATGCCGAGCAGCCGGTGCGCCCCCGCGGAGTGCACGGCCCCGCGCTCGGAGGAGAGGTCGTCCAGCACCCCGTGCAGCAGCCCGGCGGCCTCCTCGGACTTGCCGCGCCGGTGCAGTACGTCGGCCAGCTCGACGGCGACCTGGCTGCTGTAGAGGGCGGCCCGGGTGGCGGAGAGCATGCTCAGCGCCTCGCGCATCTCCTCCTCGGCGCGCGGGAGTTCGCCGTTCTGGGCGTAGACGTACCCGCGCATCCAGTGGCAGTTGGCCAGCTCGGTGCGCAGGTGCAGCGTGCGGTACAGCTCGGCGGCCTTGGCGAGCGACGCGTCCGCCTCGGCCAGGCGGCCCTCGGCGAGCAGGGTGCGGGCGACCGAGCGGTGCATCCGGGCGACCAGGGCGGGGTCGCCGGCGCTGGGGGCGAGGGAGAGCGCGAGTTCGGCGGCCTGGGCGGCGCGCGCGTGGGCGCCCATGTCCATGTACGGGCCGATCGCGCTGGCGTAGAGCAGCAGCAGCGCGTCGGGGTCGTGCAGGCCGCCGCGGTTCAGCTCGTCGAGGGTGGACTCCAGGAGGTAGACGGCGTACCGCAGTTCACCGGCGAGGTAGTGCGCGACGGCGCGTCCGCGCAGGGCGGGCACCCGGCCGGGCAGCGGGGCGCCGGCGTCGGCGAGGCACCGCTCGGCCCGTTCGAAGTACTGCCGTCCGGCGGCCAGTTCGCCGGTCTCCATGGCGCACTCGCCGAGCCCGAGCAGCGCGGCGGCGCGTTCCTCGGGCAGTTCGTGCGCCTCGGCCTCGGCGAGCAGCGCGGTGTACTGCCCGGCGGCCTGTTCCGCGCCCTCGGTGGCGAGGGTGCGCTGCGCCTCGGTGAGCCTGAGCCGCAGGTCCGTGGCGAGCCGTGCCGGACGCCCGGTGGCCAGCTCCTCGTAGCCCACGCCCAGCCGTTCGGCGAGATGCCGCAGCGCCTCGTCGGAGGGGCGGACGCGGCCGGCCTCCAGGGTGGAGATGTAGGCGGGTGTGTACGCCGGTTCCGCGAGCTGGCGCTGGGTCATCCCGCGCTCGGCCCGCAGCCGTTGCACCCGGCGTCCGATGGCCCCCCGGTCGTCACGGTCCCCCACTGCCAACTCCCCCTGAGGCTCTTGCCGTTCGACTCGGACGGCTCTAGGTTAAACCGCGTATTAAGCACGCTTAACAGTGCTTGACACAATCCCCGGATCCGCAGAGGACACCGTGCCCGTACGCACCCGCACCGCCGAACGCTACGCCAGAGCCCTCGTCGCCGCCCTCGCCACCGTGGCCTGCCTGCTGCTGGCCGCGAACGCCGGCCCCACGGACCCGTCCGGCTCCCCCGCACCGGCACCGGTCGGGGAAACCGCCCCGCACCTGGAAGAACTGGCCTCCGTGAACAGCTGAGGGGGCGTCCGGGCAACGACGAGGGCGACCGGCACTGCCCCTGCGGCCCCGGGCCGTGCCCGTTCCTCGCTCCTCTCCGCGGTCGCGCGCTGATAGACAGATGGGTCAAGCCCGGACGGGGTCCGGGGCAGAGAGGAGCCAGCGTGCGGGCACACCACAACCGGGACAACGAACGGGAGTCGGCCACCGACCCGCGGCGAGCCGTCCGCCGCCCCGCGCGGGACCCGAGAGACGCTCGGCTGCTCGGTCTGCAGGAGAGCGCCGGCAACGACGCCGTCACGGAGTCCCTCCGCCGGTCCGGACATCCGGGGGCGCAGCAGGGGGCCACCGTGCAGCGGGCGAAGCGCGACCGCGACGAGAGCAACCAGGGTGAGATCAACCCGGAGGCGGTCAGCATGATCGCGCAGCCGCTCGGTCACGAGGACACCTACAAGGGCGGCAGGGGCCGCAAACTGCCCAAGGACCAGAAGGAGGCCGCCTGCTGGGAATGGGCGGTCCGCGCCGCCTCCGCGGGCAGCGGGATCTCCCACGGCGACTGCTGGGAGTACCTGACCAGCATGGGCGAGCCGGCCACACTCAGCCAGATCGCCCCCGCGGTCAAGCAGGAACTGGACGCGTTGCGGTCCGACATCACGGCGGCCGGGATGAGCTTCGACCCCCTCAGGCTGGACGAGAAGCACGACGAAGGAGCCATCCTGCCGCTCATGCGGCGGGCGGTGGAGAGCTTCGTGAGATCCAACGGGCTGAACGTGGCCGACGGGTCCCCGGCGGGCTGGGTGGTGTGCAATTACAAGATGACGGGCAAGCTCGCCGTCCCCGACCACTTCTGGATCGAGCTTCCCGATCCGAACACCGGCAGGCGCGTGGTGCTCCAGACGGTCCCGGACATCCCGTTCATCGAGGCCGGCGGGCAGAACCTGCGCTGGCACGAGAAGGACAGCGTGAAGGAACGGCAGAGCGAGCACGAGGTGCACCAGAAGATCGAGGTACCCGTCGCGGCGCTCAAGGGCCGGCACACCGAGATCATCAACGGCGTCCTGGACGAGGGCCGCCGCACCCGGGCCAAGGCCGGACCCGCCTAGCGGGTGCCGGTCGGCTCAGCCCTGGGTCTGCAACCGGCTCAGCTCCCGCCGCACATGGTCCAGGGCGCCCTCGCGGCGCCCCGGTACGCGGCCGCGCAGCGCGGCGAGGGCCGCGCCCAGTTCGCGGGCCGGGCCGGTGTCGCGCACCAGCCCCCACTGGTGGTGGGCCCGGTCGACGGCCGCCTCCACCGCGGGTGACTGCGGCGGCTGGCCGGCGCCGAGGCGGGCCTCGGCCACCGTCAGCCAGGCCCGGCAGCTGCGCACCGGGTCGCCCGCGAACATCGCCAGGTCGGCCCGGACCTCCGTCCAGTGCAGCGCCTCCTCGGAGGCGGGCCCGTACGCGTGGGCCGCGGCCCCCTCGTGCCGGGCGGCGAGAGCGTCCGCGTCCGGGTGCCGGCCGGCCTGCACGGCGGCGGCGATGACGGCGTGCGGGTCGCCCGCGGCCGGCCCCGGCGCCGTCAGCACCAGGTCCGCGCCGACCGTCGCGCCGCCGCCCGCCGCCTCGGCCGCCGTGCGGGCCAGCGCCTGCTGGTGCAACGCGTCGAGGGGCGGCCGGTGCCCGCTGCGCAGGATCGTGGCGAGGGCCCGCATGTACGAGGGTGCGGCCAGCGTCCGCCGCGCGGGCGGCGGCGCGATGCGACCGTAAACGGCGTTGTTGCGCCCGCAGTCCAGCGGATTCAGCGGGTCCAGCGGATTCGTCCGCAGCCACTGCCAGGTCTCCTGGTCGGCGTGCAGGTCGAGCAGCAGCGTCGTCGCACCGCTCGGCCGCAGCCGCAGCTCCTCGCGGATCCAGTGCCAGGGCAGGGCGGTGTAGCGGACGGTGGCCGGGGTGGTGCGGGCCAGGGCCAGGTGCGGCAGGCGCTGGCGCCGGTCCAGCTGGAGCTGCCCGACGACGTAGACGGTCAGCGGTCCCGGGGCCGCCGCCGCTGCGCGCAGCCGGGTGAGCACGGCCTGCGGCTCCAGCGGGTCGGCGAGTTCGACGACGTTCGCCGTGTCGGTGCCGGACAGCACGGCGGGCGGCACGGCCGCGAGCACGGGGAGCACGGAGGCGGCGTCCACCAGGCATCCCCTGCCCACCGGCGACGCCGCGAGCAGCAGCACGGTTCCGGGCATGTCCCCTCCCCCCTGTCGATCACGTACGGCAGCACCGTAACCGCTGCGGCTGCAAAGCGGGGCGCTCAGGGCCACTTCGGGGGCAGCCCCATCCGCCGTACCGCGAAGACCGTGGTGTCGTCGGCCAGCCGCCCCCGGCAGTGCCGCAGCGTGCCGTCCCGTACGAGGGTCACCAGCCGCTGCGGCGCGGCGTTCGCGGCGTCGGCCGCGACGGCGCGGGAGACGGCCTCGCCGTGCGGGAAGAACCGTCCGTGGGGATCGAGGGCCTCGGTGACCCCGTCGGTGACCAGCAGCAGCGCCTCGTCGTCGGCGAGCGCCGCGCGGCTCACCGACACCCCGGAACGGGAGATGAGATCGCTCATGCCCAGGGGCAGGCCGCCCACGACCGGAAGGGCGCGTACGCCGCCGGGGCTGACCGCCAGGGGCGGCTCGTGGCCGAAGACGACGATCTCCACGGCGTCGGGCAGGTCGATGCGGAAGCTCACCAGCACGGCCGTGGCGAAGCGGTCGCCGTCGGCGCGGCCGAGGGCCGCCGTGTGCGCGCGGTGGCGCAGCATGCGGACCTCCAGATGTCTGGCGACCACCGCGAGGTCCGGCTCGTGGTACGCGGCGTCCCGGAAGGTGCCGAGCAGCGCGGCGGCCGCGTCCACCGCGCCCAGGCCCTTGCCCTGCACGTCGCCGACGAGGACGCGGGTGCCGTGCGGCCCGGGCTGGATGTCGTAGAAGTCGCCGCCGACGCGGGCCTCGCTGTCCGCGGCGAGGTAGACGGCGGCGTGCTCCAGGCCGCCGAATCCCACCGGGAGCGGGCGCAGCACGGTGCGGCGCGTGGTCTCCGCGATGTCCCGCATGTGCAGCATGCGCTGCTCGCCGCCGACCCGGACCGCGGCCACCACCACCGCGATCGCGCCGCCGATGACGACGAGCATCAGGCCGGGCAGCCCGGTCTCCTGCCGGTGCTTCCAGACCAGGTCGGCGAGGAGGTAGACGACCACCGCCAGCACCGAGAACAGGGCCGTGGCCCGTACTCCGCAGATCGCCGCGGCGACACCGGGCACGAGGACGGTCCACGAGATGATCTGGAACACGCCGGTGGTGAAGTCCGCCACGGCGATGCCGGCGAGCAGCACCAGCGGGACCAGCCAGGCGACGCTGTGCCCGCGCACGCTCAGCAGCTCGTGCCGCGACACGACGTCCCCGCGGCCGGCGGCCTGGACCAGCCGTCCCCACTTCCACCGGCCACGCACCGGCCTGCGCACGCGACCCCTCACAGGGGCTAGCGAAACACGCTCCCCGTCACCCCGCATCCTGACTTGCCGCCCGGCCCGCCCAGGTGTGCCCTGGAAGTCGGGGCGAGGCGAGAGGAGTGCTCCCATGGCTCACGCGGCACCGACACACACGCCGCCCGACGTCTTCGGCGCGCGGACCCACCTGCTGGCGAAATGGGCGATGCCGCTGGCGATCGGCCTGGTCTACGGCTACTGGGTCGCGTCCGTCCGCCGCCACGGCGGGCCCATCACCGGCTGGAACCTGCTGGTCGGCTTCCTGAGCGTCCTCGTGTTCTTCGTGCTCTTCGTCGCGGTCCGCGCGGTGGCGGCGCGGCTGCCGCGGGAGGGCCACGCGGTGCTGTGGGGCGCGTTCGCGGGCAGCGCGCTGGGGTTCCTGTACTCCGGCAGCGGCGTGGCCATGTTCACGTCCATCCTGGTGTCCCTGCTGCTGGCGGGGGCGGTGACGGGGTCGCTGTTCTACCGGTACTACACCCACGAGGACGCCGAGGAGGCGCGGGCGGCGCGTCCGTAGGGGCCATATGCAGTCACCCCGGTCGCCACGGGTGGCCGCACGGGCTTGCCTGGGAGGGTGGCCCCGCGACTCCGGAGCGGCCTGTCGGCCGTACTGATCTCGCTCGCCTGCCTGCTCGCACCGTGCGGCACGCTGGCGGGCTGGGTCGCGTACGGGCTGGCCGACACCGGGCGCTACGTCGATGCCATGGCGCCGCTCGCCGACGACCCGGACGTGCGGGACACGGTCGCCGACACCCTGGGCGCCGGAGTGGCCGACGAGGTCGCGGCCGGGCCCGACAACGGCGCCGTGCGGCTCTTCGTGCGGGACGCGGCCCGATCCTTCGCCCGGACCGAAGCCTTCCGCGTGGGCTGGGACGCGGCCAACCGCGCCGTCCACGTCGCCGTACTGCGCGCCCTGCGGGACGACGGGGCACGGGGCCGCCCGGTCACCGTCGACCTGGCGCCCGTCACCGCACGCGTACGGGAGCGTCTGGCCGAGGACCACGTTCCGTTCGCGCGGCGCATCCCGGTCCGGCACACCGCGGTCACCGTGCTCCCGGCCCACGAGGTGGACCGGCTCAGGAAGGGCTACCACGTGCTCGACGTCGCCGCCTTCTGGCTGCCGCTCGCGGCGGTCGTCTTCGCGGTCACCGGCATCGCGGTCGCCGCCTGCCGCCGCCACGCGCTCACGGCCGCCGGGATCGGCACCGCCCTGGGCGGGGCCCTGCTCGCCCTCGCCGTCGTCCTCGGCCGCCGGCTCACGGTCGCCGACCTCCCCGGCCCGGTGGACGGCCCCGCCGCGGGCGCCGTCTACGACGCCCTCACCGAGACCCTGCGCACGGCCTCCTGGCTCCTCGTCGCCCTCGGCCTCACGGTGGCCCTGACCTCCTGGCTCACCACCCGCCTCCGCGACCTGCTGCGCCGCCGCCGGCCCCCCGTACCGGCGACGCCGGACCCCACGTCCCCCGGACCGACCGGCACCCGCCTCTGAACCCGCCTGGCGGCGCCCGCCTCCGGCTCCGGCTACGTCACCCGCTTCGAGGTCGACACCGCGTTCCTGGACGAGTTCAACCGGCACATCGTCGGCCGTATCGAGGTCGTACGGGAGTTCCACGCACCGGCGTAGGCCCGGCTCGCAACTTCCGGCCCCCCGCACCCGTCTTTGAGGGAGGATTCGGGCATCGCATCCGCGAGCGAAGGGCCGGTACGTGGACACGGACACCGACACGGCGACCGGTGAGTGGACGGACTCCCCCGACCGACCGGCCGACCGCCGCACCGGACGGCGTTTCGGAGCCTGGTGCGCGGCGCTGCTCTTCGCCCTGGTGAGCGTGGTCGTCGGCTGCCGCGTCGCGGACACCGACGGCGTCACCCCCGTACCGCAGCTGCTCGCCTTCCTGCCCTGGCTGCTCGTGCCGACCGGCGCCGGGCTGCTGCTGACGCTGCTCGCGCGGTGGTGGACCGGCGCGGTGTGGGGCGTCGCGCTGCTCGGCCTGCTGGCCTGGTTCATCGAGCCGTACGGCAAGTCCGTCGACCCCGCCGGACCGCCCCTCGCCGAGCTGCGCGTACTGACCTCGAACGTCGAGTTCGGACAGGGCACCGACGCGCTCGTCGCGGCCGTCCGCGAGGAGAAGCCCGACCTCGTATTCGTACAGGAGTGCGAGTACACGTGCGACGCGGCACTGCGCCGCGACCTCGCCGCCGACTACCCCCACCGGCAGGCGGTCGAAGGCGGCGGCTCCGAGGGGTCGGTCATCCTGAGCACCTACCCGCTCGAGGCCACCGCCGGCGTCCCCGCCACCATGGGCATGCCGGGCGCCGTCGCCGACGTGCGCGGCCACGCCGTACGGCTCCAGCTCGCCCACCCCATGCCGCCGCTGCCGGACCAGGTGGGCCTGTGGCGCGACGAGCTGGACGCGCTGCGGGACGCGGTCGCCGGGGACCGCGGCACGCCCGCCGTCGTGGCCGGGGACTTCAACGCCTCCCAGGACCACGCCGCCTTCCGCCGCATCCTCGACACGGGGCTGCGCGACGCCGCCCGGCTGGCCGGGGCCGACCGTACGGTCAGCTGGCCGGCCCGGACCGCCCCGGCGTTCGGCGTGCAGATCGACCACGTCCTCGTGTCGGAGGACTTCGCCGCGCGCGGCGCCCGGTTCCTGGACCTGGCCGACACCGACCACCGCGCGCTGGTCGTCGACCTCACGCTGCACGGGACCGGCTGACGGACGGCCGGGGGACCGGCCGGCACCGGACAGCGCGGCGGCGGGACTCAGACGTCAGACGCCGATGTCCTCGCCGTCCGCGCGCCACACCGCCACGACCGCCGGGCGCACGATCTTCCCCGGCCCGTCGGGCCAGGTGCTGGCGGGCTCCTCCACGGAGGCGCCGTCCACCTCGCCCGGGTGCTGCACGGCGACCAGCACGCGCCGGTCCTGGATGAGCGGACCGCAGGTCTCCGCGCCCGTCGGCACGGTCAGGAACTGCTTCAGCTCGCCGCGCCGGTCACCCTTGGTCGCGACACCGAAGAGGCCGTCGTGGCTGCCCAGCGCGTTGCCGTCGGTGGACAGCCACAGGTTGCCGTGGTCGTCGAAGGCCACGTTGTCCGGGCAGGAGATCGGGCTGACCCGGTCCTTCGGGAAGCCCGCGAAGTAGGTCGCCGGGTCCTCCGGGTCGCCCGCGACCAGGAACAGCGACCAGGCGAAGCTGGTGGCGTCGGCCCGGTTCCAGCGCTCGGTCAGCTCCAGGACGTGCCCGTGCTTGTTGGCGTTGCGCGGGTTGGCCTCGTCCGCCTTGGCTGCCGAACCCACCCCGCGGTTGGAGTTGTTGGTGAGCGCGACGTACACCTTGCCGGTCGCCGGCGACGGCTCGATGTCCTCGGGCCGGTCCATCTTCGTCGCGCCGACCTTGTCCCCGGCGAGCCGTGTGAAGACGCACACCTCCTCGGCGCTCATCCCCTCGACGTGCGAGACGGCGCCGTCCTCGGTGGCCGTCACCAGCGGAATCCACCTGCCACTGCCGTCGAACTCGCCGTCGCGCGGCAGCTTGCCCGTGCCGTCGATCTCGATCGCCGGGGAGTCGCCGCTGAGCTTGGCGACGTACAGGGTGCCCTCGTCGAGCAGCGACAGGTTGTGCTCGCGCGCCCAGCGGCTGCTGCCGTGCCGCATCCGCTTGCTGCCGACGAACTTGTAGAAGTAGTCGAACCGCTCGTCGTCGCCGGTGTAGACGACCGGGCGGCCGTCCCAGGTCAGCCGCACGGTGGCGGCCTCGTGCTTGAATCGGCCGAGCGCGGTGTGCTTGCGCGGCGTGGACTCCGGGTCGTACGGATCCAGCTCCACGACGTACCCGAACCGATGCACCTCGTTCGGCTCCTGGGCGACGTCGAACCGCTTGTCGAACCGTTCCCACTTGCGCTCGGTGGCGCCGGTGCCGATGCCGTACCGCTTGTCCGTCGCGCGGCCGCTGTTGGCGAAGTACTGGTTGAAGTTCTCCTCGCCGTGCAGCGTCGTGCCCCACGGGGTGGTGCCGCCGGAGCAGTTGTTGAGGGTGCCGAGCACCTTGCGCCCGGACCGGTCGACGGAGGTCTTCACGAGGTCGGACCCGGCGGCGGGCCCGGTCAGCCGGAACTCGGTGGTGGCGGTGACCCGCCGGTTGAGCCGGTGCCGCGAGACGGGCGTCAGCCGCCCGCTCCGCCTTTCCTCCTCCACGGCCACGACGGACAGCCCGTGCGCGGCCCAGGCGATCTCGACCTGCTCGCGCGTCGGATTCTCGGGGTCGTAGCCCCGGAACATAAGAATCTCGTCGGTGTACTCGTGGTTGGCGACGAGGACCTGCCGGCCGCGCTCGCCGCGCAGCGGCAGCAGCGCCAGGAAGTCGTTGTTGTACCCGAACTGTCCGGCCTGCGCCTTGGCGGTCTGCCGCTCCGGGTCGAAGGCGGGCGCCCCGCGCAGAATGGGTTCACCCCAACGGATCACGACGTCCTGCCGGTAACCCTCCGGAACGGTGACCGTGTCGTCCGTGTTGGGTGCGACGGGCGTGAACCGCAGCCCGCGCGCACCCTGCGGTTTCGGGCGGTGCCCGTGCCCCCGGCCGGTCACCGGCGCGGCCTGCGCCGACGGCGCCCCCGCCACGCCCACGGCCCCGGCACCCGCAGCGGCGACGGTGACGACGGCCGCGGCACGCATCATGGAACGGCGGCTGAGCGCGCCGGCGATCACGTCACCGACGTATTCGTTGGAGCTGGTGTTGGGCACCTCGTGGAAACAGGCGTCACCACACCGGAAACGGCAGGTCATGGCGGACCGGCCGCCCGGGTGCGAACCGGACGACGGTGTCCCGATCAACGGCAGCAGCTTGCGCACTGTGTTCTCCCCTGAGAAGCCCTTGGATGCCCTTGGTGTCAGCGCGACCGTAGGTGCACATACGTGCGGGAGCCGGGCGCCGCGGTGAACGGCGGGTGAACCCGTGGCAGCCGGAGGGGAATTGTAGCGCCGTCTCGATCCCACCTTGACGCGCCCGTGCTTTCGTGGCAGACCCTGCACAAGATCACAAGTCGGGCCCGCTAACCTTACGTGTCCGTCCTGGCCAGGGATTGACGGGCATCAACTCACCCGAAGGGTTGCGCACATGGGCATTCTCACTCTCCTGCGGAACGCGTTCGGCCGGTCACGCAAGGAACAGACCGCCCCTGCGGAGGGTGCGACGCAGGAGACGGCACCGCCGGTCACCGCGCCGGAGCCGAAGCTCCCGTCCCAGCCCACCGCACCCCCGGAGACCCCGGCCCAGCCCGGGTCCACCCAGGTCCCCGAGCCCCGCTCGGAATCCACCCCTGACGAACACGACCTCGTCAAGGCCGCCTTCACGAACATCACAGTCCCCAAGCCCACGCCGGAACCGACGCCGGAACCGACGCCGGAGCCGAAGGGGGAGGCGGCCCCGGAGGCGGAGGCCGAACCGACATCAGAGCGCAAGGCGGAGGCCGAGCCGACCCCGGCGGCGAAGACGGAGCCGACCCCGGAGGCAAAGGCGGAAGCGGAGCCGACCCCGAAGGCGGAGGCCGAGCCGACCCCCGAGGCGAAGGCGGAGACCGAGCCGACCCCGAAGCCGAAGGCGGAAGCCGAGCCGGCCCCGGAGGCGGAGGCCAAGCCGACCTCGGAGCCGAAGGCAGAGCCGAAGCCCGCGCCCGAGGCGAAGGCTGAGCCAAAGGCCGAGCCGAAGGCGAAGGCAACGCCGGAACCGAAGCCCGAGCCGAAGGCCAAGGCGAAGCCGGAACCGAAGGCCGAGCCGGAAGCCGAGGCGAAGCCGAAGGCAAAGCAGGAGCCGAAGGCCGAGGCGAAGCCGAAGGCTGACGCCGAGGCCAAGCCGGTGGAGCCCCCGGCCCCCACCGCAACAACCGCAACCGCCACCCCCATCTCCACCCCCGAACCCGCAGCCGCCGACGGCGACGAGGCCCCACAGGGGCCACCCGCACCCGACAACGAAAGCAGCACGGGTGGTGCGGGTGGGAACAGGAACGCCGAAGGCGAAGCCGAGGCGCCCTCGAACCCCCAGCCGGAGGGGGAGGCCCCCGCCGAGGCGACCCCAAAGCCGGCGACCACCCCCGCCCGCATCCGAACCCGCGCCCCCGCCCTCACCACCGCCTACAAGGCCGCCGCCACCACCCTCAAGACCCACAACCTCACCGGCACCCGCGCCAAGGTCCACCTCGTCCTCGACCGCTCCGCCTCCATGCGCCCGTACTTCAAGGACGGCTCCGCCCAGGCCCTCGCCGAGCAGACCCTCGCCCTCGCCGCCCACCTCGACCCCGAGGCCACGGTCCACGTCACGTTCTTCTCCACAGAGGTGGACGGCACCGGCGACCTCACCCTCACCGACCACGAGAACAAGATCGACGAGCTGCACGCAGCGCTCGGCCGCATGGGCCGCACCAGCTACCACGCCGCCGTCGAGGCCGTCCTCGCCCACCACGAGAAGGAAGCCCCCGGCACCCCCGCCCTGGTGGTCTTCCAGACCGACGGCGCCCCCGACGCCAAGACCCCGGCCACCCGGGCCCTGACCGACGCCGCCGCGCAGCACCCGAACGTCCACTTCTCCTTCGTCGCCTTCGGCGACCCGGAGAACAAGGCCTTCGACTACCTCCGCAAGCTCAAGACGGCCAACACGTCCCACTTCCTCGCCGGCGAGACCCCCAAGGAGCTCACCGACGAGGAGCTGTACGAGGGCGTACTGGCCGACTGGCGCCCGTAGACGCACGCCACACCCCACCCGTCGGAGGGGTGGACCGGAGTACGACGAACGCACCCCCGTCCACCCCCCGAAACGCGTGTGAGTCGATCACCGACGGACCAGTAGGATTTCGCCCATGGCGGCCACTGGAAACGAGAAGCAGGGGACGAAGGCGTTCTACGTCTCGACCCCCATTTACTACGTCAACGACGCTCCTCACCTGGGCCACGCCTATACGACCGTCGCAGGCGACGTGCTCACCCGCTGGCACCGCCAGCGCGGCGAGAAGGTGTGGTACCTCACCGGCACGGACGAGCACGGTCAGAAGATCATGCGCACGGCCGAGGCGAACGGGGTCACCCCGCAGGCCTGGGCCGACAAGCTCGTCACCGAGGCCTGGAAGCCCCTGTGGGAGCACCTGGAGATCGCGAACGACGACTTCATCCGCACCACGCAGAAGCGGCACACCGACCGCGTCCAGGAGTTCGTGCAGGACCTGCACGACAAGGGCGAGATCTACAAGGGCGGCTACGAGGGCCCGTACTGCGTGGGCTGCGAGGAGTACAAGCTCCCCGGCGAGCTGCTCGACGGCGAGGGCGAGTATGCGGGCCAGAAGCTGTGCCCGATCCACAAGAAGCCGGTGGAGATCCTCAGCGAGGAGAACTACTTCTTCAAGCTGAGCGAGTACAGCGAGAAGCTCCTCGCCCACTACGAGGCCAACCCGGGCTTCATCCAGCCCGAGTCCGCGCGCAACGAGGTCGTGAATTTCGTCCGCCAGGGACTCCAGGACCTCTCCATCTCCCGCTCGACCTTCGACTGGGGCGTCCCGGTCCCCTGGGACGAGAAGCACGTCATCTACGTGTGGATCGACGCCCTGCTGAACTACGCCACGGCGGTCGGCTACAACGAGAACCCGGAGAAGTTCGAGTCGACGTTCCCGGCCGACGTCCACCTGGTCGGCAAGGACATCCTCCGCTTCCACGCGATCATCTGGCCGGCCATGCTGATGGCGCAGGGCCTCCCGCTGCCCGGGAAGGTCGCCGCGAACGGCTGGCTGATGGTCGGCGGCGAGAAGATGAGCAAGTCCAACCTGACGGGCATCAAGCCGCAGGACCTGACCTCGCACTTCGGCGTGGACGCGTACCGCTGGTACTTCCTGCGCGCGATCGCGTTCGGCCAGGACGGCTCGTTCTCCTGGGAGGACTTCTCCGCCCGCTACACCAGCGAGCTGGCCAACGACTACGGCAACCTCGCCTCCCGCGTCGCGGCCATGGTCGGCAAGTACTTCGGCGGCGAACTGCCGGCCGCGACGGCCGACGGAGACGCCGAGAAGGCCATCCACGACGGCCTGACCAAGGCGGTCACGGAGGCGGACCGCAAGATCGGCGAGGAGCTGGACTTCCAGGGCGGCATCCTGGCGGTCTTCGACTTCGTGAAGCAGGTCAACGGCTACATCACGGAGCAGGAGCCCTGGAAGGTCGCCAAGGACGACTCCCAGGAGGGCAAGGACCGCCTCGCCACGATCCTCTACACGGCCGCGGAATCCCTCCGCGCCGTGGCCGTCCTCCTGAACCCGATCATGCCGGACACCTCGCAGAAGCTCTGGGACTCCCTCGGCGCCGAGGCCTCCCTCGGCACCCTCGCGGCCCAGAAGGTCCAGGACGCCGCGGACTGGGGCCGACTGCCCGCCGGCGCGACCGTCACCAAGGGCGCGGTGCTCTTCCCCCGTCTCGAGGAGAAGCCGACCGCGTAGAACGTATGCCGCACGTCCAGAGGCCCGGAAACGTCGCGTTCCCGGGCCTCTGCGCTGGGTATAGGTCTTCGGACGGCAGGCCTACGGGTGGGGGCAATGGGGGAATCGGAAGAGGCACGGCCGGATACGGCCGCGGACACCGCCACGATCCGCAACGAGTTCGCGCTGGAGCGCTACCGGTACGTGCTGCAGCAGATCCAAGCCGTGAACGAGAACGCACACCGGTTCCTGGCCATCTACCAGACCCTCGCCACCGCCCTGGTCACTGCGGCGCTCGCGCTCTTCGTCGGCTACCGCAAGTGGGAACTGGCGGCGGCCACCGCCCGGGGCGGAGTGATCGGCTTACTGACGCTGACCACGGTGGTCGCCGCCTTCACCGGCACCCTGATCGTGGTGGGGGCACTCGCCTGGCTCGACTACCGCAACGAGGAGTGCGACATCACCGACGAGATCGTCGGGCCCGGCTTCCGCAAGCGTCCCCGTCCCGGCAACTTCCTGCGCTGGTACGAGACGTATGTGGTGCTCTTCATCCTCGTGTCGGTGATCACCATGTGGGTGCTTGCCGCCTTGTTCCTCCTGCCCGCGATGAGGTGACCGTCCCCCGTGACCGAGCACGTCCACACGAGCACGCCCCTGTGGCAGAGCGCCTTGGCCGCGCGCCCGGAGCCCGACCCGCACGCCGGACAACGAGAACGGCTGCGCACGTCGTACACGGAGTTACGCAGGAAGGCGGGCACCCTCCTGGAGGAGAACGCCCGGAGCATGCCCGACTTCACCGTGCACGACATCAGCCACGTGGACGCGTTGTGGGAGACGGCCGACCTGGTCTGCGGCAACGAGGTCACCCTGAATCCGGCCGAGGCCTACGTCCTGGGCTGCGCGTTCGTGCTGCACGACGCGGCGATGGGGGCGGCCGCCTACGGGACAACCGTGCCCGAGGCACTGGGTGAGCGGCGGTGGCACGACCTCGTGTCGCTCGCCTACTACGAGCGAGAGGGCTGCTGGCCGGACCGGGACCAGCTGGATGATCCGCCCGCGGAGATCGCCGAGGCCTGCGTGGCGACCGCGATCCGCGAAACCCACGCGGAACAGGCGAAGCGGCTGGTGGACCAGCCGTGGCGGTCGAGCGCGGGGAACGAGATCTTCCTCATCGAGGAGATCCAGCTGCGGGAGTGGTACGGCCCGCTGATCGGCGAACTCGCAGCCAGTCACTGGTGGCCCGTGGACCGCCTCGCCGGAGACTTCAGGCACTCGATCGGATCCCTGCCCTGGCAGCCCAGCGAGTGGATCATCGAACCCCTCAAGCTGGCGTGCATCCTGCGGCTCGCCGACGCCACCCAGGTCGACAGCCGGCGCGCACCCAGCTTCCTGTTCTCCCTGCGGCGGCCACGTGGTGTTTCCCGCGATCACTGGCGGTTCCAGGAACACATCAGCCGCCCCTACCGGAAGGGCGACCGGGTCACCTACAGCTCGCTGCGTCCCTTCCCTCCGCAGGACGCCACCGCCTGGTGGCTGGCACTGGAGTATCTGCGCGGCATCGACCGCGAGCTGAAGGCCGTCGACGCCCTCCTGCACGACCTCGGCCGGGACCGGCTCGCGGCGCGCGCCGTCGCCGGTGTCGACTCCCCGGAACGCTTCGCGGAACTGTTCCGCGTGCAGGACTGGCGCCCCATCGACGCGACCGTCAAGGTCTCCGACGTCCCCGCACTGGTCGGCACGCTCGGCGGGCAACAGCTCTACGGCGACGAGCCCGAGGTCGCCCTGCGGGAGCTGATCCAGAACGCCCAGGACGCCGTGCTGGCCCGGCAGACGCTGCAGCCCGACTTTCCGCTCGGGCGGGTGGAGATCCGTCTGACCGAGACCGACGGCGACTGGTTCCTGGAGGTGCGTGACTACGGCACCGGCATGGACGAGGACACGTTGGTCCACGGGCTGCTCGACTTCGGCACCAGCGGCTGGAGTTCCACGAGCGTCCGCAACCGGCTCCCCGGACTGGCCGACGGCGGCTTCCGGCCCAGCGGCCGTTTCGGTATCGGCTTCTTCTCCGTCTTCCTCCTCGGTGACCAGGTGGAACTGATCACCCGCCGCTACGACGCCTCGCTCGCCGACGCCCGTCGGCTCACCTTCGACGGCCCTTCTCACCGCCCGCTGCTCACCCCCGTCACCGGGCAGGGCTGGGTGCCCGAAGGCACGACGGTGCGGGTCAGACTCAGGCTCAGCCCTTACGCGTCCAAGGGGTTGTTCAGCCGGACCGACGACGAACGGCTGGCTCAGCTCGCCCAGCGCCTGGTCCTGGAGAACGCGGTACCCATTCACACCTGGGAACCGGGAGCAACCGATCCCGAAATCCTTCCGCCGTTCTCCCTGTCGTCCGGCGCCCCGGAGGAGGTGTTCGACCGTCTCTACCCGCCACAGGCGATGAACGGGCGCGCGGGGGAGGAGAAGCTCCGCCTCCAGATACGCGAGGACTTCGTCCGCAGAGCCACGGAAGTGCGTGACGACAAAGAGCAGCGCATCGGGCTCGCCATGCTGTGGAGCAGCATGCTGCACCAGGGGCAACGCGATTTCCGGGGCACTGTCACGGTCAACGGCTTCCTCGCGGACGCCTCGGTCTCGTTCGCCGGTTACCTCGCCGGACAACCCAGCCGGGCATCACGGGACAAGGCCGCGCTGGTCGCCACCCGGGACCAGGTGCGGCAGTGGATGCGCTCCCAGGAACAACGACTGCGCGGCGCCGGGCTCTTCAACGACTCGCTCCAGCTCGAACTAGCCTACACCCTCCACTGTGCTTTCGCCCCGCTCGCCGACGACATCGCTTTCGCCCTGACGTCGCAGGGTGTGCTGCGCCTGCCCGATGTGCGCGAGTGGGCAGGACGACGCAAGGACATCCTTTTGGCGTGGGGCTGGCCCCTCACCTGGCGGACACGTCCGCCCGAGCTGCACCATCCGCTGTCCGGAGAACGGGTCCAACTCCCCGACAACTGCGTTTTCATCTGCCAGTACGGCCTGGCTTCACCACTGTCAGATGTGTTTCCGTCCGCCACCAACCGTGATACCGCATACGAGTTCGCCCGCGACCACGCGACGAATACCTGGCAGAAGCACTGGTGGCGCGCATCGGGCGATCTGGACGGCCTCTTCCTCCGCACTCTGTGCGAGGTCTGGTCCTGCACCATCGAGACCCTGCTGACCCCCCTTGAACGGCGCGACTGGTCGGACAGCATCCTTTTGGACGACGAGAGCCTCGGCCCCGTGCCCGGCTATCACCTCCGCCGACCGCCGCGCAGCTGATCTTCCCGCGCCTCGGGGAACCGACCGCGTAACACGCTCGCTACAGCCGTGTACCCGGGCGGATCAGACCTTCTCCCGGGCCCCTCGCTTTGCGAAGATCGGTGCACAGCGAGTACACGAGGGGGCTCCCATGGCACTGTTCGGCAACGCCCACAGCATCGACCCGGCCCAGGCCCAGCAGGAGTACGCCCGCCTGCTCGGCCAGGGTGAGCAGGTGTACGCCGCGTACCTGCTGATCCGCGACACCATCCTGTTCACCGACCGGCGCCTGATCCTGATCGACAAGCAGGGCATCACCGGCAAAAAGACGGGGTACCACTCGGTCCCGTACCGCAGCATCACGCACTTCGCGGTCGAGACGGCGGGCACTTTCGACCTCGACGCCGAACTGAAGATCTGGCTCTCCGGCTCCCAGGTCCCGATCCAGAAGACCTTCACCAAGGGCGTCGACATCTACGAGGTCCAGGCGATCCTGACCCAGTTCGTGGCGCGGTAGCGGACGAGGTCAGCGCCCGGAGGCGTACGCCACGAAGTCCGCCCACGCGTCCGCGTCGAGCGCGAGACGTGGGCCGGCGTCCCGGTACTTGGAGTCGCGGACGCGGATGGTGCCGGGGGTGACGGCCACCTCGACGCAGGAGTTGCCGTCGCCGCTGCTGCTGTAGCTGCTCTTGAACCACGCCAGCGTGGAACCGTCCGTGGTGCTCATGTTTCTCCAAGCATCTGCTCGATGAACGCCCGCGACTCCCGGGGCGTGAGCGCCTGGGCCCGGATCATGCTATAGCGCAGGTCAAGGATGCGGATCTGCTTCGGATCGGTCACGGGGCGGCCGTTGAACGCCCCCTCGGAGCGACCCACCGCCGTTCCCTCCGGGAACTTCAACTCCTCGATGAGCCCGCCCGTGCCGAAGTGGTCCTCGACGTCAGTCGGCATCACCTGGATCGACACGTTCCGCAACTCCCCCAGCTCAAGCAGGCGTTCGAGCTGTCGACGCCACACCATTCTGCCCCCAACCGGCCGCCGGAGCGTCGACTCTTCCTGGACGAAGGTGAGCGTGGGCGCGGGTGACCGGTCGAAGATCGCGCGGCGAGCCATACGTGCGGCCACCATGCGCTCCGTCTCCTCGTCCGAGTAGGCGGGAAGCCACGCGCCGAACAGCGCCCGCATGTGCCCCTCTGTCTGCAACAGACCCGCGACGTTGCTGTTCTCGTACACCCCGATCTCGACCGCCCGCGCCTCCATCTGCGCCAGGTCCCGAACCTTCTTGGGATACCGGACCTTGGCCACGTCCTCCTTCATCGCGGCGAGCAACCCACCCGCCCCCAGCACCTCGTCCGCTCTCTCCAGATACTCAGGCCGGGGAATCCGCTTCCCACCCTCGATCTTGTAGACGAGATCCTCGCCGTACCCCACGGCCCTCCCGAAGTCACCGGCCCTCATCCCCACCGCCTCGCGCCGCAGCTTCAACTGCCGCCCCACGGTGGCGATCACCGCCACGCCCCAGTCATCGTCCGGGTCCACCTCCCACCCCGGCTCGTCAGCCTCGGTCCTCAGCTGCCGAACCTCGCCGTCCACCGACATGCGCGCGCCCCTCCGTCGTACCGCCTCGTACCAGCCACGCCCTACCCGTGAACGACGCCCCGACAAGCCCGGACACGACCGGACAGATCCCGCCCGGCCCGCCCCCGGAGCCACCGGAGCCACCGGAACCTGACGCCTCAAGTTCCGGTCCGACCTGCGCCCCCTATGCACTACTCACTGGAGAGAAAGAACCCGACCAAACCCCACCCCTCCCTCCCGTCGGGGCGGCTCACTCCCGCGAGTGAATATGCCCAAGTGGGCTGGATTCGCGACCGGTTGCCTGCCTTAGGCTCAGCGCCAGCAGCACACGGCAAACAACCCCAGACATGCGACGGCCCCCGCCGGGACTGGCATCCCAATGCGAGGGCCTGACCACCAGGAAGCAAGGACCCTTCCCGATGGATACGAAAAACCCTAGCGCGCCCCTGCCCGCTCAGTCCCGTATCGCGCGCAAAAACCACCCCGACGGGAAGCCGTTCGCCGGCGTCACCCACGAGCACGTCCGCCACACCGAGAACTTCACGGTGATCGGCAACGACCTGGTGCAGCACCCGGAGCTGTCGGGACTCGCCATCGGACTGGCCTGCTACATCCAGTCGGTCCGGCCAGGCACCGCCGTCGACATCAAGACCCTCGCCGCCCGCTTCCCCGAGGGCCCCACCCGCATCGCCGCCGCGCTGAACGAACTAGAAGCCCACGGCTACCTGATCCGCAGCAGGGAGCGCACCTCCACCGGCCGGATCGTCACCCGCACGGTCTCCTGCAACAGGCCCGGCCACCGCACCGCCGCCCGGGACACGGCACCGCGCACGCCCGCCCGGCGGCGCACGGACCCTGACGAGCCCGCGCCACGCAGGCGCCTCCCCGCCGTCCCCCAGCCTTCCTGCACCGCCCCCGCCCTCCTCCAGGCGGCGGTCGAAGTCCTCACCGGCCTGCGCCGCCACGACCCCCGCCTACTGCTGTCCGCCACGGACGCCGAACACCTCGCACCGGGCGTCGCCGCCTGGCTCGAGCGCGAGGTCACCCCCACCGCCGTACGCCACGCCCTGACCGCGAACCTGCCGGACGAACCCCTGATCCGCCCGGCCGCCCTCCTCGCCCACCGCCTGGCCGCCCAGCTGCCACCCCCACCGCCGTTCCGGCCCCCGGCCTCACCGGCTCCTGAGTCCCGCCACCCCCTCCAGACCTGCGACGGATGCGACCGCGCCTTCCGGGCGCCTCAGCCGGGCCGGTGCCGCGACTGCCGGTCCGGGGTGTCCACCGGAGGGCGCCTAGCATGAGAGCGACGATCCTTGCCCCTGGGCACAGACGACGAGGAGCGAGCGCCATGACCATCGCCCCGGACGACGCACGGCAGGGTGCATCCCACCTGTACCGGGTCATGCGCGACTTCGTGGAGTCCACGGACGGCGCGCTCCCCGGCAAGTTCGAGATCACCAAAGAAGGAATCGTCCTCGACATGATGTCGCCTGTCCGGCCGCATGAGCTCACCGCTCTGCGGCTCCGGAAACGCCTGGAGAAGGTCATGCCCGAGGAGATCGTGGCGCACACCGGCGAGCCCGACGTCGAGATGGAGCCGGAAGGGATCCTGCGCCGCCCCGACATCATGGTCATCGCCGAGGCGGATATGGAGGGACAGGGAGCGTTCGACCCCCGGACGCTCGTCGCCGCCGTCGAGATCGTCTCCCGCTCCAACCCGGACAACGACTGGGTCACCAAGCTGCGCGACTACCCTCTGATCGGCATCCCGGTCTACGCGATCTTCGATCCTCGCACCGGGACCGGCGCCGTCCTCACCGATATCCACCCCACCCCCGACGGCCCCCGCTACGCCACCCGCAAGGACTTCGTCTACGGCGAGGACGTCGCCATCGCCGACTGGACCATCTCGACCCAGAACCTGCCGCTCTACCAGAGTGAGGATCAGGCGTGACGACGAAGGGCCCGGAACCGACACACGGTTCCGGGCCCTTCGCCGGTAAGACTGTCGCCGCCTACTTCGGCTGCGGCTTGCGCACCGTCAGGTGCAGCTCCCTCAGCCGCGACTCGTCCAGTTCCGTCGGCGCGCCCATCATCAGGTCCTGGGCGTTGCCGTTGAGGGGGAAGGCGATGGTCTCGCGGATGTTGGGCTCGTCGGCCAGCAGCATCACGATGCGGTCGACGCCCGGGGCGATGCCGCCGTGCGGCGGGGCGCCGAAGCGGAAGGCGCGCAGCATGCCGGCG
Source organism: Streptomyces sp. NPDC056128 (assembly GCF_042263835.1). Classification (NCBI taxonomy): domain Bacteria; kingdom Bacillati; phylum Actinomycetota; class Actinomycetes; order Kitasatosporales; family Streptomycetaceae; genus Streptomyces; species Streptomyces sp. NPDC056128. The sequence continues at coordinate 87,612 of NZ_JBHJVQ010000008.1, read as the reverse complement.
AACTCGCGCTCGACGGTCTCCGCGTCGTAGCCCGCGATCCCGAAGGCCTTGAGCATGATGTCCGGCTCGTGGTTCCGGATCGCGCCCGAGGACAGCTCCACGCCGTTGCAGACGATGTCGTACTGCCAGGCGAGGATGTCCAGCGGGTCCTGGTTCTCCAGCGCGTCCATGCCGCCCTGCGGCATCGAGAACGGGTTGTGCGAGAAGTCGATCTTCCCCGTCTCCTCGTCCTTCTCGAACATCGGGAAGTCGACGATCCAGCAGAACCGGAAGACGTTCTCCTCGAAGTGCCCGGCGCGCTTGGCGGCCTCGACGCGCACCGCGCCCATGATCTTGGAGACCTCGTCGAACTCGCCCGCGCCGAAGAACACCGCGTGCCCGGCGGCCAGCGAGAGGCGCTTGGTCAGCTCGGCGACGTTCTCCTCGGTGAGGAACTTCGCGATCGGGCCGGTCAGCGAGCCGTCCTCGGCGACGCGGACCCAGGCCAGGCCCTTGGCGCCCTGCTCCACCGCGTAGTCGCCGAGCTGGTCGAAGAACTTGCGGGGCTGGCCCGAGACGTCCGGCACGGGCAGCGCACGGACGTGCTTGCCGGCGAACGCCTTGAACTCCGAGCCCTCGAAGACGTCGGTGATGTCCACCAGCTCCAGCTGGGCCCGCAGGTCCGGCTTGTCGGAGCCGTACTTCAGCATCGCCTCGCGGAACGGGATGCGCGGGAACGGCGAGGTCACGTGCCGGCCGTTGCCGAACTCCTCGAACAGCTCCGTCATCAGCTGCTCGATCGGACGGAAGACGTCCTCCTGCTCGACGAAGCTCATCTCGACGTCGAGCTGGTAGAACTCGCCCGGCGAGCGGTCCGCGCGGGCGTCCTCGTCGCGGAAGCAGGGCGCGATCTGGAAGTACCGGTCGAAGCCGGAGATCATCAGCAGCTGCTTGAACTGCTGCGGGGCCTGGGGCAGGGCGTAGAACCGGCCCGCGTGGAGGCGGGAGGGGACGACGAAGTCGCGGGCGCCCTCGGGGGACGTCGCGGTGAGGATCGGCGTCGCCATCTCGTTGAAGCCGAGGGCCACCATCTTGCTGCGGATCGAGGAGATGACCGACGTACGCAGCATGATGTTGCGGTGCATGCGCTCGCGGCGCAGGTCGAGGAAGCGGTACTCCAGCCGCCGCTCCTCGTTGACCCCGTCCTCGGTGTTGATCGTGAAGGGCAGCGGCTGGGCGGCGCCGAGCAGCTCGACCTCGCCCACCTCGACCTCGACCTCGCCGGTGGGCAGGTCGGGGTTGATGTTGTCGGCACCGCGGGAGACGACCTTGCCGTCGACCCGAACGGTCGATTCCTTGGTCAGCTTGTCCAGCGCCTCGTACGCCTCGGTGCCCGGACGGGCGACGAGCTGCGTGATGCCGTGGTGATCGCGCAGATCGATGAAGAGGATGCCGCCCAGGTCGCGCCGATTGTGCAGCCAGCCACTCAGCCGGACGTCGGTACCGACGTCAGAGGAGCGGAGCTCGCCGCAGGTGTGGGACCTGTACCGATGCATCGTCGTTCATCCAGCCTTCGCGGATCGGGGATGGTGTTTCGCGTTTCACGTGAAACAACCCCAGCGTACCGGGCACCCAAGGCTGCCCTCCTCCCCTTTGTCCGCCGGGCCCCCGCCGCGAGCGGTGGCAGCGTGCGATCACCTCTTCTTACAGTGGGCCCATGCGCACTGGTGAGCCCCTGCCCGACGTGGGGGACGTCCTCGCCGCCCTGGCGACCGGTCTGTGGCACTGGGACACCGCCGCGGGTGAGGTCACGGTGGACGCGGAGAGCGCCCGCCTGCTGGGGCTGCCCGCGGAACGGGTGTGCCTCACCGAGGCGCAGGTACGGGCCCGGCTGCATCCGGTCGACTGGAACGAGATCACCGGCGTGGTCCAGCTCGCCGTCGCGGAGGGGACCCTCGCCGAGGTCCGGATCCGGATCATGGACGAGCGGGGCCATGTCCTCCGCGTGGTCCGCAGCCGCTCCAAGCCCCGCTTCGACCCCCTGCGCAAGGCGTACGAGCTGACCGGCACCCTCCAGGAGGTCGCCGAGCCCACCCCGGGCACCCCCGCCGGCCGCAGCGCGGTCACCGGCGACTGGCGCCGCTCGCGCGAGGCCTTCCTGCTGGACGCGGGCCGGGCCCTGGCCGAGGCGCGCTCCACGGAGGAGGTGCTGCGGGTCGCCGCGGCCCTGTCGATGCCGGGGTTCTCGCCTGACGGCCTCGCGGTCTTCGGGGTCTCCGGCGACCGCCTCACCGTCATCGGCCACCACGGGCAGCCCGAGAACGAGGTCAACCCGTTCGTGGACATGTCCCTGGACACCGACTACCCGGCCGCCGAGGTGGCCCGCACCGGCCGGGCCGTCTACCTCTCCTCCCCCCAGCAGTACCGGTCCCGCTACCCCATGACCTGGCCACTCGCCGAGCGCCTCGGCCGCCGCTCCTGGGCCTACCTGCCGCTGACCGTGGCCGGCCGCACCATGGGCGCCTGGCTGGCGGCCTTCGCGTACCCGGTGGCGTTCACCCCGGACGAGCGGTCCGTGCTGACCACCGTGGCGCGGATGCTGGCGCAGGCCCTGTCCCGGGCGGGCGCCGCCGAGACCCAGCGGGAGCTGACCGACGGGCTCCAGCGCACCATGCTGCCCGTGCTGGGCCCGGAGATCCCCGGCATGGACATCGCCGCCCGCTACGTCCCCACCGGCGGCGGACTCCAGGTCGGCGGCGACTGGTACGACATGATCCCGCTGCCCGGGGGGCGCTTCGCCCTGGTCATCGGCGACGTCCAGGGACACGACGTACGGGCGGCCGCGCTGATGGGCCAGCTGCGCATCGCGCTGCGCGCCTACGCCTCCGAGGGCCACCGCCCGGACGCGGTGCTCTCCCGCGCCTCGCACTTCTTCCACGGCCTGACCCAGTCCGACGACGACCCCGGCGCCCTGCGCTTCGCGACCTGCTACTACGCCGAGGTCGACCCCGCGACCGGCACCGTGGAGAGCGCCCGCGCCGGGCATCTGGACCCGGTGGTGCGCATGGCGGACGGGACGGCGCTGATCCTCGCCACGGCGGGCGGACTGCCCCTCGGCATCGACCCGGACACCGACTACCCGACCACCCGGCTCGCCCTGGAGCCCGGGGACACCCTGATGCTGTGCACTGACGGCCTGGTGGAGACCGGCGGCCACGACCTGCAGACCGGCTGGCACCGCCTCCGGGTGATCCTGGAGGACCACGAGGGCGGCCTGGAGGAACTGGCCGACGCGCTGGTCCAGGCCGTGCACGGCCCCTCCTCGCACCACACCACCGGCCCGCTGGCCGACCGGCGGGAGGACGACATCGCCCTGCTGCTGCTGTGCCGGCAGGGCGAGGGCTGCGGCTGCGGCGACAGCACCGTGGCCCGGCCGACGGTGCGCCGCACCATGCTCTCGGTCGCGCAGGCCGAGCCCGCCCGGATCGCCACCGCCCGGCAGCATCTGCGCGACCTGCTGCACGACTGGCCCGACGACGACCAGCGGGACGCCGCGGTGCTCCTGCTCTCCGAGATGCTGACGAACGTCCTGGTGCACACCGACACCGACGCCCTGCTGGTCGCCGAGGTGGCCGGCGAGCCCGGCGAGCGGCGGATCCGGGTGGAGGTCACCGACAACGGCGACGACCTGCCGCACAAGCGCCGCCCGGGGGAGATGGCCTCCTCGGGACGCGGCCTGATGCTGATCGAGCTGCTCGCCGACGCCTGGGGCGTCGCCCCGCGCGGCGAGGGCAAGAGCATCTGGTACGAGGTCTACGAGTCCGCGGACCCGGCGGGCGGCCCGGCCGACGGCTCCGAAGCGGCGTAACGCCGCTGCAGCTCGTGCACGATCCCGAACGCCGCCGCGGTGAGCGGGACGGCGAGGAGCATCCCGAGGATGCCCGCCACCGAGGCGCCCGCGGTCAGCGCCAGCAGCACGACCGCCGGGTGCATCTGCACGGTCCGGCTCTGGATCATCGGCTGGAGGACGTGCCCCTCGAGGACCTGCACGGCCACGACCACCCCGAGGGCCCAGAGCGCGATGACGAAACCCCGGTCCGCCAGCGCGACCAGCACGGCGACGGTGCCGGAGATGAACGCCCCCAGGTAGGGGATGTAGGCCCCGACGAAGACCAGCGCGCCGAGCCCCACCGCGCCGGGGACGCGCAGGATCAGCAGCCCGACGGTGATGCAGAGCGCGTCGATGAGGGCGATGAGGGTGGTGCCGCGCATGAAGCCCTCGACGGCCCCGAAGGCCCGCCGGGCCATCGCCTCGACGGTGTCGGCGGCGCCGGGCGGGGCGAGGGCGCGCACGGTGCCGACGGCCCGGTCGGAGTCGCGCAGGAAGAAGAAGACCAGCAGCAGGGCGAGCACCGCCATGGCCAGCATCTCGCCGACGACGCTGAGCCCGGTCACCACACCGGAGGCGGCCGTCCCGCCGAACTTGCCCAGCAGCTCGCGCGCGTTGGCCGCCAGGTCGTCCAGCGAGGTCCCGGCCGCCCCGAAGTGGTCGGCGATGTCCCGGGCCGCGTCCCGGACGGAGGCGACGATCTGGTCGCCGGTCTCGATGAGCGCGGAGACCACGATGTACATGGCGCCGCCGACCACGGCGACGACGGCGACGCAGGTCAGCCCGGCCGCCAGCGAGCGCTGCACGTGCGCCTTGACCAGCCGTCGGTGCAGCGGTCTGAGCAGCGCGGTGCCGAGCAGCGCGAGCAGCGCCGGTGTCACCGCGGTGCGCAGCTCGACGCAGAGCCGGATCGCGACGTAGGCGACACCGCTGGCGAGCAGGATGACGGCGCACCAGGCGGCGAGCCGACGGACCGGGCCGGGAAGCAGCTGCACGTCCCCAGCCGATCACGCGCCGGGCGGGCTGTCCTGCGCGGACGGCCCGCCCGGGTGACACGGCGTCAGGACCGGCCACCCCTCAGGCCGCGGCGCCCGCCGTCGCGGGCCTCCGCTAACCTCCACCCCCATGAAGCAGCGGCAGCAGAAGAAACTTTCCCGCCACCTCTTCGAAGCGATAATGCTGGGGGACGCCGCTCGTGCGCGGACGGTGCTGCGGGCCGGTGCCGACCCCGAGCGGGGCGACGGCGAGGGCACGCTCCCCCTGTACGAGGCGGCGGTGAGCGGCAGGACCGAGATCGTGCGGCTGCTGCTGGAGGCGGGCGCCTCCCCCGACACCGAGAGCCGTGGAGTCGGCGCGGAGGGCACCCCGTTGTGCGCGGCGGCGTGCTGGGGGCACGCGGAGACCGTGCGGGAGCTGTTGGCGCACGGCGCCGATCCGGCGCTCCGGGAGGACCACGGCACCGGCCGCTCCCCCCTGGACTGGGCGAACGACGGCCCCCACCCCGAGACCGCCGCGCTCCTGATCGCGGCGGGGGCGGCGCCCCGCACGGAAACCGTGTAGCCACCGCCCCCGCGCCGGGCGCCGTCGGCGCCGGAGGACCTACAGACCGTCCTCGGTCATCCCGTGCACCGCCGGGACCGTCCCCAGGCGGCCCTTCTGGAAGTCGTCGAACGCCTGCTGCAGCTCGTCGCGCGTGTTCATCACGAACGGCCCGTAGTGCGCCATCGGCTCCCGGATCGGCCGCCCGCCGAGCAGCACGACCTCCAGGTCCGGCGTGTGCGCGTCCTGCTTCTCGTCCGCACGGACGGTCAGCGAACCGCCGGCCCCGAAGACGGCGGTCTGCCCGAGGCGCACCGGCCGCCGCTCGGCGCCCACGGAGCCGCGCCCCGCCAGCACGTAGGCCAGGCCGTTGAAATCCTCCCGCCAGGGCAGGGTGACCTCCGCGCCCGGCGCCAGCGTGGCGTGGACCATGGTGATCGGCGTGTGCGTGATCCCGGGGCCGTCGTGACCGTCCAGCTCACCGGCGATGACGCGGAGCAGCGCGCCGCCGTCGGGGGAGGTGAGCAGCTGGACGCTGCCACTGCGGATGTCCTGGTACCTCGGGGCCATCATCTTGTCCCGGGCCGGCAGGTTCACCCACAGCTGGAGGCCGTGGAAGAGCCCGCCGGACATCACCAGCTGCTCCGGCGGCGCCTCGATGTGCAGCAGTCCGGAACCCGCCGTCATCCACTGGGTGTCGCCGTTGGTGATGGTCCCGCCGCCGCCGTTGGAGTCCTGGTGGTCGAAGACGCCGTCGATGATGTAGGTGACGGTCTCGAAGCCGCGGTGGGGGTGCCAGGGCGTGCCCTTGGGCTCGCCGGGCGCGTACTCCACCTCGCCCATCTGGTCCATCATGATGAACGGGTCGAGATGGCGGTAGTTGATCCCGGCGAACGCGCGGCGCACCGGGAAGCCCTCCCCCTCGAAACCGCTGGGAGCGGTCGTGACGGTCAGCACGGGGCGTGCGACGGCGTCGGCGGACGCGGATACACGGGGCAGCGTCAACGGGTTCTCGACGGTCACTGCGGGCATGTCGGTACCTCCTCGGGTACGCCCACTTTAGTTGAGCGTTGAACTTCTTGCCACCTCAAACCACGAGAGCCCGGAGGGCATTCCCTCCGGGCTCGCTCAGCGGTGGCGATGACGTCTAGCCATACATCCGGCGCATCGCGAAATCGACCATCTGTTCGACGGCCTTCGCGTCGAAGACCATCCGGTGCTCGCCCTCCATGTCCAGGACGAAGCCGTAGCCGGTCGGCAGCAGGTCGATCACCTCCGCCCCGGTGATCACGAAGTACTTGGACTCCTTGCCCGCGTACCGGCGCAGCTCCTTCAGGCCGGTGAACATCGGGATCACCGGCTGCTGGGTGTTGTGCAGCGCGAGGAACCCGGGGTTGTCGCCGCGCGGGCAGTAGACCTTCGAGGTCGCGAAGATCTGCTGGAAGTCCTCGGCGGACATCTGGCCGGTGGTGAAGGCGCGCACCGCGTCCGCGAGCGAGGGCGGGGACGGCTCGGGGTACAGCGGCGGCTGCTGCCCGTATCCGCCGGCCATCGGCTGCTGCGGCGGCGGGGCGTACTGCTGCTGCTGAGGACCCGCGGTCTGGTCGTAGCCGTACATGCCGCAAAGAGTAACGAGTAACGAGTCACAGATGACCCGCTCGGGGTTGCTTCTTATTACCGACGGGTAGCATCATCGTAGCTACTGCTGAGCTACTGCTTGGTACGCGCAGTTGGTATGTGTACAGATGCGAGGAGTCAGTGCCTCGCCGATCTCTCAACGGAGCCGTCGCCATGGGGCACTACAAGCCGAATCTCCGGGACATCGAGTTCAACCTCTTCGAGGTGCTCGGCCGTGACAAGGTTTACGGCACCGGCCCGTTCGCGGAGATGGACACGGACACCGCCAAGAGCGTCCTGGAGGAGCTGACCCGCCTCTCGGAGAACGAGCTGGCCGAGTCCTTCGCCGACGCCGACCGCAACCCGCCGGTCTTCGACCCGGAGACCAACACCGCGCCGGTCCCGGCGTCCTTCAAGAAGAGCTACCAGGCCTTCATGGACTCCGAGTACTGGCGCCTGGGCCTGCCCGAGGAGATCGGCGGCACCACCGCGCCGCGCTCCCTGATCTGGGCCTACGCGGAGCTGATCCTCGGCGCCAACCCGGCCGTGTGGATGTACTCCTCCGGCCCGGCGTTCGCCGGCATCCTCTTCGAGGAGGGCAACGAGGTGCAGAAGCACATCGCCTCGTTCGCCGTCGAGAAGCAGTGGGGCTCCACCATGGTGCTCACCGAGCCGGACGCCGGCTCGGACGTCGGCGCCGGCCGCACCAAGGCGGTCCAGCAGGAGGACGGCTCCTGGCACATCGAGGGCGTCAAGCGCTTCATCACGTCCGGCGAGCACGACATGTCGGAGAACATCCTCCACTACGTCCTCGCCCGCCCCGAGGGCGCGGGCCCCGGCACCAAGGGTCTGTCCCTCTTCCTCGTCCCGAAGTACGAGTTCGACTTCGAGACCGGCGAGCTGGGCGAGCGCAACGGCGTCTACGCCACCAACGTCGAGCACAAGATGGGCCTGAAGGCCTCCAACACCTGCGAGATGACCTTCGGCGACCGCCACTCCGCCAAGGGCTGGCTGATCGGCGACAAGCACGACGGCATCCGCCAGATGTTCCGCATCATCGAGTTCGCCCGCATGATGGTCGGCACGAAGGCGATCTCCACCCTGTCGACGGGCTACCTGAACGCGCTGGAGTACGCCAAGGAGCGCGTCCAGGGCCCCGACCTGGCCAACTTCATGGACAAGTCGGCCCCCAAGGTCACCGTCACGCACCACCCGGACGTCCGCCGCTCCCTCATGACGCAGAAGGCGTACGCCGAGGGCATGCGCGCGCTGGTGATGTACACGGCGACCGTGCAGGACGAGATCCAGGTCAAGGAGGCGAACGGCGAGGACGCCTCGACCGAGCACGCCCTCAACGACCTGCTCCTGCCGATCGTCAAGGGCTACGGCTCGGAGAAGGCCTACGAGCAGCTCGCCCAGTCGCTCCAGACCTTCGGCGGCTCCGGGTTCCTCCAGGAGTACCCGATCGAGCAGTACATCCGCGACGCCAAGATCGACACCCTGTACGAGGGCACCACGGCGATCCAGGGCCAGGACTACTTCTTCCGGAAGATCGTCCGCAACCAGGGCGCCGCGCTGAACTCGCTCGCCGAGGACATCAAGAAGTTCCTGGCGCTCGCCACCGGCGGCGAGGAGCTGTCCGGCGCCCGCGAGCACCTGGCCAAGGCCGCCGTCGAGCTGGAGGCCATCGTCGGCCTGATGCTCACCGACCTCGCGGCCACCGAGCAGGACGTCAAGAACATCTACAAGGTCGGGCTGAACACCACCCGCCTCCTGCTCGCCTCCGGCGACGTGATCGTCGGCTACCTGCTGCTCAAGGGTGCCGCGGTGGCCGCCGAGAAGCTGCCGACCGCCCCCGCCCGGGACAAGGCCTTCTACACCGGCAAGATCGCCGCCGCGAAGTTCTTCGCCGCGAACGTCCTGCCCGGCCTGACCCTGGCCCGCAAGGTCGCCCAGGGCGTCGAGCTGGACCTGATGGAGCTGGACGAGGCCGCCTTCTAGGCACGGGGCCGCGCCCTGGACGCGAGGCCGCCTCACCGGCCCGATCGGTACCGGGGAGTCCGGTCTCCACACTCCCCACACACCCTCACGAGGGCCCGCTCCCGGCAGACCGGGAGCGGGCCCTCGTACGTCGTTAAGGTGAACCCATGAGCGCACCGTCCCGCTTCGACCGCGGCCACACCGACGACCTGATGTCCTTCCTCGCCGCCAGCCCGACGCCGTACCACGCGGTGGCGACCGCCGCCGAGCGGCTGGAGAAGGCCGGATTCCGGCAGGTCTCGGAGACCGACGCATGGGACGCGGAGGCATCGGCGGCCTCCGCCGCGGGCAGCGGCGGCAGGTACGTGCTGCGCGGCGGCGCGCTGGTGGCCTGGTACGTGCCGGAGGGCGCCGAGCCCCACACCCCCTTCCGCATCGTCGGCGCGCACACCGACTCCCCCAACCTGCGCGTCAAGCCGCGCCCGGACAGCGGGGCGCACGGCTGGCGCCAGGTCGCCGTCGAGGTCTACGGCGGCCCCCTGATGAACTCCTGGCTCGACCGCGACCTGGGCCTGGCCGGCCGGCTCTCGCTGCGCGACGGCTCCACCCGGCTGGTCAACATCGACCGCCCGCTGCTGCGCGTGCCGCAGCTCGCCATCCACATGGACCGCAACGTGTCCGCGGAGGGCCTCAAGCTCGACAAGCAGCGCCACCTCCAGCCCGTCTGGGGCCTCGGGGACTCCGTAGGCGACGGCGACCTGATCGCCTTCCTGGAGGAGGAGACGGGCCTGGCCCGCGGGGAGGTCACCGGCTGGGACCTGATGACCCACTCCGTGGAGGCCCCCGCCTACCTGGGCCGCGACAACGAGCTGGTGGCCGGGCCGCGCATGGACAACCTCCTGTCGGTGCACGCCGGAACGGCCGCGCTGGCCGCGGTCGCCGCCTCCGGGGCGGACCCGTCCTGCATCCCCGTACTCGCCGCCTTCGACCACGAGGAGACCGGCTCCCAGTCGGACACGGGCGCCGACGGCCCGCTGCTCGGCAGCGTCCTGGAGCGCTCGGTGTTCGCGCGCGGCGGCTCGTACGAGGACCGGGCGCGCGCCTTCGCCGGCACCGTCTGCCTGTCCTCCGACACGGGCCACGCCGTCCACCCCAACTACGCGGAGCGGCACGACCCGACGCACCACCCGCGCGTCAACGGCGGCCCCCTCCTCAAGGTGAACGTCAACAACCGCTACGCCACCGACGGTTCGGGCCGCGCGGTCTTCGCCGCCGCCTGCGAGAAGGCGGACGTCCCCTTCCAGACCTTCGTCTCCAACAACTCCATGCCCTGCGGCACCACCATCGGCCCGATCACCGCGGCCCGGCACGGCATCAGCACCGTGGACATCGGCGTGGCGATCCTGTCGATGCACAGCGCCCGCGAGCTGTGCGGCGCCGACGACCCGCACCTGCTGGCCAACGCGCTGGTGGCATTCCTCCGTCCGTAGCCCTGTCGCGAAAACCCGGAACGGCACTCCACGGCATGCGGGTTGACAGCCGGGGTACCCGAACGGAACCGGATCGACCGGAAACCCGGATCCGACCGGTTCTACAGGGAGGCGACACTCATGGGCCTCGGCGGGTGCATCATCCTCATCGCCGTGGGAGCCATCCTCACGTTCGCGACCGACTGGGACATGCAGGGCGTCAATCTCGACCTGGTCGGTGTCATCTTCATGGTGGTCGGCCTGATCGGTGTCGCGACGTTCAGCAGCATCGCCCGGCGCCGCCGCGTCGTGATGCAGCCGACGACCCCGGTCGTCGAGGACCGCTCCCACCAGACCCGGGACGGCTACAACAACGGCTACGGCGCCTGAGCCGGGCGGACGCCACGCGCGGGCGCACTCATCCTGTCGGCCTACCGGCCGCGTTCCCCGGCGTCCGGCGGGGAAGCGGTCCGGACATGAGATTCCTCGTGTACGACCGGCTCCTCGGCATCGGCGACGACTACTGGATCGAGGACGACACCGGCAACAAGGTGTACCTCGTCGACGGCAAGGCGATGCGGCTGCGGGACACCTGGGAGCTGAAGGACTCCCAGGGTCGCGTGCTCATCGACATCCACCAGAAGATGCTCGCCCTGCGCGACACCATGGTGATCGAGCGGGCCGGCGAGCCCCTGGCGCGGATCAAACGGAAACGTCTCTCCCTGCTGCGCAACCACTACCGCGTCGCCCTGGCCGACGGCACCGAGCTGGACGTCAGCGGCAAGATCCTCGACCGGGAGTTCGCCGTCGAGTACGACGGTGAGCTGCTGGCCGTCATCTCCCGCCGCCGGCTGACCCTCCGGGACACCTACGGTGTGGACGTCGTACGGGACGACGCGGACCCGGCGCTGCTGATCGCGCTGACCGTATGCGTGATCCACCTGGCGGAGAAGGAGCGGGAGAAGGACGACGGCGAGGACGACTGAACGAGCCGAGCCGAGCAGGGCCGGCCGGAGACGGGGCGGTGGCTACCGCGGGTGCGGGGCCGCCAGCCCCATCACGCGGTCCTTCAGGGCCGGGAACTGCTCCCGGGTCGTCGCCACCTTCGCCGGGTCGAACTCCACCGTGAGGACCTCCTCGCCGGCGCCGGCCTCGGCCAGCACCTCGCCCCAGGGGTCGACCACGATCGAGTGACCGGCCTGCGGAACTCCGGCGTGCGTCCCGGCCGTTCCACAGGCGAGGACGAACGCCTGGTTCTCCACCGCCCGCGCCTGGGCGAGGAGCGTCCAGTGGGACCGGCGGCGCTCCGGCCAGCCCGCCGGGATCACGAGCGTCTCGGCACCGGCGTCGACGAGCGAGCGGAAGAGTTCGGGGAAGCGGAGGTCGTAGCAGGTCGCCACGCCGAGGGTGGTCTCCGGCAGACGGACCGTCACCGGCTCGCGCCCCGCGCCCATCAGCACGGCCTCGCCCTTGTCGAAGCCGAAGCGGTGGATCTTGCGGTAGGAGGCGGCCAGGTCGCCGGAGGGGGAGAAGACGAGCGAGGTGTTGTAGAGCCGTCCGTCCGGGGCGCGCTCGGGGACCGAACCCGCGTGCAGCCACACGCCCGTGTCGCTCGCCGCCTTGGCCATCGCCTCGTGCGTGGGGCCGGTCAGCGGCTCGGCCCGCGCCTCGAAGTCGTCGAAGGCGAACGCCCCGGTCGTCCACAGCTCCGGCAGCACCACGAGATCGGCGCCCACCTGCTCCCGTACCAGAGCCGCCGCGCGCACTCGACGCGCTTCGGGCGTTTCGTCCTCATTCACGGCGATTTGGATCAAAGAGGCGCGCACACTACCACCGTCCTGGCATTCGAGCCGTCCACACGGGCCTACGATCGTCACACGAAAGCACTGCCGGGGTGCCGCACAGCAGCGTAACTTAGCGTCCCAAGACGCCCGCCGACCGCAGCCACCGCCCACTGGCACCGCCGCCACCACCCGCCCGTGTACCGACCGCCGAGGGGTCCCGTTCCGTGAGTCTGCATCCCACCCTCCAGCCCTACGCCGACGCCTGGACTCACTCCATCGAGGCGATATCCGAGCTGGTCCAGCCGCTTGCGGAAGCAGAGTGGAACCGCCGTACCCCCTGCCCCGGCTGGTCGGTGCGGGACATCGTCTCCCACGTCCTGGGCCTGGACTCCGAGATGCTCGGCGACCCCCGCCCCATCCACACCCTGCCGCGCGACCTCTTCCACGTCACCAACGACCACCAGCGCTACACGGAGATGCAGGTCGACGTCCGCCGCCACCACACGGCCCCCGAGATGACGTCCGAGCTGGAGTACATGATCATCCGGCGCAACCGCCAGCTGCGGAACGAGTCGCGGGACCCGGGTACGAAGGTGCGCGGCCCGCTCTCCACCGAGCTGACCCTGGAGGAGTCGATGCGCCGGCACGCCTTCGACGTGTGGGCGCACGAGCAGGACCTGCGCACCGCCCTCGGCCGCCCCGGCAACCTCGACTCCCCGGGCGCCCACGTCGCCCGTGACGTGCTGCTCGACGAGCTGCCGGCCGTCGTCGCCGAACGCGCGGACGCGCCGCGCAGCTCGGCCGTCGTCTTCGACGTGCACGGCCCGGTCGAGTTCCTGCGCACCATCCGCGTCGACATCCAGGGCCGCGGCACCCTCGAAACGGCCCCCGCGCTCGGCCCCGCCGCGACCCTGACCCTGGACTGGGAGACGTACTTCCGCCTGGCCTGCGGCCGCGTGACCCTCCAGGCAGCGGCGGACCGCATCAAGACGGAGGGCGACCAGGACCTGACGGAGGCGATCCTGCGCCACTTCACCGTGACGCAGTAGGTGGTTTCAGCCCGTCCGGCGTTTGAGGACGAGGCCGTTCAGGCCGAATGCGGGGGTCTGGGGGCGGCAGCCCCCAGTCGGCCCGCACCCACGCCGGGGGCCTACGCAGGAACGTGCACCGTCTCCACCCGACTGGCGACCAACCGCTCGCTCTCCCGCCGCGCCGCCCGCTTCCGCAGCCGCAGGATCTGCGTGATCCCGAGCGCCTGCAACACGAACACGGAAGAGAACGCGACGCGGTAGTCGTCCCCCGTCGTGTCCAGCAGCACCCCCACCGCGAACAACGTCGTCATCGACGCCACGAATCCCCCCATGTTCGTGATCCCGGACGCCGTCCCCTGCCGCTCCGGCGGATTCGCCGGCCGCGCGAAGTCGAAGCCGATCATCGACGCCGGCCCGCACGCCCCGAGCACCGTGCACAGCACGACCAGCAGCCACATCGGCGCGTGGTCGGCCGGGTAGGCCAGCGTGACCGCCCACAGGACCGACGTCGCGCCCACCGTGCCGAGCGCCAGCGGCAGCCGCGCCGCGTGGTGCCGGGCGATGATCTGGCCGTAGACCAGGCCGACGGTCATGTTGGACAGCACGACGAGGGTGAGCAGCGTCCCGGCCGTGGCCTGGGACAGCCCCTGCGCCTCGACCAGGAACGGCATCCCCCACAGCAGCAGGAAGACCATCGCCGGGAACTGGGTGGTGAAGTGCACCCACAGCCCGAGCCGCGTCCCCGGCTCCCGCCAGGACAGCGCGATCTGCCGCCGTACGTACGCGGCCCCCTGATGCGGCATCGGCTCCGGCTCGTGCCCCTCGGGGTGGTCCTTCAGGAAGAGCAGCAGCAGGACGAAGACCACCACACCGGCGAGCGCGCTGCCCGCGAACGCGGCGGTCCAGCCGACGCCGTGCAGCAGCCGGGCGAGGACGAGCGTGGAGACCAGGTTGCCCGCCATGCCGACCAGACCGGCGAGCTGGGCGACCATCGGCCCCCGGCGGGCGGGGAACCAGCGGGTGCCCAGCCGCAGCACGCTGATGAAGGTCATCGCGTCGCCGCAGCCCAGCAGCGCCCGCGAGGCGAGCGCCATCCCGTACGACGGTGAGAAGGCGAAGCCGAGCTGCCCGGCCGTGAACAGCACCACGCCGATCCCCAGCACCCGCTTGGTGCCGAGCCGGTCGACCAGCAGGCCGACGGGTATCTGCATACCGGCGTAGACCAGCAGCTGGAGGATGGAGAAGGTGGACAGCGCGGAGGCGTTGACGTGGAAGCGGTCGGCGGCGTCGAGACCGGCGACCCCCAGCGACGTGCGGAAGATGACGGCGACGAAGTAGACGGAGACGCCGATGCCCCAGACGGCCATCGCGCGCCGGCCGCCCGGCGGATCGCCGGGCAGGCCGGGCCCGGCCGAGGTGGCCGTGCTCATCGGACCTCCCCCCGGGCCAGGTTCGAGAACCAGCCCACGTGCCGGCCGACGACGCCGACCGCGGCCTCCGCGTCCCCCGAACGCAGCGCGTCGAGGATCTCCTCGTGCTCGGTGAGGGTCTTGGCGATCCGGTCGGGATGCGAGTACATGACGGCGACGCCCATGCGCAGCTGCCGGTCGCGGAGCTGGTCGTAGAGGCGGGAGAGGATCTCGTTGCCGCCGCTGCGGACGATCTCGGCGTGGAAGCAGCGGTCGGTGACGGAGGCGGCGACGAAGTCGCCGGCGGCGGCCTGCTCCTTCTGCCGGGCGAGCAGTTCCTCCAGCCGTTCGACGAGGCCGGGCGGTGCGGGTACGGCCTTCCTGGCGGCGTGCTCCTCGACCAGCAGCCGGGTCTCCACCACGTCCGCGATCTCCTGGGCGGACACGGGCAGGACCAGGGCGCCCTTCTTCGGGTAGAGCCGGATCAGGCCCTCGACCTCCAGCCGGAGCAGGGCCTCGCGCACCGGCGTGCGGGAGACGCCCACGGCCTCGGCCAGCTCGCCCTCGGTGAGCAGCGTCCCGCCCTCGTAGTGGCGCTCCAGGACACCCTGCTTGACGTGGGTGTAGACGCGGTCCGCCGCGGGGGGTTGCTTCACTGCCGTGGTCATGCCGACAGGATAGATACAACAGGGACGCAAGACGGGGCCGGTCCAGCATGCGGACGTCCGGCCACCCATCAGGGGGATCCCTCACCCCACCCCTGCCGTGGGGCAACCTTCCGTGCTATTCACGAGTCGCACAGTCGCGGCCCCATCCGCACCGACCACAACACGGCCGCACCTCAGGGGAATTCACCACAATCGGGGTACTTGACTTGATAAACAGCATTCTGGGCAGCCGCTCCCGCAGAGCCGCCGCCGTCACGCTGACCGGCGGCGTCGTCCTCGCGACCGGCGTCCTCGCCTCCGCACCCGCCCAGGCCGCCGAGCACGGGTGGAAGGCCAACGGCGTGCGCGCCGCCGCCCCGGCGCCCTCGATCGCCGCCAAGGGCGGCTTCGTGATGAACAACGCGAACGGCGCCTCGCTCTACACCAAGGCCGCCGACACCAAGCGCTCCACCGGCTCCACGACCAAGATCATGACCGCCAAGGTCGTGCTCGCGCAGCCGAAGCTGAACCTGGACGCCAAGGTCACGATCCAGATGGCGTACAGCGACTACATCGTGTCGAAGAACGCCTCCTCCGCCCGCCTGATCGTCGGCGACAAGGTGACGGTCCGGCAGCTGCTCTACGGGCTGATGCTGCCGTCCGGCTGCGACGCGGCGTACGCGCTGGCCGACAAGTTCGGCTCGGGCAAGACGCGGGCGGCCCGGGTGAAGTCGTTCATCGGCAAGATGAACTCCACCGCCAAGAGCCTCGGCCTGAAGAACACGCACTTCGACTCGTTCGACGGCATCGGCAACGGCAAGAACTACTCCACGCCGCGCGACCTGACGAAGCTCGCGAGCAACGCGATGAAGAGCTCGACCTTCCGCACGATCGTCAAGACCAAGAAGTACACGGCGAAGACGGTCACCAAGACGGGCGGCACCCGCACCATGGGGGCCTGGACCAACACCAACACGCTGCTGAGCAGTTACAGCGGCGCGATCGGCGTGAAGACGGGCTCGGGCCCCGAGGCCAAGTACTGCCTGGTCTTCGCGGCGACCCGGAAGGGCAAGACCGTCATCGGCACGGTCCTGACCTCCACGTCGTCCAACCAGCGCGCGACCGACGCCACCAAGCTCATGAACTACGGCTTCGGCAAGCTGGGCTGACACCCACCCCGCCCCACCCCCGAACGGGCCCGGCGCCACCGCGCCGGGCCCGCTCAACGTGCGGTCCGCGGGCCGGCCCAGCCACCGAGCGCCCGGGTGAACGCGTCCGCCGTGTCCGCGGAGACGTACACCGTGTCGACATCCGTACCGGCGCCGTCACCGAGGTCGAGGGCGACGGGCGGGTCCAGACGGAGCCGCACGCCGACGGTGCTCCCGAGGGAGCAGGCCACGGCGGACGGTTCGCCCGGCACCCGGCGCAGGCCGCGGCCCTCGATGGTCCGCAGGGTGCGGCCGGCCGAACGCACCGTCCCGCGGGGCAGGTCGAGCTCCCCCATGAACCCGGTGCGCAGGACCACCCGGGACCGCGAGACGGTGTGGGGGTGCCGGACGATCGCGGCCAGGACGCCGAAGCCGGTGAGCACGAACGCGAGTTCCAGAAGCGCGTGGAACGGGCGCGCCGGCGGCGGGAGTATCCCGGAGACGAGGAAGGCCACCGGGATCTCGGTGAGTGTCAGGACCATGAGCAAGGAGCGCAGTTCGGAGGAGTGACGTATCACCGTGGGCCCGTCCTCGTCCCGGGCCGGACGGCGGGCGATCGCGGCGCACAGGGAGCGGGCCACGATGTGCGCTCGGCGGCGCAGCGGCGGCTTGACGGTCACCTGCGGCACTGGTCCTCCAACCTCCTGGCGGGACGGGCGAAGGGCAGCCGCGAGACCCCCCTGATCGCACTCTAGAGCTGCCGAGACCGGCCGGGACATGACATCTGTCATCAACCGGACGCGAACGGAGCCGCGCCCCCTGTGCCGGGGGGCGCGGCTCCGTTTCTCGTGCTCCTGGTGCGTTACGCCCAGCTGATCAACCGCTTCGGCTGCTCCAGGACCGCCGCGACGTCGGCGAGGACCTTGGAGCCCAGTTCGCCGTCGACCAGGCGGTGGTCGAAGCTCAGGGCCAGGGTGGTCACCTGACGTGGCTTCACCTTGCCCTTGTGGACCCACGGCTGGAGCTTGATCGCGCCGACCGCGAGGATCGCGGACTCGCCGGGGTTGAGGATCGGTGTGCCGGTGTCGACGCCGAAGACGCCGACGTTGGTGATGGTCACCGTGCCGCCCTGCATGGCGCCGGGGCTGGTCTTGCCCTCCCTCGCCGTCGACACCAGCTCGCCCAGGGACCCCGCCAGTTGCGGCAGCGTCTGGGCGTGGGCGTCCTTGATGTTCGGGACGATCAGACCCCGCGGGGTCGCGGCGGCGATGCCCAGGTTGACGTAGTGCTTGACCACGATCTCCTGCGCCGCCTCGTCCCAGGAGGCGTTGACGTCCGGGTTGCGCTTGATCGCGACCAGGAGAGCCTTGGCGATCAGGAGGAGTGGGTTCACGCGCAGGCCCGCGTACTCCTTGTCCTGCTTCAGCTCCTCGACCAGCTTCATCGTGCGCGTCACGTCGACCGTCACGAACTCGGTGACGTGCGGCGCGGTGAACGCCGAGCCGACCATCGCCGCCGCCGTCGCCTTGCGGACACCCTTGACCGGGATCCGGGTCTCGCGCGCGGTGTCGTGCGACGCCGGCGCCACCGGTGCCGGGGCCGAGGCGACGGCCGCGGGGGCCGCCTGCGGTTCCGGCTGGGCCGGTGCCACGGCCGCGTGCACGTCCTCGCGCGTGATGATGCCGTCCGGGCCGGAGGGCACCACGGTCGCCAGGTCGACACCGAGGTCCTTGGCCAGCTTGCGCACCGGCGGCTTGGCCAGCGGGCGCTCGCCGGGGACCGGCACGGCGGCCGGCCCGTGGCCGTTCCCATGGCCGTTCATCTCGGCCTGGATCGCGGCCGCCGCCGGGGCCTGCCGGTCGGCCGGGGGCTGCGCGCCCTTGCGGGGGCGGCGGCGGGTCGCGGAGGTGGACACCCCGTACCCGACCAGGACCGGCTGGCGGCCCTCCGGCTTCTTCTCCTCCGCGTCTTCCGGGGCCGCCTCGGCCGGAGCCGGGGCCGCCTCCTGCGCGGGGGCCTCGGCCGCCGCGCCGCCCACGGCCACCGCGATGATCGACGTGCCCACGTCGACGGTGGTGCCCTCGGGGAAGTGCAGCTCGCGGACCACACCGTCGTAGGGGATGGGCAGTTCGACGGCGGCCTTGGCCGTCTCGACCTCGCACACCACCTGCCCGTCGGTGACCGTGTCACCCGGCTGGACGTACCACTTGAGGATCTCGGCCTCGGTGAGCCCCTCACCCACGTCGGGCATCTTGAACTCACGCACGGAGCTGTCCGTCATCGTCGTCACGCTCCCCTCCTCAGTACGCCAGCGAGCGGTCGACGGCATCCAGCACCCGGTCCAGGTCGGGCAGGTACTCCTCCTCCAGACGCGCCGGCGGGTACGGGGCGTGGTAGCCGCCGACCCGGAGCACCGGGGCCTCCAGGTGGTAGAAGCAGCGCTCCGTGATCCGGGCCGCGATCTCCGCGCCCGAGCCCAGGAACACCGGTGCCTCGTGGACCACGACCAGGCGGCGGGTCTTCTCCACCGACGCTTGGATCGTGTCGAAGTCGACCGGGGAGATGGACCGCAGGTCCACCACCTCCAGCGACCTGCCCTCCTCGGCCGCCGCGTCGGCGACCTCCTGGCAGAGCTTCACCATCGGGCCGTACGCGGCCAGCGTGAGGTCGCCGCCCTCGCGCACCACGCGCGCGGTGTGCAGCGGCCCCGGGATGGCCTCCCGGTTGACCTCGGCCTTGTCCCAGTAGCGCCGCTTGGGCTCGAAGTAGATCACCGGGTCGTCGCTCTGGATGGCCTGCTGCATCATCCAGTAGGCGTCCGCCGAATTCGACGGGGAGACCACCTTCAGGCCCGCCACGTGCGCGAACAGCGCCTCGGGGGACTCGGAGTGGTGCTCGACCGCGCCGATGCCGCCGCCGTAGGGGATGCGGATGACGATCGGCATCTTGACCTTGCCCAGCGAGCGGGCGTGCATCTTGGCCAGCTGGGTGACGATCTGGTCGTAGGCCGGGAAGACGAAACCGTCGAACTGGATCTCCACCACCGGGCGGTAGCCGCGCAGGGCCAGGCCGATGGCGGTGCCGACGATGCCGGACTCGGCCAGCGGGGTGTCGATGACCCGGTCCTCGCCGAAGTCCTTCTGGAGACCGTCGGTCACCCGGAAGACACCGCCGAGCTTGCCGACGTCCTCGCCCATGATCAGGACCTTGGGGTCCGAGTCCAGTGCGCGGCGCAGCGACTCGTTGATCGCCTTGGCCAGCGCCATCTTTTCCGCTGCCATGTCAGACCCCCTCTGCCTCGGCGAACGACGCCTGGTAGGCGGCGAACTGGGCTCGCTCCTCGTCGACGAGCGCGTGCCCGTCCGCGTACACGTTCTCGAAGATGGCGAACCGGTCCGGGTCCGGCATGGCACGGACCACTTCGCGCACTCGTTTGCCCAACGCCTCGCTCTCCGTCTCCAGTTCCCCGAAGAATCCCTCGTCCGCGTGGTTTGCGGCCTCCAGGAAGCGGCGAAGACGCAGGATCGGGTCCTTCGCCTCCCAGGCGGCACGCTCGTCGTCGTGCCGGTAGCGGGAGGGGTCGTCCGAGGTGGTGTGGGCGCCCATGCGGTACGTGTACGCCTCGATGAGCGCCGGGCCCTCGCCGCGCCGCGCCCGCTCCAGCGCCCAGCGGGTGACCGCGAGGCAGGCCAGCGCGTCGTTGCCGTCGACGCGGACGCCGGGGAAGCCGAAGCCCTGGGCGCGCTGGTAGAGCGGCACGCGGGTCTGCTTCTCGTTGGACTCGGAGATCGCCCACTGGTTGTTCTGGCAGAAGAACACCACGGGGGCGTTGTAGACGGCGGCGAAGTTGAACGCCTCGCTGACGTCGCCCTGGCTGGAGGCGCCGTCGCCGAAGTAGGCGATCACGGCCGAGTCCGCGCCGTCCTTGGTGATGCCCATCGCGTAGCCCGTGGCGTGCAGCGCCTGCGAGCCGATCACGATGGTGTACAGGTGGAAGTTGTTGCCGTTGGGGTCCCAGCCGCCGTTGTTCACGCCGCGGAACATGCCGAGGAGGTTGGTCGGGTCGACCCCGCGGCACCAGGCGACGCCGTGCTCGCGGTAGGTCGGGAAGACGTAGTCGTCCTCGCGGGTGGCGCGGCCGGAGCCGATCTGGGCGGCCTCCTGGCCGAGCAGCGAGGCCCACAGGCCCAGCTCGCCCTGGCGCTGCAGCGCGGTGGCCTCGGCGTCGAAGCGCCGGGTGAGCACCATGTCGCGGTACAGGCCGCGCAGCTCGTCGGGGGTGATGTCGGCGACGTACGAGGCGTACTCGGCGTAGGGCGAGTTCTTGGCGTGCTCGACGCGCTCGCCCTCGGGGGTCAGCAGCTGCACCAGCTCCGTCTCGGAGCCCTTGTCGGCAGCGGTGCGGGTGGTGCGAGTGGTGCGGGCGGTGCGCTTGCCGGTGGTCTCGGCTTTGGTGCCGGTGGTGCCGGCAGCCTTGCTTCCGGCGCTGCGTCGCGGCTTGCGCGCGGCAGTGCTCTCGGTCACGTGTGCTCCTCCGTCGGTCCGGCCCCCGGGTTCGCCGGAAGCCAGTGCGGCTCACCTGTGTCCCGGCGGTCGCACGAGGGTGGGTGCGGCCCGATCGGGGGACAGGCGTGACAGGTGCCCCGGCGAGCGCCCTGCGAACAGCACGTTACCCAGTGCTCCACATTTCTGTGAAACCCCTCCTGACCTGCGTTTTTACTCGGATTTCCAAGTAAATCGGCGAAGTGCGGAAGTTGTCCTGGTCACAGCCTTGCAGGGGGCCGGAACAACGGCACGTTATCCCGGGCACCCCGGGCACGGGAAGGGTTGGTGTGTGACACTGACCGCGTGCGCGAAGACGGAAAAATCCGGGTATTCCTCCTCGACGACCACGAGGTGGTGCGCCGGGGGGTGCACGATCTGCTCTCGGGCGAGTCCGACATCGAGGTGGTCGGCGAGGCCGGCACGGTGGCCGACGCCGCGGCCCGGGTCATGGCCACCCGTCCGGACGTGGCGGTGCTGGACGTCCGGCTGCCCGACGGCAGCGGCGTCGAGGTGTGCCGCGACATCCGCTCCCGGGACGAGTCCGTCCGGTGCCTCATGCTGACCTCCTTCGCCGACGACGAGGCCCTCTTCGACGCGATCATGGCGGGCGCCTCCGGGTACGTCCTCAAGGACATCCGGGGCGCCGAGCTGCTGAGCGCCGTACGCGGCGTGGCGGCCGGGAAGTCGCTGCTCGACCCGGCGGCCACCGCGCGGGTGCTGGAGCGGCTGCGCGACGGCGGCGCCAAGCCCGACGACCGGCTGGCCCGCCTGACCGACCAGGAGCGCCGCATCCTGGAGCTGATCGGCGAGGGGATGACCAACCGCGCGATCGGCGAGCGGCTGCACCTGGCGGAGAAGACGATCAAGAACTACGTGTCGAGTCTGCTGGCCAAGCTCGGGATGCAGCGGCGTTCCCAGGCGGCGGCCTTCGTGGCCCGGCTGGAGGCGGAGAGCCGCTGAGCCGCCCCAATCGGGACTTACGTCCCCTCCTGCCGGGGCGGGCGACTCTGTCGCCGCTGCTTCCGCTCGCGCACAGTGAGTGCATGCCCACCGACGCACAGCACGCCGTAGGCCTGCTCGCCCGCACCGCCTACGGCCGTGCCGCCACGACCATGCGCGCCCTGCCCTTCCTCGCCTTCGCGCGCCACATCGTGGCCGACGCGCGGGTCCTGCTGCGCATGCCGAGGAGCTGCGGCTACCACCAGGTCTGCGCCGGGAGCGTCGTCGCGTACGGCGCCGACAACCTGAGCACCGCCGGGCCCGGCGAGAGCCTGTGGACCGCACAGGTGGTGGGCCGGTGCGAGGCGCACGAGCCGAGCGCCGCCGAGGTCGAGCGGTTCGGCCCCGCACCGCGCCGGGTGGACGGCGAGCCGTTCGACCCGGTCTATCTGCGGATCGAGCCGCAGTTCGGTTCGGTGCACGTCACGGAGGGCACCGTCGGCACCCTGTGAACTGGTGCCGCGGTGATCACTCGTCCGGGTTCTCGGGGTCCTCGGTGTTCTCGCCTCCGCCGGGGCCGCCCGTGGGACCGCCCGTCGGATCGCTCGTAGGCGTCGTCGGATCCGTGGTCGGGTCACCCGTCGGCGTCGTCGGGTCGCCGGTCGGGTCACCCGTCGGGTCGCCGGTCGGGTCCTGCGTCTCGCTCTGCGACGGGGTGTAGGAAGGCGAGTACGACGGGGTGTAGTCCCCACCCGTGCCGCCCCCGCCGTTGCCCTGGTCCGTGCCCGGGTCGGTGGTCTCCTGCGTCTCCTCGTCGCTGGGCGACGGGCTCGGCGACTCGTCGCCGGTACTCTCCGAGACGCTGGCGGACGGGCTCTTGTCCGTGTCGGTGCCGCCCTTGCCGCCATCGCCGTTGTTCAGGGCCAGCGCGACGCCGGCCGCGATGGCGATGACCGCGAGGACGGCCAGTATCCACAGCTTGCCGCGGCCGCTGCCCTTGTTGCCGCCGCCCTCGAAGCCGCCGTCGTCGCCCCCGCCGTAGCGGCCGGGCAGGATCGGCTGGGGGATCTGCTGGGTGCCCGACGTGCCGTGGCCGGTGCTCGGCATCACCGACGTGCCCGCGAGCCCGGCCGCCGGTGTCTGCCGGCCGTCGTGCGCGGTGACCGGGCCGGTGTTCCAGGTGCCGGTGTGGCTGCCCTGCTCGTACAGCATCTGGAGCCCGTACTGGACCAGGCCGCGCATCTCCTCGGCGGTCTGGAACCGGTCGTCGGGCTCCTTGGCCAGGGAGCGCATCACGAGGCCGTCCAGCTCCGGCGGGGTGGCGTCGGAGACCTCGGACGGGGGCGTCGGGATGTCCTGGACGTGCTGGTAGACCACGGACAGCGGGGTCTCGCCGGTGAACGGCGGGCGCAGCGCGAGCAGTTCGTAGAGCAGGCAGCCGGTCGCGTACAGGTCGGAGCGGTGGTCCACGGCCTTGCCGAGGGCCTGCTCCGGGGAGAGGTACTGCGGGGTGCCCATGACCATGCCGGTCTGCGTCATCGTCGTGGACGCGCCGTGCAGGGCGCGGGCGATGCCGAAGTCCATCACCTTCACGGCACCGTTGTTGGTGATGATGACGTTGGCCGGCTTGATGTCGCGGTGCACGATGCCGTGCTGGTGCGAGTAGGCGAGCGCCTCCAGGACACCGGAGACGATGATCAGCGCCTGCTCGGGGCCGGGCGCCTCGGCGTTCAGGAGGAGGTCGCGGATGGTGCGGCCCTCGACGATCTCCATCACGATGTACGGCACGGACTGGCCGCCGACGAAGTCCTCGCCGGAGTCGTACACGGCGACGATCGCGTGGTGGTTGAGACCGGCCACCGACTGCGCCTCGCGCGTGAAGCGCGCCTTGGAGACCGGGTCCTCGGCCAGGTCGGCACGGAGCAGCTTGACCGCCACGGTGCGGCCCAGGCGGACGTCCTCGGCGGCGAACACCTCGGCCATGCCGCCCCGCCCGAGTCTGCGGGTCAGCCGGTACCGGCCGTCGCCGACCAAGCCGCCGTTGCCCCAGGTCTCCGGCGCGTCAGCCATACCGCCGCCATTCGCCTCGGGATCGGACGGGCCCTGGGCGCGCTGCTGCTGTGCCATCAGTCCTCGCCGTCGTTTCTGCCCGCGGTGCGCGCGGTGTTGTTACGGTCTCCGTCGGCCACGCTACAGGCTCCGCGGCGGCCTCCGGTCCGGGATGGGGGGCCGGGACCGGACATGAGACGGACCGGTCATGAAACCCTGGTTCCTTACTGTCGTGCAAATTCTGTGTACCGGCGGTACGGCGGCTGTAACGCTTCCGCGACGCTTCTTTCGCGTACGGTCACGGAACGGGCACCGCGCTTGACGTGTCAGTGCCCTCGGGCAGACTTGGCCGGGAATAGCACTTTCGATCACGAGCGCGCGGCCCGCTGCCACCGGCGCCGCGGCGCCTATGGGGGACGCAGAGACATGAGCCAGGACGCCGGACAGGGCCGGTACGCGGGGCGCGCGCTCGCCGGCGGCCGCTACCAGCTGCGCGACTTGCTCGGCGAGGGCGGTATGGCCTCCGTCCACCTGGCGTACGACTCGGTCCTCGACCGCCAGGTCGCGATCAAGACGCTCCACACCGAGCTGGGACGGGAACAGGCCTTCCGCGAGCGCTTCCGCCGCGAGGCCCAGGCCGTGGCCAAGCTCACGCACACCAACATCGTCTCGGTCTTCGACACCGGCGAGGACGAGCTGGACTCCATGACGACGCCGTACATCGTCATGGAGTACGTCGAGGGCCGCCCTCTGGGCTCGGTGCTCGACGAGGACGTCCGGCAGCAGGGCGCGATGCCCGCCGACAAGGCGCTGAAGATCACCGCGGACGTGCTGGCGGCCCTGGAGATCAGCCACGAGATGGGCCTGGTCCACCGGGACATCAAGCCGGGCAACGTGATGATGACCAAGCGCGGCGTGGTCAAGGTCATGGACTTCGGCATCGCGCGCGCCATGCAGTCGGGCGTCACCTCGATGACGCAGACCGGCATGGTGGTCGGCACCCCGCAGTACCTCTCGCCGGAACAGGCCCTCGGCCGCGGCGTGGACGCCCGCTCCGACCTGTACTCGGTCGGCATCATGCTGTTCCAACTGGTCACCGGGAGGCTGCCGTTCGACGCGGACTCGCCGCTGGCCATCGCGTACGCGCACGTGCAGGAGGAGCCGGTGGCTCCCTCCTCGGTCAACCGGTCGCTGCCCCCGGCGGTGGACGCGCTGGTGGCCCGCGCCCTGAAGAAGAACCCGAACGAACGCTTCCCGAGCGCCGAGGCCATGCGGGACGAGTGCCTGCGGGTGGCGCAGTCCTTCCACGCCGCCCCGCCGAGCATCGTGCCCGGCGCGAACACGCTGAGCGGCGCCGGTGTCGGCTCCGCGGTGTTCCCGCCGGTCGACCAGGGCACCCCAGCCCCCACCGGCCCCGTCCAGACGCCGTACCAGCCGACGCCGGCCCCGAACCCGTACGGCGGCCCGGCACCCGCCACGCACTCGCCCGCCGCCTACGGCTATCCGCAGCAGGGCGGCTACCAGACGCCGGCCCCGTACGGGCAGCACGGGCAGCACGGGCAGCAGGGCGCGTCCACGCCGCCGCCGTACAACCTGACTCCGTCGGCCCCGGCCTCCGGTGGCGCGGGCGGGGGCAGGAACAACAAGCCGGTGATCATCGGCTCGATCGTGGTCGCCGTGGTGGCCGTCGGCGGACTGGTCGGCGCGCTGCTGATGAACGGCGGCGGTGGCGGTGAGGACCCCGAGGGCGGCGGCTCCCCCAGCGCCTCCGTGTCGGCGTCGAAGGCGGCGGGCTACCGCGGGCCGGACAAGACGAAGACCATAGAGAAGGACGAGTGCACCGAGCCGGAGGAGTCGTACAACGACCCCGAAAAGATCCAGGTGCCGGACTTCACGTTCAAGTACATCGGCTCGGTCAAGGAGTGCTTCAACGCCGCCGGCTGGCGGATGAAGGTCGTCGAGGTCGACGAGAACACGTACGGCGAGGGCTCGATCCGGGACCAGTTCCCGACGGCCGGCACGGACGTCGACCCGGAGAACATGCCGGAGATCCAGCTCAAGGTCTCGACGGGCAACCCGGCCTCCGGGTGAGCGCGTGACACGCGCGAAGGGCCCGGCAGCAGCGGCTGCCGGGCCCTTCGCGGTGTCGTGGGGCTAGAGGTAGGGGCCGCCCGAGCGGCCGCCCGGCTGCGGGGGCTCCTCGCCGTCCGGGGCGACACCCGGCGGCAGGGCGCGGCGCATCTGCTCCAGCTGGGCCCGCGCGGCCATCTGCTGGGCGAACAGCGTGGTCTGGATGCCGTGGAACAGGCCCTCCAGCCAGCCGACCAGCTGCGCCTGCGCGATCCGCAGTTCGGCGTCGGTCGGGGTGACGTCGTCCGTGAAGGGCAGGGAGAGCCGCTCCAGCTCCTCGACCAGCTCCGGGGCCAGCCCGTCCTCCAGCTCCTTCACCGAGCTGGAGTGGATCTCCTTGAGCCGGGCCCGGCTCGCCTCGTCCAGGGGCGCGACGCGCACCTCCTCCAGCAGCTGCTTGATCATGCTGCCGATCCGCATGACCTTGGCAGGCTGCTCCACCTGCTCGGTCACCGGAATCTCGCGGGAGTCGTCGTCCCCGCCCCCGCCGCTGAGCGCCATTCCGTCCTGGCCGACGACCAGGATCTGGGGGTTCTCCGGCGACCTGTCGTTCCTCGGCATCTCCATGCCGCCATTGTCTCGCACCGGTGCGTCACGGCCGGGCGGTGCCCCCCGCCCAAAGGTGCCGCACCGCGTTCGGCGGCGTCCGGAATGCCGGAATCGCCGCTCGGTGTGAGGCTTGTTCCGTCGATTTTCCACGACTGGTTACACCGGGAGGGGGTCACGGACGTGACTCCATGGCTGCGCACACTGCGAGCGACGGGACTGGTGGGGGCACTGGGGTTCGGCGCGCTGGTGTCGCCGTATGGGGTGGGGGCGGCGCACGGCGCCGGGTTCGCGGCGGTGGGGGCCGCCCTGACCCCGTCCCCCTCGGGGCCGGGGCACGGTGCGGTGCCGGGGGCGGCCGCCGTCGGCCCGGACGACGCCGGGGACCAGGACGGGCGGGGCGGGCACGAACGTCCCGGGCAGTCCGGCGGGCACGAACGCCCCGGCCTCCCGGAGCGCCCCGAGCGCCCCGAGGCCGGTCCCGCCGCGCCCTCCGCCGTGCAGACCCGGCCGGGGGACGGCAGGGCGCACGGTTCCGCCACGCCCTCCACCACGGCCTCGCCCTCGAAATCCGGTGCCTCAGAGCGTTCGGCAGCCCCTGCCGCCTCCACGGCCGAGCCGTCCCGGGCGGGGAGCGTGCCGGGCGAGGGCAGGCAGCGGCCCGGCCGTGCCGGGGAGTGGAAGCCGGAGAAGGACCGCGCCGACGAGAACTCCGGCCGCTGGGCGCGGGGCGACCACGACGGCCCGGCCGAGGACCCGGCCACCGCCGAGCCGTCCGGCGAGGCCGCCCTGGTGCCCTCCGCCTCGCCGTCCCGGTCCCAGCCCGGGACCGGCACGCGTGCCGCCGCCACCGAACCCGTGCTGCGGGTGCTCCCCCTGGGCAGCGGCCTGGTCCTCATCGGCCTCGGCCTGGCCCTCGCCTTCGTGGGCCTGCGCCTGCGCCGGGGTTAGGCGCGGGCGCCATGGCGGATCACGGCTCGCCCGCCGGGCACGGCGCCGCCCGTGCCCGGCGGGCAGGCCCGGCGGATCATGCCCCAGAGGCGGGGCCCAGCGCACCCACCGGCGTCTGCGGCATGATCCGGCGCCGACAAGGCGGCGCGGCTCTCCGGCGACCTGATCCGGCGGGTGCCCCACGCGCCGCGGCCATCCAACGACCCGATCCGCCAGAGACCCCACGCACCGCGGCCTTCCAGCGACCCGATCCGCCAGAGACCCCACGCACCACGGCCTTCCAGCGACCCGAACCGCCAGAGACCCCACGCACCACGGCCTTCCAGCGACCCGATCCGCCAGAGGCCCTACGCGCCGCAGCCTTCCAGCGAGCTGATCCGCCGGAGGCCCTACGCCCCGGTGACCAGCAGCACCTTGCCGATGTGGCCGCTCTCCTCCACCACGCGGTGGCCGTCGGCGGCATCGGTCATCGCCAGTTCGCGGTCGACGACCGGGCGGACATGGCCCCCGGCGAACAGCGGCCAGACGTGCTCCCGTACGGCCGCCACGATGGCCGCCTTCTCCTCCGGCGGGCGGGCCCGCAGCGAGGTCGCGCTCACGGCGGCGCGCTTGGCGAGGAGCGTGCCGATGTCCAGCTCGCCCTTCCGGCCGCCCTGCATGCCGATGATCGCCAGCCGGCCGTTCACCGCGAGGGCCCGGACGTTGCGGTCCAGGTACTTGGCCC
This sequence comes from Streptomyces sp. NPDC056128, assembly GCF_042263835.1. Classification (NCBI taxonomy): domain Bacteria; kingdom Bacillati; phylum Actinomycetota; class Actinomycetes; order Kitasatosporales; family Streptomycetaceae; genus Streptomyces; species Streptomyces sp. NPDC056128. Next base: position 59,236 of record NZ_JBHJVQ010000008.1, on the reverse strand, counting down.
CCATGTTGTCGAGGATCACGTCGGCGCCCGCGCCGCCCGTCGCGTCCTTCAGCTCGGCGACGAAGTCCTGCTCCCGGTAGTTGACCAGGATGTCGGCGCCCAGCTCGGCGCAGCGCTCCAGCTTCTCCGGGGTGCCCGCCGTCACGGCGATGCGCGCGCCCACCGCCTTGGCGAGCTGGATCGCCATGGTGCCGATGCCGCTGGAGCCGCCGTGTACGAGGAGAGTCTCGCCGGGGCGCAGGTGGGCGACCATGAAGACGTTCGACCAGACGGTGCAGACCACCTCGGGCAGCGCCGCCGCCTCCTTGAGGCCGACGCCCTCCGGCACCGGCAGCAGCTGGCCGGACGGAACGACGACCTTCTCCGCGTAGCCGCCGCCCGAGAGCAGCGCGCACACCTCGTCGCCGACGGCCCAGCCGGACACGCCGGGGCCGAGCGCGGCGATCCGCCCGGAACACTCCAGGCCGGGGTACGGGGAGGCGCCGGGCGGGGGATCGTAGAACCCCTGGCGCTGCATGATGTCGGCGCGGTTGACGGCGCTGGCCGCCACCTCGACCAGGACCTCGCCGTCGCCGGGCACCGGGTCGGGGACCTCGGTCCAGACCAGCACCTCGGGGCCGCCGGGTTCGGAAATCGTGATCGCATGCATGGGGCGACGCTACTCCTGTGGTCCCCCGTGCCTGGGTCCCCGGACCGAGCGCCGTGCGACTTTGGGACCGTCCCTCCGGAAATCCCTTCGCACGACCGATGAGTTTGCGCGACGGTAAAGGTCTCCCCATGCGTAGCCCAAGAAGGCGGAAGGACCACCAGCATGAGCACGCACACGTCCGACCCCGCGATCGAGACCGCGGGACTGGTGAAGACGTTCGGTGAGACCCGGGCCGTGGACGGGGTGGACCTCTCGGTGCCCGCCGGCACGGTCTACGGCGTCCTCGGACCGAACGGCGCGGGCAAGACCACCACGGTGAAGATGCTCGCCACCCTGCTGCGGCCGGACGCCGGCCATGCCCGGGTCTTCGGCCATGACGTCGTACGCGAGGCGGACGAGGTACGCAGCCGGGTGAGCCTCACCGGGCAGTACGCCTCCGTGGACGAGGACCTCACCGGCACCGAGAACCTGATCCTGCTGGGCCGCCTCCTCGGGCACGGCAAGGTGGCCGCGCGGGAGCGGGGCGAGCAGCTGCTGGCGGCCTTCGGGCTGACGGACGCGGCGGCGAAGCAGGTCAAGCACTACTCCGGCGGCATGCGGCGGCGCATCGACATCGCCGCGTCCATCCTCAACACCCCCGACCTGCTCTTCCTGGACGAGCCGACCACCGGCCTCGACCCGCGCAGCCGCAACCAGGTGTGGGACATCGTGCGCGCGGTCGTCACCCAGGGCACCACCGTGCTGCTGACCACGCAGTACCTGGACGAGGCCGACCAGCTGGCGTCCCGGATCGCCGTGATCGACCAGGGCAAGGTGATCGCCGAGGGCACCAAGGGCGAGCTGAAGGCGTCCGTCGGTGCCGGCTCCGTCCATCTGCGGCTGCGGGACGCCGAGGAGCGCCCGGAGGCCGAGCGGCTGCTGCGGAACCTGCTGGTCGCCGAGGTGCAGCTGGAGCCCGACCCGGTGGCACTGAGCGCGCGCCTCAGCGCGGCGGCCAGCGACACCGCCGCCGACCAGGCCGCCAAGGCGCTCGGTGAGCTGGCGCGGGCCGGCATCACCGTCGACAGCTTCTCCCTGGGACAGCCCAGCCTCGACGAGGTCTTCCTGGCGCTGACCGGACACGACACCGGCCAGAGCACCGGCCCCGACGCCGGCTCCGGCACCGACAAGAAGGACGAGGTGGCGGCATGAGCACGGCCACGAGCACCGAGGGCAAGGAGCTCTCCCCGGTCAGCGCCGAGTCCCTGGCGGCGCTGCTGGTGGCCAAGGAGCGCCCGCCGCGGCCCAGTGCCCTGTCCACGTCCGTGACGTTCGGCTGGCGCGCGATCCTCAAGATCAAGCACGTGCCGGAGCAGCTCTTCGACGTCACCGCCTTCCCGATCATGAACCTGTTGATGTTCACGTACCTCTTCGGCGGTGCGCTGGCGGGTTCGCCCAGTGACTACATCCAGTTCGTCCTGCCCGGCATCCTCGTGATGTCGGTCGTGATGATCACGATGTACACCGGGGTCTCGGTGAACATCGACATCGAGAAGGGCGTCTTCGACCGCTTCCGCTCGCTGCCGATCTGGCGGCCCTCGGCGATGGTCGGCTACCTGCTCGGCGACGCGCTGCGCTACACCATCGCGTCCGTCGTGATGCTCGCGGTGGGTCTGCTGCTCGGCTACCGGCCCGACGGCGGGTTCGTCGGCGTGGTCGCCGGCATCGCGCTGCTGCTGGTCTTCTCGTTCGCCTTCTCGTGGATCTGGACGATGTTCGGGCTGATGCTGCGCACCGAGAAGTCGGTGATGAGCGTCAGCATGATGGTGATCTTCCCGCTCACCTTCCTGTCCAACGTCTTCGTCGACCCGAAGACCATGCCGGGCTGGCTCCAGGCCTTCGTCAACAACAGCCCGATCACCCACCTCGCGTCCGCGGTGCGCGGTCTGATGGCGGGTGAGTGGCCCGGCGTCGAGATCGCCTGGACGCTGGGCTGGGCGGGCGCGCTCCTGCTGGTCTTCGGCCCGGTCACGATGCGGCTCTACAACCGCAAGTAGCCGCGTCAGTCGCGGGGCAGCGGGCGGGCGTCGGGCGCCACTTGGGTGGTCGGCGTCGCCCGCACGATCGTGATCAGCCGGTCCGTCAGCTCCAGCCCGCCGACGGCCGCGTCGTCGTACCCCAGGACCCGGTGCCCCCGCAGGACGCTCACCACCAGGTCGTTCACCTCGCGCAGGTTCTTGCCCACCTCGGCCTTTATGACGGGCCGCTCGATGAGGTCGAGCCCGCTGCCCTGGCTGATCAGGTCCTCCATGACCATGCCGGCGGCGGGGCTCAGCACCGAGAGCCCGAGCAGCCGGCCCGCGGCGCTGGCGCTGGTGATCACGGCGTCGGCGCCGGACTGCTTCAGCAGCGGCGCGTTCTCCTCCTCGCGGACCGCGACCACGATCTTCGCGCCCCGGTTCATCTGCCGGGCCGTCAGCGTCACCAGCACGGCCGTGTCGTCCCGCTGGGTGGCGATGATGATCTGCTTCGCGCGGAACAGCTCGGCGCGGTTGAGCACATCGCTGCGCGTCGCGTCGCCTATCACGCCCGCGTAGCCGTGCGCCGTCGCGGCCTCGATGGCCTTCCCGCTCGGGTCGACCACCACCACCTGCTCCTTGCGCAGGCCGGTCGCGCAGACGGTCTGGATCGCCGACCTCCCCTTGGTGCCGAAGCCGACGACGACGGTGTGATCGCGCAAGGTGGACCTCCAGCGGTTCAGGCGCCACTCCTCCCGAGTGCGCTCGGTGAGGGCTTCCAGCGTGGTGCCGACCAGGATGATCAGGAACAGCACGCGCAGGGGCGTGATGATGAAGATGTTGGTCAGCCGGGCGGCGTCGCTGACCGGTGTGATGTCGCCGTACCCGGTGGTGGAGAGGGTGACGGTGGCGTAGTAGAAGGCGTCGAGGAGATCGACCGAGCCGTCGGAGTTGTCGTTGTAGCCGTCGTGGTCGGCGTAGACGATGAACGCCGTCGCGACCAGCACCACCAGGGCCAGCGACAGCCGTTTGGCGACCTGGCGGATCGGGTGCTCCACCAGCGTCCTGGGGAGCTTCACCCGGTGGGTCACGAGATGCTCGTCCGCCTGGCGGGCGATCGCGTCCTGGCCCGGAAGTTTCACGTGAAACACACTCCGATTCCGGCGGTGGCCCAGGGCAGGTCCAGCAACTCCGCCTCCTGACCCGACCGCGCTCCGCCCGGGGGTACGACGGCCAGCGCGTCGGCCGCCGCGATGCCGCGCAGCATGGCCGGGCCGTTGTAGTGCAGCGGCGCGGCACCGTCCTCGCGCAGCACGACGGGGACGAGCCGGGTGTCGTAGGGGTGCCCGTGCACCGCGTCCCGCAGCGGCAGCGTGTACCGCTCGGGCGCCGGGCGGGCGGCGAGCGTGCGCAGCAGCGGCTCGGCGAGGGTGAGCAGTCCGGAGACGGCGGCCAGGGGATTGCCGGGCAGCCCGACGAGGTGCTGGTCGTCCTTGAGGCGGGCCAGCAGCATCGGGTGTCCCGGGCGCACCTTGACGCCGTCCACGAGGAGATCGGCGCCGATCCGGCGCAGGATCGGGTGGACGTGGTCGACCGGGCCGGCGGCGGTGCCGCCGGTCGTGACGATCAGGTCGGCGTCGGAGGTCGTGACGGCACGTTCCAGCGCCTTGGCGTCGTCGCCGATGCGGCGGACGGTGCGGACCTCGGCGCCCAGCGCGCGCAGCCAGTGCGGCAGCATCGGGCCGAGCGCGTCCCGGATCAGGCCGTCGTGCGGGAGGCCCCCGGTGAGCAGTTCGTCGCCCAGGACGAGGACGTCGACGCGGGGGCGGGGGACCGTGGTGAGGGTGTCGTACCCGGCGGCCGCCGCGAGGCCCAGCACGGGCGGGGTCGCGAGGGTGCCGACGGGCAGCAACTGGTCGCCGCTGCGGCACTCCTGGCCGCGCGGGCGGATGTCCTGGCCATGGACGACCTCGCGGGTGGGGTGGAGCCGGGCCCGGTCGTCGGTGCGGCCGTGCTCGGTGCGCAGTACGGCGGTGGTGTCCGGGGGGATGCGGGCGCCGGTGGCGATCCGGGCGGCCTCGCCGTCGGTGAGCGGCGCGGCCTCCGCGTGTCCGGCCAGGACGCCCTCGTCGCGCACCGTCCAGGGGCCCGGACCGGCGACGGCCCAGCCGTCCATCGCGGACGTGTCGAAGGACGGCAGGTCGGTGAGGGCGGTCAGGGGTGCGGCCAGGGTGAGACCGAGGGCCGCGTCGAGCTCCACGGAGACCGGCGTGCGGCGGGCGGCACGGGCGGCGGAGCGGGCGGCGCGCTCGGCGGCCGACCGGGCCTCGGGCCAGGGGGCCGCGTGGTGGTGGGACTTGGGGGACTCAGGGGACGCAGAGGGATCGGCGGGGCCGTTCGAGGCGCCGTGACGGCCGCCGGGCGTGGCGCGGGCGGACTCCGCCGCGTGGCCCGGGTCGCCGTGGGAAGGGCCGGGATCGCCGTGCGGGCGGCCGGGATCGCCGTGCGGGCGGCCGGGATCGCCGTGCGGAGGGCCGGAATGGCCGTGCGGACGGCCGGGGTTCTCCTTCACGAGGGCGAGCGCCTCCTCGACGTCGAGGTCTTCCTCGTCGGCCCATGTGCCGGGGGAGGCCATCAGGCGTCCGGGCGGGTGTCGGTGGCCTCGTCCGCCCAGCGCTGGGCGAGGGCCGCGGCCTTGCGGGCGGCCTCGGCGACCGCCTCGGGACCTCCCCCGGCCCGCCCGGCGACGTAGCCGACGAGGAAGGTGGTCAGCGGGGCCGCGGGCCGGGCCACTCCGTGGGCGGCGTCACGCGCGAGGTCGAGCAGGAGGCCGGTGTCGACGTCGAGGTCGATGCCCAGCTCGTCCTTGGCTGCGGAGATCCATTCATCCAACACGTGCCCATGCTCCCTGATGCGTGCCCTTGCGGTGGCGATGTCGTCCCAGGTGTCGCAGTCGAAGGAGGCGACGGCGTCGGGGACCCGGGCGAGCCGGAGGGCGCCGGTGAGGCGGCGCAGGGGCATCCCGGTGAGTTCCGTCCCCTCCTGCTCCCTGTCGAGCGCGGCCAGTTCGCGGCGTACGGCGGACGCGCGATAGGCCGCCACCAGGGGCTGGTCGCGGCCGTCGGCGTCGGTGAGCAGCACGCCGTCCGCCTCGCTCGCGGCGAGGGCCGACAGCAGCCGGGCGACGGTGGGTTCGCCCAGGAACGGCAGGTCGGCGGAGAGCACGACGACGTACTCGGCCGTGGTGTGCCGCAGTCCGGCGGCGAGGGCGGCGAGCGGTCCGCCACCCGGCGGGTCCTCGCGGGCCCAGGTCACCGGGCGGGCGGTGGGCCGGGCACCGGCGACGACGACGGTGGTGCGCGCTCCCGCGCAGGCGGCGAGCACCCGGTCGAGGAGCGCGCGCCCGCCCACGCGCAGGCCGGGTTTGTCGGCACCGCCGAGCCGCCGGGCGGCCCCGCCCGCGAGCACGACGGCGTCGTACCCGGCGGGGCCGGGGCCCGGCGCGGGGTCGGTGCCCGTGCCGGGGTCACCGGGGGGCTCGTACGCGGTCACCCCCCGAGTATGGGGCCCTGCGCGATCACAGGGAACGTGGGGGAGGCCGCGCAATCAGCGCCTGCGCGGCCGCGCCCGCGTCACAGGGTGCGCAGCAGCACCGCCGGCTGTTCCACGCAGTCCGCCACGTACCGCAGGAAACCGCCCGCCGTGCCGCCGTCGCAGACCCGGTGGTCGAAGGTGAGCGACAGCTGGACGACCTGACGCACCGCCAACTCGCCCTCGTGCACCCACGGCTTGGGGACGATGCGGCCGACGCCGAGCATCGCCGCCTCGGGGTGGTTGATGATCGGCGTGGAGCCGTCGACGCCGAACACGCCGTAGTTGTTCAACGTGAAGGTGCCACCGGTCAGCTCACCGGGCGTCAGCCGGCCCGCGCGGGCCGCCTCGGTCAGCCGGGCGAACTCCGCGGTGAGCCCCTCGGCGTCCCGCGCGTGCGCGTCCCGGACGACCGGCACGACCAGGCCCCGGTCCGTCTGGGCGGCGAAGCCGAGGTGGACGTGGTCGAGCTGGACGACCTCCCGGGCCTGGGTGTCGACCGTGGAGTTCAGCTCCGGGAAGCGGGCCAGGGCGGCCGTGCAGATCCGGGCCAGCAGCGCGACGAGGGAGATCTTCGGGCCGCCCGCGGCGTTCATCGCCGTGCGCGCGCGCATCAGCTCGGTCGCGTCGGCGTCCACCCAGCAGGTCGCGTCGGGGATCTCGCGCCGGCTGCGGGAGAGCTTGTCGGCGACGGCGCCGCGCACGCCCTTGAGGGGGGTGCGGATGCCGCCGGGGCGCGGCGCGGAGGACACGGGGGACGCGGCGAGCGGGGCGGTCGGCCCTTGGTCCGTCACGTCCGGCCGGACCGCCGTACGGCCGCCCTGGGCGGTGGCGGCACGCAGCGCGTACTCCACGTCCGCCCGCAGGATCAGCCCGTCGGGGCCCGAGCCGGTCAGTTCGCGCAGGTCCAAGTCGTTCTGCCGGGCCAGCCTGCGGACCAGCGGGGAGATGACCGGGACGGGACCCTCCGGCTCGGCGGTGCGGACGGGCCGCCCGTTCGCCGCCGCGCCGGCCTGCGGGGCGGCGGGCTCCGGACGCACCGGACGTACCCGGCGCCGCCGCGCCGGTGCCTCGGAGGTGCCGTAGCCGACCAGGACGTTGCCGGAACCCTCGGCCTTGGGCTGCTCGGCCCTGGGCTGCTCGGCCTTGGTCGCCGCGGCCGTGGCCTCCTCGGCGGCGGCGCCCGTGCCCGGGTCCCGCTCCGGCCGGTCGGGGGCGGCTCCCTCTCCCACCGCGACCGTCAGCAGCGGCGCGCCGACGGGCAGCTCCGAGCCCTCCTCGCCGAAGCGGGCGGTGACCACACCGCCGTAGGGGCAGGGCACCTCGACCATCGCCTTGGCCGTCTCGACCTCGACGACCGGCTGGTCGACGGCGACGACCTCCCCGACCTCGACCAGCCAGCGCACGATCTCCGCCTCGGTGAGCCCCTCACCGAGGTCCGGGAGCTTGAACTCCAGCACCTGTGCCATCAGCTTTCGGCCTCCCACTGCAGGCGCCCCACGGCGTCCAGGATCCGGTCCACACCGGGCAGGTGGTGGCGCTCCAGCATCGGCGGCGGGTACGGGATGTCGAACCCGGCCACACGCAGCACCGGCGCCTCCAGGTGGTGGAAGCAGCGCTCCGTGACCCGGGCCGCGATCTCCCCGCCCGGGCCCCCGAAGGAACCCGACTCGTGGACGACGACCGCGCGTCCCGTCCGCCGCACCGAAGCGCACACCGTCTCGTCGTCGAACGGCACCAGGGAGCGCAGATCGACGACTTCGAGGTCCCAGCCCTCGGCCCGGGCCGCCTCGGCCGCCTCCATGCAGACGGCCAGCGACGGCCCGTACGTGATGAGTGTGGCGCTCCGGCCGGAACGCCGCACCACCGCGCGGCCTGTCGGTTCAACGGGCGTGGGCTCCTCGGGGTTCCAGGTGTCCTTCGACCAGTACAGGCGCTTGGGTTCGAGGAAGACCACCGGGTCGTCGGAGGCGATGGAGGCGCGCAGCAGCCCATAGGCGTCGGCGACGGTCGCGGGCGTGACGACATGGAGCCCCGGAGTCGCCATGTAGTACGCCTCGGACGAGTCGCTGTGGTGCTCGACGCCGCCGATGCCGCCGCCGTAGGGGACGCGGATGGTCAGCGGCAGGGGCATCTTCCCGCGCGTGCGGTTGCGCATCTTGGTGACGTGGCTGACGACCTGCTCGAACGCCGGGTAGGCGAAGGCGTCGAACTGCATCTCCACGACCGGACGCAGCCCGTACATCGCCATGCCGACGGCCGTGCCGAGGATGCCGGCCTCGGCGAGCGGGGTGTCCGTGCAGCGGTCCTCGCCGAACTCCGCGGCGAGTCCGTCGGTGACGCGGAAGACGCCGCCGAGGGCGCCCACGTCCTCGCCCAGGACGTGCACGGCCGGGTCGGCGGCCATGGCGTCCCGCAGCGCGCGGGTGAGGGCCTGCGCCATGGTGGCCGGCTTGGCGGCGACGGTGGTCATCGGTGCGTCCCTTCCGGCCCGGTCTCCGCCTCGGCCGCGGCTTCCAGCTCCGCGCGCAGCAGCGCCCGCTGCTCGCGCAGCTGCGGGGTGGGCTCGGCGTAGACGTGGGCGAACAGGTCCATCGGGTCCAGCTCCGGGTCCTGGTTCATGCGGGCGCGCAGGTCCGCGGCCATGGCCTCGGCGTCCTCGCGGGCCGCCAGGACGGCGTCCTCGTCGAGCAGGCCGCGGTCGGTCAGCTCCCGCTTCAGCAGCTCGATCGGGTCGTGCCGCCGCCAGGTCTCGACCTCGGCGTCGCCCCGGTAGCGCGTGGCGTCGTCGGCGTTGGTGTGCGCCTCGACGCGGTACGTCACCGCCTCCACCAGGGTGGGGCCGCCGCCCTCGCGCGCACGGCGCACGGCGTCGGAGAGGACCTCGTGCACGGCGGCCGCGTCATTGCCGTCGACCAGGCGGCCCGGCATCCCGTAGCCGACGGCCTTGTGGGCCAGCGACGGGGCGGCGGTCTGCTTGGCGAGCGGGACGGAGATCGCGAAGCCGTTGTTCTGCACCAGGAAGACGACGGGCGCCTGCCAGACGGCGGCGAAGTTCAGCGCCTCGTGGAAGTCGCCCTCGCTGGTGCCGCCGTCGCCGACCATGGCGAGCGCGACCACGTCGTCGCCCTTGAGCCGGGCGGCGTGCGCGAGGCCCACGGCGTGCGGCAGCTGGGTGGCGAGCGGCGTGGACAGCGGGGCGACCCGGTGCTCGTAGGGGTCGTAGCCGGTGTGCCAGTCGCCGCGCAGCAGGGTGAGGGCCTCGACGGGGTCGACGCCCCGGGCGACGACGGCGAGCGTGTCCCGGTAGCTGGGGAAGAGCCAGTCCTGCTCCTGGAGGGCCAGCGCGGCGGCGATCTCGCACGCCTCCTGGCCGGTGCTGGAGGGGTAGACGGCCAGTCGGCCCTGCTTGGTCAGCGCCGTCGCCTGCGCGTTGTACCGCCGGCCCTGGACCAGCCGGGCGTAGAGCGTGCGCAGCAGCTCGGGGTCGGCGTGCTCCGCCGCCTTCGTGCCGAGCACGCGGTACGGCTCGGCGTCGGGCAGCAGCGGCGCGGGGTCGGTACGGGGCTGCCAGGCGGGCGGCGGTGTGGGCCGGTACGCGCCCCGCTGCTCCATGACCGTCATGACGGCACCTCCTCGTGGGAGCGGCTGTCGGCTCGCCACGGGTGTGACGGGCCTCACCTACCGATTGTTCGGTCGTCGGCACATTTTGGCTACAGGCGGCCCCAGGCTGTGGACAAACGGTTCTCCACAGCCTGAGATGGACGCAGGACGTCCACGACAGGGAGGCGGGGGCAGGTGGCATCTGAACAAATGGCCGAGCGCCCGGAGGACGGCGGCCCCGACGAGCCCGCTCCCCCGCCGCCCCCGCGCCCGCTGGACGCGATCGATCAGGACATCCTGCGCATGCTCCAGGCGGACGGCCGCGCCTCGATACGGTCGGTCGCCGAGCGGGTGCACGTCTCGCGCGCGAACGCCTACGCCCGCATCAACCGGCTCGTCGAGGACGGCGTCATCCGCGGCTTCGGAGCCCGCGTCGACCACGAACGCGCGGGGCACGGGACCTCGGCGTACATCACCCTGAAGATCGTCCAGAACTCCTGGCGCACGGTCCGGGCGCAGCTGCGGCAGCTGCCCGGGGCCTCGCACATCGCCCTGGTCGGCGGTGACTTCGACGTCCTCCTGCTGGTGCACACGCCGGACAACCGGGCCCTGCGCGAACTGGTGCTCAGCCGCCTCCAGGCCATCCCGGAGGTGCTCAGCACCCGCACCCTGCTGGTGTTCGAGACCGAGGACCTGGAACCGCAGAGCTGAGCGGCGTCGCCGCGTTCGTCAGGTCGAGACCGCCCAGGCCAGGCCCAGCAGCACCGCGAATGCCACCGGAAGCAGGGCGCATCCGAGCCCGGCCCCCGCCGCCGCGATCCGCGGCCCGCGCAGCGACCGCCGCCGCGGCAGCACCCAGGCGAGCGCGAGCAGCCCGACGGCCCAGTAGAGCACGCCCCCGAAGGAGCCGGGGCCGTCCTGGGACGCGAACCAGAAGTAGTCCAGCACGACGAGCGGCAGAGCGAGCAGAGAACCCACGAGGGGGGCTCTCCACCACGTCCGGTGAGTGGCGGACGTGGACGGGACGTCGGTGTCGGGCATGCGCTCCATGCCATCACCGCCGGCCGGGCAGGTCATGGGGCCGCCTACTCAGCCCGCCCGGCGCGGGTACTCACTCCGCTCACGCCGCCGGCACCTTCACTCCGCCCGGCGCAGCCCGCCGAAGACCAGCCGCGCCACCGCGTCGGCCACCTCGCGCTCGCCCGCGCCGGCCCGGCCGTCGGGACCCTCCGGGCGGTACCACTCCACGATCGAGTTGATCATGCCGAAGACCAGGCGGGTCGCGAGCCGCACCTCCACGTCCGCGCGGACGTCCCCCTCGGACGCCGCGGCCTTCAGCAGGGCGGCGACCCGGTGGTCGAACTCCCGCCGCCGCTCCAGCGCCCACCGCTCGGTGTCCGTGTTGCCGCGCACCCGCAGCAGCAGCGTCACATAGGGCAGTTCGGCCATCAGCACCTCGACCATGCGGCGCACGACGTACTCCAGGCGCCCGGCGGCGGGCCCCACGCGCGCGTGCTCCTCGTCGAGGATCCCGAAGAGCTCGTCCAGCGCCCGGCTCACCGCCCGCCGCAGCAGCTCCTCCTTGCCCGTGACGTGGTGGTAGATCGACGACTTGGAGATCCCGGCGGCCTTGGAGAGGTGCTCCATGGAGGTGCCGTCGTAGCCGCGCTCGATGAAGACCTGCACGGCGACGGAGAGCAGCGTCTCGGGCGTGTACGTGTCGCGCCTGGCGGTGGTCATGAGGGGGTGCCCTCCTGCTTGTCGGCGGCGTACGCGTGGCGGTACAGCGCGAGGGACGGCGCGTACCGGCCCGTGGGCGCGCACTCGTGCAGGTTGCCGAGGACCGAGCAGGCCCAGTCGCCGCCGAGACGGCGGCTCCACTCCAGGGGCCCCAGCGGGTAGTTCACGCCGAGGCGCATCGCGGTGTCGACGTCCTCCTCGGTCGCCACGCCCTTGGCGACCGCCTCCACCGCCAGGTCGACGATCCGCGCGACCGTACGGGCGACGATCATGCCGGGGACGTCCCCGATGACGCTGACCTTCTTGCCGAGCGCCTGGAACAGGCCCGTGGCCTCGGCGACCGTGCGCGGGGAGGTGCTCTGCGCGGCGGAGAGGGCGACACGCGTCGCCGCGCGGTAGTCGAGCGCGAGGTCGAAGTAGACGACGTCCCGGAACTCCACCGAGGTCTGGCCGTCGGCGAGCACGAGCTGCCCGCCGCTGGGCAGGACCAGCCGCGTGCCGTTGTCCTCGGCCTCCTCGCGCACCTCGATGCCCGCCTCGCGGATCAGCGCGAGCACCTCGGCGGCCGGCCCCAGGCCGCCCTCGGCGACGACGTACGCGGGCCGGTCGGCCGGCTCGGCGGTGTGCGGCTCGGGCCGCTCGGCGCCGTCGCGGTAGTCGTACCAGCCCTGCCCGCTCTTGCGGCCGAGGCGCCCGGACTCGACCAGGCGGCGCTGGGCCAGCGACGGCGTGAACCGCACGTCCTGGAAGAACGCCTGCCACACGGAGTGCGTGACGGACTCGTTGACGTCCTGCCCGATGAGGTCGGTCAGCTCGAAGGCGCCCATGCGGAAGCCGCCCGACTCGCGCAGCACGGCGTCGATGGTGGCCGGGTCGGCGCCCTGGTCCTCGTACACGGCGAGGGCCTCGGCGTAGAAGGGCCGGGCGATGCGGTTGACGATGAAGCCGGGGGTGTCGGCGCAGGCGACCGGGGTCTTGCCCCAGGCGCGGGCCGTCTCGTACGCGCGGGTGGCCGACGAGACGTCGGTGGCGAAGCCGGAGACGACCTCCACCAGCGGCAGCAGCGGCGCGGGGTTGAAGAAGTGCAGGCCGACGAAGCGGCCGGGGTTGCCGAGTCCGCCGGCGATGGCGGTGACGGACAGGGAGGAGGTGTTGGTGGCGAGCAGGCAGTCGTCGCCGACGACGTCCTCCAGCGCCCGGAACAGCTCCTGCTTGACGTCCAGCCGCTCCACGACGGCCTCGACGACCAGCGCGCAGTCGGCCAGGTCGGAGAGCGCCCCGGCGGGCTCCAGCCGGGCGCGGGCGGCGTCCCGCTCGGGGCCGGTGAGCCGTTCCTTCTCGACGAGCCGGTCGAGCCGGGCGCCGATCGCGTCGGCCGCTTCCCGGGCCCGCCCTGGGGCGGTGTCGTACAGCCGTACGGGATGGCCCGCGACCAGCGCCACCTGGGCGATGCCCTGGCCCATGGTGCCGGTGCCGACGACGGCCACGGGGCTGCTGAGGTCGAGTGCTGTCATGTGCGCGATCCTCCCGCACGGGGTTTTCCACAGATGCGGCGGTCCCCCTTGTCCCGACCGATCGTTCGGTTACTCTAGCCGTGTCCGCCCGTTCCTGCCCAGGTTTCCCCCCAGGTCCACGAACTCGACGGCGAGTCGACGGCGAGTTCGTGAGAGACGAGGAGTTGGTCCCGCATGGCCGCCGAACTCACCGCACACCAGCTGATCGCCCAGCACCGGCCGACCCTGGACCTGGCGCTGGAGACGATCCGTACGCGCGCGTACTGGTCCCCCCACCCCGAGCACCCCAAGGCCTACGGGGAGAACGGCAGCCTGGACATGGCCGCGGGCAAGGCCGCCTTCGACGCCCTGCTCGGCACCCGCCTCGACCTCGGCCAGCCCGGCACCGACGACTGGGTCGGCGACGAGGTCTCCCCGTACGGCGTCGAGCTGGGCGTCCAGTACCCGCACGCGGACCTCGACGTGCTGCTGCCCGCCATGAAGGCCGGCCAGAAGGCGTGGCGGGACGCGGGCGCCGAGCTGCGCGCCATGGTCTGCCTGGAGATCCTCCGCCGGATCGGCGCGCGGACCATGGAGTTCGCCCAGGCGGTCATGCACACCTCCGGACAGGCCTTCATGATGGCCTTCCAGGCGGGCGGCCCGCACGCCCAGGACCGCGGCATGGAGGCCGTGGCCTACGCGTACGTGGAGCAGGCCCGCACCCCCGACACCGCGGAGTGGACCAAGCCCCAGGGCAAGCGCGACCCGCTCGCGCTCACCAAGGGGTTCACACCGGTGCCGCGGGGCATCGGCCTGGTCATCGGCTGCAACACCTTCCCGACGTGGAACGGCTACCCGGGCCTGTTCGCCTCCCTCGCCACCGGCAACGCGGTCCTGGTCAAGCCCCACCCCCGCGCGGTGCTGCCGCTCGCCCTCACCGTGCAGGTCGCCCGCGACGTGCTCGCCGAGGCCGGCTTCGACCCGAACCTGGTCGCGCTGGCCGCCGAGCGCCCCGGCGAGGGCATCGCCAAGACCCTGGCGACCCGCCCCGAGATCCGGATCATCGACTACACCGGCTCCACCGCCTTCGGCGACTGGCTGGAGGCCAACGCCGGCCAGGCGCAGGTCTTCACCGAGAAGGCCGGCGTCAACACGGTGATCGTCGAGTCGACCGACGACTACAAGGGGATGCTCGCCAACCTGGCCTTCTCGCTGTCCCTCTACAGCGGCCAGATGTGCACCACCCCGCAGAACCTGCTGATCCCCCGCGACGGCATCCGCACCGACCAGGGCCCCAAGTCCTACGACGAGGTGACCGCCGACCTGGCGCGCGCCGTCGACGGCCTCCTCGGCGACGACGCCCGCGCGAACGCCCTGCTCGGCGCCATCGTCAACCCGGACGTCAAGGCCCGCCTGGAGGCCGCCGCCGGACTCGGCGAGGTCGCCCTGGCCTCCCGCGAGATCACCCACCCGGAGTTCCCGGACGCGGTCGTGCGCACCCCGGTGATCGTCAAGCTGGACGGCGCCAAGCCCGGCGACGAGGCCGTCTACACCAGCGAGTGCTTCGGCCCCGTCTCCTTCGCCGTCGCCGTCGACTCCGCCGCCGACGCCGTGGAGCTGCTGCGGCACAGCGTCCGGGAGAAGGGCGCGATGACGGTCGGCGCGTACACCACCGACGCGGAGGTGGAGGAGGCCGTGACGGAGGCCTGCCTGGACGAGGCCGCCCAGCTCTCCCTCAACCTCACGGGCGGGGTGTACGTCAACCAGACGGCCGCCTTCTCCGACTTCCACGGCTCCGGCGGCAACCCGGCGGCCAACGCGGCCCTGTGCGACGGCGCCTTCGTCGCCAACCGCTTCCGCGTAGTGGAGGTCCGCAGGCCGGCCTAGGGCACGTGCGGTGCGCCCCCGGTGGCGCTCCAGTGGTACAGCGTCATGGCCACACTGGTCGCGAGGTTGTAGCTGGAGACCTGGGGGCGCATCGGCAGCGCCACCAGGTGGTCGGCCCGCGCGCGCAGCTCCCGCGAGAGACCGCTGCGCTCGGAGCCGAACGCGAGCAGCGCGTCGTCCGGCAGCTCGAGCCCGCGGATGTCCTCGCCCTCGGGGTCCAGCGCGAAGACCGGCCCCGGCGGCAGCTCCGCCACCTCCAGCCGCTCCACGACGGTCGCGAAGTGCAGCCCGGCCCCGCCCCGCACCACCGTGGGGTGCCAGGGGTCGAGCGTGCCGGTGGTGACCACCCCGGTCGCCCCGAATCCGGCGGCCAGCCGGATCACCGCACCCGCGTTGCCGAGGTTGCGCGGCTGGTCCAGCACCACCACCGGGGCCCGGCGGGGCCCGCGCGCCAGCGCCTCCAGACCGGCCGCCCGCGAGGGCCGTACCGCCAGGGCGGCCACCGCCGTGGGGTGCGGCCGCGCGACCAGCGACGCGTACGCCTCGTGCGGCACCTCGGTCAGCAGACCGTCCAGGGTGTCGCGCACGTCGGGCGCCAGCTCGTCGGCGAGGGCGAGGGCGGCCGCGCGGTCGGTGGTGACGGCCACCGGAACCCGGGCGCCGAACCGCAGCGCGTGCTTGAGCGCGTGGAAGCCGTCCAGCAGGACACACGGCCCGGCGTGCCGGCGCCAGGCGGCCAACGGGTCGGGCTCGGTCATACCTTGAAGCCTACGTGGGTCTGCTCGGAGCCCTTGTCCCCGTCGGGCCCCTCCCCGGGGTCCTCCTCGCCGGATCCGGCCCTCGGGCCCGGCACCGCGGCCGCACGACCCGCCGCGCCCTTGCTCCCGCCTCCGCCGGGGAACCCGGCCGGCAGCCGGCCCAGCAGCCGCGCACGCACGCGTGCCGCCCCGTCGCCCAGGCGGCGCAGGAACGAGGTGGGCAGGAACACCGCGTCGGCGGCGATCATCGCCAGCGAGAAGAACGGCAGCCCGAGCGTCACGGCGATCACCGCGTGCTCGGTCATCATGGCGGCCAGCAGCACGTTCTTGACCCGCCGGTTGAACAGCGTGAACGGGAAGGCGACCTGCACGGCGACCGTGCCGTAGGTGATGAGCATGACCATGGTGCCGTTGCCGGCCAGGGCGTCGGAGAGCGCGGGCCAGGGCGAGAAGTAGTCCAGGTGCAGCGGGTAGTAGACGGCCGTGCCGTCCTGCCAGCGCGAACCCTGGATCTTGTACCAGCCGGCGGTCGCGTAGATCAGACACGCCTCGGCCATGATCACGAAGAGCGCGCCGTTGTGCACGATGTTGGTGACCACGTCCAGCAGGATCCGCGGCTGGCTGCCCTCGGCCGCGCGCCCGACGACCCAGCCGATGCCCAGCGCCACCCACACCGCCCACAGCAGCGCGGGGACGAACCAGTCGCCGTCCAGCCCGCCCGCGAGCGTCACGGTGAGCAGGACGAAGCCGAACACGGACCACAGCAGCGGCCCGACCCGGTCCCGGACACGCTCTCCACGCGCGCGTGCCGCGTCGCCGCGCCGCGCCCGGCGGGCGTCCAGCGACCAGACCCGGCCGCAGCGGGTGAGGACCAGGTAGATGCTCATCAGGTGCAGGACGTTGTCGCCGCCGTCGCCCATGAAGACGCTGCGGTTCTGCAGCGAGAGCACCCCGACCATGAACAGCACGGACATGGTCCGGGTGCGCCAGCCCAGCAGGAGCAGCACGCTGCTCAGGACGGCCAGCGCGTAGACGATCTCGAACCAGGCGGCCGAGTCGGACCACATCAGCGCCGTGAAGGCGCCGTTGTCCGCGATCAGTTGCTCGGCGAGGTCGTGGCTCCAGGGGCTGTCGGGGCCGTACAGCTCGCTCCGGTGGGGGAGTTCGCGCAGCAGGAAGAGCAGCCAGGTGGCGCTGAAGCCGATGCGGATCACGGCGGTCTGGTACGGGCCGAGCGCGGCGCCGGTGACGCGGGCGATGGAGCGGGAGACCGAGAGGGCGATGCCGTTCACGCGGCACCCCCGTCCTTCGCGGCGCCGTTGGCCGCGCCGCCGTCGTCCTTCGCGCTCGTGCCGCCGGGCACCGTCCACCAGGGCAGCTCGCGGTAGGCCGGCCGGTCGGAGACCTTCTCACCGGTCCACGGCGGCGGCTCCACGCTGGTGGTCCGCGACCGGTACTGGACGCGCTCGACGGTTCCGCCCTCTCCGGCGGCGTCGATCCGGTCCAGCCGCTGGACGGCGATGTGCCGCAGGTAGGTCTCGGAGAGGGCGCCCCGCATGCCCACCGGCCGGTTGTCGGAGTCATGGCTGGAGACGAAGAAGTCCCAGGCCCGGCGGAGTTCGTTCTGCTGGGTGTGGCTCGGCAGGGGATTGCCGTCGATGGCGCGGCCGTCCTCCGCGGACAGGTCGTACCAGCCGGTCGTGCGTATCTCGCCGTCCGCCGTGCTCACGTCGGCGCGGACCTGGACCGAGATGTTCTGCTGGAGCGGGTTGGGCGCGAAGAGCTTCCAGTTCTGTTCGAACTCCGGGAAGACCCACTCGTCCACCGCCTCGCCGTGCTGTTTGGTGAGGGTGTTGGACGGGGCCACGTGCAGGAACACCAGGCCTATGTGGGCGCAGACGGCGATCGCGACGACCGCGAGGGCGACCACGGCACCGACCTGGTAGCGCGGGGAGAGCGCGGCGACTCCGGTGCGGGGCGCCGCGGCCTCCGAGGTACCGGTGGTCCCGCCTGCCCCGCCGGTCTGTTCCGACGCGCCGTCGGACCCGACCGGGTCCTCCTGCCCGTCCCGCCCCTGCCGGGCGTCCGAGCCTGTGTCGTACGCTTCCATTCCGCCCCGTTCGGTCCCGATCCGTCCATCCGCCCGCGCACCGCGGGGCGCCCGCGCGGCACAGCCCGGCCGCCCGGCCACGTTCGAACGCGAACGGTACTCAGGACCGGCCGCCCGCACATCCCCCGGCGGACCGGCCGCACCGTGGCCGTCACCACATCCGCGGGATCACGGGACAGCCTAGAGAACGTGCCCCGGCTCGCCCTTCTCGTCCACGACCGGCCGGCCGGCCGCGGCCCACTCCTGCATGCCGCCGTCGACGTTCACGGCGTCGACGCCCTGCTGGACCAGGTACATGGTGACCTGCGCCGAACGCCCGCCGACGCGGCAGAGCACGTGGATCCTGCCGTCCTGCGGCGCGGCCTCGGCCAGCTCCCCGTACCGGGCCACGAACTCGCTGAGGGGAATGTGCAGCGCCCCGGCGGCGTGACCCGCCTGCCACTCGTCGTCCTCGCGGACGTCCAGCAGGAAGTCGCCGTCCTTGAGGTCTCCGACCCCGACCGTGGGCACACCAGCTCCGAAACTCATGCCCCAGACGCTACCCGAGCCGCCGCCCGGGTCCGTCCCGCTCAGTCCCGCCCGAGCGCCGCCGCCAGCTCCGCCTCGCGCTCCCGCACCTGGGTGGCGAGCTGCTCGGCGATCTCCTCCAGCAGCCGGTCGGGGTCGTCCGGGGCCAGCCGCAGCATGGCGCCGATCGCGCTCTCCTCCAGCTCCTTGGCGAGCAGCGTCAGCATCTCCTTGCGCCGGTCCAGCCACTCCAGGCGGGCGTACAGCTCCTCGCCCCGGCTCGGGCGCCGCTCGGGCACCGGCCCGGCGGCCCACTCCTCGGCCAGCTCACGCAGCTGAGCCGCGTCTCCGCGGGCGTAGGCGGCGTTGACGCGGGTGATGAACTCCTCGCGCCGGACCCGCTCGTCCTCCTCCTGGGCCAGGTCGGGGTGGGCCTTGCGGGCCAGCTCGCGGTAGAGCTTGCGGGCCTCCTCGCTGGGCCGCACCCGCTGCGGGGGGCGTACCGCCTGGTCCGTGAGCATCGCCGTGGCCTCCGGGAACAGCCCGTCCCCGTCCATCCAGCCGTTCAGCAGCTCCTCGACGCCGGGGATCGGCATCAGCCGGGCCCGTGCCTCGTCGGCCCGCTCCCGGTCGGCGGCGTCGCCGGTGCGCGCCGCCCTGGCCTCCAGGATCTGCGCCTCCAGCTCCTCCAGACGCGCGTACACCGGTCCGAGCCGCTGTTCGTGCAGCCGCGAGAAGTTCTCGACCTCCACCCGGAAGGTCTCCAGCGCGATCTCGTACTCGATGAGTGCCTGCTCGGCGGCCCGTACGGCCTGTTCCAGCCGTTCCTCGGGACGCGGCGCACCCCCCTGCTCGGGCTCAGCTTCCGGCGTCGTCACCCGTCCAGCCTAGGCCACGACGACGCCCGCCCCGCCGGGGCGAAGCAAGCCCTCACACCCCCAGCTCGGCCGCCACCCGCCCACTGCGTACCGCCGCGGCCAGTACGGCGTGGTCGGCCTCCGTCCGATCGGCGTAGGCCACGGCGAAGGCGGCCACCGCCTCGTCCAGCTCCTCGTTCTTGCCGCAGTAGCCCGCGACGGTCCGCGGGTCGGCGCTGTGCGCGTGGGCGCGGGCCAGCAGGGCGCCCGTCATGCGGCCGTAGTCGTCCAGCTGGTCGGCGGCGAGCGCCGTGGCGTCGACGCTGCCCTTGCGGTTGCGGAACTGCCGCACCTGGAACGGCCGCCCGTCGACCGTGGTCCAGCCCAGCAGCATGTCGCTGACCACCTGCATCCGCTTCTGCCCCATGACCACCCGGCGGCCCTCGTGCCCGGGCTCGGGGACGTCGAAGCCGGCCGTCGCCAGGTGGGGCAGCAGCGCGGACGGCCGGGCCTCCTTCACCTGGAGGACGAGCGGTTCGCCCCGGTGGTCCAGGAGCAGCGCGACGTACGATCGCGTGCCCACGCTGCCGGTGCCCACGACGCGGAACGCGACGTCGTGCACCGCGTACCGGGCCAGCAGCGGCAGCCGGTCCTCGGAGAGCGTGGCCAGGTACTGCTCCAGCGCGGCCGCGACCGTCGCCGCCTCCGGGTCCGTCACCCGGCGCAGCACCGGCGGCGCCTCCACGAAGCGCCGCCCGCCCTCCTCGGTGGCCTCGGTCGACTTGGCCGCGAAGCGCCCGCTGGTGTTGGCCCGCGCCTTGTCGGCCACCCGCTCCAGGGTGCCGAGCAGGTCGTGGGCGTCGGTGTGGGAGACCAGTTCCTCGTCGGCGATGGCGTTCCAGGCGTCCAGCGCCGGAAGCTTGGCCAGCAGCCGCATGGTGCGCCGGTAGGCGCCCGCCGCGCCGTGGGCGGCCTCGCGGCAGGTGTCCTCGTCGGCGCCGGCCTCCCGGCCCGCGAGGACGAGCGACGCGGCGAGCCGCTTGAGGTCCCACTCCCAGGGGCCGTGGACCGTCTCGTCGAAGTCGTTGAGGTCGATGACCAGGCCGCCGCGGGCGTCACCGTAGAGACCGAAGTTCGCGGCGTGCGCGTCGCCGCAGATCTGGGCGCCGATCCCGGTCATCGGCGTACGCGCCAGGTCGTACGCCATCAGGCCCGCCGACCCGCGCAGGAAGGCGAACGGTGTGGCCGCCATCCGCCCGGCCCGCAGCGGGGCGAGCCCGGGGATCCGGCCCCGGTTCGACTCCTCGACCGCGGCGAGCACGTCCGGGCGGTCGTCGTCCAGGTCGAGCGCGGCGTGCGCGGAGCGCGGGACGCGGGTGCGCAGGGCCTTGCCCTCCGCCTTCGGCGAGCCCTCCGCGGGCCACCGCGCGAATCCCGGCACGACCGGCACCCGCACGCCCCCGTCCGACCCCTCCGCGTCCGCGCGCGCCCCCGGCACCGCCCCGGTCGCCGCCTCCGTGACCGCCCCCGCCGTCGCCCCGCTCATCCCGGCCGCCTTCCCCGTACTCGTCCGTCGCGCTCAAGCCTGCCGATACGCGCCCCGACCGTACCTCCGGCCGAACCACCCGTACACGCGCTCCGGACCGCCGCCCGCATAACGCCGGGCAGAGGGCGGAACAAGAGGTGCCCGCGGCCCCCGGGGCGCGCCTACGGTTTCCAGCGCTCCCTGCCCCAGGTCCCCGACGTCCCGGATGCCGCACCTCCCGTCCGGCTGCCCCGGGGACCACCCACCGAGGAGACCGAGGAACCCCCATGACCCCCGACGCCCCCACGCCCCCCGACAACCCCGGCACCGGCACCGACCGCGCCCTCAGCCGCAAGGCACTCCTCAGGGCCGCGGTCGCCGCCGGCGCCGCCGTCCCGCTGCTCGCCACCGGCGGCATCGCGCTCGCCCGGGACGCCGCCCGCTCCTCCTCCGGCCGCACGCTGACGCCGACCCCCTACTGCGACGACGGCGACGACCCGACGCCGGACCAGATGGAGGGCCCGTACTTCAAGCCGAACTCCCCGCGGCGCACCAGCCTGGTGACACCCGGCACCGTCGGCACCCCGCTGACCGTCGCCGGCTACGTCTTCGGACGGAACTGCGCCCCGCTGCCCGGTGTGCTCCTCGACTTCTGGCAGGCGGACAACGCCGGCGCCTACGACATGGCCGGATACGCCTTCCGCGGCCACCAGTTCACCGACGCCACCGGCGCCTTCACCCTGCGCACGATCGTCCCGGGCCTCTACCCGGGCCGCACCCGGCACCTCCACGTCAAGGCGCAGGCACCCGGCCAGCCCGTGCTGACCACCCAGCTCTACTTCCCCGGCGAACCCCGCAACGCCACGGACGCGCTCTTCGACCCGGCGCTGCTGATGAACGTCCGCGCCGGAGGCGGCGGCAGGGAGGCCACCTTCGACTTCGTCCTGGACGTGGACGGCGGACCCGGCCCCGACCCCACCGACCCGCCCACCGACCCGCCGAACGGCACCTGGGCGTCCGGCCGCTCCTACACCGCGGGCGACCGCGTGACGTACGGCGGGCGCGCCTACCGCTGCCTCCAGGGGCACACGGCGACGACGGGCTGGGAGCCGCCCAACGTGCCGGCCCTGTGGCGCCCCGAGTCCTGAGACCTTCCTCACAGCAGGCCGCTCGCGGACCACTCCCCGCGTCCCGCGTCCGGGCATGCGAAAGCCCCCCAGGTCCGAGACCTGGGGGGCTTCCGGCTGGTGCGCGAGGGGGGAGTTGAACCCCCACGCCCTTGCGGGCACTGGAACCTGAATCCAGCGCGTCTGCCTATTCCGCCACCCGCGCATTGGGTGTGTCTTCCGGTGCCCTGCGGTGCCTTTGCTTGCCGCCCGGCCCCTTCCGACACGAGAACATTAGCACGCTGCCAGGGGTGGATTCACATCCCTTTACGGCCGGGAGCAGGGCGCCCGCCCCGCTCCCGGGCACTCGTCTCGACCCGTAGCCGTTCACGTATCAACCTCGTACCGGTACGGCCCGTCTCCCCAGGAGCAGGCAGGGGTCCACAGTCAGGTGCGGGACACTGGTCTGCGGCCGCCTCTACGATCCTGGGCATGAGTACCCGAGGGAGCGCATCCCGAAGGTCCCCGGGAGTTCGAAGGACGGCTCCAGCGGGAACTCCGAGAGGCGTCGACACCCGTCGACCGGGCCGACAGGGGGAACCAGCCGATCGAGCGGCGCGTGGATACGATCAGTAAGCAGTACCAGGTGGACAGTGCACGGACGAGCGGTGCGCACACCGGCAGTACGCAGGACAGCAGTACGCAAGGCAGTGGACAGGACGGCAGCGACGGAGGAGGTGCCCCATGGGAGTCCTGAAGAAGTTCGAGCAGCGTCTCGAAGGTCTGGTCAACGGCACCTTCGCGAAGGTGTTCAAGTCCGAGGTGCAGCCCGTGGAGATCGCGGGAGCGCTCCAGCGCGAATGCGACAACAACGCGACCATCTGGAACCGCGACCGCACCGTCGTACCCAATGACTTCATCGTGGAGCTGAGCACGCCCGACTTCGAGCGGCTCAGCCCCTACTCGGGCCAGCTCGGCGACGAGCTGGCCGGCATGGTCCGCGACTACGCCAAGCAGCAGCGCTACACCTTCATGGGACCGATCAAGGTCCACCTGGAGAAGGCGGACGACCTCGACACCGGCCTGTACCGGGTGCGCAGCCGTACGCTCGCCTCCTCCAGCAGCCACCAGGGCGGCGGCCCGGCCCCGGCGGGCCCCGCCGCTCCCCCGGCGCCCGGCGGACGGCCCGGCGCCCCGGGCGGTGGCTACGGCTACCCGCCGGCCGCCGCACCCGCCGGCGCCCCGCCCATGCCGTCCGCGCCGCCGCCCGGCTCACGCCCCGGCGGCTACGGCTACCCGCAGCCCGCGGGCGGCCAGCAGCCGCCGGCCGCACCCGCGTCCGGCGGACGCACCCGCCACTGGATCGAGATCAACGGCAACCGCCACCAGATCTCCCGCGGGACCCTGGTCCTCGGCCGCAGCACCGAGGCCGACGTACGGATCGACGACCCCGGCGTCTCCCGCCGGCACTGCGAGATCCGGACCGGAACGCCCTCGACGATCCAGGACCTCGGGTCCACGAACGGCATCGTGGTGGACGGGCAGCACACAACCCGCGCTACGCTCCGCGACGGCTCCCGCGTCGTCGTGGGCAGCACCACCGTTATCTACAGGCAAGCCGAAGGGTGATCCGGGGGCAATGTCAGAGCTGACCCTCACGGTCATGCGGCTGGGTTTTCTCGCCGTACTGTGGCTGTTCGTGATCGTGGCCGTGCAGGTCATCCGCAGCGACCTGTTCGGTACGCGGGTCACCCAGCGCGGAGCGCGGCGCGAAGCCGCCCGACCGCAGCAGGCCGCCGCGCGCCAGAACCAGGCGCCTCCGCCGCAGCGCCAGCAGTCCGGCGGCGGCCGCGGCCGCCGAGGCGCGCCCACCAAGCTGGTCGTGACGGAAGGCACCCTCACCGGCACCACCGTTGCCCTCCAGGGGCAGACCATCACGCTCGGCCGGGCACACGACTCGACGATCGTGCTGGACGACGACTACGCCTCCAGCCGCCATGCCAGGATCTACCCGGACCAGAACGGGCAGTGGATCGTCGAGGACCTGGGCTCCACCAACGGCACCTACCTGGACCGGTCCCGGCTGACGACGCCGACACCGATCGGGCCGGGTTCGCCGATCCGCATCGGCAAGACCGTCATCGAGCTGCGGAAGTAGTGCTACACCAATGAAAGAGCGCGAGCGGAGCGAGCACGCGGCGGCGGCCGGCACCCCGGGCCCCGGCGCGCTCCCGACCGGAGGGTGGGCAGTGTGGCTCGACACGACCGGCTGTACCCGGAGCCGACGGGCGAGGTGCGCATGAGTCTGTCACTGCGCTTCGCCGCCGGATCGCACAAGGGCATGATCCGGGAGGGCAACGAGGACTCCGGCTACGCCGGTCCGCGCCTGCTCGCCATCGCCGACGGCATGGGCGGCCAGGCCGCCGGTGAGGTCGCCTCCTCCGAGGTGATCTCCACCATCGTCGCCCTCGACGACGACGTGCCCGGCTCCGACGTCCTCACCTCCCTCGGCGCCGCCGTGCAGCGCGCCAACGACCAGCTGCGGCAGATGGTCGAGGAGGACCCCGCCCTGGAGGGCATGGGCACCACGCTGACCGCCCTGCTGTGGACCGGCCAGCGCCTGGGCATGGTGCACGTCGGCGACTCGCGGGCCTACCTGCTGCGCGACGGCGTCCTCACGCAGATCACGCAGGACCACACCTGGGTGCAGCGCCTCGTCGACGAGGGACGGATCACCGAGGAGGAGGCGGGCACCCACCCGCAGCGCTCCCTGCTGATGCGCGCCCTCGGCAGCGGCGACCACGTCGAACCCGACCTGTCCATCCGCGAGGTGCGGGCCGGCGACCGCTACCTCATCTGCTCCGACGGGCTCTCCGGCGTCGTCTCCCACCAGACGATGGAGGACACCCTCGCCAGCTACCAGGGCCCCCAGGAGACCGTCCAGGAGCTGATCCAGCTCGCCCTGCGCGGCGGCGGCCCGGACAACATCACCGTCATCGTCGCCGACGTCCTCGACCTCGACACCGGCGACACCCTCGCCGGGCAGCTCTCCGACACCCCCGTGGTCGTCGGCGCCGTCGCCGAGAACCAGGCCCAGATGGGCGACAACGGCATCATGCAGACCCCGGCCGGCCGCGCCGCCGGCCTCGGCCGCCAGGGCGGACAGCACGGCGGGGGCGGCGAGTTCGGCCCGCCCGGCAGCGGCGACACCACCGGGTACGTCCCGGCGGGCGGCTTCGACGACTACGGCCCCGACGACTTCGTCAAGCCCCGCAAGGGCCGCAGGTGGCTGAAGAGATCCCTCTACACGGTGCTCGCCCTCGCCGTCATCGGCGGCGGCACGTACGGCGGCTGGCGCTGGACCCAGACCCAGTACTACGTCGGCACCAACGACGACCACGTCGCCCTGTACCGCGGCATCAGCCAGGACCTCGCCTGGGTCTCGCTCTCGAAGGTCCAGAAGGACCACCCCGAGATCGAACTCAAGTACCTGCCGCCCTACCAGCAGAAACTCGTCGAGGCCACCATCGCCGAAGGCGATCTGGCCGACGCGCGGGCGAAGATCGAGGAACTGGCGGTGCAGGCCTCCGCCTGCAAGAAGCAGGCCGACCGGCGCTCCGCGGAGACCGAGAAGAACGCCAAGACGGGCGAGGGCGAGGCCGGCGGCACCACGGGAACCACCCCCGCCTCCTTCACGTCCAAGGCCTCACCGACACCCACCCCGTCGCCGAACGCGTCGGAGTCGCAGAAGGCACCCGAGTCGTCCCAGTCCCCGACCGCACCCACCCCAGGTTCCGGCCCGACCCTCTCGGAGGAAGAGCAGAAGGTCGTCTCGCTGTGCGGTAAGCAGTAGGCAAGCCGTGAGAGGCCCCGTCACACGATGAGCAGTTCTACCAACTCGACGACGCACCACACGTCCACGATCGGCGCCATCGGCGCCCCGAGCCGGCGCAACACCGAGCTGGCTCTGCTCGTGTTCGCCGTCCTCATCCCGGTCTTCGCCTACGCCAACGTGGGTCTGGCCATCAACGACGAGGTGCCCGCAGGCTTGCTGAGCTACGGCCTCGGCCTCGGCCTGCTGGCCGGCGTCGGGCACATCGTCGTACGCAAGTTCGCGCCGTACTCGGACCCGCTGCTGCTGCCGCTGGCCACCCTGCTCAACGGCCTCGGCCTCGTCGCCATCTGGCGCCTGGACCAGTCCGAACTCCTCCAGAGCATCAAGCAGGCCGGCACCGCTGCACCCCGCCAGCTGATGTACACCGCGATGGGCATCGCCCTGTTCGTCGCGGTCATGATCTTCCTCAAGGACCACCGCGTCCTGCAGCGCTACACCTACATCTCCATGGTCACCGCCCTGTTCCTGCTGCTGCTCCCGCTCGTACCGGGCCTCGGCAAGAACATCTACGGCGCCAAGATCTGGATCCAGGTCGGCTCCTTCTCCATCCAGCCGGGCGAGTTCGCCAAGATCGTCCTCGCGATCTTCTTCGCCGGCTACCTGATGGTGAAGCGCGACGCCCTCGCGCTGGCCAGCCGCCGCTTCATGGGCCTCTACCTGCCCCGCGGCCGCGACCTCGGCCCCATCCTGGTCGTCTGGATCGTCTCGATCCTCATCCTCGTCTTCGAGACCGACCTCGGTACCTCGCTGCTGTTCTTCGGCATGTTCGTGATCATGCTGTACGTCGCCACCGAGCGGACCAGCTGGATCGTCTTCGGTCTGCTGATGTCCGCCGTCGGCGCCGTCGGCGTGGCCACCTTCGAACCCCACATCCAGCAGCGCGTGGACGCCTGGCTCGACCCGATGCGCGAGTACACGCTCTCCCGCGCCGGCCAGGTCGGCCACTCCGAGCAGGCCATGCAGGCCCTGTGGGCCTTCGGCTCCGGCGGCACCCTCGGCACCGGCTGGGGCCAGGGCCACTCCGAGCTGATCCGCTTCGCCGCCAACTCCGACTTCATCCTCGCCACCTTCGGCGAGGAACTGGGCCTGGCCGGCCTCATGGCGCTGCTCCTGCTCTACGCCTTGATCGTCGAGCGCGGCGTGCGCACCGCCCTCGCCGCCCGGGACCCCTTCGGCAAGCTCCTCGCCATCGGCCTCTCCGGCGCCTTCGCCCTCCAGGTCTTCGTCGTCGCCGGCGGTGTCATGGGTCTCATCCCGCTCACGGGTATGACCATGCCCTTCCTGGCCTACGGTGGTTCCTCCGTCATCGCCAACTGGGCACTGATCGGCATCCTGCTGCGCATCAGCGACACCGCGCGCAGACCGGCACCCGCCGCGCCCGCCAGCCCCGACGCCGAGATGACCCAGGTGGTCCGACCGTGAACAAGCCCCTGCGCCGGATCGCGATCTTCTGCGGCCTCCTCGTCCTCACCCTGCTCATCCGGGACAACTGGCTCCAGTACGTCCAGGCCGACGACCTCAAGGAGGACGAGCACAACCGCCGGGTCGCCATCGAGCGGTACGCCAGCCCCCGCGGCGACATCATCGTCGACGGCAAGGCCATCACCGGACACGCCACCACCGAGGGCGACTTCAAGTACAAGCGGACCTACAAGGACGGCGCCATGTGGGCGCCCGTCACCGGGTACGTCTCCCAGGCCTACGGCGCCACCCAGCTCGAGTCCATCGACGACGGCATCCTCACGGGCAACGACGACCGGCTGTTCTTCCGCAACACCCTCGACATGGTCACGGGCAAGAAGCGCGAGGGCGGCAACGTCGTCACCACCCTCAACAGCGCCGCCCAGAAGGCCGCCTACGACGGTCTGAAGAAGCAGGGCGCCAAGGGCGCCGTCGTCGCGCTCGAACCGTCCACCGGCAAGATCCTGTCGATGGCCTCCTACCCGTCGTACGACCCCACCTCGATCGCCGGCAGCAACGAGGCGGCCGGGGAGGCCTGGAACAAGCTCCAGAAGAAGAACAACCCCGACGACCCGATGCTCAACCGCGCGCTGCGCGAGGTCTACCCGCCCGGCTCCACCTTCAAGGTGGTCACCGCGGCGGCCGCCCTGGAGAACGAGAAGTACACCTCGGCGGACGACAAGACCGAGACCCCGCTGCCGTGGACCATGCCGGGCACCACGACCGAGCTGAAGAACGAGGGCGACCTCCCCTGCGAGAACGCCACGCTCCGCGAGGCGCTGCGGGTGTCCTGCAACACCGTCTTCGGCAAGATCGGCTCCGACCTCGGCAACGAGAAGATGCTGGAGCAGGCCAAGAAGTTCGGCTTCACCGAGGAGCAGTTCGTCCCGGTCCGCTCCAACCCCTCCGTCTTCTCCGGCGACATGGCGCCCTCCGAGGTCGCGCTCTCCTCCATCGGCCAGTTCAACACCGCGGCGACCCCGCTGCAGATGGCCATGGTCACCTCGGCGATCGCCAACAACGGCACCCTGATGAAGCCGTACATGGTCGACGAACTCCAGGCCCCGAACCTCGACACCATCGAGAAGACGGACCCCGAGGAGATGAGCAAGCCGCTCTCCGCGGACAACGCCCAGGTCCTCCAGGACATGATGGAGACCGTCGTCGAGGACGGCACGGGAACCAACGCGCGGATCGACGGCGTCACCGTGGGCGGCAAGACCGGTACCGCACAGCACGGCGTCGACAACAAGGAGAACCCCTACGCCTGGTTCATCTCGTACGCCAAGGGCGAAGACGGCAGCGCGCCGGTCGCCGTGGCCGTGGTGATCGAGGACGAGAACGCCGTACGCGACGACATCTCCGGCGGCGGCCTCGCGGCACCGATCGCGAAGAACGTCATGGAGGCCGTCATCGACAGCAAGAAGTGACCACACCATGAACGGGACGTGACTCCGGTCACGTCCCCTTCACATCGGCGCACGTTGCGATACCGGTCCTGTATCGGCTGCCGGGCTTGGCCAAGGCCCACAGAGCGAGCCGGGTACCGTAGGCCGGACGGCAGCCTCCGACCGTACAAGCATGCCGGTCGGGACCGACGGAGAGGGCTGGTAGGTAGTTATGGAAGAGCCGCGTCGCCTAGGCGGCCGGTACGAGCTGGGCCCGGTGCTCGGCCGTGGTGGCATGGCGGAGGTTTACCACGCTCATGACACCCGGCTCGGACGCCAGGTAGCGGTGAAGACGCTGCGCGCGGACCTCGCGCGCGATCCGTCCTTCCAGGCCCGGTTCCGCCGGGAGGCCCAGTCGGCCGCCTCGCTCAACCATCCCGCGATCGTGGCGGTCTACGACACGGGCGAGGACTACATCGACGGGGTCTCCATCCCGTACATCGTCATGGAGTACGTCGACGGCTCCACGCTCCGTGAGCTGCTCCACTCCGGCCGCAAGCTGCTGCCGGAGCGGACGCTGGAGATGACCATCGGCATCCTCCAGGCGCTGGAGTACTCGCACCGGGCCGGCATCGTCCACCGCGACATCAAGCCGGCCAACGTCATGCTCACGCGCAATGGCCAGGTCAAGGTCATGGACTTCGGCATCGCCCGCGCGATGGGCGACTCCGGCATGACCATGACGCAGACGGCCGCGGTGATCGGCACCGCCCAGTACCTCTCCCCGGAGCAGGCCAAGGGCGAGCAGGTCGACGCGCGGTCCGACCTGTACTCCACGGGCTGTCTGCTCTACGAGCTGCTGACCGTGCGGCCGCCCTTCGTCGGCGACTCCCCGGTCGCCGTCGCGTACCAGCACGTGCGTGAGGAGCCGCAGGCGCCGAGCGTCTTCGACCCCGAGATCACGCCCGAGATGGACGCGATCGTGCTGAAGGCGCTGGTCAAGGACCCCGACTACCGCTACCAGTCGGCCGACGAGATGCGGGCCGACATCGAGGCCTGCCTCGACGGCCAGCCCGTCGGCGCGACCGCCGCGATGGGCGCCATGGCCGCGGGGGGCTACGGGGCCTACCCCGACGACCAGCCGACCACCGCGCTGCGCTCGGACGGGGGCGGCGGCGCCACGACCATGCTGCCGCCCATGAACCCGGACGACGGCGGCTACGGCTACGACGACCGCCCCGACCGGCGCCGGCAGCAGCCGCGCAAGTCGAACACGTCCACGATCTTCCTGGTCCTGGCGGGCGTCCTCGTCCTCGTCGGCGCGATCCTGATCGGCAAGTACGCGTTCAGCGGCGACGGCGGGCCGAGCAACGACAAGGTCGACGTGCCCACGTTCGTCGGCCTCACCAAGGCGGACGCGCAACAGCAGGCCACCAACGCCGACCTGGAACTGGCCTTCACGCAGAAGCCCTGCGAGGACCAGAAGAAGGGCAACATCTGCGACCAGGACCCCAAGCAGGGGACCTCGGTCGAGAAGCAGTCCACCGTCAACCTGGTGGTCTCGACCGGCGCCCCGAAGGTCGCCGTGCCGAACGTCATCGACAAGGACGTCGACACGGCCACCGAGCAGCTCGAGAACAAGGGCTTCGAGGTCGAGACCAAGCAGACCGAGTCCTCCCAGGACGAGGGCACGGTCCTCAGCCAGGACCCGGACCCGGGCAGCGAGCTGGAGAAGGGCTCCACGGTGACCCTGGAGGTCGCCAAGGCCGAGGCGAAGGCCACGGTGCCGGACGTCGTCGGCCGCAGCTGCGACGAGGCCAAGGCCCAGATGCAGAACAACGACCTGGAAGCCACCTGCACCGACCAGCCGACACAGGACCCCAACCAGGTCGACAAGGTGATCTCCACCACACCCTCGGCGAACCAGCAGGTCGACAAGGGCTCCAAGGTCACGATCGTCGTCGGCAAGGCCGTGGAGAAGACGAAGGTGCCGGAGATCAAGCTCGGCACCCCGCTGCCCCAGGCCCAGCAGACGCTTCAGCAGGCCGGCTTCACCAACATCCAGGTGACCGGACCCAACGACGGCAACGCCGTGGTCATACAGCAGAACCCGCCGGCGGGCACCGAGGTCGACGACCCCGCCGCCACCCCGATCACCCTCACCACGGTGGGCGGCCAGGGCGGCAACAACGGCGGTAACAACGGAGGCGTCATCGGCGGCCTCCGCGGCGACGACTGACCCACGCCGCACCCCGGGCAACGACGAGAGCCCCGGCCCCTCAGCGGAGGGACCGGGGCTCTGTCGTCCTCACCGCGGTCACCACCGCCACGATGAGACATGCCACACCGGCCGCCGCCAGCAGCACGAAGAACACAATGGCCGGGTTCACCCAGGAGGGAACGAGATCGAAGTTCTCGTTGCACTTGCTGCGCAGCGGGAACCAGCGGTCGAACTCCTCCGCATGCGCTGCCCGATAGGCCTCGTCATAGCGGACACCGTGACCATGAACACACGCCTCCCCGACATCGAGCCCTCCGGAGAGAACCCCGGTCAGATAGGCGACAGCAAAACCGGCCACACCCGTCGAGACACCGGCCACACCCAGCGACAGCCAGGTACGGGGCCGCGCCCATGCGCCCTCACGGACGGCCCGGACGCCACCGCGGCCCCCGGCGACCATCCCGACACCCAGCATCGCCACCACGACGGCCACGACGGTGCCGACAGCGCCGAACAGGAACACCAGCGCGACACCCATCACCGCCAGACCGCCCAGGTAGGCGAGCCGCTCGGGCCCGGAGCGCAACAGCATCGAACGTGTCTTCATATGTCACAACTCGTTAAGTCCGGTTGACCACATCATCCCAACAGGGAAGGCCGGGCAATGATCAACGAGACAGCTCTACTGGAATCGCGAACCCTACGCAGCGGCGTCCTCGAACGCACGGACGTACTCGACCGCGTAAAGGCACTGTCCCTGCTGCCGGACGGCATGCACGTGACTACCGCGATGGTGGCGGCGTACTTCCAAGTCACCGCCGAAGCTGTCCGACAGCTGACCAAGCGCCACCGTGAGGAACTCGAATCCAACGGAATGACCGTGCTCCGAGGCGCTGACCTGCGGGAATTCGAGAGTGACAACATGTCACTCTCGCTGCCCAGTTATCCACAGGCCCGCCGGAGCCTCACCATCTACTCCAGGCGAGCCGTACTCAACATCGCCATGCTGCTCCGCGACAGCGAAGTCGCACGTCAGGTGCGTGTCTACCTCCTGGACATGGAGTACGTGGCACGCACACAGCCTGTGGATAACCCGGCCCCGACAGACACCCGCGCCCACGACGCCCGCATCGACCAGCGCATCACCCACATCCTCGGCCGGACCGTCGTACCGATGTTCAACGCCCTCATCGCCACGTCCGGCGAACACCGCCGCGAACTCATCGAACTCCGCGGGGACATCGAGAACGTCGAGCGCAAGCTGTGCTGGCACCACAAGCGCCTCGCCACCCTGGAAGGAGACACCCCCGCCGACGACGTCAGGGCGAAACTGCGGGCGATGACCTGGCGGGCGTTCGAGCACCACGTCGCCGACCTGCTGCGCCGGGACGGCTGCGTCGACGTCGTCGTACGGCAGGCCCGCACCGACCGCGGTATCGACATCACCGGCCGCACCGCCGACGGACGCACCGTCGCCGTCCAGTGCAAGAACAGGTCCGGCCGCTGGACCGTACCCAGCGCGGACATGCAGAAGTTCGCGGGCGCGGCACGCGCCATCGACCACGTGGACGTCGCCCTGTTCGTCGCCACCTCCAACTTCAGCCACGAATCGGAGGCGATCGCCAAGCTCAGCGGAGTCATCACCGTGAACCGCGAGGAGCTGGAAGCCTGGAGCGCCGGAGTACTGCTCAGGGCGCTCCGATAGGGGACTGACCTCCCGCAAGGAGGTCAGTCAGCGCAGCTCCTTCGGCGGCGTCCGCTCTCCGTCCACCTTCTCCGTGCGGACCAGTTCGCCCCAGACCACGTACCGGTACTTGCTCGTGTACACCGGAGTGCAGGTCGTCAGGGTGATGTAGTGGCCGGGCTTCTTCTTGCCGGACTCCTGGGGGACCGCGTCGAGGACCTTGACGTTGAACTTCGAGGTCTCGCGAAGGACGGCGTAGGTCTTGTAGACGTACCAGGTGTCCTTCGTCTCGAAGACGATCGGGTCGCCCTCGTCGATCTTGTCGATCTTGTGGAACTTCGCCCCGTGCCCGTCGCGGTGGGCCGCGAGCGAGAAGTTGCCCTCCTTGCCCGAGGTGGGCAGCGTCGCCTTCACCGGGTCCGTGTAGTAGCCGGCCACGCCGTCGTTGAGGATCTTCATCGACGTGCCCTTCTCCACCAGGATGTCGCCCTTGCCCATGGCCGGGACGTGCAGGAAGCCGATCCCCGCCCTGGTGTCCAGCGCCCCGGGACCGTCCGGACCGACCCGGTCCTCGGCCCAGTTGTCCCTGACCTTGTCGGCCTGCTTGTCCGCCGCGCGGTCGGCGACCACGTTCGTCCACCACAGCGAGTAGACGACGAACAGGCCCAGCACCAGGCCCGCGGTGATGAGGAGTTCACCGAAGACGCTCACCGCGCGCGCGACGATCCGCCCGGGACCCCGCCCGCGCCCGCGCGCGGCGGCCCGCTCCCGCTGCTCCGAGCCGTGCTCTGAGTCGTGCTCCGTGTCGGTGGTCGCTGCCACTGGTCATCCGCCCTTAACTGACGAGCGCATCCGGCTTGCCCTTGCTGCGCGGCCGTTCCTCGACCATCTTGCCCCACACGATCATGCGGTACTTGCTGGTGAACTCCGGCGTGCAGGTCGTCAGGGTGATGTAGCGGCCGGGCTCCTTGAACCCCGACTGCTTCGGGACCGGGTCCAGCACGCTGACGTTGCTCGGCGAGGTCACCGGCAGGATCGACGCCATCTTGTAGACGAAGTACTTGTCCTGCGTCTCCACGACGATCGGATCGCCCGGCTTGAGCTTGTTGATGTACCGGAACGGTTCGCCGTGCGTGTTGCGGTGCCCCGCCAGTCCGAAGTTGCCCGTCTTCGCGTCCGGCATCGCCGTCTTCAGCGCGTCCTCCGCGTAGTGGCCGACCATGCCGCGGTCCAGCACCTTCTTGCTGTTGATGCCCTCGGCGATCGGCACCACGACGTCCAGATCGGGGATGTGCAGCAGCGCGAAGCCCTGGCCCGGCTCGAAGGTCCCCGGGTTGCGCTTGCCGCTCGCCCAGTCGTCCTGGAGGTTGCTGGCCGCCTTGTCCGCCTGCGCGTGCGCCCGCACGTTCGTCCACCACAGCTGGTACGTGACGAAGAGCAGCATCAGCACGCCGGTGGTGATGAAGACCTCACCGATCGCCCGGCTGGCGATCACCGCGGCGCCGGGCTTGCGGGCCCGGGCCTGACGGCGGGCCTCCACGCGCGACAGCGGCGCTTTCGGCTCCTCGGCCGACTCGGAGTCCGCCGACGCCCCGCGCGGCGCTCCACGGCGCCCGTGACGCCGTTTCGCGGCCTTCCTGCGGGCCGCGCGGCCGCCGGTCGGGGTCTCGGTCCGGGTCGCGGCCGTCCGCTCCGGCGGCGGCTCGGGGATCCGCAGCGCCACGGTCTCGTCGTCGACCGGACCGGTGGGGCCGGTGGGGCTGCTGGGGCCGCTGGGACCCGCCGAGGTGAAGTCCTCCTGCCACCCGCCCCCGAACGCACCGGAATCCCCGTACGGCCGTCCGTACGAGGATCCCTGGTCACCGGCCGTGCCGGATTCGCGCTCGGGGCGCAGGGCGGTCACGCCGTGGCCCTGCCCACCACCGGGGCGAGCCCCGCCGACCTCGCCACCGCGTCCTGGTCGCCGCACTCCACCAGCCAGTTGGCCAGCATCCGGTGCCCGTGCTCGGTCAGCACCGACTCCGGATGGAACTGCACGCCCTCGACGGGCAGTTCACGGTGGCGCAGACCCATCACGATGCCGTCGTGGGTGCGGGCGGTCACCTCCAGCTCGGCCGGCACCGTGCCCGGCTCCGCCGCCAGCGAGTGGTACCGGGTGGCGATGAAGGGGGAGGGCAGACCCGCGAAGACGCCCGTGCCCGTGTGCTCGACCGGCGAGGTCTTGCCGTGCAGCAGCTCCGGCGCCCGGTCCACCACACCGCCGTACGCCACCTGCATCGACTGCATGCCGAGGCAGACGCCGAAGACCGGGACACCCGTGGCGGCGCAGTGCCGGACCATGTCGACGCAGACGCCCGCCTGCTCCGGCGCCCCCGGCCCGGGAGAGAGCAGCACGCCGTCGAACCCGTCCTGGGCGTGCGCCGTCGACACCTCGTCGTTGCGCAGCACCTCGCACTCGGCGCCCAGCTGGTACAGGTACTGGACCAGGTTGAAGACGAAGCTGTCGTAGTTGTCGACGACGAGGATGCGCGCGCTCACTGGTTGTCCACCGTCACATCGTTGAAGGGAAGCAGCGGTTCGGCCCACGGGAAGACGTACTGGAAGAGGACGTAGACCACGGCCACGACCAGGACGAGCGAGAGCAATGCCCTCACCCACGCGTTCCCCGGCAGATGCCGCCAGATCCAGCCGTACATGCCGTCCCTTCCGTCGCACCGCGGCGCCAGACTCACGCCGCACCGCACCAGACTAGCGGCGCGGGGCCCTCCGGAACGGCCTCACTCCACAGGCTGGGCATAGTGCAGGTCCGCCGTGCCCGAGTAGCCGGGCAGCGTCGCCCTCCCGTCCTCCTCGACCTTCCAGCCGAGCCCGTAGACGTTGACGTACACCATGTAGTTCTGGATCGCCGGCGACGCCGCCAGCGTCTCCTTCAGCCGCTCCGGATCACCGACCGCCTGGATCTTGTACGGCGGTGAGTAGACGCGGCCCTGCAGGATCAGGGTGTTGCCCACGCAGCGGACCGCGCTGGTGGAGATCAGCCGCTGGTCCATGACCTTGATGCCCTTGGCGCCGCCCTGCCACAGCGCGTTCACCACGGCCTGGAGGTCCTGCTGGTGGATCACCAGGTAGTCGGGCTGCGGCTCGGGGTAGCCCGGGAGCTTGGCGGTGGCGTCCGGCGGAGCGTCGTCGAGTGTGACGGAGATCGCCTCTCCGGTCAGCTTCTGCGTGCCGGCCTTCTCCTCCAGCGCCGCGAGCTCGTCGTCCTCCGACTTCGACCGTCCGTCGTCGCGCTCGGCGAGCGACTCGATGTCGTGACGCAGGCTCGCGTTCGCCTCCTCCTGCTGCCCGTTCTCCCGGCTGCGCTCGTGGATGAGGTCGGACAACTTGAGCAAAGAGGCGTCCGTCCGGATATTGGTGCCCTTCGCGGTGTTGAAGCTGGTGAAGAAAATGAGTCCCGCGAGAGCGAAGACGGCTGCCGTGAGTACGCGCACGGGCCGGAAACGGCGCCGGCGGGCAGGGCTGGATCCCGTCCCGGGGGAGTCGGCAGAATTGCTCAACGTACCCTTATCTCCTTCGGCGCCACGGAAGGACTACGCTAACGGACGCCCGGGGGAGCGCTCAGAGTCCCCTTGTAGCGCATCGACAGGAGAGACCCTCGTGCCGAAGTCACGTATCCGCAAGAAGGCCGATTACACGCCGCCGCCCTCCAAGCAGGCGACCAGCATCAAGCTGACCAGTCGCGGCTGGGTGGCACCCGTCATGCTGGCCATGTTCGTCATCGGCCTCGCCTGGATCGTCGTCTTCTACGTCACCGACGGTTCACTGCCGATCGACTCCCTGGGCAACTGGAACATCGTCGTGGGCTTCGGCTTCATCGCCGCCGGCTTCGGCGTCTCCACGCAGTGGAAGTAGCGCGGCTTTAGCTCTGCCCAGGGCTATCCACGGAGTTATCCACAGACCTTATCCACATGTGGAAAGAAAGACGATCTGTGGATAACCCACAGGACGTTGACGCCGGTGTGACGGAAGTACTGGCATCCGAAAACACGTTCGCCCCCTGCCTGACCTGCGGAAACGCAAGTCAGGGACAGGGGGCACAGCTGTTCCCACACGCTATGCACAAGATCCGGCACCGACTGTGGATAACGCCCGCTCAGGTGAGCTGTGCGGTCCTCAACAGGGTCAGCCCCACCACGACCACCAGGACCAGCGCACAGGCGCCGTACTGCACGAGCGCCCGGCGCTCGCGTGGGGCGTGGAGCATGGCGTAGCCGATCACGGCGCCCGCGACGAGGCCGCCGACATGGGCCTGCCAGGAGATGTTGCTTCGGGTGAAGGTGAAGATCAGGCTGATCACCAGCAGGATGACGACCGGCCGCATGTCCGCGTTGAGGCGGCGGACGAGTGCGGCGGTGGCGCCGAAGAGTCCGAAGATCGCGCCGGAGGCGCCGAGCGTGGCCGTGGTGGGTGACCCGATCAGATAGGCGAGGGCGCTGCCGGCCAGGCCGGAGACGAGGTAGAGCGTGAGGTAGCGGGCTCTGCCCAGCGCGGCTTCCAGCGGGCCGCCGAGGAACCAGAGGCTGATCATGTTGAAGCCGATGTGCCAGATTTCCTCGTGCGTGAACATCGTGGTCACCAGGCGGTACCACTCGCCCTCCGCGACGCCCTCGGTGGGGACGAAGGGGGCGGGGGGCCAGCGTCCGATGAGCACCATGTCGCTGAGGAAGGACGACGGGAGCGCCTGTACGGCGATGAACACCGCCGCGTTGATCCCGATCAGGATCTTGGTGAGCAGGTGCGGGTCGGAGGCGATCGTGCCCCCGGCCAGGGTGCGGGGCCGGGAGGCGGCGGGCGCGGGGCCACCGCCCGTGCGGCCGGCGGCGCAGTCGGGGCAGTGGAAGCCGACGGACGCGTTGATCATGCAGTCCGTGCAGATGGGGCGTTCGCAGCGGGTGCAGCGGATGCCGGTCTCGCGGTCCGGATGGCGATAGCAGCCGGGCACGCTCTGGGCGTCCGGCGGGCCTGCTGCCGCGTGGTCCATGGCTTCCCCTCGGTCGTCCCTGCGGGCGGTGTGCGCGCGTGCGCCGCCCCGCCCTTTTTTACGGATGGGCGGAGCGTTTGGTTCCTGCCCAGTGCGGGGGGAGGTCAGCCCTGGCGGGTTTCCACGACGACGGTCTCGATGACGACGTCGTTGAGCGGGCGGTGCGTGCGCGGGTTGGTCTGCGCCGCGGCGATGGTGTCCACGACCTTCTGACTGGCCGGGTCGGTGACCTCGCCGAAGATGGTGTGCTTGCGGTTCAGCCAGGTCGTCGGGGAGACGGTGACGAAGAACTGCGAGCCGTTGGTGCCGGGACCGGCGTTGGCCATGGCGAGCAGGTAGGGCTTGTCGAAGGCGAGGTCGGGGTGGAACTCGTCGGCGAACTGGTAGCCGGGGTCGCCGGTGCCGTTGCCGAGCGGGTCGCCGCCCTGGATCATGAAGCCGCTGAGGACCCGGTGGAAGACGGTGCCGTCGTAGAGCTTGTCCGTGGTCTTCTCGCCGGTGGCGGGGTGGGTCCACTCCCGCTCGCCGCGGGCTAGCTCGACGAAGTTCTTGACCGTTCTGGGTGCGTGGTTCGGGAGCAGCCGGATCTCGATGTCGCCTTGGCTGGTCTTGAGAGTGGCGTAGAGCTGCTCGGCCACGGGGTGCCTTCCGTCGTCTGGTGGTGCGCACCGATACTCCCACGGGCGGGGGCGCGTTCGGCGCTGATACACCGGGGTCCGAGCGCGGGGCGCCGATCCGTGGCATTGTCGGGTGCGGGCTCGCGTTGCCCGGGATTCATCCGTTATTGAGCTTGATCTGCTCTTGTCCGCAACTTCATCACCACTTGCCCCAGAGAGCCCGAGGGCATCGTCGGTGACCCGGATGGCCGCCCTCACATGCCTGGCTTTGCGTCCACAGGCATGATCCGTAAAAGGGTGGAAAGTCGAATTACCGTACGCCACCGAGGAGGAGGAACCCGTGACCCGCATCGACAGCGTGCGCGCCGCGACCGGTTCGGCGAAGGACAGCGTGCTGCACGCCGCGGAAGTGGTGGCGCCCTACGCCGACACGGCCAAGGACAGGGCCGCTCACTATGCACAGGAGGCGCGCGTTCGGCTGGCGCCCAAGGTGTCGCAGGCCGCAGACCAGGCTCGCCACCAGTACGGGGCGCATGTCGCGCCGCGGCTGGAGCAGGCCCTTACGCATGTGCCGCCGAAGGTGGACGCCGCCGCACAGGAGGCGGCCGTCCGCACCCGTCTGGCCGCTCGGCAGGCGGCCGACTATTCACGGCCGAGGATCGAGCAGGCGGTGGCCGCGGCCGGTCCCGTGCGGGACGAGGCGACCGCGCGGGGTGCCGCCGCGCTGGCCGCGCTCCGGGGTCAGGTCACGGCGAAGGAGATCGAGAAGCTGACGCGCAAGCACCAGCGGCGGGCGAGGGCCGGCCGGATCGCCAGGGTTCTGGCGGTGGCGGGTCTCGTCGCGGGCGGCGCCTTCGCGGCCTGGAAGTGGTGGGACAAGCAGGCCAACCCGGACTGGCTGGTGGAGCCGCCGGAGGCGACGGAGGTGCCCGAGTCCGGGCGGCTGACGTCGGTGGACGGCACCGGTGAGGCGATCCTCGACCCCGAGGTGCAGGCCAAGCAGGCTCAGGAGGAGGCGGCGGAGGGCGACGAGCCCCGCTGACCCTGCTCCGGACCGGTATCGCCGTGGGGGGGGGCGGGGGGCCCGGCAACAGGCCCCCGACCCGCATAATAATCACACACTTGGCCCGCGCCGCGACGGCC
>NZ_JBHJVQ010000008.1:0-19953 GCF_042263835.1 Streptomyces sp. NPDC056128 | reverse complement strand
GGGGGGGGGGGGGGGGGGGCCCCCGCCCCCCCCCCCCCCGGCGGGGCCGGGTCCGCGGGGGGGGGCGCACCCCTGGCGGCCCCCCCCCCCCACGGCGATGTTTCACGTGAAACGGCGGCTCAGCGGCCGTAGCGGCGTTCGCGCAGTGAGTAGGAGCGCAGGGCGCGCAGGAAGTCGATCTCGCGGAAGTCCGGCCAGTAGGTCTCGCAGAAGTGGACCTCGGCGTAGGCGGACTGCCAGAGCAGGAATCCGGAGAGGCGCTGCTCGCCGGAGGTGCGGATGATGAGGTCGGACTCGGACCGCGTCTTGGAGTACAGGTGCTTGGAGATGTGCTCCATGGTGAAGGTCTCGATGAACTCGTCGATGTCCCCGCCCTGGGAGCTGTGCTCGGTCAGGGCCGAGCGCACGGCGTCGACGATCTCGCGACGGCCTCCGTAGCCCACGGCGACGTCGACCTTGGTGCCGCCCTTGCGGCCCTGGGTGGCGGCGGTGGCGGTCTTGAGGCGGCCGGCGGACTCGGCGGGCAGCAGGTCCAGGGCGCCGACCGCTTCCACGCGCCAGGGGTTGCCGGGGGCGGCGAGCCGCTCGACGACTTCGGCGATGATGTCGATCAGCGGGTTCAGCTGGTCCTCGGGCCGGTGCAGGTTGTCGTCGGAGAGCATGAAGAGGGTGACGTGCTCGATCTGCGCGGAGTCGCACCAGCGCAGGAAGTCCAGCACCTTCGCTCCGCCGGCCCGGTAGCCCTCTCGCGGGTCGTCTATGCCCGACATCTTGGCCCAGCGGCGGTTGCCGTCGAGCATGATGCCGATGTGCTGGGGGCGTGGGCGTCCCTCCAACTCCTTGACCAGGCGCTTCATATACAGCGCGTCGAGAGCGGCCCGTACCTTCGCCCGCATGCTCTACCCCTTCCACCTCGTCGGTAGCGACCGGACGCCTCCGACGGCGATGAGCCACGTGGCACCGGCCCGCCGGGGTGTGGTGGTGGTGCCCTGTGGGGTGACGATATCAAGAGCAGACAGCACCTCCCGGGTGCCGAGCGGCGGCCGTCCGTGGGCCCGTTTCCGTCGGGCCGCGTGGGCCGTGCGGTCGTTTGGCGTGGTCAACTGGGCCTTTCCGTGCGGTCGTTGGTGATCGTCCGGATCGTGTGTCCGCCGGCGGCCGGGGTGCGCGGGTGCGGTCGGTGAGGAACGTCTCCGCGCCACCGGGGCGCATATCGGGCGAAACCCCCTCAGGGGGCGGTCCGGGTGCCGGGTCCCGGGCTCGCCACCTTACTGCCGGTGTTCACCAGCTGACCCCCGCGGCCACCGGCAGGTGGTCGCTGCCCGTGGCCGGCAGTGTCCACGAGCGGTCCGTCCGTACGCCCCTGACCAGGATCTGGTCGATCCGTACCACCGGGAAGCCGGCCGGATAGCTGAAGCCGAAACCGTCCCCGGCCTGCTCCTGGGCCGAGTCCAGCCGCGAGGTGATGCCGTCGAGGGCGCCGTCGTCCACGGTGCCGTTCAGGTCGCCGAGCAGCACCATCCGCTCGTTGTCCTCGGCGGCGACGGCCTCGGCGAGCGCCTGCGCGTTGCGGTCGCGGCTGCCCGTCCAGAAGCCGGTGCGGGGCAGTACGCGCACGGACCCCAGGTGGGCGACGTAGACCGCGAGGGGCCCCTGGTCCGTGGCCACCGTGGTGCGCAGGGCCCGGGTGGAGGCGAGCCTGACGTCGTCCGGCTTGGTGTCCGCCAGCGGCCCGTAGTCGATCCTGGTGTCGACCGGCGCGGTGCCGGACAGCGGCAGCCTGCTCCACAGTCCGACCGTGCCCTGCACCGTGTGGTGGGGGTAGGCGTCCGCGAGTTCCTGCTCGTACGTGGCCCGGTCCCGCTCGGTCAGCTCTTCGAGGGCCAGCAGGTCCGCGCCGGAGGCGGCCAGGTCACGGGCGGTGCCGGCGGGGTCGGGGTTGGCGGCGCCGACGTTGTGGGTGACCACGGTGAGGTCGCTGTCGCCCGGCAGGGACTTGTCGGCGATCATGCCGCCGAAGAGGCTCGTCCACGCCACGCACGGAACCAGCGACGCGGCGGTCGCGGTCGCGGAGCGCCGCAGCAGCGCCGCGACCAGGAGAACCGGTATGCCCAGGCCGAGCCACGGCAGGAAGGTCTCCACGAGGCTGCCGAGTCCGGCCCGGTCCGTGACCAGCGCGTGCAGCGGCATGAGCAGGCCGAGCAGCACCGCCAGGGCGGCGAGGACCCGGCCGCGCCGCCAGGGTCCCGGCCGGGAGAGGGCCCGGACCACCCGTCGCACGGGCGCGCGCCGGCTCCCGGAGCCGGTGTCCGGGCGGCCGGGGCCGCCCTGTCCGGTCGCCGCCGTGTCCACCTGCGTCATGGGCCGCCCTCGCTCACCGTGCATGTCGCTCGTCTTCACATCGAATGCGCTGGTCACCGCCGCGTCCTCGGGTCCTGCGCGGGGTTGTCGTACATGGCCGGGCAGCCCTGCGCGGCGGCCTCGGGGCGCAGCTCGTAGTGCCAGGGCTCGTTGGCGTAGGTCTGGCAGAGTCCGTACGCGCCGCCGTTGCGGGAGAGCCAGGCCGTCGCGTCGGAGCCGCCGATGTCGACCGCGTCTCCCGACACGTGGGCGGAGGTCTCCGGGGTGGCCACCCACTTGGCGGCCTCCTGCTCGGAGCCGTACTGGTCGACCGCCTCGTCGAGGAGCTGTGTCTGGTAGTCCTCGGAGCGCCAGCCGCTGTTGACGCGGAAGGCGTGCACGCCGTCGTCCTCGGCGTCCGTCGCCGCCCGCCGCAGGGCCGCGAGCAGCGCGGGCTCGAGGCGGGTCACGGCCGGGACGTCCGTGTCGAGGACGGTCGTGCCGTCGGGGACGACACCGTCCTCCTCGTCGATCACGCCGGGGGGCTCCATGGGCCGTGCCTCACCGGGTGACGCGGTCGGGGACATGGGCGGCGACGGGGACGCCAGCGCCTGGCAGCCGAGGGCGGCGATGATCAGGGCGGCCACCGGCAGGCCGATCTTGAGGACGTCGGTACGCCGGTGGGGCTTCTTGGGTGCGGATGCGTCGCGAGTCATGCCTACAGACAAGGGATCGCGGTGTTGCCGCCGCGTACGCGGTTTTCGATACGCGGACGACATGCGCCGGCTCCTAGCATCGGAGCATGCGAGTGCTGATCGTCGAGGACGAGCCGTACATGGCGGAAGCCATCCGCGACGCACTGCGGCTGGCGGCGATCGCCGCCGACATCGCGGGGGACGGCGACACCGCTCTGGAGCTGCTCGGTGTGAACACGTACGACATCGCCGTCCTCGACCGCGACATCCCCGGCCCCTCCGGCGACGAGGTCGCCCGGCGCATCGTCGACTCCGGCAGCGGCATGCCGATCCTGATGCTCACCGCCGCCGCCCGGCTCGACGACAAGGCCTCCGGGTTCGAGCTGGGCGCCGACGACTACCTCACCAAGCCCTTCGAGCTGCGGGAGCTGGTGCTCCGGCTCCGGGCCCTCGACCGCAGGCGGGCGCACAGCCGGCCTCCGGTGCGGGAGATCGCGGGGCTGCGGCTCGACCCGTTCCGCAGGGAGGTGTACCGGGACGGCCGTTTCGTCGCGCTCACCAGGAAGCAGTTCGCCGTGCTCGACGTACTCGTCGCCGCCGAGGGCGGGGTGATCAGCGCCGAGGAGCTGCTGGAACGCGCGTGGGACGAGCACGCCGACCCCTTCACCAACGCCGTACGGATCACCGTCTCGGCGCTGCGCAAGCGTCTCGGGCAGCCCTGGATCATCGCCACCGTGCCCGGCGTCGGCTACCGCATCGACGTACGGCCGGACGCGGCGGGCGAGGGAGCGGGCCGTGGATAGGGAGGGTGGGCCGAGCGTCCGCCTCAAGCTCACCATCAGCTACACCGGCTTCCTGATGCTGGCCGGCGCCCTGATGCTCGCGGCCGGGTGGTTGTTCCTGACGCGGGTGTCGCACGTCGGGCTCGTCTTCCAGCCCGAGTACCAGCTCTCGGTCGCGCGCGACTTCGCTCCGATGGCGGCGGTCACGATGGCGTTCCTGCTGGTGTTCGGTCTCGCGGGCGGGTGGTTCCTGGCCGGCCGCATCCTCGCCCCGCTGAACCGCATCACGGAGGCCACCCGCACGGCGGCGGGCGGATCGCTCTCCCACCGCGTCCGGCTGCCGGGCCGTCAGGACGAGTTCCGCGAACTCGCCGACGCCTTCGACACCATGCTCGGGCGGCTCGAAGCGCACGTCGCCGAGCAGCGGAGATTCGCGGCCAACGCCTCGCACGAGCTGCGCACCCCGCTCGCGATCTCGAAGTCGCTGCTCGACGTGGCCCGCGCCGACCCGGACCGCGATCCCGGTGAACTCGTGGACCGCCTGCACGCCGTCAACACCCGGGCGATCGACCTGACCGAGGCGCTGCTCCTGCTCAGCCGCGCCGAGCAGCGTTCCTTCGCGCGGGAGCGCGTCGACCTGTCGCTCCTGGCGGAAGAGGCCACCGAAACGCTCCTCCCCCTCGCGGAGGGGCGAGGCGTCACCCTCGAGACCGGCGGCGACCTCACGCCGACGACCGGCTCGCCGTCGCTCCTGCTGCAGCTGACCATGAACCTCGTGCACAACGCGATCGTCCACAACCTGCCGGAACGGGGCACCGTCCACGTCACCACCGTCGCCCGCCCCAGGACCGTGGCGCTCACGGTCGAGAACACCGGCGACCGGGTCACCCCCGAGCTGGCCGCGACGCTCACCGAGCCGTTCCAGCGCGGCACCGAACGCGTCCACACCGATCACGCGGGCGTCGGCCTCGGCCTGGCCATCGTCAGCACCATCACCCAGGCCCACGACGGCACCCTCACCCTGGCCCCCCGGCCCAGGGGCGGCCTCAGCGTCACGGTGGAACTTCCGGCGACGCCCTGAGCCGCCGGGCGACCGTGAACGCCCAAGCGGCCGCGGTCCGATCCCGCGTCGAGCACGTTTTCGCCCGCATGAAGACACTGGAGATGCTCCGCGACTGCCGCCTCAAAGG
This sequence comes from Streptomyces sp. NPDC056128, assembly GCF_042263835.1. Taxonomy (NCBI): domain Bacteria; kingdom Bacillati; phylum Actinomycetota; class Actinomycetes; order Kitasatosporales; family Streptomycetaceae; genus Streptomyces; species Streptomyces sp. NPDC056128. The sequence goes on along the minus strand of NZ_JBHJVQ010000008.1, from coordinate 14,946 downwards.
CGAGGAGGTCCACCACGCCATGCTCGGCATCGCCCGCCTGCACCACCTCGCCCTCGCCGGGGGAAGCCTCGGGGGCCGAAGTGGCGTCGGTCCGGTAACGCCCGCCTTGCAGAGAAGTAAAGAACGATCAAGTTTGTGAATTTGGATGAACATGAGAGCGCTGACCTGCGTATCCTGGAAAAGCGGAAGCGGCCCACTAGACTTGGGCCGCTTCCGCCCGTGCTCAGGCAGCACGTGGTACTTCATGCAAGGTCGTCAGTGGAGCGGGAAGTAGTACTCCCACGGCCACTTCAGACCATTGTCGTGCAGGTAGTACGTCGCGATGTGCACCACCGGCTCCGCGACGAAGTACGCCACGACCGCGAGGAGCAGGGCGACCCACCACTCACGCCACAGGCGCACAATCAGCCTCTTCGTCGACTCCAGGCCGGAGACGACGAAATCTCCGGTGTCCTGGAGCAACCGCTGCAGGTTGATGCTGATGCCCGTGACGGTGACGGTCGTCGAATTCACCACCTCCAGCCACGACGCCGCCACCACCACGGGGAGCCTCGCGACGTGCATGAGCAGCGTGGCCACCTTCAGACGGCCATCGTCGTGGCGCGTGGTCCATGCCACGTCCTTGATCCAGGTGTCCCTGTGGTCCCGGGGCAGCAGCAGGGCAGCAACGCGGGCGATCCGCCCGCTCGTCCGCTCTTTACTGCCGGTCTTGGCCTCGGTGGCCGCCGTCACGCCCGCGGCGTACGCCGCCCGCGCAGCACGGCGCAGCATCGCACGGAAGACCGTACGACCCACCGCGTTGGCCAGCAGCTGGCCCATGCGGTACAGGACGCTGAGGAGGAACCACAGAGCACTGAGGGCTCCGTACCCGATTGACACGACACCCAGGGCCAGAAGGGCCTTCCGCGCTACTGGGCTCCCTTCGCCGATGCCGCTTGAGGCGAAGATGGAGACCGTACCGGCGACACCGCTGAAAATGACCTTGAGGGCCACCTTGCCAACGGTGGACGGCGATACGCCGGTACGGCCGTCTGATCGCGTTTCCACGTTGCGTTACCTCATTTACGGGAGTGCTCGGACGGACTCTCCGACCGAGCGGGTGGCCGAGGGGTCACCCCGCGCTACCGAGAGCGCGGGACTTTCGTCCCCCTTGGGCCGAAGGCTGTGCGTCTCGCTGGCGAGCGTCGGTTACGGCCAGCTCCTGCCGGATCGCCCCCAAGTGCTCGGGGTTGACCCGGAAGTAGGTGCGTGGCGGCCGGACCCTGTCGTTGCGGGCTTCGTCGGGGTCTTCATCGCGCGAGAGAAGCCAGCCGGCTCGCTCGAGGCGACGAAGGATCGGGTACACGCTGGCGACGCCCAAGCCGGCCTCTGTAGCTACCTCATAGCCCCATGACTCGGACTTCGAGTCCTCAAGGTGACGGGCGAGGAGCAGCTGGAGAACCTTGGTGGTGGGCTTGGTCCGGCGCGAGATGGCCCGCGGTGTACTGACCGCCACCGCGGACGTGGCTACAGCCACGGCGGCGAATGTCACCACGCTCAATGCGATCAAGGATTCGACAAGGCGGACCGCGAAGCCTGCCTTATCGCGGAGTGGTACTGAATTCATTGATGGTCCTTGCTCTCTGGGTCATGCGCGAGGTGACGCCGTGGCGCTCGCTCGCACGCCTCTGAGTTCGGGAGGCAGCCGTTCACTGCGTCCTGCCTCCCGAGTCCGGATTTCCCGGATGCCCCCACTCTAACGCGAGTACTCAAAATAAGGGCGCCCGCTGGGGCCGGTTGCGCTTGCGCGCCCGTGCAACTGTCCGCAGCCGCCGAGCGGGAGTACGTCAAGAACAAGGTCCGAATCGAGAGCGGCAGGACCTACCGCGCCCTGAGCCCTCGACCGCGGACAAGGCTCCTTCCCAACGGTGACTCCGGCTCATGAGCATGGTCGCGTGTGGACCGTCGGCCGCCGACCCGGCCGGCAGGCAGCGTGTTTCGATCCGACGGGGCGGTGCGGGTTAGAAGGAGTGGGTCGACGGCGGGCGGCTTGCCACCCCGTCTGCGGGGATGACCGCCCGGATACCGCGCCTGCGCAGGTGCTTGCGGATCGTGCGGGAGGATCAACCGTGCCGGCCTGGTGCGTGCCCGTCCTCGCGGTCAAGGAGCGTGTAGGCAGGCCACCACCTGCGCGAAGGCGGGCAGAACCTGTCCGGCGGTGAACACGCAGGCCATTGGCCCGCAGTGGGCTTCGGCCGCAAGGTGGATCTTCGTCCCCAGTCCGCCGCGGGACCGACCCTAGTGCCGTGATCTGCCGGTTCGGCTGCTCGTGCCTCCTTACGGCTCCGGGCCAAGTGCTGGTGTGCGCACGATGGTGAAGTCCACCGAATGCCCCAGTTGAGGTCTTCATCGGCGTCGGCCTGCGCGATCAGCGCGCCGGCACCGGACACGCCCCCGCCACCAGGGCACCGACCCGGAAACGCTCGCCGACGCCCTCCTGGCCGACCTGATCCCAGCTGCCGGTGCCACCGACGACACCGCCCTGGTCATCATCCGCCTGTGACGCAGACGATCACCACGGAGCTCACCGCCGAGGCGTTGCCGCCGCCGGGAAGCCGGAACGGGCGCGGCTTCCGTAGTGCCTCCCGGGAAGGGCCGTCGGCGTCGATGTTCTTCAGCACGGTGGCTCGTACGCGGTCCGGGGCTTCCAGTCGCGGGAGTCGAGTGGGGCGAGGCGGCCGACCTCAAGTTGTTGACCTAGTCCTGGATCATGGTTCGGAGGATGCTCCCCTCCTCATACGGAGTACGGGCCGAGCCAGGGGCCACATTGCCCAGAACATCCTTCTTGCACCTTGCGCGCGTATCGCCTTGAACACCGGTGCGGCGGTCGACGCAGGAGAGAGCTGACTCGAACATCGCCTCCGCGCGGCGCCGGCCCACCACAGCACGGTGTGGCTGACCGATCCATCCTTCTTGGCTCGGTTCGGATGGAAGTCAGGAAGCGCACGTTACGTCACAGCCGCGTTGACGCAGTGATGACGTGATGAACATGAAGAGGCCCCTGACCGGCGATTCGCAGGTCAGGGGCCTCTTCGAGCGTGGAGCCTAGGGGAGTCGAACCCCTGACATCTGCCATGCAAAGACAGCGCTCTACCAACTGAGCTAAGGCCCCTCGGGAGGCGGCGTCGGTCGCTTCGGGCGGGCCGACGGTCACCGCGGACAAGAGTACCGGGTCGCGCCCCGGATCTCACAAATGATTGGGGCTCCCGGGGAACGACCACGCTCCGTAAGATGCTCGGCGTGGTTCGCTGGAGCGAACTGCGGTTCTTGGGGAAGCGATGGGGAGACGCAATGGACGCCGCACAGCAGGAAGCCACCGCGAGAGCGCGGGAACTGCAGCGGAACTGGTACGGGGAGCCGTTGGGGGCGCTCTTCCGTAGGCTCATCGACGATCTTGGTCTCAACCAGGCTCGTCTCGCGGGGGTACTGGGACTGTCCGCACCGATGCTCTCGCAGCTGATGAGCGGTCAGCGGGCGAAGATCGGCAATCCCGCGGTGGTGCAGCGGGTGCAGCTGCTGCAGGACCTGGCGGGGCAGGTCGCGGACGGCAGTGTGAGCGCGGCCGAGGCGACGGAGCGCATGGACGAGATCAAGAAGTCGCAGGGGGGTTCGGTGCTCAACAACACCACGCAGACGACGAGCAGTTCGGGTGCGCCCACGGTCAAGCGGGTGGTCCGCGAGATCCAGTCGCTGCTGCGCTCGGTGGCGGCCGCCGGGGACATCATCGACGCGGCGGACGCCCTGTCCTCCTCGCACCCGGAGCTGGCGGAGTTCCTGCGGGTGTACGGAGCGGGCCGCACCTCGGACGCGGTCGCGCACTACCAGTCCCACCAGAACTGATCCCGGGGTCCGGCCGCCGCAGGGGGGGGTCGCGGCCGGACCCGGAAGTGGCGCGAGGGGAGGAGCGACACACAGCCATGGGTGAGGTCTTCGCCGGACGGTACGAGCTGGTCGACCCGATCGGCCGCGGCGGGGTCGGTGCCGTCTGGCGTGCCTGGGACCACCGCCGCCGACGGTATGTGGCCGCAAAGGTGCTCCAGCAGCGGGACGCGCACTCGCTGCTGCGGTTCGTCCGCGAGCAGGCGCTGCGCATCGATCATCCCCATGTCCTCGCGCCCGCGAGCTGGGCCGCCGACGACGACCAGGTCCTGTTCACCATGGACCTGGTCACCGGCGGCTCCCTGGTCCATCTGATCGGGGACTACGGCCCGCTGCCGCCCGCGTTCGTGTGCACGCTGATCGACCAGCTCCTCGCGGGCCTCGCGGCGGTGCACGCCGAGGACGTCGTCCACCGGGACATCAAGCCCGCCAACCTGCTCCTCGAGGCCACCGGCACGGGCCGGCCGCGGCTGCGGCTGTCCGACTTCGGCATCGCGATGCGGCTGGGCGAGCCCCGGCTGACCGAGACCAACCTCGTGGTGGGGACGCCCGGTTATCTCGCGCCGGAGCAGATGATGGGCGCGGAGCCGGACTTCGCCGCGGACCTGTTCGCGGTGGGCCTGGTCGCCCTGTACCTGCTGGAGGGGGCCAAGCCGGACGCCAAGGCGCTGGTCCAGCACTTCGCCGAGCACGGGACACCGGCCGCGCCGCAGGGGATACCCGAGCCGCTGTGGCAGGTCGTCGCGACGCTCGTGCAGCCGGATCCGCCGGCGAGGTTCCGTACGGCGACGGGGGCGCGCAAGGCGCTGGCCGCGGCGGCGGAACTGCTGCCGGAGCCCGGACCCGACGACGAGCTGATCGAGATCTTCGACCAAGTCGGCCCGCTGCCCGCCGGGTTCGCCGCCGACGGTCCGCTGAAGCGGGCGTCCGGACTGGACGACGCCCCACCGGGAGACCCGGCGACGGATCCGTCGACCGACCCACCGACGGACCCGCGCCGCCCGTCCGTCCAGGCAGCGCCCCCGTCCCCGGCATCACAGACACCCTCGAGACCCACGCCGCCGCCGACCTCCTCGGCACCGTCGGCACCCCCCGAGCCGTCGCCCGCCATGTCGGAGACCGGCAGCTTCCACCTGCCGCCCCCGCAGCCGACCATCACCTCCGCCGCGAGGGACGGCGCGCCGACATCCGCCCCGCACCCCGGCCCGTACCCGCCCGAGTACCCGCCGCCGTACTCCCCGCCGCCGCCCGCGCAGACCCTCGCGCCGTCTTTCACGCCGCCCCCGTGGCAGGCGCCCGCCGACGCCCCCACGGCCTCGTACACCGCCCGGAACCCGCAGACCCCGGCGCAGCACCGGGCGACGCGACGGCGGCGCCGTCCAGGTCCCCCGGCGACGGTGGCGGTGCCCCTGCTGCTCCTCGCGCTGGCCTGCTACGCGGTGGGTTTCTGGGCACTGACCCGGATCTGAACCGGGCGGCTCCTCACCGCGCCCTGCGCCGGGCAGCCGCCGTCCACACCGTCAGGCCCGCCAGCAGCAGGCTGCCGGTGCCGATGCCGCCCACGGCGACCGCCTTCATGGCGAGGTCGTCGTCGGCCGGAGAGCCGCTCTCCGGCGCCGCCGCCCGGTCCTGGGCCGAGACGGCGAAGAGACCCTTGGGCCGCGACTCCCCCGCGTAGTCGGGCCCGCTCCGCGCTGATCCCCTCAGTCCGACGCGCAGCGTCAGTCCGAAGGGCCCCTCGCCGAAGTCCTCGGCCACCTGCGCCGCCAGGTGCACGACGACGTAGTAGTCACCGGCGAAGCGCACTGCGCCGACCTGCCCGCTCGTGGCGTACCGGTTGGGATAGGCCACCGGCGGCAGGGCAGCGAGCCCGACGGTGGCGGGGCGGCCGGTGTAACCCTTGGCGGCGTCGTCGACCTCGCCGCGCACCGGGTTGTGCAGCGCCAGGCGCAGGGCACCGGTGGCGTAGCCGGAAGCCTCCTGGGCGCCGTCGAGTTCGGCGGTCGCGTAGATCTGGCGGCCCCAGTCCACCGGCACCTTGTAATAGAGGGTCTGTCCGGGCCGGATGCCGTCGCGCCAGGCGCCCGGTCCGAGGGGCGTGGCGTGGGCGAAGCCGTTGCCGCCCGTGCGGGGTTCCGGTTCACCGGGTACGGCCTCGGGCGAGGCGGAGTCCCATGCCTCCGGTGCCTCGGTCGCATCCGTCCGGGCGGGGCGGGGTTCGGTGGCGACGGTGAGTTCCAGGTCCCAGTCCTCGGGCGGGGAGTCCTGGGGCCTGGCCCGCTCGACGGTGACGTAGTAGGTGCCGGGCTCCTGGCACCGGTTGCCGCCGGGCGCGATCTCCCGCATGCCCCACGCGGTGACCGGGCGGGGGCTGTGCGCCGCGCCGAAGGTCGCGCTGTCGGAGGAGCAGGAGCCGCCCTCGGCGTCCTGCACGGATACGCGGATGCCGTCGACGGCGGTGACCTCGCCGGTGGAGCCGGGTACGGCGGTCACGGAGACGTAGGCGTCGGAGGCGGCGTCGAGGTCGAGGCGGTAGTAGAGGGTGCCGTCGCGCGGCAGCGAGCTGCGGTACGTGGACCCGGCCGTCAGCGCTGCGGCGTCCGAGGCGGCGTTCGTCCCCTCGATCCGCGGGGCGCCGTCGGCGAAGGCGTACCCCGGCGCGTCACCGGCCGCGAAGGCGGCACCACCGGGCAGGGCGGCGGCGGTGGCGATAGCGGTGGCGGTGGCGGTGGCCAGTACGGCGGTCACGAGGGCCAGCCGCCGCACGGACGCCGTACGGCTCGCAGGCACCGTACGCGACGCAGGCGCCGTACGCCGACGGAGCGCCCTCCGCCGTTCGGGCGCCGGCGCGGACGCGGGCGCGACCGACGGCGGCCCCGCGCCCCCCGACCCGGGCATGCCGCCAAGCCGTACACCACCGTCCCATGACCCGCCACCCCTCGCGCTCGCCGGCCCTCGCCGCCCGCCCCGAACGACCGTGCCCCATCCTGCCGCGCGCCCCGGCGCTCCCGCGCCCCCGCGTGGAGATCCGGGCAACAGAAAACCCCGACCGTTTGACGGCCGGGGTCTGCTCGGGACCGGATGTCGGTCGTACTCAGGAACCCGTGGGCACGGAGTCAGTCGCCTCCGTCCACAGATCCTGCTCGGCGCGATCCGCCTGGATCTGGCGGTACACGAGGAGCCCGCCGATGGCGGCCAGTGCGACCAGGAGAAGCTTCTTCACCGCGCGACCTCGTCTTTCGTTGACGTAGGGGACCTCTGGCGCCCGACTATACACACCGGCCGATACCGATCGGTGACCTGCGTCGGCGGTCAACTGCCGTGCGCCGAAGCCCTCCAGAAGCGGACGAACCCGTTCTGATCGGAGGGTGATCACACCCTTACGCGAGGTGACTTTTCGCCCGCCTCTCTCCCGTATTGGCATCTTTTCGACCCCCTTGCGGCCATTCGGGTTGTGTTCATCTGAACATCGACGCGCCACGGGCGTAGGTCCACCACTTCGCGATCCGCATACACATCATGAGGAAAGTACGCAAATCGCCCAACCTGAAAGTGAGGGGTTATGGCCCGGAACAAGGTCATGACGCTGTGGACCACCATCGTCACCGCCTTCCTCGCGCTGTGCACGGCGCTCGGACTCATCACGACGACCGCCGCCGCGGCCGCACCGCAGACCGGAACGCACAGCAAGAGCGAGAGCGCCTCCCCCGAGGCGGCACCCGCGACGACGGTCCCCTGGTCCTGGTCCCGGGCCGGATCCCTGCCCCCCACGATGAAGCAGCGCATCCGCGCCGAGGCGCACGGCTCGGCCCCCAGTTGCCGGCACCGTCCGCTCAGCGACGCGACCGCCACGGCCACCGAGACCGCCACCGGCCTCCCCTGCGACGACACCGCCGGGTCACCGGCCCAGCACAGCGCGCCGCTCCAACGCTGAGCGGGCCGAGGCGGCGCCCGGTTCACACCGCGCCCGCCCCGCCCGACCCGACACAACGGCGATCTGCGTACCGCACCACACGCGAGAAACGGCCCGGCCGCTCGACAGAGCAGCCGGGCCGCCGCCATGTGCGGGCTCACCCTCGCGTGCGGGCTCACCCTCGCGTGCGGGCTCCCCTCGCGTGTGGGCTTCCCGTCCCGCCCGGCGCCCCCGCCCACCGGCGCCGCTTCGCGCGTCATAGCCTGTACGGCACTCCTGCGGAAAGGTGGTGAGTGCCGCCCGTGAGCCGGCGCATCGTCATCGTCACGGCCGTCCACGGCCCCTCGGCGCGCTATCTGCCGGAGGCCCACGCGTCGTTGTCCGCGCAGGAGTTGCCCGACGGCTGGGACTGGCGCTGGGTGATCCAGGAGGACGGCGGGACGCACGACGTCCGCCCGCACGTGCCCGACGACCCGCGCGTCGTCTTCCGCCAGGGCCGCCGGGAGCGGCAGGCGGGCCCCGGCGTCGCCCGCACCATGGCCCTGGCCCACGCGGACGGGGAGTACGTGAAGGTCCTGGACGCCGACGACCGGCTCGCGCCGGGCAGCCTGGCCCGCGACCTGGCCGCGCTGGAGGCCGACCCGGGGCTCGGCTGGGCGACCTCACGGGCCCTGGACCTCCTGCCCGACGGCTCGACCGCCGGTTTCCCGGGCGACCCCGCGCACGGACCGATCGAACGCGGCACGGTGCTCGACTTCTGGCGGGCCAACGACTTCCGCGCCCAGGTCCATCCGGCGACGCTCCTCGTGCGCCGCGACCTGCTGCTCGCCCTCGGCGGCTGGATGGCCCTCCCCGCGTCCGAGGACACCGGCCTGCTGCTGGCCCTGAACTGCGTGAGCCGCGGGTGGTTCACCGAGGAGGTGGGCCTGCTCTACCGCAAGTGGGAGGGACAGGTCACCGGCCAGGCGTCCCACGTGGACCCGGCCGAACGGGAGGCCCGGATGGCGGTCGTGGAGGCCAGGGCGCGGGCCCTGGCGTCGTTCGGCTGGCACCCGCCGCACCAGCCCGAGGTCGCGGACCTGCGGCGGTGACGGCGGTGACGGCCGCCCGCCCCGCCGCCTGACCGCCGCTCAGGGCAGCGTCTCCGCGTCCACCCGCGAGAAGACCAGGTCGCTCTCCCCGACGACCGGCCCCCGCCAGCGGACCGGCACACCCGGCTCGCCGCGCAGCGCCGCGGGATAGCTGCCGGGCGCGTAGTCGTTGGCCAGCCGGTAGACGTGGAATCCGGCGTCCCGCATCACCCCGAGCAGGTCGTCGACCGAGTCCCCCAGCAGCGCCATGCGTTCCGGCGTGACCTCGACACAGATCTCCGCGTCGGACCGCAGGTCACCCAGCACCGGCGCCAGGCCGCGCACGACGCCGCCCTCCGCGCCCTCCACGTCGATCTTGATCACCCGGGCGCCGGCCAGCTCCGCCGGGTCGAGGAGTTCCGGCAGCGGGCGGGCCTCGGCCTCGAAGCCGGCCTCCGCCGGGCCGTCGTACGGGACGATGCTGTTCGCGCCCGTGTTCCGCGAGCTGGCGAGCACGAAGCGCAGGGTCCTGCGGCGGTCGGACACGGCGGCGTTGAGCGCGCGGACGTTGTGGAGGCCGTTGAGCCGCGCGTGCCCCACCAGACGGCGGTGCAGGACGGGGGAGGCCTCGATGGCGACCACGCGGCCCTCCTCGCCGACGAGCTGAGCCGCGAGCACGCTGAAGACCCCGATGTTCGCCCCGACGTCCACGAAGCCGTCCCCCGGGCGCAGTCGGCGCCGCAGCCACGCCGTCAGGTGCGGCTCCCAGGCGCCGAACAGGTACAGGTACCGCTGGATGAGGTCCCGCGTGTCCACGGCGAACAGGCCGCCGGAGCGCACCCGGATGACCCTGCGGCGAGGCCGCTCCCGCAGCCGCGCGTTCAGCCAGTGCGTGGTGAGCGCCGCCTTCCCGAGGGTGCCGGGCGCGTGGCGCACGTAGCGGGCGGCGAGGGTGACCAGCGCCTGGGGCGGTGTCCCGGCAACGGAAGCGCCCCGTTCTCCCCGGAGGCTCACTCGCCCGACACGGTGATCGCCGCGGAGGGGCACCCCTCGATCGCCTCGCGCACCCGGTCCACATCGACGTCGTACTCCCGCCCGGGTATCACGGCACCCAGACCGTCCACCTGGGTGAAGACGGACGGGGCCCGGTGCACGCAGTCACCGGAGCCGTAGCACTGCTCGGGGTCGACGGAGATCCTCATACGCGCTCCAGCGGCGGTCGGCTTCGGAACCTTCACGACGTGCCTGCCCGCGGAGCGCGGCGCCGAACCCGCCCGGCGCGACCGTGTGTTGACCCGGCGCCCGCGGAATCGGACAGCACACGCGCCGGCATGGTTTGGCACCGGTCCCTCCCCTCGTGGGGACCGGTGCCGAACCATGCCGGCGGTGTACTGCGCGTGGTACCGAAGCGGGTCGGGAAGGGCTGGGCCACCGAAAGCTGACCGAGAACGTGCGGCCTCATGGGGTGGCTCCGCGAACACTGAGCCGCTGACCTGTCAGGGTGCCTCGCGGCCGACTCGCCACTGCGACGGGATCCTGCCACCTGAGGTCGCCGCCGAGGAGGTTCCGGACCCGCGGAACCGAGGTAGCCGCAGGTCAGGCATATAGAGTGAGTTTTCCGGTCCGGACGTCCAAGTGCGGGGGAAGTAAGGAGTGGAGACCTTGAGTTTCGACTCAGGGGCACGCACGGCCTTCGCGGAACGCCTCGCACTGCTCTACAAGGAGGCGGGCAACCCTCCTCTGAAACGCGTGTCCGAGGCCGTCGTCCGGCTCCAGCGGGTCGACGAACGGGGCCGTCCCGTACGGGTCTCCGCCCAGCGGATCAGCGACTGGCGGCGGGCCAAGAACGTACCCGCCCAGTTCCCCGCCCTCGCGGCCGTCCTGCACGTCCTCGTCCCGCTCGCGCGCCGGGCGCGTCCCGTACCGGTCTCCGCCGGGCTGTACGACCTGGTCCAGTGGCAGCGCCTGTGGGAGCGGGCGGTGGCCGACCCGACGGGCGAACGCCCCGCGCCGTCCGCCGCGGACGAGGAACACCCCGCGGCCGAGACCCAGACCGCCGGCGGTGTCTGCCCGTACCGGGGGCTGGCCGCCTACCGCCGGCAGGACGCCGACTGGTTCTTCGGGCGGGAACGGAGCACGCAGGCCCTGGTCGCCCAGCTCCGCGCGGCCGAGGACACGGGCGGCCTGGTCATGCTCGTGGGCGCCTCGGGAGCGGGGAAGTCCTCCCTGCTGAACGCCGGGCTCGTGCCCGCCCTGCGCGAGGGGACGCCGGGCGGCGGGACCGGTCCGCCGGGTGGGGCGAGGGAGCCGAGGCAGGTGCTCCAGCTCGTGCCGGGGGTCGATCCGCTCGGGGAGCTGAGCCGTCGGATACCCCAGCTGGAGCCCGTCGTCCGCGCCGTGCGGAGGACGGGGAAGCCGGGGGCACCCGGGACCGAGGACGCGGTCAGGGCGGCCTTCGCGGCGTGGGCGGCGCCCGGCGGGGAGGCGCGGTCGGGCGCGGGGGCTGGGGCGGGGGCGGGAGCGGGGCCCGAGCCTGAGCCGGAGTCGCCGTCCGCGCGTCCCGTCGTCATCGTGGACCAGTTCGAGGAGACCTTCACCCTCTGCCCCGACGAGTCCGAGCGGCGTGCGTTCATCGCGCTGCTGCAGGCCGCCTGCGTGCCGGGCGGTCCGGGAGATGCGGCGCCGGTCCTCGTGGCGCTCGGCATCCGCGCCGACTTCTACGAGCAGTGCCTGCGCCATCCCGAGCTGGCCGACGCGCTCCAGCACCGGCACATGGTGCTCGGGCCGCTGACCACCGCGGAACTGCGCGAGGCGGTGACCGCACCGGCCAAGGCCGTCGGCATGGAACTCGAACCGGGCCTCGCCGAGCTGATCATCCGCGAGGTGAGCACCGACGGCCCGCACGGGACCCACGACGCGGGCGTGCTGCCGCTCCTCTCGCACGCCCTGCTCGCCACCTGGCAGCGGCGCAAGGCGGGCCGGCTGACGCTCGCCGGGTACCGCGCGGCGGGCGGCATCCAGGGCGCGGTCGCCGGGACCGCCGAACGGGCCTGGTCCGACCTGGACCCGGCGGCCCGCACGGCGGCGAGGCTGCTGCTGCTCAGGCTGGTCCGGCTGGGCGAGGACACCCAGGCGACCCGCAGACGCAGCACGCGGCGGCGGCTGGCGCAGGAGTCGAGGGACCCCGGAAAGACCGAGGAGTCCCTGGAGGCGCTGGTGCGGGCCCGGCTGGTGACCCTCGACGCGGAGACCGTGGAGATCACCCACGAGGCGCTGCTGCACGCCTGGCCGCGGCTGCGCGACTGGATCGACGAGGACCGCACCGGCAACCTGCTGCGCCAGCGGCTGGAGGAGGACGGCCGGACCTGGGAGGAGTCGGACCGCGACACCTCGCTGCTCTACCGGGGCTCCCGGCTGGAACAGGCCCGCGGCTGGGCGGACTCGGCCGGCGGCACCTTCCTGACCCGCAGCGCGGTCGATTTCCTGGCCGCCGCGAGCAGACTGCGCAGGCGCACCGTCCTGATCCGGCGCGCCGCGGTGTCGACGCTGGTCGTGCTCGCCCTGGTGGCGGTCGGTTCGGCGGTGATCGCCTGGCAGCAGCGCAACGACGCGGTGTTCGAGCAGGTGGTCGCCGAGGCGGACCGCGTCGAGGACACGGACCCGTCGCTGTCCGCCCAGCTCGACCTGGCGGCGCACCGCCTGCGGCCGGACGACGAGGACGTCCGGAACCGGCTGATATCGATCGTGAACGCGCCGCTGGCCACCCCGCTCCTCGGCCACACCGGCGCCGTCTACCTGACCTCCTTCAGCCCCGACGGCAAGATCCTGGCGACGGCCAGCTACGACCGGACCGTCCGGCTGTGGGACGTGTCGGACCCGGCCCGCCCCGAACAGCTGGGCAAGCCCCTCACCGGCCACAGGAGCTGGGTGAGCACCGCCGTGTTCAGCCCGGACGGCCGCACCCTGGCCAGCGCCTCCGACGACGGCACGATCCGGCTGTGGGACGTACGGGACCCGAGCCGTCCCCGTCCGCTCGGCAAGCCTCTGACCGGCCGCGGCGGCACCGTCTACCTGCTCGCCTTCAGCCCCGACGGACGCACCCTGGCCTCCGCCCACGACGACCACGCCGTGCGCCTGTGGAACGTGGCCGACCCGCGCCGGCCGCGCTCCCTGTCCACCCTGACCGGCGCGAAGGCGGCGGTGCGCTCGGTGGCGTTCAGCCCCGACGGACGGACGCTGGCCGCCGGTGGCGACGACAACGCGGTCCGGCTCTGGGACGTGGCCGACCCGGACCGCCCCGAGCCGGTCGGCGCACCGCTGACCGGTCACGGCGCCCTGATCCACTCCGTGGCCTTCAGCCCCGACGGAACCACCCTCGCCAGCGGGAGCGCGGACGACACCGTACGGCTCTGGGACGTGGCCGACCCGGACCGCGCGAGATCCGCGGGCGCTCCGCTCACCGGCCACACCGGCCCCATCTGGTCGGTGGCCTTCAGCCCCGACGGCGCCATGCTCGCCGCGAGCAGCGCCGACAGCACGGCGAGCCTGTGGAACGTCAGCGACCCGTCCTACCCGTCCCAGGTGGGCATGCCGCTGGCCGGGAGCAGCGGCGAGATGTACGCCCTCGGCTTCAGCCCCGACGGGCGGACCCTCGCCACGGGCAGCGGGGACAGCAAGGTGCGCCTGTGGTCGCTGCCGACGTCGGACATGATCGGCCGGATCGGCGCCTTCCGCCGGGACGGGCACGTGCTGGCCACGGCGGCCCGCGACGGCCGGGTCCGCCTGTGGAACGTGACCAACCCCGCCCGGCCGGTGTCACTGAGCGAGCCCTTCAGGCCGGGCGAGGGCGACATACGGTCGCTGGTGTTCTCCCCGGACGGCGACACCCTGGCGGTGCTCTCGGCGGGCCGCACGCTGCAGCTGTGGAACGTCGGCGACCCGGCCCGGCCCACCGCCCACGGACCGCCGGTGCCGCTGCGCACCCGCTACGCGGGCCCCGACACCCTGGCGTTCAGCCCCGACGGCCGCACGCTGGCCACCGCCTACGACGACCGCACCGTCCAGCTGTGGAACACCGAGGACCCGTCCCACCCGCGCCGCCTGGGCGAGCCGCTGAGCGGCCACCGGGGATACGTCAACACCCTCGCCTTCAGCCCCGACGGGCGTACGCTCGCCAGCGGCGGCGCGGACGACACCGTGCGGCTCTGGGACGTGAGCGACCCCGCGCACGCCACCCCCCGCGGTACGCCCCTCACCGGGCATCTCGGGCCCGTCAACACCCTCGCCTACAGCCCGGACGGCCGCACGCTGGCCAGCGGCAGCGACGACGGCACGGTACGCCTCTGGGCCCTCCCCGACGGCGGCGAACCGGGCCGGGTCGAGTCGACACTGGCCGGTCACACCGACTCGGTGGTGTCGCTGACCTTCAGCCAGGACGGCGAGACCCTGGCCAGTGGCGCCAACGACAACACGGTCCGCCTCTGGAACGTCACGACGCCCGCCGAGGCCGCGCCCATCGGCCAGTCGATGAGCCCCAACGCCAAGACGGGGAACTTCCTCTCCTTCAGCCCCGTGCGTCACATGCTGGGGGTGTCGAGCGGGACGGACACCGTCCGGCTCTGGAACCTCGGGGTGGACGACGCCATCGACCGCATCTGCTCGGCCACCCGGAACGTGCTCACCGAGGAGAAGTGGCACGAGTACCTGCCGCGCCTGGACTACGAGCCCCCGTGCGACCGTTGACAACGTGATCCCGGTCACACCTCGCAGACCCGACCGACCAGTCGGCACCCATGACGCACCGGCCCTTGTTAGCCTTGGCCACAGCCCGACCGCTGGCGCATCCCCCGTCGCCAGCGGTCGGGTCTTCTCATGCCCGGAGCCGCCCCGGAGCCGCCCACACGAAAGACCCCCAGCCGTTACCGACTGGGGGTCTTCTCGCTGGTGGGGCTAAGTAGCTGTTGTCGTTCCGATCTTGAGAGGCGGGCGTCGAACGGGAGTCTCGATCGGGTGATCGCGGCGGACAGCGAGCATGAAGGCAGGGCC
>NZ_JBHJVQ010000007.1:17866-320326 GCF_042263835.1 Streptomyces sp. NPDC056128 | reverse complement strand
ACGATGCCCGGCCTTTCAAGTGGACCAAGACCGCCGACCAGATCCTCGACCGCATCTGCCGCTACTGCTCACGCATCTCCGAACCAGATCACTAGGAACGGGTCAGCCGCCGGTCCAGCGCGGTGACCGCGCCCCGGAAGGACCGCCCCAGCCCCGGGCGCGCCCGGCCCAGCACGAGACGGAACAGGGCCGTACCGTCCGCCGCGAACGTCCACTGCACGCGCGTGCCCGTCCCGGCCGGCGTCAGCCGCCACTCCTCGGCCATCGCCCGGGCGCCGGGCGCGTTGGTGACGTCCACGCGATAGGCGTACACCTCGGGCCGCTCGGCCGTCAGGACCGTCTCGACGAAGCGCGTCCCGCCGCGGAGCCTGACCTCGCGCCCCGCGTCCTCACCGATGGGCCGGGCGAACGTCACCGCCGAGAACCACGTGGGCCAGCCCGCCACGTCCTCGGCGAGCGCGCGGAAGACCGCGTCGGGAGCGGCGGAGATCTCCCGCGCGAAGACCAGACGCACCGGCGCCGTCTCGACGAAGTCGAGACCCACCGGACGCAGACGGTGAGCCATGGACACAACCCCCTTGTACGCGGCGGCGCATGCGGACGATCGGCCGAGTGGCGCCACGATAGCCGGGGGCGCGGCCGGTGTCAGCGGGGCCTGACGGGACGGACGGCGCACGCGAGGCACGGGGCGACACGGACGCGGGGCGCCGGGAGCGCCGACGGCGTCCGCGTATCCCGGATCAGTCGGTCGTCGGCTCCGGCTCGCCCGCCACGACCAGCCCGAGGTGCTCGGCGACCTCCGCGCGGGCGTCCGCCGACAGGCCGCCGTCGGTCACCAGCGTGTCCACCTGCTCCAGCGTCGCGAAGGAACTCAGGCCCACGACACCCCACTTGGTGTGGTCCGCGACCACCACGACACGCCGAGCGGACTGCACCAGCCGCCGGTTGGTCTCGGCCTCCGCCAGGTTCGGCGTGGACAGGCCGGCCTCGGCCGATATCCCGTGCACGCCGAGGAAGAGCACGTCGAAGTGGAGCGTGGCGATCGCCTGGTCGGCCACCGGGCCCACCAGCGAGTCCGAGGGGGTGCGCACCCCGCCGGTGAGCACCACCGTGGCCGCACCCGGCCGGCTCCCCGACGTGCGCTGCGCCGCGTGGAACACGTCGGCCACCCGCACCGAGTTCGTGACCACCGTCAGGTCCGGCACGTCCACCAGCCGGTGCGCGAGCGCGTACGTCGTCGTACCGCCCGACAGGGCGATCGCGGCGCCCGGCGCGACCAGTTCCGCCGCGGCCCGCGCGATGTCCTCCTTGGCCGTCGGCTCCAGACCCGACTTGGCCTCGAAGCCCGGCTCGTGCGTGCTCGCCTCCGCCACCGGGACCGCGCCGCCGTGCACCTTCTCCAGCACACCCTGCCGGGCCAGCGCGTCCAGGTCACGGCGGACCGTCATGTCCGACACGCCGAGCTTGCGGGTCAGCTCGTTGACCCGGACCCCGCCCCGGCGGCGCACCTCGTCGAGGATCAGGGCGCGCCGCTGCTCCGCGAGGAGGTTCGGATTCTCACTCACGTACGCTTCGGTCCTTTCGCCGCAAACCGTCCGACCCGCCGCCGCACGCGCTCTGATGAGGACTTCTCCCCGCACCCGTGCGCGGACGTCCCATCCTCGCACGCCGCACCGCCGGCCGCGCCACCGCCCACCCGTCGCGCACATGTCACCCGCGTCCCGTCATGGCATCACTCGTCACACGGTTCGGGGAGATTCCGTGCCGAAGGGTGTGCGGAGCGCGCCGAACGGAGATCCTTGTGCCCGCACGGACAGAGCCGACGGCGCGTCACGGGGGAGTGCGGACAGTGGAACAGGCCGAGCAGCGGGACGGGAGATCCGGCACCGCCCTGGAACTCCTGGTGCACGGAGTGGGCGGCACCACGCCCGCCGAGATGCTGGACGACCCGCGGACCGTGCGGATCACCGGCGACCACGTCGCGGCCGTCTTCCGGCGCGCGGAGGACATCGACGCGGAGTCCCGGCCCAAGGACTACCGCGGCAGGCCGGTGCCCGAGGCCTACGTCTGGTGCAACCTCACCTCCGGCAACGGCACCCGCGCCCTATGGCTGCTGCTCCTGCCGTTCATGGTGGTCAACCTCGCCCACTGGATGCGGCCCGCCGCGAGCGGCCGGATCCGCACGGTACGGCTCTACGGGCTGCTGGTGCGGCTCGCGGGGCTCACCCTGACGGTGCTGCTGGTCGCCGCCGCCTGCGAGGTCGCGCTCGACCTCGTGGCCTGGCAGTGCGCGGGCACGCGCGTGTGCGCCGAGCGCCACTCCTGGGTGGGCTTCCTGTCGCCGGTGGTCTCCGACGGCGGCTGGTGGAGCGCGCCCGGCCGCAGGCTCGCCCTCGCGGCCGCGGTGCCCGCCGCCCTCACCGGCCTGCTGTGGTACCTGTCGCTGCGCACCTGGCGGGCGTACGAGTCGCAGCAGCCGATGGACCGCGAGTCCGACCCCGAGCAGGGCCCCGGCCACACGGCCCTCGGCCGGCCGGGCTTCTGGTACGGGCGCCGCCTGGTGGCCCGGCTGCGCGCCGCGCACACCGCCGCCGGGCTGCTGACCATCGCGGTGGCGGTCGGCGCGCCCGCGGCCCGCTTCGACCGCCGGCCGGGCGGACCCGCGGCGCTGGACGCGCTGGGATGGCTCCTCCAGGGGGCACTGGCCGCCGGTGCCGTCGCCGTGGTCGTGGTCGTCTGCCGCCGGGGCCGCAGCGAGAACCGCCTCGACCGGCGCCTCGACCGCCACCTCGTACGGCGTCTGCCGCTCGCCGCCCTCGTCCTGTTCGTCCTCGCCCTGCTGTACGGCGGCTGGGACCGCCCGGGGTGGGCGTCGGCCGGCCGGCTGCCCGGTGACATGGCCTTCGGCGGCATCGCCCTGACGCAGGGCCTGCTGGTCATCGCCCTCGCCGTGGTCGCGCACCTGCTCCACCGCAGCCTCCCCGACGCCCGCGCGGCGATCCGCGGCCTCGGCGGACCCGCCGTCGTCATGCTGGCCTGCGCCCTGGGGGGCTTCATGTCCGGCGGCGTCGCCCAGCGCGTCTCGGACTGGATGGACGGCACCGGCACCTTCCTGGACGGTCCGCCCGTCCTGCTGACCTGGCAGGCGTCCGTCATCCCGCCGCTCCTCGTCGTCGTGCTGCTGCTGTGCGCCGCGCTGGCCCGGCACACCTGGGGCCTCGCCCGCGCCGAACGGGACGCCGTGGAGGGCGACCACGCGGGGGAGGCCGGGGATCCCGGGCGCACCCGGCGCATCGCGCTGGCCCGCGCGACGGCCACCCTCACCGACCGGGCGCCGCTGCTCGTCGCCATCACCTCCGCCGCCACCCTGCTGCTGGGCGCCGGAGCCCTGGTGGGTGCCCTGACGACCGACCAGGTGCCCGGTGAGGCGGCGCGCGGCACGTACGCCGTCGTGCACGGTGCCGCGCAGACCGCGCAGGCGCTGGGCTCCTGGCTGATCGGCCTCGGCTTCATACTGTTCGTGACCTGGGGCAGGCGTGCCTACAAGGACACCTCCGCGCGGCGCACCATCGGCATCCTGTGGGACGTCGGCACCTTCTGGCCGCGCGCCGCCCACCCCTTCGCACCGCCCTGCTACGCCGAGCGCGCCGTGCCCGACCTGACCTGGCGGATGGCGACCTGGACCCGCGCCACCGGCGGACGGCTGGTCATCTCCGGGCACTCGCAGGGCAGCGTCCTCGCCGCCGCCGCGTCCTGGCAACTGGAGCCGGCCGCTCGCAGACGGGTCGCCCTGCTCACCTACGGTTCCCCGCTGGAGCGGCTGTACGGCCGCTGGTTCCCGGCCCACTTCGGACCGGAGGCGCTCGCCTCGCTGCACCGGGAGGTCGACTGCTGGCGCAACCTGTACCGCCGCACCGACCCCATCGGCGGACCGGTGCGGCTGCCCGGCGACTCGGGCCCGGCGGTGGACCGCGCGCCACTCAAGGACCCGCTGACGTACGGCCGCACCGAACTCCATCCGCTGCCCGCGCCGGTCCTCGGCCACTCCGACTACCAGGCCGACCCGGTCTTCGCCGAGGAGCGCGGGCGGCTGCTGGCCCGGCTCCGACCGGAAGTGCCGGCACCCCGCCACACCGGGGGCCCCGCGTCCGTTCCGGCGGCGGACGACGCCACTGGGGCCTGCTAGGACCTGTCTGACAATTCCCGTAGTCGCCCGGGCGTCGGGTCCGTCACGGCAGCTCGGGCAGGTCGTCGGCGTACAGCAGGGTCAGGTCGTCCGTGCTGGGATCGGCCAGCTGGGCCACCCGGCTCGCGTGCCGTTCCACCATGGCCTCGAAGGTCTGGCGGGCGGTGCGGCCGTTGCCGAAGGCGGGGCCCTTGGGGATCGCCGTGAAGTACTGCGTCAGCGCCTCGGCCGTGCCGGGGGCCAGCCGGTACTCGTGCTCGTCGGCCTGCTGCTCGACGATCCGCAGCAGCTCCTCGGGGGCGTAGTCGCCGAAGGTGATGGTCCGTGAGAAACGGGACGCCACACCCGGGTTGACCGAGAGGAAGCGCTCCATCTCGGCCGTGTAGCCCGCGACGATCACCACCACCGAGTCGCGCTGGTCCTCCATGAGCTTGACCAGCGTGTCGATGGCCTCCTTGCCGAAGTCCCGGCCCGCGTCCTCGGGGGAGAGCGCGTACGCCTCGTCGATGAACAGCACTCCGCCGTGCGCCCGCTGGAACGCCTCCTGGGTGCGGATCGCCGTGGAGCCGATGTGCTCGCCGACCAGGTCCACGCGGGAGACCTCGACGAGGTGCCCCTTGTCCAGCACGCCGAGGGAGGCGAGGATCTCGCCGTACAGCCGGGCGACCGTCGTCTTGCCGGTGCCCGGGGAGCCGGTGAAGACCAGGTGCCGCTTGACCGACGCGGCCTTCAGGCCGGCCTGCTGCCGACGCCGGCCCACCTCGATCATGTCGGTCAGGGCCCGTACCTCGCGCTTGACGCTGTCCAGGCCGACCAGGGCGTCCAGTTCGCCGAGCACCGCCTTCGAGGTCCGCGCGGGCTCCTGCGGGGCGACGGCCGCGATCAGGGGCTCCTGCTCGGTGGTGCGCTGTCCGGGGATCGAGCCCAGCAGCCCGGGGGACTGGCTCACCGTCTGCACGACTGGCTCCGCCGGGGCGGGCGCCGCCGCGCCGCCGCTCTCGTCGCTGGTGCAGTCCTCGACGAGCGGACCGGAGTCGTACGCGCTGTCCGGGCCGCCCTCCGCGAACTCGTACCCGCCGCGCGCGCACCGCTCCGTGCGGCACTTCTTGAGTGTCGTACGGCAGCCGTCGATCACATGGAAGCCGTAGCCCGCGCTGCCGGTCACCCGGCAGTTCAGGAAGCTGCCGCGGCCGCCGGCCGACACGTAGACACCGGCCTCCGAGGGGGAGTCGACCGTGCAGCGTTCGATCGTGGGGTCGGCGCCCTTGGTGACGATCACGCCGGTGCGGTTGCCGTCCAGCGTGCAGTTGTTGAGGGTGCCGCCGCTGCCGTGGTCGCGGAACCACGCGCCCGTGGCCGCGTCCCGGATGCGGCAGTCGTCGAGCTGCGCGGTGGCGCCGTCGCTCACCGAGACCGCCGTGTTGCGCACCTGGGACAGGTCGCTGTCGACGACGTCCGCGCGGGAGCCGCGGTCCAGGACGAACAGCGCGTCCGGTACGTCGTGCACCCGGCAGGAGTCGAGCACCGCGGTGGCGCCGTCGCTGACCCACACGGCCGGGTAGTCGCCCGTGCTGTCGAAGATCTCGCACTGGTTGGCGTCCACCCGCGTGCCCGGGTCCCACACCGACAGGCCGTTGCGGCCGAACTGCCGCACGGTGGTGCGGGTCAGGGTGAGGACGGAACGGGAGCGCAGGTCGACCGCGTTCTCAGGGATGTCGTGGATACGGCAGTCGGCGAGGGTGAGCACGGCGTCCGTGTCCAGGGTGACGCCGTCGCCGGTGGTGCGGTGCACGTCGCAGTCGGTCAGGTGCGCGGTGGCCCGGCCCGTGACCTGCACTCCGCTGCCCCGGACCTCGTACACCTCGCAGCCCACGGCCTCCAGCGCGGAGCCCTCGCCCGTCGCGGTCAGCCCGGAACCCGCGGCATGGTGCACACGGCAGCGCTCCAGCCGGGGGTGTGCGCCGGAGCGCACCGCGACGCCCGCCTGCCCGGCCGAGACGACCTCGCACTCCTCGAACACGCCGCCTCCGCCGTCCAGGACGGCGATGCCGACACCGGCCGGATTGTCGACGACGCAGCGCCGCACCGTGGGCCGCGCGCTGCCGCGCACCTCCATCCCGGAGGCGGAACGCGCGATCACTCTCAGGCCCAGCAGCTCCGGCGTACCGTCCTCGACGAGCACCGCGGGCGCCGCCGCGTCCTGGCCCTCCACGTGCAGGTCCTGGATCACCGCCGAGGCGCGCACGGTCAGCGGGACGCCGTCGACGGGCGCGATCCGCACCGAACCCTGGCCGCCCTCGGGACCCCGCAGGGTCACCGCCCGCTGGACGACGAGGTTCTCCCGGTAGGTCCCCGGGGCGACGGTGAGGACGTCACCCTCGGCCGCGGCCTCCAGGGCGGCGGCGAGCGATGCGTACTCACCTGTGCGGCGCCGCCACCGCGAGGTGCCGGTGTGCGTCACCTGGACCGTGCCCTGTGCCATGGCGTTGCTGTGCCCCCACCTCGTCGTACGCGGGTTGTCGCCGATTCGCTTCGGCCGGTCCACCGTAGCGTGCGCGCAGGTGGTGAGTTGACCGGAGCCGGAAGCCCGTCAGCTGCCCGTGCCGGTCCTGCCCCAGTCCGGGCCCGCCCGCTCCCACTCCCGCTCCCAACGCGCGTACCGGCCGCGGACCATGCGCCAGACGGCCATCCGCCGGCCGGCCTCGACCAGGGCCACCGCCGCCAACGCGGCGCCGATCCCGGCGAGCACGGCGTGCGTGGCCGCCGTCGCGCCGTCCAGCGGGCGGGCCACCGCGCGGCCCCGCTCGTCCGTCCACAGCCCGAACCGGTCGCCGGGGTCGGGGTCGTCGATGCCGACCGTGACGGAGCCTTCGTGCCGGGATCCGTCCGGCCCGGTCCAGTCGGCGAGGACGCGGCTGCGCAGGCTCTCACCGGCGCCCTCCGGGTCGACGGCCAGGGTGGAGCGCTCCTCGGGACGCACCACGGTGGCCGTCACCCGGTGCCGGGACTCGTGCTGTTCGCGCACCGACCGCTGGAGGGTGTCCTGGGCGGCGCCGCCCGCGAGTACCCCGAGCAACGGCGCCACGGACACGATCAGCAACAGCCCCGCCAGTGCCACCCATGCCTCGGCCAGGTCGGTCGCGCGGCACAGCGGATTGCGCCGCCAGCGCCACAGCCCCCGGATCGCCCGCACGTCCGCCCCCTTTCCCGCTCCCCGCCACCTCCCGGCCGGCCCGTCCCGGCCTGATTCTCATGAACGTCTCACACAGCCCAACGCCCGGATCGTGGAACGGGTTCCCGGCTCCGCGCCGGTGTCCGGATCCCGGCCGGTGTCCGGATCCCGCCCCCGGGCCGTGACACGTCAGTCGATGATCCGCACCGGGTCGCCGACCCGGACCGTGCCGCGGCCTACCGGGACCAGGTTCTGCCCGAAGACCAGCTTGCCGTCGACGCGGCGGTGCCGTCCGAGGGTGAGCAGGGGCTCCGCGCCGCGTCCGGCGGTCGCCTGGTCGGTGGTGGTCACGACACAGCGCCCGCAGGGCTTGGCGACCCGCAGGACGACCTCGCCGACGGCGACGCGGGACCAGCCGTCCTCCGCCCACGGTTCGGTGCCGGAGACGACCAGGTTCGGCCGGAAGCGGTTCATGGGCAGGGGGCCGTCGGCGGCGTGCGGGCCGCCCGCGATCAGGGAGTTGAGGGCGTCCAGGGACGCCGTCGTCGTGAGCAGCAGCGGGAAGCCGTCGGCGAAGGTGACGGTCTCGCCCGGCAGCGCGTACCGGGGATCCACGGGCCGGCGGGTCGCGGGATCGTCCAGGTGCACCAGCCGAACCTCCGCCCCGAGGAAGGCGCTGCACCAGTCGTGCGCGGCCGCGTCATCGGCGGGCAGGACCTCGACCTTGTCACGGAAGAGCTGAGCCGGGACGGTCACCGCCCCGCGCGGTGCCGGCACCGTGAGCGGCTCCATGCCGGGTGCGGACAGCCGGACGCCGCCGCCGGGCAGGAGCTCGGCGGCGGCCAGGGCGAGACGCGGCTGCTTGCGTTGCGTGACGACCTTTCCCCCGTCGTCGATCAGCATCCAGCGTCGGTCTCCGGCCGGCCCCCAGGGCTCCATGACGACCTCCCGGAGCGACAGGCTCCGGAACGCCTTGACCGGATGGACGTGGATCAACTGCAGTCGCGCGTTCCCCATGACGCCATCGTGCCAGGTGGCACCGACGATCCGGGGGACGGCTCAGTAGCCGCGGTACTGCTGCTGGTTGTACGGGTCCTGGTACGGCGCGGGGGCCGGCCGGGGAGTCGCGGGGCGCATCGCCTCGTAACCCGCGGGGCCGGGCGCCGCCGGACGGGGCTGCTGCTGGTACTGGGGACCGGGGTACCCGCGCGGCGCGGTCGCCTGGTGGGGGATGTACGCGGCGGGGGCCTGCTGCAGGGGCGCGGGCTGCGGCGCCTGCTGCGGGTAGCCGTAGGAGGACTGAGAGGGACCCGCGGGGAGGGCGGGCAGGGCGGACGGGAGCGCGGGCAGATGACTGCTCGGCACGTCGTACGCCGCGGGGACCCGGATCGGGGCGATCTGCGGTGTGCCCCGTTCGGCCACGAGCGAGTCGTAGATCGGGGTGTCCGGGAAGGAGGCGGAGTAGTAGCCGCCGCCATAAGTGGAGCGGGGGGAGGTCATGGCCATAAGTTAAGCCCACGATGTGCTGGTTGGGGAGACCGATAAGAGGGTTGTTTTCCGTGTCCGCACTGACCCGGTATCCCCAATGCGAGCGAACTTGGCAAAATGGGGCGTCATGCCGCGCGCTTTTGAGGTAAAGGCCGTGTTCCGAGCGGGTTACCGGCGGTTGGCCGAACATCTCGCCGAACCTCTCGTCGCACTCCGCGCGTGGGACGGACGGCCGGGAGAATAGGTTGGGCGCGGAGAACGCGACGAAGCGCCGGGACGCGGCCCGGCCCGGTGACACCTGATGGGGGCGGACATGTCCATGTCGAAAGGATCGAACACCCCGGTGCCGACGACGGCGCTGCGGGTCGAACTGGGCTGGCGATCCGGCCCCGGCGTCCCCGACGCGGACGCGTCCGCCCTGCTCCTGGTGGGCGGGAAGGTGCGTTCCGACGCGGACTTCGTCTTCTACAACCAGCCCGCGCACTCCTCCGGCGCGGTCCGGCACGAGGGCAAGCAAGACGCCGGCGGGCGAGTGACCGACAGCCTCCACGTCGACCTCGCGCGCGTGGAGCCCGCGATCGAGACCGTCATCCTCGCCGCCTCCTCGGACGGCGGCTCGTTCGGACGGGTACCGGACCTCTACGTCGAGGTCCGCGACGCGGCCCGGAACACCGTGGTGGCCCGCTTCGACAACCCGGGCGCGACCGTGGAGACGGCCTTCGTGCTGGGCGAGTTCTACCGCCGCCAGGGCGCCTGGAAGTTCCGCGCCGTCGGCCAGGGCTACGACAGCGGCCTCGAAGGTCTGGCCACGGACTACGGCATCTCGGTCGACGAGCCCCAGCAGGCACCCGCGCCCGTCCCGCCGGCCCCCGCGGTCACGCCGCCTCCGCCGCCCGCCGCGGCACCTCCCGCTCCTCCGGTCACGCCTCCCGCCGTCACCACCCCGCCGCCGACCGCGCCCCCGACCGCGCCGCCGTCCGCCGCGCCGGTCCGGCTGACCAAGGTCACGCTCACCAAGGCGGCGCCCTCCGTCTCGCTGACCAAGCAGGGCGGTACCTCGGGTGCGCTGCGCGTCAACCTCAACTGGCAGGTGCGCAAGCAGTTCTCCGGCTGGGCCCGCAAACTGGGCCGCCCGGTCGCCATGCACGACGACCTCGACCTCGACCTGTGCGCCCTGTACGAACTCAGCAACGGCAGCAAGGGCGTGGTCCAGGCGCTCGGCAACGCCTTCGGCGCCCTCGACCGGCCGCCGTTCGTCCACCTCGACGGCGACGACCGCACCGGCGCCGTCTCCACCGGCGAGAACCTCACGGTCAGCCTCGACCACCAGCAGTACTTCCGGCGCATCCTCGTCTTCGTGACCATCTACCAGGGGGCCCGCTCCTTCGCCGACCTGCACGCCACGGTCACCCTCCAGCCGCAGTACGGCGCCCCGGTCGACTTCTCGCTCGACGAGTGCACCGTGCCCTCCACGGTGTGCGCCCTCGCGCTGATCACCAACACCGGCAGCGACCTCGTCGTACAGCGCGAGGCCCGGTACCTGGTGCCGGAACGCGGGGTGAGCCCGCAGCGCACCGTCGACCACGCCTACGGATGGGGCATGAACTGGACCCCCGGCCGCAAGTGAACGGACCCCGTCCGACCCGTCCGGCCCGTCAGCCCTCGTCGGGCACGACGTCCGGACGGGCGTAGGTGCGGCCCTTCCACGCCGCACCCCGCCCCCGGTAGTGCTGCACCGCCGAGTCGACCGTCATCAGGAGATAGAGGAACGCGGTGAACGGCAGCAGGGGAGCGAGCCACAGCGGCTGCCGGTAGTGGCGCAGCATCGGCGTGTACGTCCCCGCCATCACCAGCCACGCGGCGCCCCCCAGGAGAGCCGCCCCCGTCTCGCCCCGCGCCGCGCCGACGACGACCGCGAGCGGCGGCACCAGGTACACGAGGGCCAGCCCGGCCACCGTTCCGGCGAGCACCAGCGGGTTGTGCCGCAGTTGGGCGTACGCGCTGCGCGCGACCATGCGCCACAGGTCACGCAGCCGCGGATAGGGACGCACGCTGTCGACCCGTTCGGCCAGGCCCAGCCAGACGCGCCCGCCGGAGCCCTTGACCGCGCGGGCGAGGGCCACGTCGTCGATGACCGCGTGCCGGATGGCGTCCGGAATCCGCGCCCGTTCGGCCGTCCCGGTCCGCAGCAGCACACAGCCGCCGGCCGCCGCCGCGGTCCTCCCCTCACGCCCGATCCAGCGGAACGGATAGAGCTGCGCGAAGAAGTAGACGAAGGCGGGCACCACGAGCCGCTCCCACCCGCTCGCCACCCGCAGCCGCGCCATCTGGGAGACGACGTCGAAACCGCCGGTGCCGCCCGCCGCCACCAACTCGCGCAGACTGTCCGGCGCGTGCGCGATGTCGGCGTCGGTCAGCAGCAGGTACTCGGGCTCACGCGCGCGTGCCAGGGCGATGCCGTGCCGCACCGCCCACAGCTTGCCCGTCCAGCCGGCGGGCGGCTCCCCGGGCGAGGCCACGGTCAGCGGCAGCCCCTCGTGCCGCCGGGCCAGCTCGCACGCCAGCTCACCCGTGCCGTCGGTGCTCCCGTCGTCGATCAGGAAGACCTCCGCCCGCCCCGGATAGTCCTGCGCGAGCAGCGACGGCAGGCTCGCGGGCAGCATCGCCGCCTCGTCCCGCGCCGGGACGACGACGCACACCGAGGGCCAGACAGCGGGTTCCTCCCGGGCCGGCAGCCCGACGTCCGTACGCCAGAAGAAGCCCCGGGCGAACAGCAGCCACAGCCAGGCCGCGAGGGACAGTGCGGATACGACGGTCACCGGGGTCATCCACGCGTCGGCGCTCACGTGCGCAGTCTGCCCCACGCCACCGGCCCTCGACGGCGCATCGTCTATGGTGGCCGGGTGAAGATCGCGCTCATGGACTCCGGAATCGGTCTGCTGGCGGCCACCGCCGCGGTACGGCGCCTGCGACCGGACGCCGATCTCATCCTCTCCCTGGACCCCGACGGCATGCCCTGGGGTCCGCGCACCCCCGAGGACCTGACCGGGCGGGCCCTCGCGGTGGCCGAGGCCGCCGCCGCGCACCGCCCCGACGCCCTGATCATCGGCTGCAACACCGCCACCGTGCACGCGCTGCCCACGCTGCGCGCCCGGCTGGAGCCCACGCTGCCCGTCGTCGGCACCGTACCGGCGATCAAGCCCGCCGCGGCCGGTGGCGGCCCCGTGGCGATCTGGGCGACCCCCGCCACCACCGGCAGCCCCTACCAGCGCGGCCTGATCGCGGACTTCGGCGGCGACGCGACCGTCACCGAGGTGCCGTGCCCGGGGCTCGCCGATGCCGTCG
Source organism: Streptomyces sp. NPDC056128 (assembly GCF_042263835.1). Lineage (NCBI taxonomy): Bacteria > Bacillati > Actinomycetota > Actinomycetes > Kitasatosporales > Streptomycetaceae > Streptomyces > Streptomyces sp. NPDC056128. The sequence goes on along the minus strand of NZ_JBHJVQ010000007.1, from coordinate 308,135 downwards.
AGCACGCGGACGAGGCGGCGATCACCGCGACCGTCGCCGCCGCGGCGGCCCTCACCCCCGACGACGTAACGACCGTCGTCCTGGGCTGCACCCATTACGAACTGGTCGCCGAGCGCATTCGCGCCGCCGTGCAGCGCCCCGGCGCCCCGCGGCTCGTGCTGCACGGCTCGGCGGGCGCGGTCGCCGCCCAGGCGCTGCGCCGGATCGGCGCCTTCCCCGACCCGGGCGCCCCGGCCGAGGGCACCCTCACCGTGCTGCTCAGCGGACGCGAGGGCACGCTGCCCGCACCCGCGCTGGCCTACGCCGAGGGCAGGCTCCTGCGCGCGGTCACACCGGCCCGCTGACCGGCCCGCCCGCCCGGACGGCCCAGTCACCCAGCGCGACGAGGTACCCGCGCAGCGAAACATGAGTAACCTCATATCCATGAGGCATCGCCACGGCGAGACCACCCCGCAGCCGGACATCTGGACCGGACGTGCCACCAACCGGGTCCAGTGGTTCCTGGCGCTCATCGGCGCCGCCTGCATGGCGCTCGGCATCGCCCTGGCCGTCGACTCCGCCTGGGAGTCCGGCGTCGTCCCGCTCACCATGGCGGTCGTCGGCTGCATCGCGGCGGGACTGCTGGTGCTGTTCGGCACGCTCGCGTTCGTGCACGTCGCGCTGCGGGTCGACGAGGACTGCCTCGAGGTGCGCTGCGGCCACATCGGCCTGCCCCGCCGTCGCATCCCCCTGTCCCACGTCGTCGGGGCCGAGTTCGCCCCGCACGTCACCCCGCGCCACTGGGGCGGCTGGGGCTACCGCTGGCGGCCCGAGAAGGGCACCGCCGTGGTCGTGCGGCGCGGCGAGGGCCTGATCCTCAAGCTGGGCGACGGGCACACCTTCACGGTCACCGTGGACGACGCGGAGGCGGCCGTCCAGGTCATCACGGACCGGCTGCGCCCGAAGGCACCCGGGCAGCCCGCGCACTGAGCGCACCGTCATCGGCGAGCGGGCGGGACGTGGCCAGCCCCGCGAGGAGCCCCGCGCCCACCGACACAGCCGTGAAGCTCAGCGCGTTGCCGACGGCGGCGATCGCCGCCAGCGCGGTGAGCGCCACAGCGCGTACAGCACCCAGCCGAAGGCCGCGCCCAGTAGCACCACGCCCACGACGCCCTGTTCGGCGGCCTGCTGCCACAGCGCCGAGTGCGGCCTGCCGTCCGGCACCGGCGCCCCGGCGGCCGTCGGACTCAGCGCACCGAAGCGCCCCGGGCCCGCGCCGAACGCCACGTCCGCGCGCAGCAGCTCCAGCGCGTCGCGCCACAGCTGCACGCGATGGGCGGTCAGCTGCCCCTCCAGGGAGGCGGCGAGACCGTTCGGTACGAGTTCGCTCAGGACCATCCACCCCAGGCCGGCCACCACGCCCGTGGCAACACCCAGCCCGGCGATCCCCGCGCCGCGGGCCATCCGGCCGGCGGCGAGCGAACACACCAGCACCACGGCACACGCGACACAGCCCACGGCCGAACCCATCGCCGCCGCGGTCACGGCGATCCCGACGGCCAGCAGCCGCAGCGCCACCCGCACGACGGCCGCCCGGGCGGCCCACGCCCCGCAGCACGCGGCGCCCGCCGACAGCGCGAGCAACGCGGCGGTCGCACCCGCGTGCCCGAGCGGTGCGGTGATCCGCGGTCCCGGCGCGAGATGCGGAACCGCCACCGTGAGCGCCACCCCGGCCAGCGCCGCGGCCGAGGGGGCGGCGACCGGGAGCAGCGCCCCGCAGATCCGGCCCGCGGCGTAACCGGCGGCCACGGCCAGCACGGCGAGCAGCACGCCCTCCGGGCGCCCGTCGCGCGCCGCCGCCGTGATCAGCGACCAGGAGGCGCACGCCCCGAGGATCACCATCCCCGCGGTGTCGGCCCCGCCGCGTCTGCCGCCGTCGGCGTCAGCCGTCCTCGCGGCGCCCGCGGACGCCGTCCCCCTCGAACCCACCGTGCCCCCCCGCCCCCGTCGCCCCCGGCCTGACGGGCCCCGCCGCCCGCCCGGCGACCGAGGCTCGGGCACACCGTAACGGCTGGTCGGCGGATTGTGGACGGCTCGGCGCCCGGTTGTGCCGAAACGACACGGCATCGGTCGCCGGCCACCCGTCGGCCATGTGCGGGCCATCCGCCGGCCGCCCCGGACCGTGCTGTCCGGGGTTCGGTCACCCGCCGTACACTCCGGGGGGTGACAGCCACCGCAACCTCCGTCGGCGAGCCGGACCGGACACAGCCGCAGCCCACGCCCGCCTCCCGGCTCACCGCACGGCTCCTGCGCCTCCTCCCGGCCGCCGCAGCCGCGCTCTCCGGAGTACTGCTCTACGTCAGCTTCCCGCCGCGCACCCTGTGGTGGCTGGCCCTGCCCGCCTTCGCCGTCCTCGGGTGGGTGCTGCGCGGCCGGGGCTGGAAGGCGGGCCTCGGCCTCGGCTACCTCTTCGGCCTCGGCTTCCTGCTGCCGCTGCTGGTGTGGACCGGTGTGGAGGTCGGCCCCGGCCCCTGGCTCGCCCTGGTGGCGATCGAGGCGCTCTTCGTCGCGCTGGTCGGCGCGGGCGTCGCCGCGGTGTCGAGGCTGCCGGGATGGCCCGTGTGGGCGGCGGCGCTGTGGATCGCGGGGGAGGCCGCACGCGCGCGTGTGCCCTTCGAGGGGTTCCCCTGGGGCAAGATCGCCTTCGGCCAGGCGGACGGCGTCTTCCTGCCGCTCGCCGCGCTCGGCGGTACGCCGGTGCTCGGCTTCGCGGTCGTCCTGTGCGGCTTCGGCCTCTGCGAGGCGGCGCGTCTCGCCGTTCGGGCGCGCCGGGGCGGCGAGGTACAGCGTGGCGCGGCGGCGGTGGCCCTCGTCGCCGTGGCCGTCCCCGTCGTGGCCGCCGTCGCCGCCCGCCCGCTGGTCAGCGACGAGGCGGAGGACGGCACCGCGACCGTGGCGGTGATCCAGGGCAACGTGCCGCGCGCGGGCCTCGACTTCAACTCCCAGCGGCGGGCCGTACTCGACTATCACGCGCGGGAAACGGAACGCCTCGCCGCCGAGGTGAAGGCGGGCAAGGTGGACCGCCCCGACTTCGTGCTCTGGCCGGAGAACTCCTCGGACATCGACCCGTTCGCCAACGCCGACGCGCGCATGGTCATCGACCGGGCCGTCAAGGCGATCGGCGCGCCCGTCTCGGTCGGCGGCGTCGTCGAACGGGACGGCAAGCTCCTCAACGAGCAGATCCTCTGGGACCCGGACAAGGGCCCCGTCGACACCTACGACAAGCGGCAGATCCAGCCCTTCGGCGAGTACCTGCCGCTGCGCTCGCTCATCGGGGCGATCAACGACAACTGGACCTCCATGGTCAGCCGGGACTTCAGCAGGGGCACCGAGCCCGGCGTGTTCACCATGGCGGGCACCGAGGTCGGCCTGGTCACCTGCTACGAGGCCGCCTTCGACTGGGCCGTGCGCTCCGAGGTCACCGACGGCGCCCAGATGATCTCCGTACCCAGCAACAACGCGACCTTCGACCGCAGCGAGATGACCTACCAGCAGCTCGCCATGTCCCGCGTCCGCGCGGTCGAGCACAGCCGGACCGTCACGGTCCCGGTGACCAGCGGCGTCAGCGCGATCATCATGCCGGACGGCCGGATCACCCAGAAGACCGGCATGTTCGTCGCGGACTCCCTGGTCCAGGAGGTGCCCCTGCGCTCCTCCGAGACGCCGGCCACCCGGCTGGGCGTACTGCCCGAGATCGCCCTCGTGCTGGTCGCGGCCGGCGCGCTGGGCTGGGCCGTCGGCGCCGGTGTGCGCGGGCGACGCGCCCGTGACGTGTAGCCGTACGCCCGTCGCACGCCCCGTGACACCGCCGGGAGTGGCCGGCGTGGCCCGTTAGGGTCGTCCGCATGGCTACTCCCGACTTCATCCGCGACCTGCGCACCACCGCCGGACAGCAACTGCTCTGGCTCCCCGGAGTCACCGCCGTCGTCTTCGACGACGAGGGCCGGGTGCTCCTGGGCCGACGGTCCGACAACGGGCGATGGTCACTGATCGGAGGCATCCCCGAGCCCGGCGAGCAGCCCGCCGCCTGCGCGATGCGCGAGGTGGAGGAGGAGACCGCCGTCCGGTGCGTCGTCGAGCGGCTGGTCCTCGTCCAGGCGCTGAACCCGGTGACGTACGACAACGGGGACGTCTGCCAGTTCATGGACGTCACCTTCCGCTGCCGGGCCGTGGGCGGTGAGGCCCGGGTCAACGACGACGAGTCGCTGGAGGTGGGCTGGTTCGCCGTGGACGCGCTGCCGGACCTGGGGGAGTTCGGGCAGGCCAGGATCAAGCAGGCGCTGTCCGACGCACCCACATGGTTCGACCCCACTGCCCCCTACTGAAGTATGGGGCGTGCCCACATGGGGAGCGGGGCGGGCGCTGCCTAGGGTCGGGGACATGACCTCGCCCAGCGTCCTCCCGGCCCCCCACGCCTCCTCGCTCGACCTCGACGGCCGCACCGCCCTCGTCACCGGCGCCGCCGGGGGTATCGGCCGTGCCTGCGCCCTGCGCCTGGCCGCCGCCGGGGCCCAGGTCAGAGCGGTCGACCGGGACGCGGCCGGACTGGACGCGCTCGCCGAGAGCAGCACCGACCTCGCGGGCAGCGTCCTGCCCCAGGTCCTGGACCTGACCGACCTGGACGCCGCCGAACGCGCCGCCGACGGCACCGACCTCCTCGTCAACAACGCCGGGATCCAGCTGGTGCGGCCCATCGAGGAGTTCCCCCCGGACGTCTTCCACACGGTGCTCACCGTGATGCTGGAGGCGCCCTTCCGCCTGATCCGCGGCGCCCTGCCCCACATGTACGGGCAGGGCTGGGGCCGCATCGTCAACATCTCCTCCGTGCACGGCCTGCGCGCCTCCGCCTACAAGTCGGCCTACGTCGCCGCCAAGCACGGCCTGGAGGGCCTGTCCAAGACCGCGGCCCTCGAAGGCGCAGCCCACGGCGTCACCTCGAACTGCGTGAACCCCTCCTACGTGCGCACCCCGCTCGTCGAGCGGCAGATCGCCGACCAGGCCCGGGCCCACGGCATCCCCGAGGAGCAGGTGCTCACCGACGTGCTGCTCCAGGACAGCGCCGTGCGGCGGCTGATCGAACCGGACGAGGTCGCCGAGGCGGTCGCGTACCTGTGCGGGCCGCAGGCGTCCTTCGTCACCGGCACCTCACTCGTGCTGGACGGCGGCTGGACGGCGCACTGAGCCCGGTCCCCGCCCGCGCACCGGCCGGCCCGGCGGCGGCCCCTGTGGACGCGGTTGTCCACAGGGCTGCCGGGACGACCGGGCGATGGGGAATCCTGTGAGCATGTCCCGCGATCACCTGCAGTCCACCGAGCGCCCGGCCGACGACGCCGGAGCGCCGGCCGGCGACGGCGACGCCCCGGCGTCCGCCGCCGTCGAGACGCCGTTCCTGGAGCTGCTGGCCCGGGGCGCGTCCGCCGACGCCTACGAGCAGCCGGTACTGCTCGCCCGCGCCGAGGGAGGACCGGCCGCCCGGATCGACGCGCTCGACCGGGCCAAGCGCCTCGCGCTGCGCGTGCGCTCCGAGCTGGAGGGCCGGCGCAGGCGGGAGGCGGAGCTGTCCGCCCTGTTCGAGACGGCCCACGACCTCGCCGGGCTGCGCGACCTGGACGCGGTGCTGCGGGCGATCGTGCAGCGGGCCCGTTCCCTGCTCGGCACCGACGTGACCTACCTCAGCCTCCATGACGCGGCCCGCGGCGACACCTACATGCGGGTCACCGAGGGCTCGGTCGCCGCCCGCTTCCAGCAGTTGCGGCTCGGCATGGGGGAAGGACTCGGCGGCCTCGTCGCCCAGACCGCCCGGCCCTACGTCACCGACGACTACTTCAAGGACGCCCGCTTCCAGCACACCCGCACCATCGACGCGGGCGTGAGCGACGAGGGCCTGGTCGCCATCCTCGGCGTCCCCCTCATGCTCGGCCACCACGTCATCGGCGTGCTCTTCGCCGCGGACCGGCGGGCCCGGGTCTTCGAACGTGAGCAGATCGCCCTGCTCGGCTCCTTCGCCGCCCTCGCGGCAGCCGCCATCGACACCGCCAACCTGCTAGCCGAGACCCGCTCGGCCCTGGCCGGCCTGGAGCGGGCCAACGAGATCATCCGGGACCGCAGCGCCGTCATCGAGCGCGCCTCCGACGTCCACGACCGGCTCACCGAGCTGGTCCTGCGCGGCGGCGGGGTGCACGACGTGGCCGCCGCCGTCTCCCAGGTCCTCGACGGCACCGTCGAGTTCACGGAGTCCGTCTCGGCACCGCCGCGAGCCCTGGAGGTGTCCCGCGCCGAGGGGCACGCGGTGCGGCACGAGGACGACTGGATCGCCGCCGTCGCCGCCGGTGACGAACTGCTCGGCGCCCTCGTCCTGCGCGGCCACCCCGGACTCGACCCCGTCGACCAGCTCACCCTCGAGCGTGCCGCGATGGTCACCTCGCTGCTGCTGCTCGCCCGGCGCTCCGCCGCCGAGGCCGAGCAGCGCGTCCGGGGCGAGCTGCTCGACGACCTGCTCGACGCCCGCGACCGCGACCCGCGCCTGCTGGGCGACCGCGCCCGGCGGCTCCGTGCCGACCTGGCCGCCACACACGTCGTGCTCGCCGCCCGGCTCGACACCGCGGCGTCCGACGCCGACCAGGAGGCGGACGCGCGCAGACGCCTGTGGGCCGCCGCCTCCCACCTCGCCGCGACCCGGCACGGCCTGGCCGCCGCCCGGGACGGCGGCACGGTGCTCCTGCTGCCGCTCGACGCCGGTGACGGGGCCACGGACCTGGCCCGCCGCACCGCCCGGCACCTCGGCCGGGCCGTCCACGAGAGCGTGACCGTCGGCGCCTCCGCACCCGTGGAGGACCTCGCCGCCCGCCCCGACGCCGTCGCCGCCGCCTACACCGAGGCCCGGCGCTGCCTCGACGCCCTGGGCCTGCTGGGCCGCTCCGGGGACGGCGCCGCCGCCGAGGACTTCGGCTTCCTGGGCCTCCTGCTGGCCGGCGAGCAGAACGTCTCGGGTTTCGTCGAGCGCACCATCGGCCAGGTCGTCGCCTACGACGAGCGGCGCGGCACCGAGCTGCTGCACACCCTCGACGCCTACTTCGCCTGCGGCATGAGCCCGGCCCGCACCAAGGACGAACTGCACGTCCACGTGAACACGGTCGCCCAGCGCCTGGAGCGCGTGGGCCGCCTCCTGGGCGACGACTGGCAGAGCCCCGACCGCGCACTGGAGATACAACTGGCCCTCAGACTCCACCGGCTGTCGCTCCCGGCACAGCACTGACCCCGCACGCACGCGCGTACGGGGTCGGTGTCGGACGGCGGGACGGGCTCAGACGGAGCGCGCCCCCTGCGCACGGGATGCCTTGACCGACTCGTCCCCGTCCTCGGGGGGCGACATGGGCTCCGCGAGGTCCCGGTGGCGCGTCTCCTTGGCCACGCCCACCGCGACCAGGGTCAGCAGGACGGAGGCGATCACGTAGAGGGAGATCGGGGTGGAGCTGTCGTACTCGGAGAGCAGCGCGGTGGCGATCAGCGGCGCCGGCGCACCGGCCGCGACGGAGGCGAACTGGGCGCCGATCGACGCCCCGGAGTACCGCATCCGGGTCGCGAACATCTCGGAGAAGAACGCGGCCTGGGGCGCGTACATGGCGCCGTGCAGCACCAGCCCCACGGTCACCGCGAGCAGCAGACTGCCGAAGTCGCCGTGGTCGATCAGCATGAAGAACGGGAACATCCACAACCCCACGCCGGCCGCGCCCAGCAGATACACGGGCCGTCGGCCGATGCGGTCCGACAGCGCGCCCCAGGCCGGGATGACCGCGAAGTGCACCGCCGAGGCGATCAGTACCGCGTTGAGCGCGGTCTGCTTGGAGAGGTCGGCCGCGGTGGTGGCGTAGACGAGGATGAAGGCGGTGATGACGTAGTAGCTGATGTTCTCCGCCATGCGCGCGCCCATCGCGATCAGCACGTCGCGCCAGTGGTGCCGCAGCACGGCGACGATCGGCATCGGCTCGGCCTCCGCCTTGCGCGACTCGGCCTGGGCCAACGCCTGCTTGAAGACCGGCGATTCGTCGACGGACAGCCGGATCCACAGACCGACCATGACCAGTACGCCGGAGAGCAGGAACGGTATCCGCCAGCCCCAGCTGTTGAACGCGGAGTCCGACAGCACGGCGGTCAGCAGCGACAGCACACCCGTGGCCAGCAGCTGCCCCGCCGGCGCCCCGGTCTGCGGCCAGGACGCCCAGAATCCGCGCCGTCGCGCGTCCCCGTGCTCGGACACCAGCAGCACGGCGCCGCCCCACTCACCACCGAGGGCGAACCCCTGGACGAGCCGCAACACGGTCAGCAGCACGGGAGCGGCCGTGCCGATCGTCGCGTGGGTGGGGAGCAGCCCGATCGCGAAGGTCGCACCGCCCATCATCAACAGGCTCAGGACCAGCAGCTTCTTGCGCCCGAGCCGGTCACCGTAGTGTCCGAACACCAGGGCACCCAGCGGCCGCGCGGCGAAGCCGACGGCGTACGTCAGGAACGAGAGCAGCGTGCCGACCAGCGGGTCGGAGTCCGGGAAGAACAGCTTGTTGAAGACGAGGGCGGCAGCGGAGCCGTAGAGGAAGAAGTCGTACCACTCGATGGTCGTGCCGATGAGGGACGCGGCGACGATGCGCTTGAGGTTGCCGGGTGTCGGGGGAGCGGATGCTGCTGAGGCCATGTGCGCCACTTCCTCGTGTGCGGTGGGGACGGGTACGTGCTGGCACACCGTAGAAACACGCAGGTCAGGCGCACATGTGGTGGGACACCATAGTTCAAGGGCTGGGCATGCGCGCGGCCACCATGCTGGACCAGGGAACGGTAGTTCACCGGGCCAGGGAGGACCGAAACCAGCACTGTCCAGGAAGTGTGGTTCGAGGTGAATTGGAGGCGCGGTGCTGACTCCAGAGCTGGATTGGTGCTGACTACGCTGCGTCGAACTCGGGCATCTAGCGGCCGCTCGGACGAGGGGAGGGTGGTCTGTCCGTCATTCTGGCGGGAGGCGCGGTCAGTCAGGGCGCGGATTGGCGATCCGGAACACCCTGATCGCGCCGCGCGATCAGCGCCGCCACCCCGTCGAGCACGACCCCGAGTCCGAACTCGAAGTCCGCGTCCGGCTCGTCCGCCTGGTCCAGGGCATCGGATTCGAGGACGCGCGTGACGGCCGGGTGGCGTTCGGGGTCGGTGAGGGTGGCGAGGGTGCGCTGGTAGTGGCGCAGGACCTCCTCGGGGGCGTGGCCGCTCGCCGTGTACGCGGCATCCAGATCGGACATCAGCGTCGCCTCGTTGCGCACATAGCCGCTGACCAGCATGATCACGCCGAGTTTCGTTCCCTCGTCGAGTCCGGTGCCGTCGAGAGCCGCGAGGCCGTACTCCATCCACGCCACCGACTTCGGACTCGCGGGCGGCCCGGAGATCGGGATCCGCAGGAGCCACAGGTTCTCGTGGAAGAACGCCCGCTGCGCCCGCGCCCACCGGGTCAGTCCCGCCCGCCACCCGGCCCCGTCGGGCAGCGGTCCGGGGGGTGCGGGCGTGACTGCCTCCTGCATCAGGATGTAGAGCTCGTTCTTGGCGCCGACGTACCGGTAGAGCGACATCGGCGAGACGCCGAGCTCCTTGGCGACGCGCCCCATCGACACCGCACCGATGCCCTCGGCGGCCGCCACTCCCACCGCCGCGGCCACGATGCGGTCCAGGCTGAGCCCCGGCTTCGGCCCCTTCGAGGGGCGGGCCTTGAAACCCCAGGCCGTCGCGAGGCTCGCGGGCAGGCCGGTGTCCTCGTCCGCCGCCGCCATCCGCGTCGCCTCCTCTGCGCACCCGGGACCGCTCCTCGGGTCTCCGCCTTGACGCACATCCTAGTTCTGCGTAACCCTTACACGGTAATGCGTAAGGCTTACGCAGTGAGTGTCATGGAGAGGCGAGGCCATGCCCGACGCACCCGCCATCGAGGCCAACGGCCTCCGCAAGACCTACGGAAAGGTCGAGGTCCTGCGCGGTCTGGACCTGACGGTGCCGCGCGGCACCGTGCACGCCCTGCTCGGCCCGAACGGTGCGGGCAAGACCACCACCGTGCGCATCCTGGCCACGCTCACGGAGGCCGACGCGGGCACCGCCAGGGTCGCCGGGTGCGACCTGCGCACCGAGCGGGCCCGGGCCCGACGCGCGATCAGCCTCACCGGCCAGTTCGCGGCGGTCGACGAGATGCAGACCGGTGCGGAGAACCTGCGGATGATGGCCCGGCTCGCCCGCAGCCAGGGTGGTACCCGCACCTCCCGCGCCGCCGCGCGCACGCGGGCCGCCGAACTCCTCGAGCGCTTCGACCTCGCCGACGCCGCCGACCGCCTGGTCAAGACGTACTCGGGAGGCATGCGGCGGCGCCTCGACCTGGCCGCGTCCCTGGTGGGCCAACCCGAAGTGATCTTCCTGGACGAGCCGACCACGGGCCTCGACCCGCGCAGCCGCCAGGAGCTGTGGAGCGTGGTGCGCGAACTGTCGGCGCGGGGCGCGACGGTCTTCCTGACCACCCAGTACCTGGAAGAGGCCGACCGATTGGCAGACCGTATCGCCGTGCTCCATGGCGGCGAGCTGGTCGCCGAGGGTACCTCCGAGGAATTGAAGCGGCGCGTCGCGGGCCAGCGCCTCGACGTCGTCCTGACCGACCCGGCCACCTATCTGCGCCTGGCGTCACAGGCGGTGTACGGCGACCCCAAGACCCGCACCCTGGGCTTCTTCACCGACGGCGGTGCGCCCCAGGTGCGGGCGCTGCTCGACGCGTTGGACCCCGAGGGCACGGTCATCGAACGGTTCTCGCTGCACACGGCCACCCTCGACGACGTCTTCCTGACCCTCACGAAGCCCGCACAGCAGGAGCCCAGTCATGTCTGACGCACTCATCATGACCGGCCGCTCCGTCCGGCTCAGCCGCCGCAACATCGACGCCCTGATGATGGCCATGGCGCTCCCGGTGATGCTGCTCCTGATCTTCGTGTACTTCTTCGGCGGAGCCATCAACACCGGTACGGATTACGTCACTTACGTCGTTCCCGGCGTCCTGCTGCTGTGCGCCGGCTTCGGCTCGGCCAGCACGGCCGTGGCCGTCACCGAGGACCTCAAAGGCGGCATCATCGACCGCTTCCGCTCCCTCGACATCGGCGGCACCGCCATCCTGGCGGGCCACGTCCTCGCCTCCACGGCCCGGAACCTGATCGCCACCGCCCTTGTCTTCGCGCTCGCCTTCGCGATCGGCTTCCGCCCCTCGGCCGGCCCAGGGGGCTGGCTCGCCGCGATCGGCCTCCTGGTCGCCTACATCGCGGCGCTTTCCTGGCTGTCCGCCGCAGTGGGCCTGCTCGTCAAGTCCCCCGAGGCAGCCGGTGGTTTCACGTTCTTCGTGAGCTTCCTGCCCTACCCGAGCAGCGCCTTCGTGCCGACCGACACCATGCCGTCGTGGCTGCAGGGCTTCGCCGCCCACCAGCCCGTCACCCATGTCATCGAGGCGGTACGCGGACTGCTGCTCGGGCAGCCGGTGGGCTCGACGGGGTGGGTGGCGCTCGCCTGGTGCACGGGCATCCTCGCCGTCTCGGCGGCTGCTTCGGGAGCACTGTTCAAGCGGCGTACGGCTTAGGTGCGTTGTGGGAATCGCCGACCCGGGGCGCCCTCGACCGGCGCACCGCACGTCATACTTGGTGGCCGTAGCGGGTGGCACGAGGAAGGGCCGCATGTCAGTGGTGTCGCCTGAGATCACGCGTGATCTCATCCTGGGTGTATGGGCCCGCAGGGTGCCTTCTAGGTGCCCGTCTTGCGGGCATCGCCGTCCCGACCGGCACCTCGCAAGTCCACGTTGGTCCGTTCGGGCCGGCCGCGGGCCGTTGTCGTGCGCGGTCCCCGGCCGGGGCTCACACGGTGAGGTGCTGCTTGGTGCCGGAGCCGTCGGCAGTCGCCTCGGGGGTGATGCCGTGCTGCTCTTCCTCGGGGCGGCCCTTCTTGGGCAGCAGGAAGGTGATCGCGAGGAAGGCCACCAGCAGGCACGCCTGGACGAACAGCGCACGGTGGAAGCCGCCGGTGAAGTCACCGGTCTCGGCCTGAGCGAAGAACACCGAGCCGAAGACCGCGACGCCGATGGAACCGCCGACCGCCTGGACCGCCGACAGGACACCGGAAGCGGATCCGATCTCGTCGTCGTCGACTGCGGCCAGGATGAAGCTGAACAGGGCGGCGATCACCATGCCGGCGCCGATGCCCGCCACCCCCGCGCCGGGAACGATGTCCCAGATCGCGAACGAGGCGGCATCGAGACCGTCGAGCTCGAACCACAGCACGGCAACGCCGGCCAGCTGGACCAGCGGTCCGATCTGCAGCACCTTGCGGCCGATCTTGTCCGCGAGGAACGCGCCGCTGATGGCGCCGCCGAGCGCGGTTCCCACCGCGAGGGGCAGGTTGCCCAGTCCCGCGTCACCGGCGGTGAAGTGCTGGCCGATCTGGAGGAACAGGGTCAGTACGAGCTGGGTGCCGATGAGCCCGCCGAAGAACAGGGCGATACCGCCGAGGCCGACAGTGAAGGCCGGCTTGCGCAGCAACCCCGGGGTCACCAGCGGCTCGCGACCTGCGGCGGCTGTACGGCGCTGCTGGAGGGCGAAGAGGGCGAACCCGATCGCCGCGGCGGCCATGGACAGCCACGTCCACAGCGGCCAGCCGTCCTCCTGCCCCTGGTTGAGCGGCAGCACCAGCAGGGCGCAGGAAGCCACGACCAGGGTGGCGCCAGTCACGTCGACACGTACCGTGCGGTCGCCCGCCTTCCTGGGCACGATCTTCCCGGCGACGACCAGTGCCGCGACCCCGATGGGCAGGTTGATCAGGAACACCGACCGCCAACCCAGGCCGAAGAAGTCGCCCTCGATGAGGAAACCGCCCAGGACGGGGCCGATGATGCCGCCCAGGCCGAGGACGGGTCCGAAGATCGCGAAGACCTTGGTGAGTTCGGGGCCGGAGAAGTTCTCCCGCAGCAGGCCCAGGCCCTGGGGCAGCAGCATCGCTCCGGCGGTGCCTTGCAGCAGGCGGAAGGCGATCAGCGACTCGATGTTCGGCGCGACCGCGCACAGCAGCGAGCTAGCGGTGAAGGCCGCGAGACCGATCATGAACATCCGGCGCCGGCCGTAGCGGTCGCCCAGCCGGCCTCCGAGCACGAGCCCGGCGCCCAGGGTGAGGGCGTAGCCGCCGATCACCCACTGCAGTCCGACGGAACCGGCACCGAGGGACTTCTCCAGGTCCGGTCCGGCGACGTTGACGATCGAGGCGTCCAGGAGATCCATGAACTCCGCGACGATCATCACCGCCAGGATCAGCCATCGCCATCGGTAGGGCTCGGTCGTCTCGTCAGGGGTGGGGGACGGGTCGCGCACGTCAGATACCTCCATGGTGAAGTAATTCCATCATGAAGGTAAAGTGGTGACGGTAGGTTGTCAAAGCGGGATGCCCTGCGGACCGCGTGACAGGAGAGAAGGGCGAAGGCATGGAAGAAGCCGTGCGCGACGGTGTCGCGGAGCAGCGTGAGCGGCTGATGGAGTCGCTGAGGATCTACGGCGGCCACTACGCCGAGCTCAGTCGCCGCTTCGCCGCCTGGCTGGGCCTGCACTCCACGGATGCGACCGCGGTCCTGGAGATCGCCGCTGCCGAGGAGCGCGGCACTCCTCTGTCACCGGCGCGGCTGAGCGAGCGGATCTCCCTGTCCACGGGCGCTACCACCGCGCTGCTGAACCGTCTCGAAGCAGCGGGGCACATCACGCGGGCCCGCGAACACTCCGACCGGCGCATCGTCACGCTGCGCAGCGGCGGGCACATCCAGGAACGGGCGGACGAGTTCTTCGGCCCGCTCGCCCACCGCCTCGACGCCGTGATGTCTCACTACCCGCCCCAGTTCCTGAACCAGGTCGAAGCGTTCATGGCCGACCTGAACACCACCATGGACAGCCACCTGATGACACAGGACGCGGTGACACCGCGTTCCCTTCGTGCCCCTGATGGACGAACTCCCTGACCGGCTTGCTCTGCGCCGCCCAGTTACCTCCTCCTACCCGCTCATCCTCGTCGCCCACGCCCCGCTTTACGCACCTAGGTTCGGACTGCTCGACGTCTGGACTGGGATCCGGTCGGCAATCGACCACGCCTCTGCCCTGCGGCCGGTGCGGGGGAGCGCCTGGGGGAGCGCCTGTTCACTGCTCCAGCGCGGCTAGGACGATGGCGTCGGCCATGGCCCGGTATCCAGCGGGGCCGGGGAGGATGTGGGTCGCCCATGTGCAGCTCCTCCCGGATGCGATCGGTGCCGTCGGGGTCCTCCGATGGCCGCCCTTGCGGTCGAATTCGCGCAAGGCCGCCTTCCTCGACCAGCCCCTCGCGAGCCGTGCAGGCCCCTTTGCCCGATAGCGAGGTTCCCCGCCCAAGCCTCGGCCCACCGACGCGCCAGTTGACCAGTTCCGCGTGCTACCGCGGTTCGCGGTTGAACAGTGATTTCGACCAGAAGTAGCCGAGGACTGCCAGGCCCAGGCACCAGGCCAGTGTGAGCCACCCGTTGTGTCCGATCTCGCCTCCGAGCAGCAGACCGCGCAGAGTCTCGATGGCCGGCGTGAACGGCTGGTACTCGGCGACCGGCTGGAACCAGCCCGGCATCGCGTCGACCGGGACGAAGGCGCTGGAGATGAACGGCAGGATCACCAGCGGCACCGCGTTGTTGCCCGCCGCCTCGCCGTTCGGGCTGGCCGTCCCCACCGCGATCGCCATCCAGGTGAACGCCAGGGCGACCAGTGTCAGCAGCACGAAGGCCGCGAGCCACTCCAGGACGGTGGCGTCCGCCGACCGGAACCCGATGGCCACGGCGACGGCACCGACCAGGGTCACGCTGATCATCGACCGCAGCACGCTGCCGGCCACATGCCCGATGAGGACCGAACCGCGATGGATCGCCATCGTACGGAAGCGGGCCATGATGCCAGCCGCGTCAGCCAGTGACCGGCTGCCTTGGCGATGCCCTGGGCCTGTGGTCTGCCCCTCGACGCCTGGGGCAATCTCGAGTAGGCACTTCCGGCCGCACACTCGTCCGGCGGTTCCTCTCCCGCGGTGGTATGCCGTTTCGGCCGCTGGCGCAACCCTCGTTCGCCCCAAGCGGCATGAGTCCCCCTGGCTGTAGGCGAGCTCCAAGCTGAGCTCAGGGAGGCAAGGAAGCTTCGTCCCGTGAGGTGAGCCCCCTTGGCTTGCCGTTCTGTACAGCCAGGCTGCCTCGCTTCCCTCGTCGCGACAGGCAGTCTCTCCTGGGTTCCGTGGTGGAGACCAAGCGTCGATCAGTGCCTCCACCACGTCGACTCCACTGCTCGACCATTCAGACCATGACGGATCTTTCACGACCGCTCAATACGCAGCGATGTCGCCCGGACCAGGTGATCACCGATCAGCTTCGGCCCAAGGCGGAGACCCCTTCTTGAGCGAAGGGTCAACGATGCCCACAGTCCGGCGGCGGACAGCGAGGCACCCGGGCCCGTCAGCAGCAATACGCCCGCCAGTGTCGGCAACGCCACCGCGAGGTGCTCCAACGGACGGGACAGGGCGATTGACACGGCGAGCGGTCCGAGCAGTTCCACGGTCGCGGCCACGCAGATCAGCAGACGGCTGATGGCCTGGAAATACGTCACGTTCATGGCCGCGAGGAGCAGGCCGAGAGGAATCACCGCACGCCACTGCGAGCGAGTCCACGGAAGCTCGACTCCAGCAACCAGACGGAGAACGCCGCGTCGACACACCCGACAGGGTGCGGTGAGTGTGAGGCCACTCGCGCGCGGCGCCGGCCTCTGGACAGCTGCCCGAGGTCCGCACCGGCAACGCGCCGGGCAAGCCGGGACGATCCTGCGGAGGCTCTCCCCAGCCTCGGCCCGCAGCTCCATCATCGGTTCACGGCAGTGGGGATGAACAGCGGTCAGTGTCCAGCGTGTCCCAGCCGAGGGCCACGTCGTCCACGAGGTGCCGGGACCGAGCCTCGACGGCCCGTGCAAAGCGCTGCTGGTCCGGAGCTGCCCCAGCGAGCCGTAGCGCTGTCCGAGTGGCAGGGCTGGTCCGAGTGGGTGAATCTGGTGGAGGTGCGTGCGCTCCTGCGGCGGCGCGGCCGCCAGTCAGGCTGGCGGAGGGGAAGGAACACTTCAGCATGCAATCGTTCGCACGAATCGTGTCGGGCGGTCTGGCAGTAGTCGCGGTGCTGGGGGTGTCGGCTCTTACTGCGTTGTCCGCCCCCGGGAGCGTAGAAGCGGCGCCCGGCAAGTATTGCGGATCGGACACCGTCCGCGGGCTCGCCGTGTTCGGCAGCGCAGACATGTCGTGTTCCACCGCTCTTGAGGTCGCCAATGGCTATCAAGCACGCAGTGCGAGTGGCTCCGCCGTAACCGTCCATGTAGGCGGTGCCGCATGGCGCTGCCAAGAGCAGCAGGGTGACCCAAATCCCTTCGGCAAGTGCGTAGCAACCGCCGACTCGAGCCGGTGGGTTGAACTCAGGTCGTAGTGTCTCGTTCACTCATAGTGCGAGGTTTCCCATGATGTCTGTACGCTTGGTCGTCGGCGCGGCCACGGCCGCCCTGGTCGTCGCTCTGTCCTCGGCAGCACACGCGGCGCCAGTCGTCGCGCAAGGCGACTGTGCCAAGGCTCAAGCGGTCGCCGAAATGGCGGAGAAGGACTACGAAGACATGGTGAAGTGGTACAAGGACCTCGTCGCTCAAGGTGGGCACCCGGGCGTCGTCGGCGATGAGGCGGTGGCCGACGCCAAGGCCGATCGCGACAGGACGGCATCTCAGGCCCAGCGCATCTGCGGCGCCTGACTCACCCTGGGGCGAGATCGAAGGTCCTCACACGCGCCGACCGAGCCTGCTGACACCGCCGGCCGCAGCAACTGGGGGCACGACGCTCGTTCGTGCGGCCTACTCGCCGAGGAGTTCCCCGTCGGTGCCGTACTTCCGTGGTCTCACCGGCTGGTCTCCGTGCCGGGCTGTACGTCGTCGCCGGCAACTGCTCGGCGGGGACATCGCAGCTTGCGGCCACGGCGCGGACGTTACTCGTGGGTGAGGGCAGCACCGCGCTTGGCCGCCTAACTGGAGGCGGGGCCGGGCGCAGCGTCGCGAGTTGTGAGCCACCGTGCCACGGTTTTGAGGTAGCCCGGAGCAAAACAGGACCCGTCGTCCACCTGGACGCGGTGATCAGAGCCGGGGAAGACTTCGACGGTCAGAGTCGCATGAGGGTGGCGTTCGGCATGACCTGCCGCCGCGCTGAACAAGCCGATGCTCTCGGCGACCGGCACGACTGGGTCGGCTGCACCGAAGAGGGCCAGGTGCGGGCAGCTCAGACGTCGCGCATCGCGCAGTGGATCGTGGTCCTGCTTGCGCTTGAGGAATTCCCAGAGACTGGGGTCCAGCTCTCCCCACAACCTGCCCGGCCAAGAAGGATTCCCCGCTGCGGCAACGAGCCCTTCAAGCTCTTCAAAGCTCGCATCGCGTCGCCCAGCCTCCATGAGGCTGTCATACAGATCGAGCGCCCTGCTCAGCGTCCGCTCCGTATGTGGGGAAGGTCCCGCTCGCACAATGTTGGCCAGCTCGTGACGCTCCTGAACCGCCGGGGTGACTCCGGGGCAGCCGCTGGTAACCACCCACGGCAGATCTTCCCGGCCGGCGGTGGCCCGCAAAGCCACCCACCCGCCCTCGCTGTGGCCGAACATCCCGACCCTGGTGCTCTGCACCTCCGGCTGTGCGCGCAGGAAAGTGAGCGCAGCCGCGGCATCGGCAGCGAAGTCCTCCAATGTGGCCTTGCGCCAGTCCCCTGACGAGGTACCCACACCACGCTTGTCGTACGACAGCACGGCGAAGCCCGCGTCCACGAGATGCTGACGCAACGGCGGAAAGTAGGTGTCGTTGTCCCGATCGGCAGGGCCGGAACCACCGATCAGGACGATCCCGGGCACGGCAGCTGCTCCCCGGCGGGGGAAGGCAACGGATCCGGTCAGGTTCACCGCGCCGTTGGCAAAGGTGACTTCGTTGGCCATGGGTTCGCTCATCGCCGAAATGGTACGACCGATGTCCGAAGAGATCGCGTTGACGGATACGGGCGCAGTGGAGCCTGGTCAGCCTCGATGACGTCGACGATGGCCTTGGACGCCTTCACCTGATCCCCTGGCTGGTGGCCGCCCTTCCGCGCCAGTGCCTCGCGCACCGCTCCCGCACCGACGGCGTAGTCCTGAATAGCGGAAGGCTCGACCTGGATGCTGAGGCCGCTGAGGAAGTCCGTGCGAAATCCGCCCGGTTCCACGAGCGTGACACGCACGCCGAGCGGCGCCAACTCTCCGTGCGGCGCCTCGGAGATGCCCTCCAGGGCAAACTTCGACGCGCCGTACATGCTGGAGCTGGGGTCAGGACAGCGGCACCGGGGCCGAAGTCCTCGGCGACATCACCGGCAGGCGCGTCGTCGATCTGGGCGCCGGGGCCGCTCGGCACGCCGCCCACCTGGCCGTCCACCACCAGCCCGCCCGAGTCGTTGCCCTCGACGCCTCGCCCGCCCAGCACGCCATGGCCGCCGGCCTGTACGGCCACCTCGCCCCGCGGCTGCGCCTGATCCAAGCAGACGTGACCCGGTACCTGCGGGGCACCAGCGACACCTACGACGTGCTCTACAGCGTCTTCGGCGCCGTCGACTTCGTCGAACCGCACGAACTGCTGCCGGCGGCGGCTGCGGCGCTGCGGCCCGGCGGGCGGATCGTGTTCTCCACTCTCGCTCACCGTCTTGGCGGCGAGTCCGCTCACCCCGACGTCCAGCACACCGACATCGGCGCGAAGACACCGGACGGCGCCGCGGCAACCATGCGCCGCTGGGTGCTCCAGGAGCAGGTGTGGACGCAGCTCCTTGATGGGGCCGGGTTCACCCGGATCAGCGCCGAGGTACTGCCGGGTGCGGTGGGCCCGCGTGCCGCCGACACGCTGCTCGTGACCGCGTTCCGCACGCTTGCCGAAGGTCGTCCGGCAGGTGATTGCGAGCCCGCCGACGGTGGCCTCAGGTGCTGAGGTCGGCCGTGAAGGGCGTCGTCTGCCAGTGGTCGACCGTGGGTTTGAGGTACCGCATGAGTTCGGGGAGCTGCGGGACCAGGGTGAGTGTGGCGATGACCCGCAGCATGACCAGGGCGTTGACGAAGGCGAGGACCTCGTCGTCGAGTGGCCTGGTGCCGTTGTGTCGTGCGCCGCGGTTGTAGGCGGCCTCGTGCTCGGGTCCGAGCCCGGCCAGGTCCCATTCGACGGGCCCCAGTGTGACGAGTTCGAAGTCGGCGAAGAGGCCGCCGTCCACCGCGTTGAAGACGTTGGCGGGTGGGGAGTCGCCGTGGATGGGCTGGAGGTCGGCGCGGGGGAACCGGGTCTCGAAGGCGCTCCGTGAGCGTACGAGGGGTTCGAGGAGCTGCCATTCGCGGCGGGCCCGGTCCAGCTCGGCGGCTCCGATCAGCTCGGGATGCCGGTCGAGCACGGCGAGGCTGTCCGCGATGAACTGCGGGTCGGCCGCGGACAGGAACTCCAGGCGGCGGCCGGGGTAGGCGCGCAGGGCCGCGTGCAGGTCGGCGACGCTCTCGGCGTTCGCGACGTAGTCGGGTTCTTTGTCCCGGGCCTCCTCGACGTACGGCCAGAAAGTCATCGAGAACCCGTCGCGCTGCACGGGTTCGCGCGGCACGAGCGGACTGGGCGCGATCACCGGGGTGTTGTGGTCGGCCAGCCATCGTGTGACGTCCAGCTCGTCCTGCTGGCGGCGGGCGATGGCGGCCAGGTCGTCCGGGCGGGGGAGGACGGTGGGGATTCGGGCCACGACCGGCGAGGGGGCCAGGTGGACGACGACCGAGAAGAGGTCGTGGAGCACAGCGGGTTCGGTGACGGTCAGGTCGAGCCCACGCCCGGCCGCGACGGCCGCCTCGACGGCGTCGGAGGTGCGGTCTGCCTGCTGTCGTGGTGTCAGGAAGGTGGTCATGGATCCCTGGTTCCCGTGGATTGACGGTCGGTGAGCGGTTCGGGGCGCTGCCGCTGACGGTGATCTCGAGCGGGCCAAGCCGGGTCAGCGTCTGCGGCCGGCGCGCAGTGCCAGGTGCTCGGCTGCGAAGTGCGCGCGGAACTCGCGATCGTGCGAGACCGCGACAACCGCTCCCGGGTACGCCGCGAGTGCGGCTTGCAGGTCCTCGGCCAGGTCGAGTGCGATGTGGTTGGTCGGCTCGTCGAGGACGAGAAGGTCCGCGGGCCGGGTCACCAGGGTCGCGATCTGCAGTCGCCGCTGCTGCCCCACGGACAGGGCGGCAACAGGGACGTGCAGGTCCTGTTCGCGGAACAGACCCAGGGACAGGAGCTGTTCGGCGTACTCCTCCGGCAGCCCGGGCCGCCCGGCGGCGAACGCGGCGAGCAGCGGCAGCCGCGTGGCGTGCGTGGGCAGTTCCTGGGCGAGGTAGCCGATCCGGGCGGGGCGGCGCGCCGTACCGGCGTCCTGCCGCAGGTCGCCCGCCAGGACGCGGAGCAGCGTCGTCTTGCCCGCGCCGTTCTCGCCCGTGACAAGGAGGCGTCCTCCGGGCTCGATCGTCAGGAGCCCGTCCAGGCGCAGCCGTTCCCCGACCCGTACGTTGTCGAGTTCGGCGAGGGGGCCCTGGGCCGGGCCGCCGAGCGCCGACGACAGCGCCGTCGTGAACCGGAGCGGTACGGGCGGCTTCGCCACCGGGTTGCGCCGCAGCCGGTCCAAGCGCTCCCGCACCGAGCGCACCTGTCCGCCGAGCTTCGCCTCGCTGGAGCGGCGGTGCTTGCCGAAGCCCTGCTTCGGGTCGCGGCCGGTGGTGGCCAGCCGTCTGCCCGCGGCTTCCAGCAACTCCTGCGCGCGGGCCACCTCCTCGACCCAGTCCGCGTACCGCTGCTCCGCGCCGTGCCGGGCGGCGGCTTTCGCGGCGCGATAGCCGGCCCAGCCGTCGCCGTACCGGCGCACGGTGCACTCGTCCCGGTCGACCTCCAGGATTGTGGTGGCGATGCGCTCCAGGAAGCCGCGGTCGTGGGTGACCGCGACGACGGTGCCGCGGTGTGCGCGCAGGTGTTCCTCCAGCCAGCGCACGGCCGTCGCGTCGAGGTGGTTCGTCGGTTCGTCCAGGAGCAGCAGTTCGGGAGCGGCGGCCAGGACGCAGGCGAGGGCGAGGCGCGACTGCTCGCCGCCGGAGAGTGAGCCGAGCGGGCGCTCCCGGGTGATCCCCGCCAGCCCGAGCCCGTGCATGGCGACGTCCACACGGGCGTCCGCCTCGTATCCGCCGCGTTCCTCGTAAGCGGTCAGCAGCTCGCCATACACGGCAAGCTCCTCGTCCGACGCGTCGGCGAGTGACTCCTCCGCGGCACGGAGCCTTCGCTCCATGTCGCGCAGCTCGGTCAGAGCGAGGTCGACGGCGTCCTGCACGGTGCGGTCCGCGTCGAGGTCGAGGGTCTGGGCGAGATGGCCGGTCCCGCCGGGAAAGCGGACGGTGATCTCCCCGGCGTCCGGCGGCTCGGCGGCGGCGAGCAGCCGCAGCAAGGTGGACTTGCCGGAGCCGTTCTCACCGATGACCGCGGCCTTCTCGCCCGGCCGGACGGTGAAGGAGACCTGGTCGAGGACCATCCGGGTGCCGTAGGACTTGGTGACGGACCTCACGGACAACTGTGCTACGGCGGGGACGGTGGTGGGCAGGACGGTACGAGCGCGGTCGCGCATAGGTCTTTCCCAGGGCATGCGAGGGGGTCAGCGGGCGGCAGAAACGGCGGCATGGGCCGGGCCCGGACTCAGACGAAGAAGAGGAAAGCCATGCCCCCCACTATACGAGACGGCTCGTCTCGTCGCAATGCGTGTGGAGCGCGAGGTCCGTGATCCGCAGCACCCGCCCCTTGAGGCCATTCGTCCAGGGCAGGGACACGCGACATGCGTTCGTGCGTAGAGTGACGGACCATGGCGGCATTACGGAGAAGTGACGTCCTGGAGGCGTCGCTGGCTCGGGTGTTCACGAGTGCCGGCAAGGTGGCCGGCGCGGGGTTCCTGGTCGCGGAGGACCTGTTGTGCACCTGCGCGCACACCGTCGGCGGGGCGGAACCGCCGGACGAGCCCGTCGAGTTCGACTTCCCCCTGATCAAGGGCCGTCCACGGATGCGCGCGACCGTGGCCTCCTGGCGGCCGGGCGGTGCCGATGTCGCGTTGCTGCGGCTCGACGGGCCGGTCGAGGGCGCTCGGCCCGCGCCGCTGATCGACGGTGCGGGGGTGTGGGGGCACGGATTCCGCACGATGGGGTTCCCGGCCGGCGCCGGCCAGGGCCTCTGGGCCTACGGGACGTTGCGCGCCGGGCAGGGCGCCGGCTGGGTGCAGATGGAGGCGGACGAGCCGGGACCGCCCATCGCGAAGGGCTTCAGCGGGGGGCCGGTCTGGGACGACACGAAGAACGGTGTCGTCGGTATGACGGTCGCCGCCGATCTGAGCACGCGCACCGCGTACCTGTTGCCGTCGGCCGATCTCATCGACGAGGAGACGCTGGAGCCGCGCTGCCCGTTCCAGGGCCTGACCGCGTTCACCGAGGAGACGGCGGAGTTCTTCCACGGCCGGGACGCCGACACCGAGCGGCTGCTCGCCGCCGTGCGCGGGCGTCCCCTGACGCTGGTGACCGGACCGTCGGGCTGCGGCAAATCCTCCGTCGTCCGCGCCGGTGTGCTGAGCGCCCTGCGGGCGGCCGGGGCGGAGGTGACGGAGCTGCGCGCGGAGCCCCGGGTGCCGCCGGCCGCGGTCGTCGCGCACGTGCTGGCCGGAGTACTGGAACCGGAGCTGGGCGAGGTCGACCGTCTCGCCGCGGCGGAGAAGCTGACGGGGCTGCTCGGCTCGGGCCAGGGAGTGACCGCCGGACTGCGGGCCCGTGTGCTGGCCCGGAGCGGAGGGGCACGGCATCTGCTGTTCGTGGACCAGTTCGAGGAGTACGCAGCCGCCGAACCCGACGCGGGCCGGGATCTGTTCGCCCTGCTGGCCGGCCTGGCGGGCGGGGAGCTGCGGGTCGTGGCGACGGCCCGCCCCGATTCGCTCGACGCGCTGATCACGGCGGACGCCTCCGAACTGGTCAGCGACGCCGTCGAGTTCCTCGCGCCTCTCACCGCCGAGAACCTTGAACAGGCGGTGACCGGGCCGGTCGACGCCATGCCCGGGCTGTGGTTCGAAGCGGGCCTGCCGGAGCGGATCGTCGCGGACGCGGGGGCCGAACCCGGCCGGATGCCGCTCGTTCAGTTCGCGCTGACCGAGCTGTGGCGGCTCCGTGACCGCGCCATGCTCACCCACGCGGCGTACGACGGTCTGGGCGGTGTCACGGGCGCCCTCGTCCACTACGCCGACCAGGCCTACGAGAACCTGTCGGCGTCCGACAAGCCCCTCGCCCGGCGGCTCTTCGTACAGCTCGCCCGCCCGGGCAACGGCGGCGCCTTCACCCGCAGGCCCGCCCGCACCACCGACCTCGCCCCGGAACTCGTCGCGCTCGCGCGCGGGCTGGCGCCGGACAAGCTCGTCGTGCTCTCCCGCGCGTCGGGCGGCGAGGAGGGCGAGGAGATCGTCGACCTGGCGCACGAGGCGCTGACCGTGCACTGGCCTCTGTTGCGGGGCTGGCTCGCCGAGTCCCGTGACTTCCGGCTGTGGCAGGAACAGATACGCGCCGACCTGGCCCGGTGGCGGTCCCAGCAGCACGAGCCCGAGCGGCTGCTCGGCGGCACGGATCTGGCCGAGGCCGAACGCCGGCTGGCCACGCACCCCGACCCCGACGACATCCCCGAAGCCGAGCGGGAGTACATCCGCCTCAGCGGACGGCACGTACGGCGCCGCGCCCGGCTGTGGCGGACCGCCAGGGCGGGGCTGGCGGTACTGACGGTCCTCGCGGTCGTCCTGGCGGTCACCACGTATCAGAATCTCCAGCGGGCCAACGAGCAGCTCCGCACCCAGGCGGCGGGTCTCCTGGCCGTGGCCGCGGACGACCGCCCGCCCAACGACCCCGGCGGTGCGCTCCAGTTGGCCCTTGCCGCCTGGCACGCGGGGGACACCCCCCGCACCCGGCAGGCGCTGCTGAACCAGTACGTGCGGGCGCAGTACGTCACCGGCACCTATCCCTCTCTGTGGGACGGCAGCGTCGGCAGTCTGTCCGCGAGCGAGGACGGCCGGGTGCTGGTGGTGGAGTCGGAGGCGTCGGACGGCGAACGTTCGACGCTCACCGTGATCACCGGTGCCCTGGACGGTAAGCCCCGAGCGAGGAAGCTGAGCGACGTGCCCGAGGGGAAACTGCGCATCGCGGTCAGCCCCGACGGCCGGTTCGTCGCGGCCGCCGCCGGCGCGGAGGGCGTGCGCCTGTGGCGGACGACGACCGAGGACGGCGCGACCCGCCCGGCGACGCTGGAGCCGGGGCCCCTGGCAGTCGACGGGCAGCTCTCGGCGAGCCTGGACTTCAGCGGAGACAGCGAACGGCTGCTGCTGGCCATCGAAGCCCTGGACGGGTGCGTCACCGATGGAGACCGGTGCAGTCCGGCCGTCGTCGCCGTGTGGGACGGCTTCGGCGACGGAACGACGGCGGTTCACCGGCTCGCGATCGCGCACGGCGCGGACGAGGTGGCCTTCACCGCCGACGCCGACGCGGTGGCGGTGCTCAACACGATGGTGCCGGGCGGCAGCGTCGTCGAGGTGCGGGACGTGGCGTCCGGGGACCAGCTGTACTCCCGGCGGGTGGCCGACTCGGGCCTGGAGGCCGGCCTGCGGGCAGGCGGCGGGATCGTCGCCCACGTCGACAACGGCAGGGCGCTGGAGCTCGACCGCACCTGGACCGGGAAGGCACTGGAGCTCGGCCGGACACCGGGACGGTCCTACGAACTGCCGGTCGGCGGGCACCTCGCCGACGCCACCGGCCGCTACACCGTCGAGTACCTCAACCTCGACACCGCGATGCTCAAAGGGCTGGGCTACCAGGAACAGGTGTTGACCGACGCACGCACCGGCCGCACCTACCTCACCCGGATTCCGTACTCGGGTGACCCGACCGTGTTCGGATCGGGGGTCGCCGCCGTCCCGGCGAAGGGGGGCGGGCTGACGGTGCTGGCCGCCGTGGGCTCGACCCTGGTTCAGGCCCGGGCCGAGCCGGTCGGCAGCCACCGTTTCCACTCCACCAGCTCGGCGACCGCGGAGGCTGCGTCTCCTGACGGGCGGTACTACGCCCGGGCCCAGGAGGGCCGGCTCGCGGTCCTGGACACCTCCCGCGAGCGCTTGCGGTCGGCCCCCCTTCCCGAACCGGTCACCGGTCAGTCGGCGGACTGGGAAGTCACCTGGACCGCCGACTCCCGACGCCTCGTGCTGTGGGACCGGGAGGGCGGGCTGTACTGGTCGTACGCGACGGCCGACCTCAGCCGGCGGCCCGTGGCCCTGGACGCCACCTTGCCGGACTTCGAGTACCTCCAGGGCGTGGTCGCCGTCGGCGGCAGCGCCGTCGCCGCGCTCACCGACGAGGGCGAGCTGGCGCGGCTCGACGCCGCCGACGGAGAAGTGACGACCCAGCCGTTCTCGGTGCGTCGGGGCGCGGCGGACGACGAGACCCTGGACGACGTCTTCCTCGGTTACCAGTTCGTGGCACGGCCCGGGCATCCCGGACAGGTCGCGACCGTCACGACCGGTGGCGCCGGGCGCGGTGAGATCCGGCTGTGGGACCTGCGTGAACCCCGGCTGGTCAGCACCCTGCGGGGCGCGCCCGTCAACTCCCTCGACCAGTCGTTGACCGACGGGACGTACAGCGACGCGCTCGCTTTCGACCCCACCGGCCGGCACCTCGCGGTCGTCAACACCGACGGTCAGACCCGGGTCTGGGACGTGGCGGGCCGCAAGCAGTCCACCCACGGCATTCCGCGGCCGACGGGCGACAAACTCGTCGGCCTGACCCGCGACGAGTACGTCCTCGCCGTGCGGGACGGACGACTGCACTTCGCCCGCCTCGACGGCGACGGCTTCTCGGTCCCGTACGTCCCCGGCTCCGTACGTCTCGACGGGCACCGGCTGATCGTCGAATCCGGTGTCCTGCGGCAGGACCTCGACCTGCGCCCCGAGACGCAGTTCCGCGCCCTG
This sequence comes from Streptomyces sp. NPDC056128, assembly GCF_042263835.1. Taxonomy (NCBI): domain Bacteria; kingdom Bacillati; phylum Actinomycetota; class Actinomycetes; order Kitasatosporales; family Streptomycetaceae; genus Streptomyces; species Streptomyces sp. NPDC056128. Next base: position 281,942 of record NZ_JBHJVQ010000007.1, on the reverse strand, counting down.
TGCGAGGCCGCCGGACGCGACTACACCGGTGCCGAGCGCGCGCTGCTGCCCGACGGCACGCCCGAGGAGCCGCCCTGTTCCTGAGGGGTCAGGCGGTCACGGCACGGATCGAGCGGCCCGCCCAGGACGGCGCCGGTTCGGTCAGCTCCGAGAAGCGGTGCCGGACCGCGTCCGGGAACTCGGCGGCCCGCCCCGCCCGCTGGTCGACGTGGACCGCGAGCAGCTCGGTCGTCGCCACCGGGGCCGCGTCCGGCGTCGGCTCCGACCCCGGTTCGGAGACCACGTACATCTCGTGCACGAAGCGCGCCTTGCGTGCCGCCGCTCCCAGCACGCGGGTGCGGATGACCAGGTGGGTGGCCTCGGGCACCTCCTGCAGATAGCGGACGTGGGACTCCACCGTGTAGAGGGAACAGCCCGTGGACTCGCGGTAGCCGGAGTCCAGGCCCGTCTCGATCATCAGCGCGTCCGTGGCGTGACCGAAGACGAGGACGTAGAACGCCTCGCTCATGTGGCCGTTGTAGTCGACCCACTCCGGGCGGACCGTGCTGTGGAACAGCGGGAGCTTCGTCATCGGGGGTTCTCCTCGCGGTCCAGGCGGCCGGTGGCGCGCAGCACGTCGACGACACCCCGGTCGCGTTCGGCCACCAGGTCCGCGATGGAGCGGCCGTCCGCCGCCTCGTCGCAGCCCGCCACCACGGCGTCGTACAACTCCTTGTCCAGCTCCGGCGCTTCGAGGCGCGTCCACGGCGACTTCAGGGACGGGCCGAAATGGTCCAGCATGTGCGCCATGCCGCCCTCGCCGCCCGCGAGCGCGAACGTCAGCATCGGTCCCATCACCGCCCAGCGCAGCCCGGGGCCCTCGGTGATCGACAGGTCGATGTCCCGGACCGTCGCCTCGCCGCTCGCGACCATGTGCAGCGCCTCGCGCCACAGGGCCTCCTGGAGGCGGTTCGCGATGAAGCCCGGTATCTCGTTGTCCATCGTGATGACGGACTTCCCCGCGACCTCGTAGAAGCGGGAGGCCCAGGCGACCGCCGTCGCGTCGGTGTGCTCGCCGCCGACGACCTCGACCAGCGGGATGAGGTACGGCGGGTTGAAGGGGTGCCCGACGACCAGGCGCGACGGGTCCGCGGCCGTCGTCTGCATGTCGGTCATCGGATAGCCGGAGGTGGAGGAGGCGATGACGACGCCGGGCGGTGTCGCCGCGTCCAGGCGGGCCAGCAGATCGCGCTTGAGGTCGAGCTTCTCGGGCGCGCTCTCCTGAACGAACTCCGCTTCGGCCACGGCCTGTTCCAGAGTGTCGGTCACCGTGAGCCGGTCCGTCGACGCGCCCTCGGCGAGGCCGAGCGAGGTGAGCGTCGGCCACGCCGCGTCGACCAGGCGGCGCAGCCTCTGCCCGGCGTCGGGCGCCGGGTCCCAGGCGGTCACGTCGTAGCCGCGGGCCAGGAAGTGGGCGACCCAGCCGCCGCCGATGACTCCGGCGCCGACGCAGGCGACTCGGCGGACGTTCTCCGGCGAGGTGAACTCCGGTGATGAGGTCATGAGAGGGATCCTTCGTCGTGGCGGCGGACTACTTGCGCGGCTTGAGACCGAGAGTGGCGCGGGCCTCGTCCGGTGTCGCGACGCGTGCGCCGATCGACTCGGTGATGGTCACGGCACGCTCGACGAGCTGGGCGTTGGTCGCCTTGTTGCCCTTGCCGAGGTACAGGTTGTCCTCCAGGCCGACGCGGACGTGGCCGCCGAGCAGGATCGACTGCGCGACCCACGGCATCTGCATCCGGCCGAGCGCGAAACTCGCCCATCGCGCGCCGTCCGGCAGCATGTTGACCATCGACTGGAGCACCCCGGGATCCGCGGGCGCGCCCCACGGGATGCCCATGCACAGCTGGAACACGGTCGGGTCGTCGAGCAGCCCCTCCGCGAGCAACTGCTTGGCGAACCAGAGCTGACCCGTGTCGAAGATCTCCAGTTCGGGCCGCACGCCCAGCTCCTGGATGCGTCGCGCGCCCGCACGCAGCATGTCGGGCGTCGAGACGTAGAGGTTCGAGCCATCGCCGAAGTTGAGCGACCCGCAGTCCAGCGTGCAGATGTCGGGCAGCAGGTCCTCGACGTGCGGGAGGCGCTCCAGACCGCCGACGAGGTCGGTGCCGGGGAGGTGGGTGAGCGGGTCGTCCGGGTCGATGACCAGGTCGCCGCCCATGCCGGCGGTGAGGTTGATGACGACGTCGGTGCCGGTCTCCTTGACGCGCTCGACGACCTCCCGGTACAGCTTCGGGTCGCGGGACGGATCGCCGGTCTCCGGATCGCGTACGTGGATGTGGACGACGGCCGCTCCGGCGGCGGCCGCCTCCACGGCGTTCCTGGCTATCTGCTCCGGGGTGACGGGGACGTGGGGGCTCTTGCGAACGGTGTCGCCGGCGCCGGTGAGCGCGCAGGTGATGATGACGTTCTCGGTCATGGGCATGCGGGGGCCTCCCGAAATCTGGCTTCCGTGGCCGCTGGAGCTAGTCGGCCAGGATCGTGTGCGTGACGTGTGTGGTCAGTGCCGCGTGCATCGCGTCCGCGGCGCTGTCGGACGCCGGTCCGCTCACCGAGAGGACGTGCGTCGCCAGGCCGTCGATCAGCGCGGTCAGCGTCAGTGCCGCGGCGGGTGGATCGACGTCGGCACGGAACACGCCCTGTCCGACACCTCGGCGTACGACGTCGGCGACGGTCTCCCGCCACTGCCGGTAGTACTCGGAGTGCAGTCGGCCCACTCCCGTGGAGCGCGCGGCCTCGGCCCACAGGTCGAGCCACACCGCCCACTGGCGGCGCTGCTGCGCGGTGCGCGGCGTCTGCAGCGCGATGAGCTGGCGCAGCTCCGCCGCCGCGTCGTCCGCCTCGGCGAGCCGGGCGGCACGGCGCGCGGTGTCCTCGTCCATGCACCAGCGCACGGCCGCTTCCAGGAGTTCGGCGCGGCCCGGGAAGTGGTAGTGGATCGCGGCGCTGCTGGTGGCGCAGGCACGGGCGATGTCCGCGACCCGCACCGCGTGGAATCCGTGCTCGGCGATCAGCCGGACCGTCTCGCGGACGATCTGCAGCGGCCGCCCGCCCTCGACGTCGGCGACCGGCGCCGTGGCCTTCTCGAGGGGCCGGGTGCCGAGCAGCCAGCCCGCGTCGACCCGGCCCTCGTCGGCGATCCGTGCCAGCTCCGCGGCCGTGAAGCGGCGGGTGCCGCTCAGCGAGCGCGAGAGCTTGGACGGATCCATGACGACACGGCGCGCGAACTCGCGCTGGCTGACGCCCGCGTCCGCGATGACCTCACGGACGCGGGCGGCGGTGTCGGCGGCAGGCGCGCCTTCGATGACGTCGTCGGTTTCCACGGGCCACGACCTTAGAGGCGTGTTGCGGAAAACTCAACAGCGCACGAACTGGAAGCCCTGTTGGAAGGGTGTATTGAGATCCTGACTGGCACGCAAGTCAGGAGATCTCCCGTTCAGTGGAAGGTGACGGTGAGTTTCGCCGCGGCACCGGGCGCGACAAAGACATACGCCGTGGCGCCGGGGGCCTGGAGGAAGCGGAGCCTCAGCTGGGTGGTGCCGGTCGGGTCGAGGGCCCGCAGACCGGGGCCGGAGAACTCGGTGGAGGGCGCGGCGCCCGAGGTGAACCGGGGGACGGTGGCGATCCCGGTCGCGGTCGGGGACGCGGACCAGTCCGAGGGTTCGATCGTGCACGCGCCGAGGCAGCCGGTGTGCGCGTCCACCGTCAGGGAGTTGGCGGCCGGGTCTCCCCACGGATCGCCGCTGCCGCCCGCGTACGTGACGGACAGCCTGGCACTGTCGACGACCGCGTCGTCGGGGAGCGAGGAGGTGTCGAAGGAGAGCACCGCCCGGTTGTCCTTGCCGTCCGCGCCCCGGCCCACGCCCAGCCCGTAGAGGGATTCCAGCGTGCCGACCGCCGGACCGGCGCCGTCGGCGCCCGCCTTGACGTAACCGTCGCGGCTGTCGTCGTTCGCCAGGGTCACCGTCCGCGTACCGGGGTCCGGGTCGGGATCGGTTCCCGCGTCGAGACCCCAGAACCGCGCGATGTGGTGCGCGGCGCAGATGTTCACGTCGAGGATGTAGGCGGCCACCCGTCCGCACTGGCCGCTTCCGCTGCCCGGGTCGACGGGCTGGCCGTGGCCCATGCCGGTGATCTCGAACGACTCGACGACCGGGCGGCCCGTGGCGTCCTCGTAGACCAGGTGCGGATAGCCGCCGACGGTGTCCGAGGTCTCCGGGGTGGTGTCGGTGCCGTGCACGTCGGTCCACTGCTCGACGAGTTCGCGCCGGTTCATGGGCGCCACCGTGGTGTCGGTGGTGCCGTGCCAGACGGACAGGGTCGGCCACGGGCCGCCGTGGGACGAGGCGCCGCGCACCAGATCGCCCCACTGCGCGGGCGTCCGGTCCGAGCCGGGGCTCATGCAGCCGAAGGCCTGGGCCAGGCTCGTGGCGCACCGCGACGGGATCCCGGCGACGACCGCGCCGCCGTCGAACCGGTCGGGATACGCCGCCATCATCGCGGACGCCATGGCCCCGCCGGCCGACAGCCCGGTGACGAACGAACGGTCCGCCGCCACGCCGTTGTCGGCGCGCATCCGGTCCATCATCTGGACGATGGAGAGAGCCTCTCCGGAGCCGCGCGACGTGTCGCCGTTCTCGAACCAGTTGAAGCACGAGTTGGCGTTGTTCGAGCTGCGCTGCTGGGGGAGCAGCAGCGCGAACCGCAGCCGGTCGGCCATCTCCGTCCAGCCCGTCTCGTCGTCGTAGGCGGCCGCGTTCTGCGTACATCCGTGCATCGCGACGACGAGCGGACGGCCTGCCGGGAGGCCGTCCGGGACGTACCGGAACATCTGCAGGTTGCCGGGGTTGGAACCGAACCCGGTCACCTCCTGGAGGGCGGCCGCGCGGGCGGTTCCCGACGGTACGGACAGGAACGCCGCCGCGGCGATCAGCACGGTCAGCAGAGCCGCCCAGGCACGGACGCCGCCGCGCGCCGTCGGCATGGCTGAGGGATGGGTGTGGGGCATCGCAACACTCCTACGGCACGTGGGGGTTTGTGACGTGGGTCTCAACTGCTGGCTGGACAGTAGGACCGGGCTCCCGCCACGACGACCGGTGCGGACCACATACGGCGTGCTCGCTCCCTGTGCCAAGTGCACATGCCGTGCCGGACCGCGCCGTGCTCCGTCAGCTCCCGGCCATCGGTACGGGCTTCGAAACTGTCGGAAGCGATCGATAACGAATTGAGTCCGCGTCCGCACGGCCATTGACCAAGATTCCCGTCTGACTTTACTGTCCGACACCATGAGCTTTCGGTGACGGCACCGAAACTTTCGAAAGGCAGACGATGAAGAAACGTGCGCGCTTGCCCGGACTCGTCGCCACCGCCGCGACGCTCGCCCTGGCGCTGAGCCTGTCGGCCTGCGGCGACGGGAACGGCGGGGCGTCGTCCGACGACGGCAAGATCCATGTTCTGGTCTACGGGGACGCGAGCAACAAGGTCGAACAGCGGATCGTCGACACCTTCAACAAGACCTCCGACGTCAAGGCCGTCCTCGACACCATCCCCGGTGCCGACTACCAGAAGAAGCTCCAGACGATCATCAGCACGCCGCAGGCCCCGGACGTGTTCTTCAACTGGGGCGGCGGCAGCATCAAGCCGTTCGTCGAGGCCGGCCTGCTGCTGCCGCTCGACGGCTTCATCGAGAAGGACCCGGACCTCAGGAAGAAGTTCCTGCCGTCCGTCTTCGACAGCGCCGTCGTCGACGGCAAGCCGTACGGCATCCCGATGCGCGGCACCCAGCCGGTCCTGCTCTTCCACAACAAGAAGGTCCTCGACGACGCGGGCGTCGAGCCGCCCAAGACCTGGGACGAGCTGCTCGACGCGGTGGAGAAGCTCAAGGACAAGGGGGTCACGCCGATCGCGCTCGGCGGCGGCGACGTCTGGCCGACCCAGATGTGGTTCCAGTACCTCTACGACCGCACAGCCGGACCGGAGTTGTTCGCGAAGGCCGTCGGGGGCGACAAGAGCGCCTGGGAGAGCGCGGACAGCAGGAAGGCCCTGGGCATGATCAAGGAGCTGGTCGACACCGGCGCCTTCGGCAAGAACTACGACTCGGTCAAGTACACCAACGGCGGCTCGGTCCAGCTGATGGCCTCGGGCAAGGCCGGCTTCGAGCTGATGGGTTCCTGGTACTACTCCCAGCAGCTCACGGACCACGAGGAGTTCGCCCGGAAGGACCTCGGATACAGCGCCTTCCCGACCGTCGAGGGCGGCAAGGGCGACCCGGCCGCCGTCGCGGGCAACACCAACAACTACTACTCGGTGATGAAGAAGACCAAGCACCCCGAGGCCGTCGCCGAGTTCCTGAAGCTCATGTACTCCGACGAGTTCGTGAAGGCGCAACTGGACGTCGGCAACCTGCCGACCACGACCAACACCGACAAGTTCATCGACGGCTCGGGCACCCCCGAGTACTCGCGCTTCCAGTACGACCTCGTCGCCGACGCCCCGTCGTTCCAGCTGTCCTGGGACCAGGCGTACCCGCAGAAGGCGAGCTCCGACATGCACAAGGCCATCCAGCAGTTCTTCAACGGACAGCTCGACACGGACGGCTTCATCAAGGCCATGCAGGCCCTCCCGACCGACTGACGAACGGCCCATGACCACACAGACCACGAGCGCCCGGCCCGGCTTCGTCTGGGCGCTGCCCGCCGCAGTGTTCTTCGCCCTCTTCGCGATCGTGCCGCTCATCATGGTGGCGGTGCTGTCCTTCATGAGCTGGGACGGCATCAGCCCGCCCGAGTTCGTCGGCACCGACAACTGGTCGCGCCTCGCCGACGACCCGGTCATGCTCAACAGCGTCTGGCTGACCCTGCTGCTGACCGTGCTCGGCGTGGCCCTCCAGACCCCGCTGAGCATCCTGCTCGGCGTCTGGGCCGCCGGGCACCAGCGCAACCGCGCCGTCCTGTCGGTCATCTACTTCATCCCGCTGCTGCTGTCCGCCACGGCCGTGTCCGTGCTGTGGCGGGCGCTGCTCGACCCGAACTTCGGCATCCCCGCCGGCGCCACCTGGCTGTTCGGCGACGGCAACCTGTTCGGTGAACAGGCCACCGCCATCGGGGTCCTCGCGTTCGTCAGCACATGGCAGTTCACCCCGTTCCACACGCTGATCTACCAGGGCGCCGCCCGGGCCGTCCCGCAGGTGCTGTACCAGGCGGCGGAGATCGACGGGGCGGGCCGCTACCGGCAGTTCTTCCACATCACCCTGCCGCAGCTGCGCACCGCCATGATCACCTCGATGATCCTGATGATCGTCGGCGGCCTGACCACGTTCGAGACGGTCCTCATCCTGACCCAGGGCGGCCCCGGCACCGACACCACCATCAGCGCCTACTACATGTACGACAAGGCGTTCAAGAGCTTCGACTACGGCACCGGCTCCGCGATCGCCCTGGCCCTGGTCGTCGCGGCCACGGTCATCTCGCTGATCGTCGTCCGGGTCTCCGGCTACGACAAGATGCGCAGTTCCACGGAGGGTGTGTCATGAGGCGCCGACCCAACTACCTGGCCGGCGCCGGCTCGTTCGGCTGGCTTCTCCTGGTCGGCCTGCCGCTGTACGTGCTGCTCGCCGCGACCCTGCGCACCCGGCAGGACTACGCCGAGAACGGCCCGGTCTCGATGCCGGACAGCTTCACCCTGGACAACTACACCGGCGCCTTCGACTCCGGCTTCGGCCGGTACTTCCTCAACACCCTCGTCGTCACGGCCTGCGTGGTCGGCCTCGTCCTGCTGCTGGTCCCGCCCCTCGCCTACGCCATCGTGCGCAGCCGGGGCCGCGCCACCTCGGCGGTCTTCCGGCTCTTCCTGCTCGGCCTCGCCATCCCCGCCCAGGCCGTGATCGTGCCGATGTTCTACCTGATCAGCGAGGCCGGGCTCTACGACAACCTGCTCGGCGTCATCCTGCCCACGACCGCGTTCTGCCTCCCGATGTCGGCGCTGATCCTCAGCGGCGCCATGCGGGACATCTCCCCGGAGCTGTTCGAGGCCATGACCATGGACGGCGCCACCCCGCGGCGCATGTTCTTCCAGCTCGTGGTGCCGCTGTCGCGCGGCGGACTGTCCACGATCGTCGTGTTCTCCGCCCTCCAGGCGTGGAACGGCTTCCTGTTCCCGCTCGTCCTGACCCAGTCCGACGCCACCAAGGTCGTCACCCTGGGCCTCTACAACTTCCAGACCGAACACGGCATCGACATCCCCGGCCTGCTGGGAGCCGTGGTGCTGTCCATGGTGCCCGTCCTGCTCGTCTACCTGTTCGCCCGTCGCGCCCTGGTCCAGGGCCTGATGGGCGTCGGAGGAAAGTGACCCACAACGTGGCGGTTGAGACCCACCCCGAAATCCCCCTCTGGAACGACCCCGACCTCTCCGTCACCACCAGGGTGTCCGCGCTCATCGAGGCGATGACCCCCGAGGAGAAGATCGCCCAGCTGTACGGCGTCTGGGTCGGCGCGTCCGACGAGGGCGGCGACGTAGCCCCGCACCAGCACGACATGGAGGAGGCGGTCGACCTCGACGCGCTCCTGCCCACCGGCCTGGGCCAGTTGACCCGGCCCTTCGGCACCGCCCCCGTCGACCCGGCGCTCGGCGCGCTCTCGCTGCTGCGCACCCAGGCCCGCATCGCCTCGGCGAACCGCTTCGGCATCCCCGCGGTCGCGCACGAGGAGTGCCTGGCGGGCTTCGCCGCCTGGGGCGCGACCGCCTACCCCGTCCCGCTGTCCTGGGGCGCCACCTTCGACCCGGACCTGGTGCACCGCATGGCGTCCGCCATCGGCCGCGACATGCGGTCCGTCGGCGTCCACCAGGGCCTCGCACCCGTCCTGGACGTGGTGCGCGACGCCCGCTGGGGCAGGGTCGAGGAGACCATCGGCGAGGACCCCTACCTCGTGGGCACCATCGGCTCCGCCTATGTGCGCGGCCTGGAGGACGCCGGTGTCGTCGCCACCCTCAAACACTTCGCCGGCTACTCGGCCTCCCGCGCCGGACGCAACCTCGCGCCCTCCCCGATGGGCCCGCGCGAGCGCGCCGACGTCCTGCTGCCGCCCTTCGAGATGGCGATCCGCGAGGGCGGCGCCCGGTCGGTGATGCACGCCTACACCGACACCGACGGCGTCCCCGCGGCCGCCGACGAGGACCTGCTCACCGGGCTGCTGCGCGACACCTGGGGCTTCGACGGCACCGTCGTCGCCGACTACTTCGGCATCGCCTTCCTCAAGACCCTGCACGGCATCGCCGCCGACTGGGCGGAGGCCGCAGGTGCCGCGCTGCGGGCGGGCGTCGACGTCGAGCTGCCCACCGTCAAGACGTTCGGCGCGCCCCTGGTGGAGGCGGTAGCCGCCGGCCGGGTCCCCGAGAAGGTGATCGACCGCGCCCTGCGCCGGGTGCTCACCCAGAAGGCGCTGCTCGGGCTCCTCGACCCGGACTGGAACCCGGTGCCCGCCGCACTGGACGGCGCCGACCTGGACGACCCGGAGGCCCTGCGCGGCCGGATCGACCTGGACGGGCCCCGCAACCGCGCACTGGCCCGCACGGTCGCCGAGGAAGCGGTCGTGCTGCTGAGCAACGACGGCACACTGCCGCTCGCCCGGCCGCGCCGCATCGCCCTGGTCGGACCCAACGCCGACGAGCCCACCGCCGTACTCGGCTGCTACTCCTTCCCCCAGCACATCGGCGTCCACCACCCCGCCACCCCGGTCGGCATCGACCTGCCCACCCTGCGCGCCACCCTGGCCGCGGAGTTCCCCGACACCGAGTTCACGCTCGCCCACGGCACGGGCATCGACGACGGAGACGTCTCCGGCCTCCCCGAGGCCGTCCGCGCGGCCGGGGAGGCGGACGTCGTCGTCGCCGTCCTGGGCGACCGCGCCGGACTCTTCGGACGCGGCACCAGCGGTGAGGGCTGCGACGTCGAGTCGCTCGCCCTGCCCGGCGCCCAGCAACCGCTCCTCGACGCGCTGCTGGACACCGGCAGGCCGGTCGTCACGGTGCTCCTCGCGGGCCGGCCCTACGCGCTGGGCCGGGCCGTGACGGAGGCCGCCGCGATCGTGCAGTCCTTCTTCCCCGGTGAGGAGGGGACCTCCGCTCTCGCGGGCGTGCTCAGCGGGCGTACCGGTCCCTCCGGGCGGCTGCCGGTCAGCGTGCCCCGCGGAGCCGGTGCCCAGCCGACCACCTACCTGGGGGCGCGGCTCGCCCACGCCAGCGAGGTGTCCAGCATCGACCCGACGCCCGCCTTCGGCTTCGGGCACGGCCTCACGTACACCACGTTCGCCTGGAGCGACCTCGCGGTGGACGTGGAACAGGCGCCCACCGACGGCGAGTTCTCCCTGGCTCTGACCGTCCGCAACACCGGCGCACGGCACGGCACCGAGGTCGTCCAGCTCTACCTGCACGACCCGGTGGCCTCCGTCGTCCAGCCGGTGCGGCGCCTCGTCGGCTACACCCGGGTGCCGCTGGCGCCCGGCGAGGCCCGCAGGGTGCGCGCCGTTGTCCCGGCCGACCTCGCCTCCTTCACGGGGCGCGACGGCCACCGCATCGTCGAACCCGGCGCGCTGGAGCTGCGGTTCGCCGCGTCCAGCACCGCGCCGCCCCTGACGGCGACGGTCACCCTCACCGGTCGGCAACGGCGGGTCGACCACACGCGGCGGCTGCACGCGGTCTTCGGGCAGGAACCGTCGGCGGGCGGCTGAGGCGCCCGGGTCAGTCGCCCCGCAGCACATCGAGCGCCTGGAGCGCGACATGGAGTTCGGTGCGCTGCTCGCCGGACTCCAGGTCGCGCCCGAGCAACCGCTCGATCGTCCGCAGCCGTTGGTAGACGGTCTCCCGGGACAGCCCGGCCGACCGGGCGGCGACGGTCTTGTTGCCCGCGGCGTCCAGATAGCCGCGCAGGGTCGTCACGAGGTCGGTGCCGTGCCGGGCGTCGTGGTCGAGCAGCCGGCCCAACTGCCGTTCCGCGTAGTCCTGGACGCGGGTGTCGTCGCGCAGTGCGAACAGCAGCCGGCCCAGGCCGATGTCCGCCCGTTCGTGGAAGGACCGGTCCGGCGGCGGGGGCCGGCCCGGCTCGGTGGCCTCGGCCACCCGGGCCGCCTCGCCGAAGGAACGCGCGACGCCGTCGAGATCCGGGGCGGGGGAGCCGACGCTCACGACCGCGTCCGGAGCGGCGCCCAGCACGCCCCGGCTCAGCCGCTCGACGGCCTCGCGCCAGGGCGGCGACGGGCGCAGCGCCAGCAGCACGCCCAGGCGGGTGGGGGAGAGCAGACCGACGAGCGCCCGCGCCCCCGACGTGCTCAGCTCCTCGGACAGCCGGGCCTCGGCCGTCGCTGCGTCGGCCTCTCCCGGGAGGTCCGCGAGTACGGCGACGAAGCGGGCGTCCGACGCGGGCAGCCCGAGGGCCGCGACCCGGGCGCGCGCGTCCGCGGGGGAGCGGTGGCGCCGCTCGGCCAGGTCCCGCAGGGCGGTGCGGTGGGCGGTGCGCTCCCAGGGCGTGGCGTGGGTGAGACGGGCGATGGTGAGGGCCATCGCGGTCCGCTCCAGCACGGTGACGTCCTCGGGGCCGAACGCCCGGTCCCCGCCCGGCAGCATGGCCACCCGCCCCCAGCCCTCGCCCTGGTACTCCACCGGGGCCACGAGCCAGCCCTCGGGACCGGCCAGGCCCGTGCGGTCGGTGGCCGGTGTGGTCCGCGAGCGCCGCTCCCAGCCGGTGAGCGCGGCCTGCGCCGTACTGCCCGAGGGCTCGCAGACCAGGGCCCGGTGCACCAGGTTCTCCAGCACGACCGTGCGTCCGCTCATCTCCGCCGCCGCGCGCACCACGTCCTCCGGACCGGCGCCGCGCAGGGTGAGCGCGGTGAACGCCTCGTGGACCCGCTGCGTCCTGCGCATCGCGTCCGCCTGGCTGCCGAGGATCAGCGCGTGGACGACCTGCGTGACCTCCAGGAAGTTGACGTCCCGGGCGAGCGTGACGAGGGGCAGCCCGCGCGCCCGGCAGGCCTGGACCAGGGCGTCGGGCGGCCGGTGGTAGCGGCGAACCAGCTCGATGACCAGGGCGGCGGCACCGACGTCGGCGAGTTCGTCGACGTAGCGGCGTACCCCCGCCGGGTCCTCGGGCAGGGGCATGCCCGTGGTGAGGACGAGCTCGCCGCCCTTGAGGAACGACGCCGGGTCCGTCAGCTCGGTGACGTGGACCCACCGGACCGGGCGGTCCACGCGGTCGGCGCCGGTGACCACCCGCGGCTCGCCCCCGGCCAGCACCGGCAGGGCCAGCACGTCGGCCACGGTGGGCGGACGGCCCTCCGGGCCCGGGTGCCGGTTCTCGCTCACGGTGCCTCCCTGTGCCCCTGGTCACTCTGACAAGCCTCCTTGACCTGCGCAAGAGCGCTCGGAGGGCGGCGCGGGCGCGGACCGGCGGCGCGCGCGGCGCCGGACGGTTGACACATCGTCCGGATACCGCGCCCGCGCCGGACAGATCACGCGTTGGCGGGCCCGCCCCGGCGGGAAGGCTCGGGGCACGCAGCAGACCGACGATCACGCCGGGAGACGAGCATGACCGCACTGTCGCCGCACCTTCGCCAGGCCACGCCCGTGGTGGCCGTCCGGGGCGAGGGCGTCCACATCCATGGCGAGGACGGCCGCCGCTATCTGGACTTCACCGCCGGCATCGGCGTCACCAGCACCGGCCACTGCCACCCCAGGGTGGTGGCCGCCGCCCAGGAGCAGGTGGGCACCCTGGTCCACGGCCAGTACACGACCGTCATGCACCAGCCGCTGCGGCGCCTCGTCGACAAGCTCGGCGAGGTCCTGCCGGCCGGTCTGGACAGCCTGTTCTTCACCAACTCCGGCAGCGAGGCGGTGGAGGCGGCGCTGCGCCTGGCCCGCCAGGCCACCGGCCGCCCCAACGTGCTGGTCTGCCACGGCGGTTTCCACGGACGCACCGTAGCCGCCGCGTCCATGACCACCTCGGGCACCCGCTTCCGGTCCGGCTTCTCGCCGCTGATGAGCGGCGTGGTCGTCACCCCCTTCCCGACCGCCTTCCGCTACGGCTGGGACGAGGAGACCGCCACCCGCTTCGCCCTCCAGGAGCTGGACTACACCCTCCAGACGATCACCTCGCCCGCCGACACCGCCGCCGTCATCGTCGAGCCGGTCCTGGGCGAGGGCGGCTACGTGCCCGCGACCCGCGCCTTCATGGAGGGCCTGCGCGAGCGCGCCGACCGCCACGGCTTCCTGCTGATCCTGGACGAGGTGCAGACCGGCGTGGGCCGCACCGGCCGGTTCTGGGGTCACGAGCACTTCGGCGTCACCCCCGACATCCTGATCACCGCCAAGGGCCTGGCCAGCGGCTTCCCCCTGTCCGCGATCGCGGCCTCCGAGGAACTGATGGGCAAGGCCTGGGCGGGCTCGCAGGGCGGCACGTACGGCGCCAACGCGGTGGCCTGCGCGGCGGCCTGCGCCACCCTCGACGTCGTACGCGACGAGAAGCTGGTGGAGAACACGGAGGCCATGGGCGCGCGCCTGCGCCGCGGACTGGAGGAGGTGGCGGCGCGGACGCCCGCCATCGGGGATGTCCGGGGCATGGGACTGATGCTGGCCAGCGAGTTCGTCACCGAGAACGGGGACCCGGACCCTGGGACCGCCGCCCGGGTCCAGCGGGCCGCGGTCGACGAGGGCCTGCTGTTGCTGCTCTGCGGAGCCTGGAACCAGGTGGTCCGGATGATCCCCGCGCTGGTGATCGACGAGACGGCCGTCGACGAGGGCCTGCGGGCCTGGGCCGCCGCCGTCGAGGCCGGGACGTCGGGGGCGGCGGACGGGTGATCCGACGGCCGCCGTCGCCGTGAGGCGGGCAGGCGGGCCGGTGCGCGCGGACCGTCGGGAGCGGGCGGACCGGCGCCCCGATGGCCGCCGCCCTCGTGAGGCGGACCCGGCGGACCGAGCACACGCAGACCGAGCCCGGCCTCCGGGCCGGGCGACCAGGAGGGACCCCATGACCGACACACCGACCCAGCTGTTCATCGGCGGCGCGTGGACGGACGCGGCGGACGGCGCCGTCCTGCCCGTGGACGACCCCGCGACCGGCGAGACCGTCCGCCACGTCGCCGACGCCGGACCCAAGGACGCCCGGCTCGCCGAGGACGCCGCCGTCCAGGCGCAGGAGGCGTGGGCCCGCACGGCGCCGCGGGCGCGCAGCGAGATCCTGCGCCGCGCCCACGAGATCGTCCTGGAGCGCACGGACGAACTCGCCCGCCTGATGACCTCCGAGATGGGCAAGCCGCTGGCCGAGGCCCGGGGCGAGGTCGCCTACGCCGCCGAGTTCTTCCGCTGGTTCTCCGAGGAGGCCGTCCGGATCGACGGCGGCCACGGCCTCCTCCCCGACGGACGCAACCGGATGCTGCTCTCCCGGCGCGCGGTCGGGCCCTGCCTGTTGATCACCCCGTGGAACTTCCCGCTCGCCATGGGCGCCCGCAAGATCGCCCCGGCGATCGCGGCCGGCTGCACGATGGTGCACAAGCCGGCTCCGCAGACCCCGCTCTCCAGCCTGGCCCTCGCCGCCGTCCTCAAGGAGGCCGGACTGCCGGACGGCGTGCTGAACGTCGTCCCCACCTCCAGGGCGGGAGAGGTGTGCGAACCGCTGCTGCGCGGCGGCCGGATCCGCAAGCTGTCCTTCACCGGCTCGACCGCCGTCGGACGGCTGCTCCTCGCGCAGTGCGCGGACACGGTCGTCAGGACCTCGATGGAGCTGGGCGGCAACGCGCCGTTCATCGTCTTCGACGACGCGGACCTGGACGCCGCCGTGGACGGCGCGATGATCGCCAAGATGCGCAACATGGGCGAGGCGTGCACCGCCGCGAACCGCTTCTTCGTGCACCGCCCGGTGGCCGAGGAGTTCTCGCGGCGGCTGGCCCGGCGGATGGAGGCGCTGGTCGTGGGCCCCGGCACCCGGGACGGCGTGGACGTCGGCCCCCTCATCGACGCCGCCGGACGCGCCAAGGTCGAGGAACTGGTCGCCGACGCGGTGCAGCGCGGCGCCCGGGTGCTGGTCGGCGGCCGGACACCCGAGGGCCCCGGCTGCTTCTACCCGCCCACGGTGCTCACCGACGTCTCCCCGGACAGCGCGCTCATGGACACGGAGATCTTCGGCCCCGTCGCGGCGATCCTCACCTTCGACGACGAGGACGAGGTGGTACGCCGCGCCAACGACACCCCCTGGGGCCTCGTCGGCTACCTCTACACCGAGGGCCTGGACCGCGGCCTGCGGGTCAGCGAACGCCTGGAGACCGGCATGGTCGGCCTCAACACCGGCCTGGTCTCCAACCCGGCCGCCCCCTTCGGCGGCGTCAAGCAGTCGGGCCTCGGCCGGGAGGGCGGCAGGGTCGGGATCGAGGAGTTCCTGGAGTACCAGTACGTGGCGCTGCCGACCCGGTGAGGAGGAGATTGAGCGACGGGCTTTGCATGGTCATGCGTCATCATGCATACTCTTCCTATGTCCAAGGTCCTCACCTCTCTTCCCGCCGGCGAGCGCGTCGGTATCGCCTTCTCGGGCGGCCTCGACACCTCGGTCGCGGTCGCGTGGATGCGTGACAAGGGCGCCGTGCCCTGCACGTACACCGCCGACATCGGCCAGTACGACGAGCCCGACATCGCCTCGGTGCCCGACCGTGCGAAGACCTACGGCGCCGAGATCGCGCGCCTGGTCGACTGCCGCGCGGCGCTGGTGGAGGAGGGCCTGGCCGCGCTCACCTGCGGGGCGTTCCACATCCGCTCCGGCGGGCGCGCCTACTTCAACACCACGCCGCTCGGCCGCGCCGTCACCGGCACGCTCCTGGTGCGGGCGATGCTCGAGGACGACGTCCAGATCTGGGGCGACGGCTCCACGTTCAAGGGCAACGACATCGAGCGGTTCTACCGGTACGGCCTGCTCGCCAACCCGCAGCTGCGGATCTACAAGCCGTGGCTGGACGCGGACTTCGTGACCGAGCTGGGCGGCCGCAAGGAGATGTCGGAGTGGCTCGTCGCCCACGACCTCCCCTACCGGGACTCCACCGAGAAGGCGTACTCCACCGACGCCAACATCTGGGGCGCCACCCACGAGGCCAAGACGCTGGAGCACCTCGACACCGGCGTGGAGACCGTGGAGCCCATCATGGGCGTCCGGTTCTGGGACCCGTCCGTCGAGATCGCCGCCGAGGACGTGACGATCGGCTTCGACCAGGGCCGCCCGGTCACGGTCAACGGCAAGGAGTTCGCCTCCCCGGTCGACCTGGTGATGGAGGCCAACGCCATCGGCGGCCGGCACGGCATGGGCATGTCCGACCAGATCGAGAACCGGATCATCGAGGCCAAGAGCCGGGGCATCTACGAGGCCCCCGGCATGGCCCTGCTGCACACCGCGTACGAGCGTCTGGTCAACGCCATCCACAACGAGGACACCCTCGCCCAGTACCACGCCGAGGGGCGGCGCCTGGGCCGGTTGATGTACGAGGGCCGCTGGCTCGACCCGCAGTCGCTGATGATCCGGGAGTCGCTGCAGCGCTGGGTCGGCTCGGCGGTCACCGGCGAGGTCACGCTGCGGCTGCGGCGGGGTGAGGACTACTCGCTCCTCGACACCACGGGCCCGGCGTTCAGCTACCACCCGGACAAGCTGTCGATGGAGCGCACCGAGGACTCCGCGTTCGGCCCGGTCGACCGGATCGGCCAGCTCACCATGCGCAACCTCGACATCGCCGACTCGCGCGCCAAGCTGGAGCAGTACGCCGGGCTCGGTCTGATCGGCACCGCCAACCCCGCCATCGGTGCCGCCCAGGCCGCCGCGACCGGGCTGATCGGCGCCATGCCGGAGGGCGGCGCCGAGGCCATCGCCTCGCGCGGCCAGGTCTCCGCCGAGGACGAGCTGCTCGACCGCGCCGCCATGGAGTCCGGCACCGACTGATCCGTCCCCTCCGGGGACCCCGCACCGGCAAGGGCCGGCTCGACGCCTCACGGCGTCGGGCCGGCCTTTCTGTTGCTCACCCTCGTGCATGACTTGCGTGACTTACGAGCTTGGAACGACGCTTCCGCGTCCGTCAGTTCGCCCCTGCGCAGTTCAAGCCCTACGTAAGAGGCCCGCAAGCGACGCAAGTCAATTACGTGCCAACTCCCGCCTCAACCAAGACCGTTGACAAACCGGTGACGCGCTAGAAACCTGATGACGCACTTTCCGCAAAGAATCGACTGTCCTGCTCAATTGGCGCGCAGAATCGGTGCTCTCCCTCCCAGTCGGACTGTGTCGCGCTCCCCGAAACCCGCCTCCCCACGGAACAGAGGACCCCCATGAGATGGAGATCTCTCGGCCGACGGTCGCTGCCCGGCGCCGCCGTAGCCGGGCTGATGACGGTCGGGCTGCTGCCGCTGCCCCTGGCCGCCACCGCGCAGGCCGCCCCGGCGAAGGCCGCCGCCGACGTCAACCTGGCCCTCGGCCGCCCGGCCAAGGCGGGCGGCTCGCACGGCGCCTACCCGGCGGGGAACGCCACCGACGGCACTCAGGCGACCTACTGGGAGGGACCGGCCGGTTCCTTCCCCCAGTGGCTCCAGGTCGACCTCGGCACCGCCCGCGACGTTGACCGGGTGGTCCTCAAACTGCCCGCCGGCTGGGAGAGCCGCAGGCAGAGCCTCTCCGTGCGCGGCAGCACCGACGGCTCCACCTTCCGCACCCTCGCCGCGGCGGACGCCCGCGCGTTCAGCCCCGACCGCGCCAACACCGTCGCCGTCGACCTCGGCTCCTCCGCCGACGCCCGCTACATCCGCGTCGACATCACCGGCAACACCGGCTGGAACGCCGCGCAACTGTCCGAACTCGAGGTCTACGGCGACGAGACCGACCCCGGCCCGCCGCCCACCGGCACCAACCTCGCCCGCAACAAGCCGGTCGAGGCCACCTCGTCGACCCAGTCCTACGTCGCCGCCAACGCCACCGACGACTCCACCTCGACGTACTGGGAAGCCGCGGGACACCCCGCCGACCTCACCGTCAAGCTCGGGGCCGACGCGGACGTCAGCGGCGTGGTGGTCAAGCTCAACCCCGACCCGGTGTGGGCCGCGCGGACCCAGAGCATCCAGGTCTTCGGCCGCGCCGAGGGCGCGAGCGGGTTCACCTCGCTGCGCGACCGCGCCGACTACGCCTTCAGCCCCGGCCAGGCCAACACCGTGAGCATCCCGGTCAGCGGCCGGATGGCCGACGTGCGGCTCAGGTTCTTCTCCAACACCGGCGCGCCCGGCGGCCAGGTCGCCGAGTTCCAGGTCCTCGGCACCGCCGCACCCGCGCCCGACCTCACGGTCACCGGCCTCGACTGGTCACCCGCCGCGCCCTCCGAGCGCGACGAGGTCACCGTGAACGCCACGGTCCGCAACGCCGGCACCGCGCGCTCGGCCGCGACCACCACCGAGGTCACCGTGGAGGGCGCCGCCGCGGGCAGCGCCTCCGTCCCCGCGCTCGACCCCGGCCAGTCCGCCGAGGTCGCCATCGCCACCGGCACCCACGCGGCGGGCAGCTACGCGGTCGCCGCGGTCGCCGACCCCCGCGACACCGTCGCCGAACTCGACGACACCAACAACAGCCGCACCGCCACCGACCGGCTGGTCGTCGGCCGGGCGCCCGGCCCCGACCTCGAGGTGCGGTCCATCACCACGAACCCGGCCAACCCGGCCGTGGGCGCCGACGTCTCCTTCACCGTCGCCGTGCACAACCGCGGCACCAGCGCCGCCGCGGCCGGTTCGGTGACCCGGATCCAGGCCGGCTCCACCACGCTGAACGGCACCACCGGTCAGGTGGCCGCCGGAGCCACGGTGAACGTGCCCGTCAGCGGCACCTGGAAGGCGACCGGCGGCGGTGTCACGCTCACCGCGTCCGCCGACGCCACCGACGTCGTCGACGAGACCAACGAGAACAACAACGTGCTCGCCAAGTCCCTCGTCGTCGGACGCGGCGCCGCCGTGCCGTACACCGAGTACGAGGCGGAGGACGGCCGGTACGACGGCACGCTGCTCACCTCCGACGCCAAGCGGACCTTCGGACACACCAACTTCGGCACCGAGTCCTCGGGCCGCGAGTCCGTCCGGCTCGACTCCGCCGGCGACCACGTCGAGTTCACCTCCACCACACCCACCAACTCCATCGTGGTGCGCAACTCCATCCCCGACGCCCCGGGCGGCGGGGGAGCGCAGGCCACCATCAGCCTCTACGCCGACGGCCAGTTCGTGCAGAAGCTCAGCCTGTCCTCCAAGCACAGCTGGCTGTACGGCAGCACCGACGACCCCGAAGGACTCACCAACCGGCCCGGCGGCGACGCGCGACGCCTGTTCGACGAGTCCCACGCCCTGCTGAACAAGACCTTCCCGCAGGGCACCGAGTTCCGCCTCCAGCGCGACGCGGGCGACACGGCCGCCTTCTACGTCATCGACCTGATCGACCTGGAGCAGGTCGCGCCCCCGGCGGCCAAGCCGGCGAACTGCACCTCCATCACCCAGTACGGAGCCGTCCCCGGCGACGGCCTCGACGACACCGACGCCATCCAGCGCGCCGTCACCGCCGACCAGAACGGCCAGATCGAGTGCGTCTGGATCCCGGCCGGACAGTGGCGCCAGGAGCAGAAGATCCTCACCGACGACCCGCAGAACCGCGGCCAGTTCAACCAGGTCGGCATCCGCGACGTCACCATCCGAGGCGCCGGGATGTGGCACTCCCAGCTCTACACGCTGACCCCGCCGCACGAGGCCGGCGGCATCAACCACCCGCACGAGGGCAACTTCGGCTTCGACATCGACGACAACACCAAGATCTCGGACATCGCCATCTTCGGCTCGGGCACCATCCGCGGCGGCGACGGCAACCACGAGGGCGGCGTCGGACTCAACGGCCGCTTCGGCAAGGACACCAAGATCACCAACGTGTGGATCGAGCACGCCAACGTCGGCGTCTGGGCCGGCCGCGACTACTCGAACATCCCCGAGCTGTGGGGCCCCGGCGACGGCCTGGAGTTCACCGGTGTGCGCATCCGCAACACCTACGCCGACGGCATCAACTTCGCCAACGGCACCCGCAACTCCACCGTCTACAACTCGTCCTTCCGCAACACCGGCGACGACTCGCTCGCCGTGTGGGCCAGCAAGTACGTGAAGGACACCTCCGTGGACGTCGGCCACGACAACCACTTCCGCAACAACACCATCCAGCTGCCCTGGCGGGCCAACGGCATCGCGGTGTACGGCGGTTACGGCAACACCATCGAGAACAACGTCATCTCCGACACCATGAACTACCCCGGCATCATGCTCGCCACCGACCACGACCCGCTGCCCTTCTCCGGCCAGACCCTCATCGCGGGCAACGCCCTGCACCGCACGGGCGGCGCCTTCTGGAACGAGGACCAGGAGTTCGGCGCCATCACCCTGTTCGCGCAGGGCCAGGACATCCCGGGCGTGACCATCCGGGACACCGAGATCCTCGACTCGACCTACGACGGCATCCAGTTCAAGACGGGAGGCGGTGCGATGCCGGACGTGAAGATCACCAACGTCCGCATCGACAAGTCCAACAACGGTTCCGGCATCCTCGCGATGGGCGGCGCCCGCGGCAGCGCGACCCTCACCGACGTCACCATCACCAACTCGGCGGAGGAGGACGTACAGATCGAGCCGGGCTCCCAGTTCAAGATCAACAGGTAGGCACGGCCCGACGGTACCCGCCCGGCGACGCGGAGCACCACCGCGTCGCCGGGCTCCGTGCCGTCACTGGCCCGGCGCGCCGTCCCGTACGGGCGTGACCCGCGCGCGCAGCCGGTCCGGCGACCGTTCGACGGGGTCGCGGGCGTCGTCCTCCAGCCGTTCGGCGTTCAGCTCCTCGACCGCGCCCAGCGCGTCGCCGATCGTCGCGTAGTCCACGGCGATGAAGTTCACGGGCCTGCCGCGCTGCCGCTCGCAGTTGTGCGCCCGCTCCAGCACCCGCTCCCGGGAGTTGACGGTCCCGGCGTCCAGCCGCAGCCCGCCGCCCGCCGTGACGAAGTGGTTGAGCAGGAACAGCCGCTTGTCCGAGCCGCCCCGGTTCGGCACGCAGGACATCTCGTCCGGGCTGCGGAAGGCGAAGGGCGTCTCCATGCCGTACCGGTAGAGGTTCCGGTACCAGGGCGCGGGGCCGTCCGCCTTCTCCGCGAACACGACCAGCCGCCGGCCGCTGTCGATCATGTCCTTGAGCTTCGGCCAGGGGCGGTCCGGGTCCGGGTCCGGCTGGTACAGCAGATCTGCGAGGCCGGCCTGGAGGAAGGCGTTCTGGGTCGTCACCGGGTCCACGCCGTCCTGGAGGATCAGGGTGACCACCTCGGTGGGGTTGTCGCGCAGCCAGTCACCGATCTGGCGGAGCGTGGGCACCAGTTCCAGCGCCCCGGCGCCGCACACCGAGTGGCACAGCCACAGACCCGGGTGCGGTGGGTTCACCCGCTCCAGGATCCCGGTCAGCCGCCGGCGCAGGTCGGGGGAGAAGTCCGAGGTGCTCAGCCGGTCCGCGACCTCCTCGGGTCGTTCCCACTGGTGGGTGTCGAGGAGCAGGACGCGCACCCCGGCGCCCAGCTGACCGACGATGTCCGGGTCCTGCAGCGGGCCGATGAACCGGTCCGCCGTCGTGGCCATCGCGTTGTGCGAGGCGAGCTGGGCGATCTCGTCGTAGCGGGCGTCGCACAGCTCGGCGCTGCCCTGGCAGATGCGCGGCGAGGAGCCGGTGATCGCCACCGGCGCCACCATCGTCCCGACGAGCGCGCAGGCGGTGACGGCGAAGGTCAGCGTCGGACCGTGCCGCGGATCGGTGAGGACCGGCACGCTGGGCCGGGTCTCCCAGACCCAGCCCACGAGGATCAGCAGGGCGCCGGCGGCGAGCAGGATCACGGCGACGACGACGGCGGTGGTCAGGAGCCGGTCGAGCGCGGTGGCCTGGACGTCGGCGAGCAGACCCGAGGCCGCCGGGGGCCACGAGGGCGGCGGGCCGAACAGCGCGTCGCCCAGGGTGAGTCGCAGCCCCAGCACCGTCAGCGCCAGCAGCGCCGCGGCGGCCGCGGGCGCCCAGCCCAGCGGCATCAGCCGGCGCCTGGCGGGCGAGGGCGTGGAGAGCCACAGCAGGGTGAGCGCGGCGGCGCCGAGCACGGCCGCCGCCGGTTCCACCACCTCCTGGAAGAGCCGGGTCACCGACCGGACGCGGTCCACCGGAGCCAGCGCCTCGGCGGTGGGGTCGATGTCGACGGAGACGACCCAGGTGCCCTGCCTCGCCTCCCTCAGCAGTTCGGCGGCGGCGGCCCGGACCTGGTCCGTCAGGACGACCGGCGCGATCGCGGCCAGCGCCGAGGCGAGGTCCCCGCGGTCCAGGGCCGTCTGCACGCTGGGCCTCAGGTCCGCGCGCGCGGCGCTCGGCAGCAGGGGCATCAGCGCGTCCGTGGCCGCGACCGCCTGGCTGTGCGAGAGCGGCAGCGACGGCAGTTCCTCCAGCGGTGCCTCACCGGCCACCACCCGCGCCACCAGTTCGGACATGCGCTGCACGAAGGCCTGGAAGTCGGGTTCCGACCGCTCCTGGAGAGCGGCGACGGCATCACCGAAGTAGGCCTGGCTGAGCCGTTCGACGTTCGCGACCACGGGCTCCAGGTCGACCGTGATCCGCAGCCGGTCGCGGTCGCCCTCCAGGTAGTGGACCACCTCGGCGATCTGACGGTCCCCCATGGTCCGCAGGGTCTCCGGCGGGATCACGACCTTGAGGTTCGAGGTGATGGTCGACTGCGGCACCGGCAGCCGGTCCAGCAGCTCGCTGGTGAACGGCGTACTGCCCGGGTCCACCAGTACCTCGTCGTAGAACCGCTGGTAGGCCCGTTCGTCCTCCAGCACCTGGCCGTAGAACCCGGGGTCGAGCACCGTGCTGCGGATGACGGCCGCCGCGGCCAGGACGGTCAGGCTCAGCACCGCCACGCACCAGGTCAGGACCCCGACCCAGGGGGAGCGCCGAACCAGTGCGTCCATGGAGCCATTCTCGTTTCAGCCGGCCGTCGTGCCACGCGGGGCGTCCGGGCGGGAACGCCATCACACGCATGCCCGGGCCGCGGCCGGCTGATACCCGACGGGGCGGCGGGAACCGTGTCCCACCGCCCCTCGCGCGCGTACTCCGGATCAGACCGCCGGTGCCGGGTACGTCGGGTACTCCACCCCGGAGACGTGCTGCACGACGCGGACGACCTGGCAGGAGTAGCCGAACTCGTTGTCGTACCAGAGGTAGAGGATCGCGTTGTCGCCCTCGACCTTCAGCGCGCCGGCGTCGACGATCGAGGCGTGGCGCGAGCCGATGAAGTCGCTGGAGACCGCGTCGGGCGCGCTGATGAAGTCGATCTGGCGCTTGAGCGGCGAGGTCAGCGACACCTCGCGCAGGTGGTCGAGCACCTCCTCGCGGGTGGTCTCGCGGGCGAGCTGGAGGTTCAGGATCGCGATCGACACGTCCGGCACGGGCACGCGGACCGAGCTGCCGGTGATCCGCGCCTTGAGGTCCGGGAGCGCCTTGGCGACGGCGGAGGCGGCACCCGTCTCCGTGATGACCATGTTCAGCGGCGCGCTCCGGCCGCGGCGGTCCGACTTGTGGTAGTTGTCCAGCAGATTCTGGTCGTTGGTGAACGAGTGGACGGTCTCCACGTGACCGCGCTGCACACCGTACTCGTCGGCCATCGCCTTCAGCGGCGGCACGATCGCGTTGGTGGTGCAGGACGCGCAGGACAGGATCCGCTCGTCCGGCTTGATGGTGTCGTGGTTGACGCCGTGCACGATGTTGGGGACGTCGCCCTTGCCCGGAGCGGTCAGGACGACCTTGTCGATGCCGGGACGCAGGTGCTTCGACAGGCCCTCGCGGTCACGCCACTTGCCCGTGTTGTCGATGAGGATGGCGTTCTTGATGCCGTACGCCGTGTAGTCGACCTGCGAGGGGTCGTCGGCGTGGATCACCTTGATCGCGTTGCCGTTGGCGAGGATCGTGCTGCTCTCCTCGTCGACGGTGATGGTGCCCTGGAACTGCCCGTGCACGGAGTCGCGGCGCAGCAGCGAGGCCCGCTTGACCATGTCTTCGGCGGCACGACCGCCACCCCCGCGGACGACGATGGCGCGCAGCCGCAGGCCGTTGCCCGAGCCGGCCTTCTCGATCAGCAGGCGGGCGACGAGCCGGCCGATGCGGCCGAAGCCGTACAGGACGACGTCGCGCGGCTCGCGGCGGTCGATCTTGTTGGCGCCGGTGGCCCCGGCGACGGCGTCGGCGGTGAACTCCTCGACGGTGAGTCCGCGGTCGTCGCCCCTGTAGGTGGCGGCGAGCATGCCGATGTCGATCTGCGAGGGACCGAGGTCGAGCGTGGTGAGTGCCCGGAGGAAGGGCATCGTCTCGGTGACCGACAGTTCCGCGCCGGCGATCTGGCGGGCGAAGCGGTGGGTCTTGAGGATGCTGACCACCGACTTGTTCACCAGGGAACGGCTGTGCAGCAGGATAGTGACGTCCTGCTCCCGGTGCAGCTTCCCGATCATCGGGATCATCGATTCCGCGATCTCTTCGCGGTTCTTCCAGTTGGTGAACGAGTCGTCGTTGACAGTCACGTCTCTATCTTTCGAGCTAGGCGGCGCTCATATGCTAACCCCACCATCCCGTTGATCGATCAAGTGGGCCCCCATGCGATCAGATGAGTGCGCTTTCCGGGGGTGCTTGCCCGGGGGACGGGCGGGCGGAAGGGTGGGGCCCATGCACTCGACCCGCGTCTCCCGTCACGTGAACGCCCCGCGCTCCGCCGTGTACCGCGCGCTGCTCGACCCGGCGGCCGTCGCCGCCTGGCGGGTCCCGGACGGCATGACCGCCCGGGTGCACGCCTTCGAGGCCCGCGCGGGCGGCGCCTTCCGCGTGTCGCTCACCTACGAGGCGCCGACGGGCACCGGCAAGTCCGCCGCGCACACCGACACCTACCACGGGCACTTCGCCCGCCTCGTGCCCGACGAGCAGGTCGTGGAGGTGCTGGAGTTCGAGTCCGCCGACCCCGCGTTCCAGGGCCGGATGACCATGACGACGACGCTCACCGACGTGGGCGGCGGCACGGACGTGGTCGTCGCCCACGACGGTCTGCCCGACGCGGTGCCGGCCGCCGACAACGAGACGGGCACGCGGATGGCGCTGGCGAAGCTGGCCGCACTGGTGGAGGCGGCCGAGCGGAAGGAGTGAGTCCGGCATCCGCGGCGCTCATGATTGCGCCGCGGATGATCGGGTACGCGAGTCTGGACCGCGTCCGTGCCCATCGTCCGCGCGGGCCGTAGACCGCCGCTATCAGGGAATCTGCCATGGAGACACCCGCGAACGACCACCCCGTGACGCCCGCCCAGCGTGCCCTGGACACGCTGGCCGAGAACACCGAGGACACCGCGGCGCTCGACACGCTCGCGAGCAGCGACGTCCTCGTCCCCGTGCCCGACGACACGAACGACCAGGAGGCCGCCGACCCCGGCATGCTGGCGCTGCCGGTGCTGGAACAGCAGGGCGGCCGTCAGGTGGTGCCCGTGTTCACCTCGGAGCTGGAGATGGCCGACCTGCTGCCGTACGTCTCCCGCTACCGGATGGTGCCGCTGGGTGCCCTCGCCGCGCAGTGGCCCGCCGACGACCTGTCGCTGTCGATCGACGCCGGTTCGGAGCACCGGCTCACCCTGACGTCGGACGGCGTGCGCAGCCTGCTGGCCCGTCCCTGAGCCGAGTTGACCTCAACTTCGCTTGAGGTACGAGACTCGGCGCATGGAGATCACGAACAGCGACACCATTCTCTTCCGCAACACCATGCGCATCGCGGATGGCCGCCTCGACGACTTCCGGCGCGCCATCGCGCGAGCGGTGGCGTTCGCCCAGGAGCACGGGCCCCAGCTCATGGTGGAGGTCTTCGTCGACGAGGAGCGGATGCTGGCGCACAGTTTCCAGCTCTACCGCGACTCCGACGCCATCCGTACCCACTGGCGGTTGTCGGACCCGTACATCCGCGAGGTGATGGAGCACTGCACCGTGCAGCACTTCGAGGTGTTCGGCGAGCCGGACGACGACATCCTGGCGGCGCTCAAGACCCCCGGCGGCGCGTCCTTCCCCTTCGTCGTCCTGCCCCGCCTCGCCGGTTTCACCCGGCTCTAGTCAGGGGCGCGGCTCGTCGTCGTCGCCGAGCATGCGGGCGAGTGCGGCCCGCTGCAGCGGCAGTACCTCGCCGTGCAGGTCCCGGCCCCGGTGGGTCAGGGCGACGTACACACCGCGCCGGTCCTCCGCGCACATCGTGCGCTCGACCAGTCCGTCCTTCTCCAGCCGGGCGATGAGCCGGGACAGCGCGCTCTGGCTCAGGTGGACCCGGCCGACCAGGTTCTGCACCCGGCACTGGGCGCCCTCCTCGGGCCCCTCGGTCACGAGGAGGTCGAGCACCTCGAAGTCGCTCGCCCCCAGACCGTGCGGATGCAGCGCGCGGTCGATCTCGCACATCGTGCGCGCGTGCACGGCGAGGATGTCCCGCCACCGTTCCTCGAGCCGCAGACCGGCCGTCCTGACTGCCATACCTGCACGGTAGCACCGGAAAGCCCGTTTCTTGAGTGTGCAACTAGTGCGCGTGCAAGAAACAGCCGGGGTCAAGAAACAGCCCGGGGCTCCGGCGGGTCGGGTACCGGACAAGGAAGGGGACTCCCGGACAGCGGGACCCCGGCTGCGGGACAGTGGACGGACACGGACGGGCGGGCCCGACGGAGGGAGGGCGAGATGCCGAGGACCCCCGTGCACGGCACGCGTCTCGACATCCTGGAATGGCTCAAGGATCCGGTCGCGCACTTCCCGCCGCAGCGCCGTGTGGACGCGGCCGCGCACGGCGTCCCCTCCGGCCCGGTCGCCGCGAAGCTCGGTGTGCCCCGCCGGGTGGCCGAGACCCACCTGGCCCTGCTCACCCGCCTCGGCCTGCTGCGCACCCGCAGGATCCGCGGGCGGACGTACTACCGGCGCGACGAGGTGCGCATCGCTGAGGTGGCCCGGATGTTCGAGAAGGGCTGGTAGACGGGCTACCCTGACCCCGCCGTCGAGCGAGCGGGAGGCATACGACCATGACGCAGGGGTGGCGTGTCCAGGCACCCGTCGTCGCGGTCGTGGCCCTCGGCGGCGGCACCGGCGCCGCAGCCCGCTACGCCGCCGCCCTGTGGTGGCCGACGCGGAGCGGCGGTTTCCCCTGGACGACCTTCTGGGTCAACGTCGCCGGCTGTGCCGCCATGGGCGTGCTCATGGTGGCCGTCACCGAGGTGTGGGACGTCCACCGCCTGGTCCGGCCCTTCTTCGGCACCGGCGTGCTCGGCGGTTTCACCACCTTCTCCACCTACGCGGCCGACATCCGCGGGCTGCTCGCGGACGGCCACCCGGGCAGCGGTCTGGCCTGCCTCGCCGCCACCCCGCTCGCGGCACTCACCGCGGTGTGGCTCGCCTCGTGGGCGGCCCGCCGGACACTGAAGCGGAGGCGGAGCCCCCGATGAACTGGCTGCTGGTTGTCGTGGGCGGCATGGTCGGAGCACCCCTGCGCTACCTCACCGACCGCGCGGTGCAGTCCCGGCACGGCTCGGACTTTCCCTGGGGCACCTTCACCGTGAACGTCGTCGGCTCCCTGGTCCTGGGCCTGCTCACCGGTGCCACGCTGGCCGGAGCCGTGGGATCCGACCTGCGTCTGCTGCTCGGGACCGGACTGTGCGGCGCCCTCACGACGTACTCGACCTTCTCCTACGAGACGCTCCGCCTCACCGAGACGGGCTCCCGCCTCCCGGCCGCCGTGAACGTGCCGGCGAGCGTGGCGGCCGGCCTCGCGGCGGTGTTCGCGGGGGTGACACTCGCCGACGCGCTCCTGGCGTGACGGGGGGCGCTCGCCCGCGTGTAGTAGGAAGTGGGTCTCATGAGCGCCATCAGCATCGGTCAGGCCATCGTCCTCGGAGCCGTCGAGGGGGTGACCGAGTTCCTGCCCGTCTCCTCCACCGGCCACCTCAAGATCGCCGAGGGGCTGATGGGCATCCCCGTGGACGACCACTCCGTCATCGGCTTCTCGGCGGTCATCCAGGTCGGCGCGATCGCCGCCGTGCTCGTCTACTTCTACAAGGACATCGCGCGGATCCTCTCCGCGTGGGTGCGCGGGCTGCGGGACCGGGAGGAGCGGTACCACCACGACTACAAGTTCGCCTGGTGGGTCATCTGCGCGACGATCCCGATCGTCCTGGTGGGCCTGGCCGCCAAGCCGCTGATCAAGGGCCCGCTCGCCTCCCTGTGGGTGGTGGCCGGCTCACTGATCGTCGGCAGCGGGGTCATGTGGGTGGCGGACCGCACCGGGCGGCACAAGCGGGGCGAGGACGACACCTCGTTCAAGGACGCCATGCTGGTCGGCGGCTCGCAGATCCTGGCGCTCCTCTTCCCCGGCTTCTCCCGCTCCGGCGCCACCATGTCCACCGCCCTGATGCTCGACCTCGACCGGGTCGCCGCCACCCGGCTCTCCTTCTTCCTCGGCATCCCGGCCCTGACCGGCGCCGGTCTGTACGAACTGAAGGACGCCCTGGGCGCGGGAGCGGGTGCCGCGCCCCTGGTGGTCGGCACCCTCGTCTCCTTCGTCGTGGCCTACGCCTCCATCGCCTGGCTGCTGAAGTTCGTCACCAAGCACTCCTTCAACGCCTTCGTCGTCTACCGGATCGCGGTCGGCGTCCTGCTGTTCGGGCTGCTGGGCACGGGCGTGCTGCAGAGCTGACCGCCACCGCGCTCAGCGGGCGGCGCGCAGCGGTTCCCCGACGCTCCGCATGTGCCGCAGGGCTTCGCGGTGCGAGGCGAGCAGCCCCGTCTGGTGGTACGGGACGCCCAGCTCGGCGCAGTACGCCTCGGTGACGGCCTGGGCCCTGGCGAGCGCGGGGGTCGGCATGCTGGGGAAGAGGTGGTGCTCGATCTGGTAGTTGAGGCCGCCCATGAAGGCGTCGACGAAGACACCGCCGCGTACGTTGCGGGAGGTGAGGACCTGGCGGCGCAGGAAGTCGAGCCGCGTGCCCTCCTCGATCATTGGCATGCCCTTGTGGTTGGGCGCGAAGACCGAGCCCAGGTAGATCCCGAACAGGCCCTGGTGCACGGCGATGAAGGCGAGCGCCTTGCCGGGGGACAGCAGCGTGAACAGGCCGCCGAAGTACAGGACGAAGTGCGCGACGAGCAGCGACCCCTCCACCACCGGCCGCTTCATGGACGGGCCGCGCAGCGCCTTGAAGCTGTTGAAACTCAGGTTGAGACCTTCCAGCGTCAACAGCGGGAAGAACAGGGCCGCCTGGTGCTTCCCGACGAAGCGCGGCAGCCCCTTCGCCCTGCTCGCCTGACCCCGGGACCACACGAGGATGTCGGGGGAGACGTCCGGGTCCTTCTCCTCGTGGTTGGGATTGGCGTGGTGGCGGGTGTGCTTGTTCATCCACCAGCCGTAGCTCATGCCCAGCAGCAGGTTGGCCACCAGCAGTCCGCCGGCCTCGCTGGGGCGCCGGCGGGTGAAGACCTGCCGGTGGGCGAGGTCGTGGGCGGCCAGTCCGAGCTGGCCGAAGACGACGGCCAGCGCCGCCGCGACCACCAGCTGGCTCCAACTGTCCCCCAGGGTGACGAAGGCGGCGACGCCGCCCGCGAGCGCGAGGGCGACGGCACCGAAGCGCACCGTGTAGTACAGCGGGCGGCGCCGGAGCAGATCCGCGTCGGCTATGCGCCGGCAGAGTTCGGAGAAGTCGCTGCCCTTCTCGCGTCGCTGTTCCTGTCCGCGCGCGGGGGAGTTCTCGATGAGCACCGTTGGATTGGCCATGCGCTTCAGTATGTGAACGCGCGGTCGGCCGCAGAATGGCGTCCGCCCCCGAAAGAGGGGTGTGGCCAGCACCACCTCCGTCCCGGGGGTCCTCCTCCCGCCCTCGTCAACTCCCGTCGTCGCGCACGAGCTTGAGCCGCAGGGCCAGCGCCACGACGCCCGCGCCGAGTCCGGCGACGCCGAGGATGGCGCCGGTCTCCGGCCAGCCCGGCTCGTGCTCGGCGGCCCGTGCCGGTGTGACCGCCGCGGGCGCCGCCGCCTCGGGGCCCGGCCGGGGCCGGTCGTCCGGGGGCGTCAGCGAGCCCACCGGCTCGACCAGACCGGACGCCTCGAAGCCCCAGTCGAGCAGCGAGCGGGCCTCCTCGTACACGGCGTGGCCGCCGCCCTCCTGCGGGTTCATCACGGTGACCACCAGGGTGCGCCCGTCGCGGTGGGCCGCCGCGATCAGCGTGTTGCCGGCGTTGCTGGTGTAGCCGTTCTTGATGCCGATGAGCCCCGGGTACGGCTCCACGCCGTCCGCCCCGGTGAGCAGGCGGTTGGTGTTCATGATTCCGTACGCCTCCCCGTCCCGGCCGGGGAAGAGCGCGTCGATCTTGCCGCAGTACCGTGCGAAGTCCGGGTTGTGCAGCCCCGCCCGCCCGAAGACCGCCAGGTCGTACGCCGACGACACCTGACCCGGCGCGTCGTAGCCGTCGGGTGAGCGCACCTGGGTGTCGAGGGCGCCGAGCGAACGGGCCTCGGCCTGCATCCGGGCGGCCGTCGCGCTCCAGCCGCCGGTGAGCGAGGCGAGGACGTGCACCGCGTCGTTGCCGGAGTTGAGGAAGACCCCGTTCCACAGGTCGGAGACGCGGTACGTGTGGCCCTCGACGACACCGACCAGGCTGCTGCCCGGACCGATGCCGGACAGCTCGTCCGCGCTCACCTCGTGGCGGACGCCGCCCGGCAGGACCGGCAGCACGGTGAGGGCGAACAGCGTCTTGAGGGTGCTGGCCGGAGGCAGCGGACGGTGCGCGTCGTGGGCGGCCAGCACGTCGCCGCTCCCGGCGTCGGCGACCACCCAGGACAGCGCGGAGACATAGGGAACCTCGGGGGCCGCGGGGCCGGGCCGGACCTGCGTGCCGGAGCCGTAGAGTGCCGCGGGCCGGGCCATCGGGCCGGGCCCGCCCGGTGGCCCGGGGTCCGGCTGTCCCGTCCGGGCGGCCGCGGCGGCGGGCATGAGCGTCAGCAGGCCTGCCACGCAGAGCATGCAGGTGGATCGAGTCGCCCGGGATGAGAATCCGATAGTCATACCGCAAACGTAGGAACGGACGCCCGAACCGCCGCGCTGCCCGGGGCGAGTCGGGCGCGCATGCACCCGTATGCCGTAGGACCGGGTGTCCCGGCGGGGCCGGATCGCCCGGCGGGCCGGGCGGGGTCAGCCCGCCGGCAGGGTCGGCTGGACCTGCCGCAGGAACGCGGCGTTGTCCGGGGTCTGGCGCATCCGCTCCAGCAGCGTCTCCAGGCCGGACTGCCCGTCCCGGGACGCCAGCGCCCGCCGCAGCCCGCGCGCGGCGGTGGCCTCGGGGGCGGACAGCAGGAGCTCCTCGCGCCGGGTGCCCGAACCGGTCATGTCCACGGCCGGGAACACCCGGCGGGCGGCGAGTTCCCGGCTCAGCCGCAGCTCCATGTTGCCGGTGCTCTTCAGCTCCTCGAAGTAGAAGTCGTCGGCGCGCGAGCCGGTCTCCACCAGGGCGGTGGCGAGGATGGTGAGGGAGCCGCCCTCCTCCGCCTTGCGGGCCGCGCCGAAGAACCGCTTGGGGCCGAGCAGCGCCCCGGCGTCGACGCCGCCGCTGAGCGTACGGCCGCTGGAGGACGAGGCGTTGTTGTGCGCCCTGCACAGCCGGGTGAGGGAGTCGAGCAGGATGACGACGTCCTCACCGGCCTCGACGAGCCGCTTGGCGCGCTCGATGACGAGTTCGGCGAGCGCGATGTGCTGCTTGGCGCTCTGGTCGAAGGTCGAGGAGTACACCTCGCCCCGCACCGACCGGCGCATGTCGGTGACCTCCTCGGGCCGCTCGTCGAGCAGCACCACCATCAGCCGGGACTCGGGGTGGTTGCCGGCCACCGCGGCGGCGAACTGCTGGAGCAGGACGGTCTTGCCGGTCTTGGGCGGGGCCACGATCAGGCCCCGCTGGCCCTTGCCGACCGGTGCGAGCAGATCGGTGACGCGCCCGGTCAGACCGGCCGCGCGGTGTTCGAGCCGCAGCCGCTCGTGCGGGTGCAGCGGGGTCAGGTCGTGGAAGTGCCGGCGGCCGTCCCGGCCGTCGGGCGTACGGCCGTTGACGCGGACGACGTCGGTCAGGGTGCGCCGGTCGCCGCGCACGCCCTCGACCAGGTCGCCCTTGCGCAGGCCGTGCCGGCGGATCAGGGCGGGGGAGAGGACGAGGTCGTTCGGCTCGGGCTGGAGGCTCGCGCCCCGCAGGCGGCCCTTCCCGCCCGTCTCGAGGTCGAGGACGCCGCTCGCGATCTCGGCCGGGGACTGCTGTACAGGGGGGTGTTCGAGTGTGGTGGTCATGGTGGTCGGTCCTTTCGAGGACACCTGGGCATGGGACATGCGGAAGGAAGGGGGAAGCCGCGCGAGGGGTCGGACGACACGCCTCCGGACGGCGGAAACAGCACCTCGGTGACCGCGGGTACGGAGACCCTGCTCACGAGGTTGTGCTGAGAAGCGGACGCGCCGGCCGCATGGGCGGCGGGCGGGTCGGCGAACCGAAGGAAACTGGCACCGGCGCCCCAGTGGGGCGTACACAAGTGCTGACCGCACCGTACCACGGGACGTGGTGGGAGGGGCACGGGAATGGGACGCTGCTACGTCCCACACCCGTCAACGCCGCCGGTGCGGTCCCTATTCCGGCTTCCGCAATCAGGTCTTCCGCATGTGCCGGGCCGGACTCAGCCGGCCGTACCCGCCTGCGCCTCCTGCGCCTCCTGTGCGATCCGCTCGAACTGCGCGGCCATGGCCGCCTGGAGCGCCTGCGCGCCCGACAGCGGACGCACCATCACCGTCAGCTCGTCGATCCGGCCCGACTCGTCCAGGTGCAGGAAGTCGCAGCCGCCGATCTCCCGGTCGCCCACCCGTGCCGAGAAGACCAGCGCGTGGTCGCGGCCGCCCTCCTCGCCGATGACGCGCTCGTAGCGGAAGTCCTCGAAGACGCGCTCGACCGCGCGCAGGATCGCGGCCGTGATGGCCTTGCCCCGGTAGGGCTTGAACACGACGGGGCTGGTGAAGACCACGTCCTCGGCCAGCAGTGCCTCGACGGCGTCGATGTCGTGCGCCTCGACCGCCGAGCGGAATGCCTGCATCGCAGCTACCTCCTAGTAAAATAATTGAATAGGTGCGGAGTAGATTAGTCCGTGCTTGCTAGCGTGTCGATATGTCTCTCAAGTACGCCGTCCTGGCCGCTCTCCTGGAGGGGGAGGCCTCGGGCTACGAACTGTCCAAGGTGTTCGACGTGTCGCTCGCCAACTTCTGGCCCGCCACGCCGCAGCAGCTCTACCGGGAGCTGGAGCGCCTGGCGGGCGACGGGCTGATCGAGGCACGGACGGTGCAGCAGGAACGCAGGCCCACCAAACGGCTGTTCTCGCTCACCGAGGCCGGCCGGGAGCGGCTGGGAGCCTTCGCCGTCGAGCCGACCCGGCGCCCCACCGCCGTCCGCGACGAGTTCCTGATCAAGATGCAGGCGATGGACGGCGCCGACCCGGAGGCCGTCCGCGCCCTGGTCGAGGAGCGCAGGGCCTGGGCCCTGGGCAAGCTCGCCCGCTACGAGCGCGTACGTGAACGCCTCCTGGACGGGCGCACGGAGGAGCGGCACCTCCGGGAGGCCGACCGCGTCGGGCCCTACCTCACGCTGCTCGCCGGAATCACCTTCGAACGGGACAACGCCCGCTGGTGCGAGCGCGTCCTCACCGTGCTCGACGAGCGGCGGACGCCGGCCGGACCCGCCGGGCAGCCTCTAGGCTGAGCCGATGTTCAGCCCCGAAGGCCCCACCCTGCGCGAACTCGCCGTCCAGGCACTGTCGTCGGTCGAGCACGGCTACGACCTGCTCGCCCCGAAGTTCGACCACACCCCCTACCGGACGCCGGACCGGGTGCTCGACGCCGTGGCCTCGGCGCTGGCACCGATGGGACCGTTCGGCGCCGGGCTCGACCTGTGCTGCGGCACCGGCGCGAGCGTGGACGTACTGGCCCGGGTGTGCCGGGAGAGGGTGACGGGCGTCGACTTCAGCGCGGGCATGCTGGAGGTCGCGCGCGGCCGCCCCGTGCCCCCGGGCCCCGAGGTCTCCTGGGTGCGCGCGGACGCCCGTGCGCTGCCGTTCGGCGCCGAGTTCGACCTCGTGGTGAGCTTCGGCGCGTTCGGGCACTTCCTGCCCCGGGAGCTGCCGGGCCTGTTCGAGCAGGTGCGGTCCGTGCTCCGGCCGGGCGGCCGGTTCGCCTTCCCCGTGGTCGCGCCGCCCCGCCCCGGCTCCCCGGGGTACTGGACGCTGCTCGGCTTCGACGCCGCGATGCGGGTGCGCAACGCGCTGTGGCGGCCTCCGTTCGTCATGTACTACCGGACGTTCCGCCTCGGGGACGTCGGCCGGGAACTCGCGCGCGCGGGCTTCCGGGCGGAACTGCACGCCCTGCCCGAGTTCGGCCGGCGACCCGACGGCAGCCCGCGCGTGCGGCTGGTCACGGCCCGGCGTACGGCGTAGCGCGCGGGGGTTCAGCCTGCGGCCGGCAGCGTGAACTCGTAGACCAGGGCGTCCTGTCGGGCGTCCACCAGAAGCTCCGTTATCTCCAGCGGCCGGTCGTGCTGGTCGTGCACCCGGCGCACGACCCGGACCGAGGCCGCGTCCGTGAGAGGCGTGATGGTGTCCCGGTGATGCAGGGTCAGGCCCGCCCTCCGCATCCAGTCGTAGGCCCGCCGCAGTTGGGCCGAGGCCACGCCGTCGGCGCGGTCGCGGTAGCGGGCCAGCTCCTCGACCTCGGCGAGCGCGACGGCCGAGAAGGAGGTCACGGCCGTCCGCCGGCCGCTTCCGTCGGCGGTCGCCGACGCGTAACGGTGCACCAGCGTCGGCCGGCCCGGCACCAGCCCCAGCGCCGCCGCGTGCTCGGGCGGCGGCGCCTCCCAGGCGACGGTGGCGCGGTCGCCGGTGCGGGGCTCGGCCGGACGGGCGCCCACCGGGAAGGCGAGCGGCGCCGGTCTCCTGGCCGGCGGTCCGGGCAGGGCGGCGTGACTGCCCCGGCGGTCGGTGGTCAGCAGGCCGTCCCGGCGCAGCACGTCCAGGGCCTGCCGGACGGTCTCCCGGCTCACGCCGAAGTGTTCCGCCAGCCGGCGCTCGCCGGGCAGCCGTTCGCCCGGCGGCACGGTGCCGTCGTGCAGTTCGCCGAGCAGTCGTGCCGCCACCCGCCAGTACAGCGGCCGGTCGTCGGCGAGAGGGTCGTCGTGCGGGGTGGTGCGGTCCATGCCGCGCCTCCTGAGGGTCACGTACGGTAGCCGTGCGGGCTCGGTGCGCCACCAGGAGTACCATTGGTCTAAACCAGCAGGGAAGGCCGGTCCGCCGGTTCGGCCGAAACACCCCCCGCGCCTCCCGCCGCGTACGGCCTCCGCCGCGACCGCCGTGTCCGAAACTCCGCCGTCGGCAGCCGGGACCGCGGCGGGCTCAGGCGTACGAGCGCAGCCAGCGCACCTTGGCGGCCTGCTGGAACGGTCCGCCGCCCTCGTGGTCGTTGAAGTCGTACACCTCGATCGCCTTGTCCTCGTGCGCCCAGGCGTTGAAGGCGGCGAAGACGGTCGACGGCGGGCAGGTCTGGTCCTCCAGCGCCGCCGAGAACAGGGCCGGCGCCCGGCCCCGCGCCGCGAAGTGCACGCCGTCGAAGTAGGACAGCGTGCGCAGCGCGTCCTCGGTCCGGCCGCGGTGCGTCTTCAGGTACAGGCCGACCTCGCGGTAGGGGTGCCGGTCGGTGATCGTGGTCGCGCGCGGGAAGTCGCACAGGAACGGCACGTCCGGGGCGACCGCCACCAGGTCCGGCACCAGACCGCCCACCGCGAGCGAGATGCCGCCGCCCTGGCTCCCGCCGAGCACGACCGTGCGCCCCGGGTCGGTCAGCGGGTGGGAACGGGCCGCCTCCACGGCGCGCACGGCATCGGTGAAGACCCGGCGGTAGTAGTAGTTCTCGGGGGCGTCCAGGCCGCGGGTCAGGAAGCCCGGATACGCGGGCGCGCCGCCGACGGGATCCGACGTCCCGCCACCGCCGCCCCAGGCGCTGCCCTGCCCCCGGGTGTCCATCACGAAGTGCGCCCGGCCCGTGGACGCCCACAACAGGTGCTCGTGCGGCAGCCCGCGCCCGCCGCCGTACCCGACGAACTCCACGACCAGCGGCAACGGTTCCCCCGCCGCCGGCAGCGTCAGCCAGCCCTTCACCGGGTGACCGCCGAACCCGGCGAACGTCACGTCGTACACCCGCACCGTGGACAGGCCCGTGTCGACCGGCTCGAAGCGCGCGTCCAGGTCGTGCTCGCGGGCCTCCTGGAGCGTCTTGGTCCAGAACGCGTCGAAGTCCTCCGGCTCACGCGACGCGCTCCGGTACGACCGCAGTTCGTCGAGCGGAAGATCGAACAGGGCCATCGGGAACCGCCTTTGCGGGAGCACGTGCCGGACCGTACGGATGATCACACCGTACGTGAGGGGCCGGAAGGCGGGCCAGGTCGCGGGCGGGACGCCGTCAGGCGCGGCGGTGCGTCCACTGGGGTTCGGTGCGGGCCCAGTCGCGGTCCCACTCGTTCATGCGGCGCCTGAGGGCCACCCCGCGCACCGCGCGGTGCAGCAGGAGCACCGTGAGACCGGTACCGATGGCGGTGAAGGAGCCGACGGTGGCGCTGTGCTGCCAGATCTGGGAGCCGTCCGACGGCGGCGGCACGCTCCGCCCCCGCGAGTCCAGCCACACGTCGACCCGGTCACCGCGCCGGGCGTCGGCCGGGACCCGCGCCGTGGTGCTCCGCTCCGCGCCGTCCGGCGTGGTCCAGCGGACCGTCGTGCGGTACGAGTGCTGCCCGTCGAGCTGGGCGGACGGCAGGGTGCCGCCGGTGTCGCCGGCCACCTCGGCGCTCACGCGGTGCCGCTCCGCCCGCTGCTCCGCGACGATCGCCTTCGCCTGGCCGTAGCCCCACCAGGCGGTGGCGGCCCCCAGCAGTGGTGCGCCCACGAACAGCAGCAGGGCGACGAACAGCAGGGTCCAGGTCTCGACGACGTCCGACCGGCGGCGCAGCGGATTGTGCCGCCAGCGCCAGCCGCGCACCCGGGTTCGCATGTCGACCTCCCCGCGATCACCGCGACCGGAAGGCGGACGGACGGCCATGACGGGCGGGGAACCCCCGCGCCTCCGGGTCGCGCCAGTGTGCGAGTGCCCGTACTGGACTGGTACCCAGTCCGGCGGGCCTCGCCCACCCTCGCGGCGAAGTTCCGCCGCGGGTCAGCCGAAGCGCTCGATCCGGATGCGCTCCACCGGCTGGCCCCCGGCCACCAGCAGCCGTGACGCGTGCTCGGCGAACGCGTTCGACCCGCACACGTAGGCCTCCCAGCCCCCGGCGGGCGGCTCGGACAGCAGCGGGGCCAGGTGCGCGGCGGTCAGCCGGCCCACGGGCGTCCCGGCCGGGGCGCTCCGGGTGAAGACGGGGGTGGTCTCCGGGCCGAACTCGCCCGCGTAGATCAACTCCTCGGGGCCGCGCGCGGACACCAGCATCCGCAGCGGCACCGTCAGCCCCCGCGCCCGGTGGTGCCGGACCATGGACATCAGCGGGACCACACCGGAGCCCGCGCCCAGCAGCAGGGCGGGCCGGTCGCCCGGCCAGGCGAAGAAGCCGCTCAGCGGGCCGCGCACCTCGATCCGGTCGCCGGGCCGCGCCACCGTGTGGAACCAGCCGGACACCTCCCCGTCCGACACGTGGTCGAGGGTCAGCTCGATGTGCCCGGAGCCGTCCGGCGCGGACGCCAGCGAGTAGTGCCGCTGGGCCACGTACCCGTCCTCGGCGGTGAGCCGGACCATCAGGTGCTGGCCCGGCAGATGGCCCGCCCAGCCGGGCACGGCGAACCGGAAGGTGGACGCGCGGGGCGTCTCGCGGCGGATCTCCGTCAGCGTGGCCGTCTGCCAGACCCCGGCCACCAGGCCGTTCACCTCGATGCGTCCGGGCACGGCGAACCGCGTGGGGGGCGTGTGGGCCCCCGCCGTGTGTGTGGCCGTCTCAGTCACCGGAGTA
This sequence comes from Streptomyces sp. NPDC056128, assembly GCF_042263835.1. Lineage (NCBI taxonomy): Bacteria > Bacillati > Actinomycetota > Actinomycetes > Kitasatosporales > Streptomycetaceae > Streptomyces > Streptomyces sp. NPDC056128. Next base: position 243,739 of record NZ_JBHJVQ010000007.1, on the reverse strand, counting down.
CCGCTGCTCCTCCCAGGGGTTGCCGCGCGCGTGGTAGCCGTTCTGCTCCCAGAAGCCCGGCCGGTCGTGGTCGAGCAGCTCCAGGCCCGCGAGCCACTTCACGCTCTTCCAGAAGTACAGGTGCGGCACCACCAGCCGCGCCGGGCCGCCGTGCTCGGGGGCGAGCGGGCGCCCCTCGTACTCCCAGGCGATCCAGGCCCGGCCGCCGGTCAGGTCCGCGAGCGGCAGGTTCGCGGTGTAGCCGGTGTGCGCGTAGGCGACGGCATGCGTGGCGGACGGCAGCGGACGGACCGCCTCCAGGAAGGCGTCCAGGGACACGCCCCCGAACCGCACGCCGAACTTCGACCAGCCGGTCACGCAGTGGATGTCGCCCTCGTACGCCGAGGCGGGCAACCGGCGCGCCTCGGCCAGGTCCCAGGTGCGCTCCTCGGCCACAAGACCGCCCACCCGGAAGGTCCAGTCGGCGGGGGCGAGGTCGGGCGTGACCTCGGCGGACAGCACGGGCCAGTCGTCGCCCGCGTCGTACTGGCCGGGCGGCAGCCCCGGCCGGGCGGCGCGCGGGCGCCCGGCGAAGCCTCGGGTGGTGTTCATGCGGTGGAGCCTTTCGGGCCGCTGCGGGAGGTGCTCGCGGCCTGCGTGATCAGTGCGTACGCCGTCAACGGTACGTGTCCGCCGGCGTTCCCCGGTCCGGGTCCCCGCCCCGCGGACCGCCCCGCCACGCGTTGTACCGCTCCAGATACGCGGCGAAGCGGATCAGGTCCTCGTCGGGCCAGTCGGCGAGCCGCTCCCGGAAGGCCGCCCGGCGGCTCTCGGTGACCTGCGCCAGGATGCGCCGCCCGGCCCGCGTCAGGTGCAGGACCTGCACGCGCTGGTCCTCGGGGTCCGGACGCCGCTCGATCAGCTCGGCCCGCTCCAGCGCGGACACCTGGCGGCTGACCGTGGACTTGTCGAGGGCGTAGTGGGCCGCCAGGTCGGTGGCCCGGCAGCCGTCCCGCTCCTCCAGGTGGCCGAGGAGTGTGTACGACACCAGCGACAGCTCCGGATGCATACGCCCCGCCGAGGCGCGGGCGCGGCGGGCGAAGGCCGTCATCTCGCGCTGGACGGTCTCCACGGCCGCGTCCGCCGCGGCACCGGGCATCTCGGCAGCCGTCACGGGTCCTCCCTCGCATCGCTGGTTGCAGAGTACAACTTGGGGTAGTGTGACCGTCGGCCGCGGATCGTCCCGGCCGCCGGACGCCTGGGAGGTGAGACCCATTACCGCTGTGTCGACCCGGGTGCTCTCACCTCACGGCAGCACGGTCACCGCCGACGGCTGACCGCGAGAGCGCCCTTCGGTTCCCGAAAGGCTCTCGGCTTCCATGGCCTCGTCGTTTCCCGCACACCCCTCGCTCTCCACTTCCTCGCGTTCCCCCCTGCCCTCCGCGGCCTGCCCGTCGCGTGACGCCGTCGTCGCCGCGCTCCGCACCGCGGGCTGCGTCTTCGCCGAGGACGAGGCGGCACTCCTGATGGCCGCCGCCCGCACCGCCGGGGAACTCACCGCCCTGATCGACCGCCGGGTCTCCGGCCTGCCCCTCGAACTCGTCCTCGGCTGGGCCGAGTTCCGCGGCCTGCGCGTCACGGTCGCCCCCGGTGTCTTCGTCCCCCGCCGCCGCACCGAGTTCCTGGTCGACGAGGCCCTCGCCCACGCGCCGCAGGCGTCCGTCGTCGTGGACCTGTGCTGCGGCTCCGGCGCCGTCGGCGCGGCCCTGGCCGCCGCGCTGGACCGGCCCGAGGTGCACGCCGCCGACGTCGACCCCGCCGCCGTGCGCTGCGCCCGCGGCAACCTCGCCGACGCGGGCGGCCGGGTGTACGCCGGTGACCTGTTCGACGCGCTGCCCGAGGCCCTGCGCGGCCGGGTGGACATCCTCGCGGCCAACGTGCCCTACGTCCCCACCGCCGAGGTCGCCCTGCTCCCGGCCGAGGCCCGCGACCACGAACCGCTGGTCGCCCTCGACGGGGGCGCCGACGGACTCGACGTGCTGCGCCGCGTCGCGGCCGAGGCGCCCCGCTGGCTCGCGCCCGGCGGCTGCCTGCTGGTCGAGACGAGCGAGGCCCAGGCACCCGCCGCGGTCGCCGCCTTCACCCGCGCCGGACTGACGACCCGCGTCGCGGTCTCGGAGGAGCTGTACGCCCATGTGGTGACAGGCGTCCGGGACTAGCTCGGTACCGGCACCTCTAGGCGGGCGGCGTGGCGCGGGCGATCAGCAGGGCCACGTCGTCGGAGTTCTCCGGCTCGTGCAGAGTGCGCAGGAGCTGGTCGCAGACCTCCTCCAGGGGGCGGTCCGGGCCGTCCAGCAGGGCGAGCAGGGCGTTGAGCCGCTCGTCCAGGGGGTGCCGGCGGGTCTCGACGAGGCCGTCGGTGTACAGCACCAGCCGGTCGCCCGGCTCCAGGGCGACGGCGGTCGTGGAGAACGGGACGCCGCCCACGCCGAGCGGCACCCCGGTGGGCAGGTCCAGCAGCTCCGGCGGGTGCCCGGCCCGCAGCCGCACCGGCGGCAGGTGCCCGGCGTTGGCGATCAGGCACCGCCTCTCGTGCGGGTCGTGCACGGCGTAGACGCAGGTCGCGATGGCTTGGTCCAGGCCCGCAGTGGTGCGGTCCAGGTGCTCCAGGAGCAGCGCCGGATCCAGGTCGAGGGCGGCCAGGGTGTTCGTCGCGGTCCGCAGCCGCCCCATCGAGGCCGCCGCCGCGATGCCGCTGCCCATCACGTCGCCCACCACGAGCGCGGTCTTGCACCCCTCCAGTTCGATCACGTCGAACCAGTCGCCGCCGACCTCGCTGGTGGCCCCGGCCGGCTGGTAGCGGGAGGCGACCTCCAGGCCGCCGGTCACCGGCGGATGGCTCGGCAGCAGGCTGCGCTGCAGAGTGAGGGCGGTGGTGCGGGCGTTCTGGTACCAGCGGGCGTTGTCGATCTGCAGCGCGGCCCGCGCGGCCAGCTCCTTGGCCAGCAGCAGATCGTCCTCCCCGAACGGGAGCGGGTTGGCGGTCCGCTTCAGGTCCAGGGCGCCGAGCACCTCGCCCCGCGCGATCAGCGGGACGGCCAGGTACGAGTGCACGCCCGCCCGGCGCAGCAGCTCCACCGCCTCCGGTGAACGGGCGATGCGCTCCAGGTCCGCACCGGCCACCCGGGCCACCCACACCGGCCGCCCGCTGCGCACGCACTCGGTGACCAGGCGGTCCGGCCCGTACCGGGCCACCTGGCCGGGCCGGTCGGCCGCCATCAGCGCGTCGGGGGCGTCGTCCGCGTGCACGGCCAGCGCCCTCATCACAGCCGGTTCGGCCGGGCCCAGATTGCTGCGCCGGCCCTCCACCACGGCCTGAAGGAGATCCACGGCGGCGACGTCGGCGAGGCCGGGCACGGCCACGTCGGCCAGCTCGTGCGCGGTGCGGTCCAGTTGCAGCGTGGTGCCGATCCGGGCGGAGGCGTCCGCGACCGAGGCCAGCCGGCGCCGCGCGGCCTCGGCCTCGGCGCTCGCCCGGTACTGCTCGGTGACGTCCACGACCGAGACGGCCACGCCCAGGACCGTGCCGAGGGCGTCGTCCAGCCGGTACAGCGAGACGGACCAGGCGTGGTCCTCGTCCGGGTCGGCGGGCGTCCGTCCGGTCGTGGGCCGGTCGATCACCGGCTCCCCGGTCTCCAGCACCTCCCGTGCCGCGGCCTCCAGCCGGGTCGCGTCCACCCGGGGCAGCAGCTCGTGGATCTTCCGGCCGGTATGGTCGTCGGCCGGGATGCCGTTGATCCGCTCCAGGGCCGGGTTGACCGAGACGTACCGCAGGTCGGTGTCCAGCACCGCCAGCCCGACCGGGGACTGCGTGATCACCCGTGAGGACAGCGCCAGGTCGCGCTCCAGCCGCCGCACCGTCGACTGGTCGGCCGCGAGCCCCAGCGCGTAGACGTCCCCGCGGTCGTCCAGCAGACGCATGTTGCGGAACTCCACCAGCCGGGTGCCGCCGTCCTTGTGCCGGACCGGGAAGGCCCCGGCCCAGCTCCGTCCGGTCCGCATGACGTCGGAGAACAGCTTGACGACCAGGTCGAGGTGGCGTTCGTGGACCATGATGCGGGCGGCGTACTGCCCCAGCGCCTCCTGCGCGGAGTAGCCGAACAGCTCCTCCGCCTGCGGACTCCACAGCACGATCCGGCCCTCGGCGTCCAGCACGACCGAGGCCACGCTCAGCAGGTCGAGCAGTCCGCTGGGCCGCACGGGGCCGCGCGGCGACGCGTCGCCCTCGAACCCGGCAGACCCGGATGCACTCATCCCACGCCCCGCCTTCACCGTTCCGCGCGGCACGCCTTCCTGATGCCGACTCCCTTTGTTCTACCGCGTTCCGCCGCGCACAGGGCCGATTCCGAGCGGCTCCGCGGACTCCTTCCAGCATCTCCCGGCCCGGCGGTGACCGCCGCACGAAGCGTCCGGAGTTGGTCTGTACATGCCTAGGTGGGGCGGTCCAGACTGTGCGCCGAACGCGCACGCCCCGTCCTTGCCGCCCGCCCCCCACCGAGGAGCCGCCATGCCCCTGCGCGCCCGGCAACGTTGTCACACCGTCCTGACCGGACTCGCCGCCCTTGCCCTCTCCGCCGGCCTCGCGGGCCCGGCGACCGCCGCACCCGCCGCAGACGCCTTGTCCGGGGCCGACACCTGGACCGAGGTCGGCTCCGACCGCGCCGACCCGCTCACCGAGAGCCAGGGCCTGGCCTCGGTCGAGGTCCCGGCCGGCAGCCCCAACCGCTACACCGGCATCGGCACCATCCCGCTGGACCTCAGCACCCGCGGCTGGAACCACGTCGGCGACCCCGACGCCTCCTACGACGGCCACTACGTCGAGCCGTACCAGCGCGACGACGGCAACACGAAGATGTTCCGCGTACAGGAGCCCGACGGAAGCTGGGCGGAGTACGTGCACACGCTCAGCCCCGGTGAGGCGCGGAACAACTCCTGGTCCGCCGTCTCGCCGGACGGCCAGTGGATGCTCTCCGGCGAGTGGGGCACCATGGACCGGCTGCTGGTCTTCCCGACACCCGGCGTCAACCCGGCCACCTCGCCGTCCGCGAACCTCCCGCAGGCGGCCACTGTGCGCCTGGACCACGCCGTGCGCGACGTCCAGGGCTGCGACTTCCTCGACGCGACCACCCTGCTGTGCTCCTCGGACGACCCGGCGGGCACTCTCTTCGGCATCACCAAACCCCTGCTGCGGATCGACCTGTCCGCCGCGCCCAACGGCACCGCGGACGTCACCGGCCACGTCACCGCCCTGCGGCAGCTGCCCCTGCGCAGCGCCTGCTCCGGCGACTTCGAGACGGAGGGCATCGACTACGACCGCCGCACCGGCACCCTGCGGGTGATCGTCGTCTCGCCGGGATTCTGCGTGCTGACCGACAGCAAGACCTACCGCTTCACCCGGTAGTGCTCGGCACCAGGTGGTGCTTTTCTGGTGGTATGGCCGCGAGAGGAGCGATCACGATGGACGCTGAGCGACTGCATCCGGAATCCGTCTCCGTGGAGCTGAGCGGGTGCAGCAAGGAGGACGCCCGGACCGTGTTCGACGCGCTGTGCGCGTGCTACGGGTCGGACCGGCACGCGGGCGACGTGACCCGGGAGTACCACGAGGTCCGCCCGACCGTGTGGCTCGGCACCTTCGACGTGGCCGACGCGCACCGGGGCGAGTGCGACCCCGCCCGGCTCCGGGAGTCCGTGGAGGCCGACGTGCAGGGCGGCTACTGGGCGATCGAGAGGTTCCGCACCACCCTGGACTCCCTGTTCACCGTGCGCGACCTGAGCATGGCCTCCGGGGACCAGGAGCGCGAGCTGCACGTACGGCTCGAGAGCCGCTGAGCCGAGCGGGCCCCGCGGTGCGGCGGTGTGGTGTGCGTCGGTGTGGTGTGCGCCGCCTCTTTGTGCAACTAGTTGCATAAAGGGGCGGCCTTCCTCTACAACGGAGGCACCACACCCCGCACGGAGGCCCCGATGAGCCGCTACCCCCACCTGCTGAGCCCGCTCGACCTGGGCTTCACGACGCTCCCCAACCGGGTCCTGATGGGCTCCATGCACATCGGCCTGGAGGAGGCGGAGAACGGCTTCGAGCGCATGGCCGCCTTCTACGCGGCCCGGGCCCGCGGGGGAGTGGGCCTGATCGTCACCGGCGGCATCGCCCCCAACGACGAGGGCCGCCCCTACCCGGGCGGCGCCAGGCTCACCACCGAGGACGAGGCCGAGCAGCACCGCGTCGTCACCGACGCCGTGCACCGCGAGGGCGGCCGCATCGCCCTGCAGATCCTGCACTTCGGCCGCTACGCCTACCACGCCGACCTGGTCGCCCCGAGCGCGCTCCAGGCCCCGATCAGCCCGCACGTGCCCCGCGAGCTGACCGACGCCGAGATCGAGCGCACCATCGACGACTACGTCCGCACCGCCCGACTGGCGCGCGGGGCCGGGTACGACGGCGTCGAGATCATGGGCTCCGAGGGCTACCTGATCAACGAGTTCATCGCCGCGCGGACCAACCACCGCACCGACCGCTGGGGCGGCTCGTACGAGAACCGGACGCGGTTCCCCGTCGAGATCGTCCGCCGGGTGCGCGAGGCGGTCGGCGAGGACTTCATCGTCGTCTACCGCCTGTCCATGCTCGACCTGGTGCCCGGCGGCTCCACCCTCGACGAGGTGGTCACCCTCGCCAAGGCCGTCGAGGCCGCCGGAGCGACCATCATCAACACCGGCATCGGCTGGCACGAGGCCCGCATCCCTACCATCGCCACCTCTGTGCCGCGCGGCGCCTACACCTGGGTGACCAGGCGCCTGATGGGCGAGGTAACGGTGCCGCTCGTCACCACCAACCGCATCAACACCCCCGAAGTCGCCGAGCGGCTGCTCGCCGAGGGCACCGCCGACATGGTCTCGATGGCCCGCCCGATGCTCGCCGACCCCGACTTCGTCGCCAAAGCCGCCGCCGGCCGCCCCGAGGCCATCAACACCTGCATCGGCTGCAACCAGGCCTGCCTCGACCACACCTTCAGCGGGCAGATCACCTCCTGTCTGGTCAACCCCCGCGCCTGCCACGAGACCGAGCTGGTCCTCACCCCGACCCGGCGGCGCAAGCGCGTCGCGGTCGTCGGCGCCGGACCCGCCGGGCTCGCCTGCGCGGTCAGCGCGGCCGAACGCGGCCACGAGGTCACCCTCTTCGACGCCGCCGGCGAGATCGGCGGCCAGCTCAACGTGGCCCGCAAGGTCCCCGGCAAGCAGGAGTTCGACGAGACGCTGCGCTACTTCCGCACCCAACTGGCCGCGCACGGCGTCGACGTACGCCTCAACACCAGGGTCGCGGCCGACGACCTCACCGGCCACGACGAGGTCGTCGTCGCCACCGGCGTCACGCCCCGCACCCCGGACATCCCCGGCATCGACCACCCCAGCGTCGTCGGTTACCTCGACGTGCTCCGCGACGGCGCCCCCGTCGGCGACCGCGTCGCCGTCCTCGGCGCCGGCGGCATCGGCTTCGACGTCGCCGAGTACCTCACCGACGGCGGCGACAAGGCGCACGAGGACCCGTCGACGTACTTCCGCCTCTGGGGCGTCGACATGGACTACGCCACCCCCGGCGGCCTCGCCGCGCCCGAACGCCCCGCGCCGCCGCGCGTCGTCCACCTGCTCCAGCGCAAGACCTCCAAGGTCGGCGCCGGGCTCGGGAAGACCACCGGCTGGATCCACCGCACCGAGCTGAGGCAGCGCGGCGTCACCATGGTCCCGGGCGTGCGCTACGACCGGATCGACGACGCCGGACTGCACGTCACCATCGGCGACGAGTCCACCGTCCTGGAGGTCGACACGGTCGTGCTCTGCACCGGACAGGAGCCCAGCCGCGGCCTCTACGACGACCTGGTCGCCGCCGGTCGCAGCGCGCACCTCATCGGCGGCGCCGACGTGGCCGCCGAACTGGACGCCAAGAGTGCCATCAAGCAGGGCACCGAACTGGCGGCGGCGCTGTAGCGGCCGTCCGGGCGGCCCGCGGCATCCCTAGGATGAGCGCATGTCCCTCCCGCACGCGATCCTCACCGCCCTGGTCGAAAAGCCGTCGTCCGGGCTGGAGCTGACCCGCCGGTTCGACCGGTCGATCGGCTACTTCTGGTCGGCGACGCACCAGCAGATCTATCGCGAGCTGGGCAAGCTGGAGGGCGAGGGCCTGATCCGCGAGCTGCCCGGCCGGCAGCCGGCCCGCGGGCAGAAGAAGTCCTACGGGGTCCTGCCCGCGGGCCGCGCCGAACTGGCCCGCTGGACCGCCGCACCCCAGGACCCCAAGCCCCTGCGGGACACGATGCTGCTGCGCCTGCGGGCCGCCGCGGTGGTCGGCACCGCCGGTGTCGAGGAGGACCTGCGCCGCCATCTAGACCTGCACGAGCGGCAGTTGGCGGAGTACCAGGAGATCGAGGAGCGGGACTTCCCGCCCGGCAGGGACAGCGCCGAGGACCGGCTGCGCCACCTGGTGCTGCGGGCCGGCATCGACCTGGAGACCTTCTGGACGGGATGGCTCAGGCACGCGCTGGCGGAGTTCGCCGAGCTGCCCGCCGAGGGGCCCGGGGCTCAGAACCGGTAGGGCTTCGAGCGGTGGCGCAGGAACCAGGCCGCGCCGATGACACCGGCGCCCACCAGCGCGCCGCCCGCCACCAGGGTCGCCGTGCCGTAGTCCTGGATCGCCCCGCCCAGGCCGCCCATGACACCGCGCGGCGACGCGGACGGCGAGGGCGTGGCCGAGCGGCTCGGGGACGGGGAGGGCGCCCTGGAGACGATGACCGTCTGGGTGCCCGCGGTGCTGTTGTTCGAGCACATGACGATCACCGTGTAGGTGCCCGGCGAAATGCCCGACCAGGCCGCCGACTGCCCGGAGCTGGTGCCGGACAGCGCCACCTGGCGCCCCTGCGCGAAGTCGCGCTGGCTGCTGGTGAGCAGCGAGGCGGTGCCCCAACTGCCGTTGAGCTGGGCGCAGGCCGTGGTGGTGACCGACACCGTGGTCCCGGTGGTGCTCACCGAGATGCCCGGCCCGGCGAGAGCCGGCCCGGCGGCCAGGGCGACGGGCAGTGCGGCAGCGGCTGCCGCGGTCAGGCCGGAGCGGAGAAATGGCGAAGAGATGCGCATGTGGACTGCCCTCCGGCGGCACGGTCGGCGGCACATCCCTTGCGTCGCCGAGATCGGGGACGCCCGTGCCCCCTCAGTGGCAGCCAACCGTGCGGCGGCCGCACCCGCATGCCGAGCGCGACCGCCCAGGTGACACGCCGCCCGGCCCGAGCCGGACGGAGCTCAGCCGCCCGCGCCCAACGCCGTCACCTTCCGTTCCTCCGAGAAGCCGCCCCAGGTGCCGTCGGCCGGCCTGGCCCACGTCCGCGACGTCACGAGCCGACCATTCGATGGCTGGGTAGCGGGCCGCTTCGAAGCGCGGTGTCGGGAGAGTTTAAGTAAACAATCGTCCACTCAAATCCAATTGCGGCATGAGACCCGCTCGTGGCAGCCAGGGGCCGGGCCCTGCACAGGCGAGGCTGACGTGTGTCTGACGTCCACCGTGTCGCGTACACCTCGAGCTGTAGCGCGCCGGTTGGTACCGCGAGGGTTGCCGCACAGCACAACCAGCGGCTGACGCGGCCCAACCCTCAACGGACCTACGGTCGGCACCGACGCCATCGGGTCCGCAAGGGGCCACGGTGCGAGAGTCAGGGGGAGGCATGAACGCACACGCGAGTGGAGGCTCGCAACGTTCCTCAGGCGGCGGCCAGCTGCGTATGCAGACCGTCGGCGTCGCCACCGACACCCTGTCCGGCAGCCTCAAACGCCGCAAGCCTCCGACACTGGCCGGATTGTCAGCCGCACGAGCCTCGCCGGTGTCCTCGGAGGCGTAGGCCTCGCAGCCGCCGGGCATTTCGAGTCCAGTGCCCCTACGTGGCAGAGACCATCGTGGCGAGGAAGCCCTGACATGCCGGTTGAGCCGTACAGCACCGCGACCGATTACGCGTCCAACGCGCTGACCTTCACGTGGGGCGGGCGGACGGACCACTCGCCCCAGGCCGGCATCTTCGCTGTCGTCGCCCTGATCGGCTCGGCCGTCGCGAGGCCGACACGCTCACCGTGCTGTCAGGCACGACCACTTCGGATCCTGATCGGAGGCTGACCATGTCCCAGCCACCCAGCCCGGGCCGCACCGCAAGGTACCGGCTCAGCGAGGACGACGCCCGGCACATCGCCCACCGGCGCGTGGAGCGTGTGTGATGGCCAACCCCATGAGCGCAGGTAGCTTTCTCCAGGCGCTCCGCGACGAGGGCCTGGTCGTCGTCGAAGTCGGCGACTGGCGTAACCACAACCGCAACCACAAGGGCCCCTGGGGGCCCGTCAACGGCGTGATGATCCACCACACCGTGACCAAGGGCAGCGCCCGCACGGTGGAGATCTGCCGGAAGGGCTACGAGGGTCTGCCCGGCCCTCTGTGCCAGGGCGTCATCACCAAGGACGGCCGTGTGCACCTGGTCGGTTACGGCCGCGCCAACCACGCCGGCCTGGGAGACGACGACGTCCTACGCGCCGTCATCAACGAGACTCCACTGCCGTCGGACAACGAGTCGAACACCGACGGCAACCGGCACTTCTACGGCTTCGAGTGCGAAAACCTGGGCGACGGCGACGACCCCTGGCCGTCGGAGCAGATGGACGCGATCGAGCGCGCGGCCGCCGCGGTCTGCCGGCACCACGGTTGGAACGAGCGCTCGGTGATCGGCCACCTGGAGTGGCAGCCCGGCAAGGTCGACCCGCGCGGCTTCACGATGGCGTCGATGCGCGCCCGGGTCGAAGAACGCCTCACCCACCCCGCCGGATGGAACCCCGGCGATCCCGAGGAGGAAGACATGCCGCACGCGATCGGCCGCTACGACAGCGACGACCAGCGGATCACGCCGCGGAAGTGGATGACGCTCAACGTCGACGGGGTGGACCTGCTCACCGGCGCGTCCCACTACCAGGCCATGGCCCAAGTTCAGGCGGAAGTCCCGCCGGGCTCCACGCTCCAGGGCCGCTTCTACCACCTGCGTCCGAACGGCTCCCGCTGGAACGGCCCGATCATCGAACGCATCGGCACCGACGGCAGCTCGTTCCCGGACTTCCACAACAGCGGTTCCATCGTCGCCAACGAGCGGTTGCGGTTTGAGTTCATGTACTACCCGGCTGACTCCAGCGACCAGGAGCCGATCACGATCAACGCCGCGTACGTGCGTGGCCTCTACTGGGAGGCGTCATGAGCATCGCGCGCTACTGGAAGGCCGCCGTTGCCGGCGCGCGGCCTCGTGACGGCCCTCGAACTCGCCCGGCCCGAGCCGCGCCGAGGTCAGCCGCCCGCGCCCAACGTCACCTTCCGTTCCTCCGAGAAGCCGCCCCAGGTGCCGTCGGCCAGCCTGGCCCGGATCCGCACCCGGTGCGTGACACCCGCCTCCCGTCCCGCGTAGAAGCTGTACTCGGCCAGGTCGCGCGGCGCTTCGGCGCCGTAGACCAGGGAGGTCGCCGGACGGCCGTCCAGGTGGATCTGGTACTCGGCGACCGGGCCGTCGGTCCGGGGCGGGATCCAGGTCAGGTCGAGGTAGTACGCCCCGTCGGCGAGATGGGAGGCCGCGCGCAGACCGGTGGGCGCGGAGGCGCGGCCGTCGTCGGATCCCGGGGTGGAGAGCCGGACGACCGCACTGGCGGGGGAGACGTTGTCGGCGGCGTCGCGCGCCCGCACCGTGAAGGTGTAACGGGTGCCCGGCCGCAGCCCCGTGACCACGGCCGCCGTCTGGGCGCCGCCGACGCTGTGCACCTTCGTGTCGCCCTGGTAGACGTCGTACGACACCACCTTGCGGTCGTCCTTCGCGGCCGACCAGGTGAGCTGCACCGCCCGGCCGCCCGCCGCCCGGCCCTTGGCGCCCTCCGGGCGGGTGGGGGCCAAGGCGTCGGTGACGGCGGCCGGGGTCGTGGCCTTCACCTCCCGGCTGCGCGGCCCGAGCCGCCCGTCGGCGTCGCGCGCCCGCACGGTGAAGGCGTACGCCGTCGAGGGGCGCAGCCGGGTGACGTCCGTCATGCGGTCGGACGCCGGTACCTTCTTGACCAACGTGCCGCCGCGGTACACCTCGTAGGTCTCGGCCCCGTCCAGCGCGTTCCACATCACGTGCACGGTCGTCGCGCTGCCCGCCTCGGCGGTGACGCCCATGGGGACACCGGGCAGCCCGCCGTCCTCCCCCTCCCCGCCCGCGCCCGTGCCGCAGGAGGTCAGCAGGACGGCCGCGCCGCAGAGCAGGGGCAGGGCGCACCGGCGCAGGAACACGCCGGGGACGGCGGCGGGAGCGGGGACAGCGGGAACGGGTACGTCTCGCACGGCTCAGCCTCCGGTGGGGCGTCGGTCCGATTCGATGCGACGGCAATGGTCCGGACCAATATGACGCCCGTGACGCGATCACATCAAGAGGGCCGTCACTGAGTTACGTATGCTGAGTCACCTGAGGGTCGAACTCCGGGGGATTCCAGGTGGGTTCGGGCCGGAGGCGCGGACCGCTGTCGTCGCAGATCCCGTGCCGGCGCGGGTGGCCGGGCGTGCCGGGAGCCGTAACAGGCCCGGCGCGCCCGCCCCCGGTCGCCCCCCGAGGCGGGCGCGGAGGACCGGGGCGTGCACCGTCTGGCCCTGTGAAAGGTGGCCGCACGGCCGAATCGGGGACATATGGGGCCGAGTGCCCGCCCATGTCCCCCAGGAGAGGCCACATCGTGCGTGTCCAGTCGCTGACGCTGGTCGCGGCCAGTGCCGCCCTGATCGCTCCCACGACGTTCCCCGACGCTCCGCACCCGTTCCGCGCCGACCTCCCGGCGCGGCACCTGGCCGACGACCGGTCCCAGGACGTCCCGGGGCGCGCGAACCGGTCCGGAGTCCGGATCGGACCGGTCCCGGACCGCCCCAAGGGCAACGCGCGAGAGGCACCCGTCCGCGCCGCCGACCTGCTGGCCGAGGTACGGGACTGCACACCCGTCTCGCGCGGGCGCTACCGCGAGGACTCCGGGTCGCCGGCGGACATCCCGGTCTGCGGCAAGCGTGATGCCGTGTACTGGAAGGCCGACCTGGACGTGGACTGCGACGGGGTGCCCGGCGACCGGTGCAACAGCCGCAGCGACCCGCACTTCAGCCCGGCCACCGCGTTCACCCGGTCGGACGGCGGCCCGCTGGACGCCGAACGCCTGCCCTACGTCGTCGTGCCCGAGCCGAGCGACATCTGGGACCACCGCGAGGACGACGTGCGCGGCGGTTCGCTCGCCGCCCTCGTCCACGGGGGCCGGGTGCGGTACGCGGTCGTCGGCGACGTCGGCCCGCCCGACCTCATCGGCGAGGCGTCCTACGCCGCCGCGAAGGCGCTCGGCGTCCCGGCCGACCCGCACGGGGGAGGTGCGGCGTCCGACGTGACGTACATCGTCTTCAAGGACAGCGAGGTCGAGCCCATCGAGGACCTGGAGGCCGCGGAGAAGGAGGGGGAGCGGCTGGTACGGGAGTTCCTGGGCGACGACTGAGACCGGGGCGACCGAAGGCCGCGACCCTGCGCACCGCGCTGCGCGCCGCGGCGGGCGGGCTCCCCCGACCGACCGCCCGACCGCCCCGGCCGAGGCCCTAGGCCTTCCGGTAGGAGTACGCCTCGGCGGCGGCCGCCTCCACGGCCGCGAGGTCGGCGCCCGTCGAGGCCGTCACCACGGCGGCCACCGCGCCCTCGACGAACGGCGCGTCCACCAGACGGGTGCGGTCCGGGAGTTCGTCGCCCTCGGCGAGCAGCGCCTTGACGGTGAGTACCGCGCTGCCGAGGTCGGTGAGGACGGCGACGCCCGCACCCCGGTCCACGGACGCGGCGGCCGCCGACACCAGCTCGGAGCTGGTGCCGAACTCGCCGGACGCGGTCCCGCCCGCAGGGGCGACGGGGACGTCCGCGCCACCGCCCGACAGCGCCTTGGCCAGCTCCGCCACGGACCCGGCGACCGCGGCGCTGTGCGACACCAGTACGATCCCGACCAGCTTCTCGTCACTCACCGGCCGCCTCCTGCAGTGCCGCGACGAGCAGTGCCGACGAGGTGGCCCCGGGGTCCTGGTGCCCGATGCTGCGCTCGCCGAGGTAGCTCGCCCTGCCCTTGCGGGCCTGCAACGGTGTGGTCGCCTCGGCCCCCTCCTCGGCCGCTGTACGCGCCGCGGCGAACGAGTCACCGAGGGCGTCCACGGCCGGCACCAGGGCGTCGATCATCGTCTTGTCACCCGGCGCGGCACCTCCGAGCGTCATGACGGCATCCACACCCGTCCGGAACGCCTCCGCCAACTGCTCCCGGCTGACCTCGGGCGCGTCCCCGAGCGACTTGCCGGTACGGCGCAGCAGCGTCCCGTACAGCGGACCCGAGGCGCCGCCGACGGTGGAGATGAGCCGGCGTCCGGCGAGGATCAGGACCGCGCCGGGGGTGTCCGGCGCCTCCTTCTCCAGCGCGGCCGCCACGTCCCTGAACCCCCGCTGGAGGTTGCTGCCGTGGTCGGCGTCGCCGATGGGCGAATCGAGGGCGGTGAGCCGTTCCGCCTCGCGGTCGACGGACGCGGTGGTGGCCGTCATCCAGCGGCGGAAGAAGTCGGCGTCGAGCACAGTGTCTCCTTGCCTGGTAGGTACGTTGCGATCCCTTCCCCGTCCACCGTCACATGCCCCACCTCAGTCCGGGGGTGCTCACCGGCGCGTCCCACAGCCCGAGCAGCTCCTCGTCGATCTCGCACAGGGTGACGGAGGCGCCCGCCATGTCGAGCGAGGTGACGTAGTTGCCGACGAGCGTACGGGCGACGGCGACCCCGCGCCCGCGGAGGATGCGCTGCACCTCGGCGTTGAAGCCGTACAGCTCGAGGAGCGGCGTCGCGCCCATGCCGTTGACCAGCACGAGGACCGGGTTGCGCGGAGCGAGGTCGGTGAGGACCGCGTCCACGGCGGCCTCGGCGATCTCACCCGAGGTCATCATGGGACGCCGCTCACGGCCGGGCTCCCCGTGGATGCCGATGCCCAGTTCCAGTTCACCCGGCGGGAGGTCGAAGGTCGGGGCGCCCTTGGCCGGCGTGGTGACGGCGCTGAGCGCGAAGCCGAAGCTGCGGGAGCTGTCGTTGACCCGCTTGGCGAGCGCCTCCACCTGCTCCAGCGGCCGTCCCTCGTGCGCGGCGGCCCCGGCGATCTTCTCCACGAACAGCGTCGCCCCCGTGCCGCGCCGCCCGGCCGTGTAGAGACTGTCCGTTACCGCGACATCGTCATTGACCAGCACCTTCGCGACCTGGATGCCCTCGTCCTCGGCCAGCTCGGCGGCCATGTCGAAGTTGAGCACGTCACCGGTGTAGTTCTTGACGACGAACAACACCCCCGCCCCGCTGTCCACGGCCGCCGCGGCCCGCACCATCTGGTCCGGCACCGGCGAGGTGAACACCTCACCCGGACAGGCCGCCGCGAGCATCCCGGGCCCCACGAATCCGCCGTGCAGCGGCTCGTGCCCGGACCCGCCCCCCGACACCAACGCCACCTGCCCCGCCACGGGCGCGTCCCGCCGCACGATCACCCGGTTCTCGACATCCACGGCCAGCTCGGGATGGGCGGCCGCCATACCACGCAACGCGTCCGCGACCACGGTCTCGGGGACGTTGATGAGCATCTTCATGGGTACCTCCTGGGAAGCCTAGCAGGCCAGTCAGTGACCTGTGTCTTTGCTGTTCAGAGTGGGTGGGAGCGGTTTTCGATCTTGGCGCTCCGTGACGGCTTGGAGCGGGTTCTGGCGGTACTGATGCTGACTCAATGCTGACTTCGGTGACGGCTCGTCAGGTCCGTCGGACGGTCGGGTGCGGCTTGGTCGGGATCCCTGCTGTCGGCAGTATCGGCCTTGCGGCAGCGAAGGTCACGTGCGAGACGGGCATGGGCGCGCCCATGCCCCGAAACGGGCTGTGCCGGATGTCGGCGTCTTGTGGGCCCTGGCCAGCAGGTCGCTGGTTGAGCAGGTCACTCCTGGTGGACTGTCCAAGCATGCTTGACGTGAGTGTGCGCCGTGGTCGGGGAACCGTTCAGGTAGTACTTCACTGGAAGAAGATCCGCACCCGGGCCCGTGCGTGGCCTTGATGCCGATGCCCTGGTCCCCGCCGCACCCGTGAACCACCTCCGCACGCGGACACGTCATACAAGCGGTGCACCAGCGCTGTGACGATCCTGCCGAACCCCGTCTGCCCGACCCGGCCAACTCCACCGTCACAAAACGCCCCTGCCTTCGCACCTTGCCCTTGGTGATCCCCCCAGCGCTGTGCCACGCCCGCGAAACCCACCGGGGTCTTGGCAGCGCTGCCACCTGTCGGGCCAGGGCAGGTCCCCCCGTCTCACAGCGTCGCCTTCTGGTGTCGTGTAAGGAGGGTGATGAAGAAGTCCCCGTACCCGCCGAGCCTGAGTCGGCGGTCATTGGCGATCAACTCCGCATACATGCGCGGCACCACGGTTTGCGTGACCCGCCCCTTCTCGTCGGGCCGGTTCGGCCGGCCGTAGTGTTGAACCCCGTCGACCCAAGGACGATGCGGGAGCAATCCGGCGCCAGCAGCAGGGGCGTTTGGAGGCAGACCTGCGGGCTACGCATACGGAATTCAGCGGGCGCATGCCAGAGCGAAGTTCCTCTGCCCCCCCCGGCGCGGCGCGGATGGAGCCCGGGCAGGGGATGTTGCGCCTCGACTGGTCCGCTGCTCTGGTCGACTGTGTCTCGGGGCAGGCGAAAGGGGGCAGCTCGTATGGTCGAATTCGCTCGACCGGGGCGAACCCGGCGCCAAGATCCACATCCTGCTCTTCAGTTCGCTCGCACTGCGCCGTTCCACCGGGCGAGGCCTTCGAAAGCGTCTAGCGTACGAACATCGTAAGGGCCGAACAACTCCTGGCAGTCACGGGCGAGTCGGTCGTACAGAGCGGCTGCTCCGCGGGTGTCACCTGACTGGCCGGTGAGTTCGGCGTGTTCGGTGCGCGCTTCGATCAGAGGTTGATCGCCACGGTCGTGAAGGATTTCCAGTTCGAAGATACGCAAGTCCAGTGCCTCGATGTGCTGGGAGAGGCTGGTGCTACTGCCGGGCGTGTCGGGTACTTCGGAGCGTTCGACGGTGCCGTCTGTTGCGTCCAAAAGATGCGACAGTTCGATTACCGCGCGTTCAGCCGCGCGGGCGTTCTTGGGACGGTCGGCTGGGTCCTTCGCCAAGAGAATCCGGACGAGGCTGTCGAACTGGGCGGGAATGCCAGGGCGGTGGTCGCTCGGAAACGCCGGCGTATCGTCCTGGTGCATCCGGCCCACGGTCATCGGGTCGTCGTGAGGGCTGCCGAAGGGCGGATGCCCCGTCAGCATCTCGAACAGGACGCAGCCGACGGAGTACAGGTCGCTGCGTTCGCTTCCGGTATCGCCGTGCCACCGCTCGGGTGCCTTGTATAGGGGGGTGCCAGCAATGGTGTGCGTCTGGGTGATACCGGCTAAGTAGGCCAGCCCGAAGTCGACAAGCTTCACGTCTCCCTTTCGGGTGATCATGATGTTGTCGGGTTTGATGTCGCGATGGATGACCTTGACATCGTGTGCAGCGCCGAGGCCTTCGCAGATCTGGCGTGTCCAGCGCACGGTGCGCTCGAGCGGAAGCACCGCACGGGGCCGCCGGCGGCGGCGCCGTTGTGCTGCAGGTAGGACGTCCAGTGGATCGGCGCCGGCGGCATCCGGCCGAGTTTGTGCTCGGTGACCATCCCACCTCGCTCGTCGCA
Source organism: Streptomyces sp. NPDC056128 (assembly GCF_042263835.1). Lineage (NCBI taxonomy): Bacteria > Bacillati > Actinomycetota > Actinomycetes > Kitasatosporales > Streptomycetaceae > Streptomyces > Streptomyces sp. NPDC056128. The sequence goes on along the minus strand of NZ_JBHJVQ010000007.1, from coordinate 225,914 downwards.
CAGGTGCAGTGTCTTCGATCGCATGTCGACCGACCATTCCACGACGCGCAGTCGAGGCCGTGCCTTGCCCTTGAGGATCACTGGGTCGAGGTCCAGGTTGAGGTCGACGTCCCGACTGATGCACGTCTGACGAGTGAGGTGCTGTCCTCGGTAGCGCACCTTGACCTCGGGCAGGGCCAGGAGCGATGCCGCGAGTCGTGCGGTCAACGGCAGATGGACGTTGTCGTCGGCGAGGCTCGCAACGCGTGAGGCCTGACGGGTCTGCATTCGGACGGTTGTCCCGGTGGGCCCGGGTCGCCGAGACAGTCCGCCACTCGACGCGTTCGGCGATGCCATAGGTGAGGAAACAGCCCCGTTCATCGCGATGGCGGCGATGTGGATCACGGCGAGTGCCTCGTGGCAACGGCGTCACGGTGGTGCCCGAGGAGCCCGCTGAGTGAACCCCCGCATCTGGGGAGGTCACATCCGAACCAAGTCGGGAAGGATGGGCGAATCGCTGGTCGACCCGGCATAAACGTGATCGACTTAATTCTCGGTCGGCTAGGGGGCGCCGGGTGTCCGATGCGTTGATTCGCCGGTTGGCCTTGCTGCTGAGAGGGCGAGGTGAAGGGCTACGAGGGCGCCCCGTTGCCTGCTCCCGCGCTGCCTGCGGTGCCACTGAAGCCGCGCGGAAGGGAACGCTGACCTGCCCGAATGGCTGAGGGGCTGGTGGCGATCAGTTCGCCGGCCGTCCTGCGTTGTCCCTGACCTGTCCCTTGCGGGCGCGGGAGGATTGGGCAAGCTCTAAGCCCGATGCGCTGCGTCGTGCCTGTCGAGGGTGTGTCCATCTGTGGGTGACTGTGGCGTACGACCGCTGTCGTGGCGGTGCTTCGTAAATGGGCTGCGGTGTCGGAGCGCGCACAGCAGGTTCCTCGTCTGCTGGTACACCGCTCAGATGCAGTTTGACCAGCTAAGACTTCGTTTCTTATGGCTGCTGCGTGGAGTGGGCAGCCGCAGGGAAGCCCAGTTCGTCCAGCAGCGCGTCGAAGAGTTCCTCAACGAAGGTCTCGCGCGCGCAGCAGTTCTTCGATTCGGGGCCGCTGTGCCGAGGCATGGACACCAACTGCTGAAGCTCCGCCCTCGGCGTCGGCCGGCACCTCCGCATCGAGCTCTGCGCGCTTGTGTCTGATGGCTTCTTCGAATTCGGGGGTGACTATCCACAGGCTCACGTCGTCCACGTCCTCTGGTTCCTCGACGAGGAGGGCCGTGGCGTTGTCCAGGCCGGTCACAAGGGCGATGCGTCTGTCAGAGACGTCCGCGACGCGGGCCGATGCGCCGGTCCATCTTGACCAAGGCGGGCAGGTCCTCGTCCTCCCAGTTGCCTTGTTACAACTGCAGGGTCTGCCAGCCGCCTGGTCGCGGCTGGCACTTGCATATGTCGTCTCTCCGGCCTGGAACGGTGCTGCCGAACAGGGGTGCTTCCATCAGCGAACGCCGAGCGCCGGGCGCTGACCCTCTTCTCCCCGCGCCCGGGCGTCTCCTACCTCCATGCCGGCCTGACCAAGCAAGACCCCGTCCTCATCGAACGAGGACACCTCGTCCTCCACCGCATGACCGCCGACCACAGCTGACACGCGCCCGCACCCGACGCCAGATCCAACGCCCGAGACACCGACGGAGAAGTCGATGGCATCTGTGCTCGCAACACCCTTCAGGCCGTCGCCTCCACCGCGGCGAGTTCGGCCGCCGCATGCGCGATGGACGCCAGCGTGGCGTGCCGGTGCCAGCCCGCGAACGATCGGCCGGCGAAGTCCCGGATGCCCACCCGGTCGGCGCGGGGGACCCCGGTGCGCTCCACCCGCCGGCCGTGTCCGACGAACCGCAGCAGCATGGCCTGGTCGGCCGTGACCATGTCCGTCAGCCACAGCTCCTCGGGCCACTCCACGCCCCCGCGGCCGATCCCGAGCAGCAGCAGCTCCGTGCCGTCCGCGATCCGCGCCGTCCCGTTGGACACGGTGGGCAGCCGTACCCGTACGGTGGCGACCAGCTCCGGCGTCTCCCCGGTGTGCTTCGGCAGCAGCACCGGCTTGCGGGCGGTCCGGGCGAGCTGGGCGATCTGGCCCGCCTGGAGCGGACTGGCGCCCCAGCCGGGCAGGGAGGGGTCGCTGGGCAGCAGCCAGGTGTCCGCGGCGATGCGCGAGATGTGCGGCAGACCCGCCGCGCGGAGCCTGGTGACGACCTTCAGCGCGTCCAGCCGCTCGGCGTTCAGCGTCACCGGCCGCCGCGGAAGACGCAACCGGGCGGCCGTCTCCAGATAGGCGCTCACCATCGAGTCCTCCGGTGTCTTCGGACCCGCCCGGTGCAGTACCGACGGCCGCTCGCCCCGCCCCCGGTGCGCGGGCAGGTGCAGCCACCAGTTCAGCGGAGTCGCGGTGCGCCCGGAGACCCCCCACACGCCGATCACCTGCTGCCCGGTGACTGCCTGGCCGCGCTCCCACGAGAAGGTCCGGGCCACGCCCACCGAGTGGGTGCCCGACTTCGGGATGACGATGGGGTGCAGCACACACGCCTGCAACGGCAGCCGGCGCACCAGATCACGGCCCAGGGCCTGACGCATCGGCACCCATTCCCAGGTCGAGTCGTTGATGAAGTGATGCAGGCTCTGATCGTTGACCTGGTCCCCGAGGAAAGCCGCGATATTCCTTATCGATTTCCTACCGGTCGCCCCCAGTAAGCCGCGTAAATACATCAGCCCTTTACGGCGTTGATCGGCGCGCGGAAGCGAGGCGAACACGATGTGTGACAGATCGGCCACCGAGCGGTCGAGAGCCAGTCTTCCGGCCGCATCGCAGCCGATTTCCGCCAGAGCGTCGTACGGGAATTCCGTGCACGGCACATCGCCGGTTTCGAGAGTCATACCGCTTCCTTTTCTGACGTAGTCGAGGCATGGCGGCACGGCCCCGGCCGCGACCGGATTGGTGCGTGCGGACGCGGATCGGCGGTGGTCAACAGGACAGGGCGGGCCGCGCGTGAAAGTGGGGGCCGCGTCGATGCACGCACACGGGCGTGGACACGCGCGGCAGGCAGCGGTCGGGCGTCATGGCCGACGTGCCCGCGATATCCTCCGTGGCGCTGGAAACGCCGCGAAGGCGGCGCATCACCGGGCCGGTCGAACCGTCGACTTGAGGAATATCAGTCGTTTCTGCCCGAGGTGAAAATCCCTGGGACGATACGGAGGAGAGACGGTGCGGTCAGCCCCCGTGGCTTCCGTAGCTCCTGCATTGCTTCCCCCTTGGTTCGTGTCTTCGCATTCGCGACGGTCGAACTAGTCCCGTAGAACTTTTAAGATTCAAACCCAGCGCGCCCGCGCGGCGCAAGTTCCTCCACCGGTCAGCTGGTCATGAGCAAGGTCAGTTTGGTCAGCGGCGTCACCCCGGATGCTGACCCGCGGGCGGCCGGCGTCCTCAGGCGTCGGTGTCCGGCCCGAGCGACCGCTGCACCAGGTCCGGCGCGGCGCCGAGGTAACCGGCGGCGTCGCACAGCCGGGTCAGCTCCGCCGCCGTGACCCGGCCGGCCAGCTCCGGCTCGGCGCCGAGCTGCCGGGCCAGTGGCCGGCCGTGCCGCTCCGCCGCCCCGGTGGCCCGGTCGAGCAGCTCCCGCGCGGCGGCCCGGCCCAGCAGCGGGGCGAACGCGGCCACCAGGCGCTCGGCGACGATCCGACCCCCGGTCAGCGCGAGATTGACGCGCATCCGGTCCGGCCGCACCACCAGCCCCTCGGCCAGTTCCACCGCCGTGTGCGCGGCGCCGCCCGTCAGCCGGAGGCACTCGCGCAACGGCAGCCACTCCGCGTGCCACACGCCGGCCGGGCGTTCGTCCTCCGCGAGTAGGCACTGGGTCAGTACGGCGGTCAGCGCGGGCACCTGGAGCGCGGCGCTGCGGATCAGAGTGGTCAGCACCGGGTTGCGTTTCTGCGGCATGGCCGAGGAGCCGCCCCGGCCGGGCACATGGGGCTCGGCGACCTCACCGACCTCCGTGCGGGCCAGCGACTGCACGTCGACCGCGATCTTCCCGAGGGCCCCGGCGGTGTGCGCCAGCGCCGCGGCGAGGTCGGCGACCGGTGTGCGCAGCGTGTGCCAGGGCAGCACCGGCGCGCGCAGCCCGGTCTCCGCCGCGAACGCCGCCACCAGGCGACCGGTGCCGGCGCCGGGCTCGCCGTACCCCGCGAGGGTCCCCGCGGCGCCGCCCAGGGAGACGGGCAGGGACGCCAGGACGGCGGCCACCCGGGCGCTGCTGTCGAGCACCAGCTGCCGCCAGCCGGCCGCCTTGAGCCCAAAGGTGGTGGGCACGGCGTGCAGGGCCAGGGTGCGGCCGGCGAGCACGGTGCCGCGGTGCTCCCGGGCGAGGCCGGCGAGCGCCTCGGCGACGCGCGCCAGGTCGGCGCGGAGCAGGCGCAGGGCGTCACGGGCGACCAGCATCGCCGCAGTGTCGAAGATGTCCTGGCTGGTCGAACCGTGGTGCACGTACGCGGCGGCGTCCGGGTCCGCGGCGGCCACCACCCGGGTCAGCTCCCGAACGAGGGCGACGACCGGGTTGGCGCTCTCCCGCGCCTGGACGGCCAGCAGCCGCAGGTCCAGCCGGTCGGCTCGGGCCGCGTCGCCGACGGCCCGCGCCGCCGACGCCGGTATCGCACCGACCGCCGCCTGCGCGCGGGCCAGCGCGGCTTCGGCGTTCAGCATCGCCTGGAGCCACGCCACGTCGGACACGGCCCGCTCCACGGGAGTTCCCGCCCGCACGGGGGACAGCAGCCCGGCGTCCAGCAGGGCCGGATCGCCGCTCCGCCCGGCGGCGTTCGCCGTCATACGACGACCTCGACGCGGGTGTCCGCCGCCGGCCCGCCGTCGTCCACGACGCTGGGGCCGAGGTCCAGGGCGGCGCGGGCGATCGCGTCGGCGTCGGCGACGGTCACCGAGTCCACTCCGGGCCGGATGCCGGCCGCCGTCACCCAGTGCACCGACTCGGTCGGGACGCCGTAGGCGAAGCGCCTCGGGTGCGCCCGCCCCTGCGCGTCGACCAGCCGGTACGGCCGCCCGGTCACCGCCAGCCCACCGGTCTCGTAGGCGCGGTCACCCGCGGCGCGGATGCGGTACGGGGCGCACGCCTCGGTGTTCAGCAGGTGCCGCAGCAGCGGGTCGGCGGTGCGCCGCAGGTCGGGTTCGGGCAGCCGGGCCTCGATCAGGACCCGGGCCCGGACGGCCGGCCCCGGGACGGTGTCGGAGTCGGCCACGAAGCAGCGCCGACGGGTGTCGATCCTGATCCGGGTGTCCGGGCCGGTGAGGTCCAGGATCCCGGCGTCGATCAGCGCGATCATCTCCTCGATCCGGCGCGGCGGCGGGCCGATGGACAGGAAGGCGTTGAGCGGCGTGTACCAGCGCTCCAGCTCGTCGCGGTGCGACGCCCCGTCCAGGCCCCCGTGCTCCACCGCGAGCCGCACCTCGTTGCGCAGGTCGCGCAGGACGTCCAGGGCGGCCTTGACCGGGCCGCTCACGTTGCCCTCGCGCGCGTGCCGGACGTCGTCGCGCAGCCGGGCGAGCAGCCAGGCCCGGAAGGAGTCGCGGTCGGCGTGGCGACACTGCCGCGCGGGGTCGGCGAGCGCGGCCCAGTCCCACCGCTCGGCCACCGGGACCCGGTAGGCGTCCAGCACGGCACCGCACTCCGCCGCCCCGGCGCAGGCCAGGTAACGCGCGGCGAACTCCGCGCCGACGCCGGCCGGCCCGCGGCGCGCCAGCAGCGTCTCGTAGTAGACCGTCTCCACCTCGCGCGCGATGAGCGGCCACAGGTCCCCGGTGAAGGACAGCGGCGTCGCCGCGCCGCCGGAGCGGGAGCGCAGGGCGCCCACCCGGCCGGGCGTGAGCAGCCGCGGCAGATGACGCCCGTGCGGCCCCTTCTCGTTCCGGCCCCTGGCGTGGAAGGGCACTCCACGCCGGGAAGTGGCGTGGAGGAGGGGCTCCTCGCCGCTCGGCCGGTACACCAGTCCGTCGCCGACGCGGTCGAACCGGCCGCCGCGGCCCAGGGTGAACAGGGCGAGGTAGTCGAAGAAGCACAGCCCGAGGCCCCGCAGCAGGACCGGCTGCCCGCCCGGGATGCCGTCGAGGTCGGCGTCCGCGGGGTTGGCGGGCGGGACGTAGGTCAGGTGGTTGATCCGGGACAGGCTCGCGGTGCGCTCCTCGCGCGCCGTCGGCCGGGTCGGCAGGTGCCCCTGGGCGAGGACGACGGCGTCCAGGTGGTTCAGCCGCGTGCCGTCGGCCAGGCGGATGCCCTGCGGTCCGCCCGGCCGGCCGTGGGTGTCGGCCATGGCCACGGCCCGGGACCGGTGGAGCCGGATCTCGACATGGCCGGGAGCGCCGTCCCGCGTCCGCCGGAAGCACTCGGCGAAGTAGCGCCCGCACAGGGCCCGTGTGGGATAGGAGTCAGGTGTCAGCGACCGCGCCTCCGCCAGCGTGGCGGCTTCGTACGCGGCACCGCCGGCACCGTCCCGCGCGGCGTCGGCGAGGGCCGCCGCCCACTCGTACAGGCTCGGTCCGGGCTCCACGGGACCGCCGATACGGGACGCCGCGTCGGAGTAGACGGTGATCTGACTGGCGACGGTGTTGGCCAGCAGGTGCCGGGACTGGTCGGTGCGCCAGACCGCGCCGGCGCCCGGTGCGGCGTCGTCGACGACATGGACGACCACCCGGCGGTGCGAGGGCCGCGCCCGCTCGTGGGCGCACAGCCTCTCCAGGACGGCGAGCCCGCGGGGGCCCGCGCCGACAACGGCGATCTCGTGCGCGGTGGCGTTCAGCACGCTTCGATCGTGGGCCGCTGCCCCCGCACGGGCAACGACGGGCCGACCGATCAGTCAAGTGCGTCCCGTCCACCGCCTTGTGCGCACCCGGAGTTGACACACTCCGGGGCCGGTCGGGCGACTCGCGGGCCGCGGCCCCGCCGCGGCTGAAGAATGCCGGTCATGCGCGCTGCCTACATCGACGAGTTCGGTCCCGCCGCGTCCATCCGGTTCGGCGAACTGCCGGACCCCCGGCCGGGCGCCGGCGACGTGCTCGTGGACGTCGAGGTGACGACGGCCAACCACGTCGACACCTTCATCCGGTCCGGCGCGGTCGCCACGCCCGTGGACTTCCCGTTCGTGGTGGGCCGCGATCTGGTCGGCCGGGTCGCCGCCCTGGGGGAGCGGGTGACGGGCTTCGAGCCCGGACAGCGGGTGTGGTGCAACAGCCTCGGCCACGGCGGGCGCCAGGGCGCGGCGGCCGAACGCGCGGTCGTGCCCGCCGAGCGGCTCTACCCGCTGCCGGACGGTGTGGACCCCGCGGCGGCGGTGGCCCTGCTGCACCCCGCCGCCACCGCCCACCTCGGCCTGGTTACGCACGGCGGGCTGCGCGCCGGGGCGACCGTGGTGGTGATCGGGGCGGCCGGCAACGTCGGCGCCGCCATGGTGGCCGTCGCGGCCGGGGCGGGCGCCCGGGTGGTCGCCGTCGCCCGGGAACGCGACACCGCGTACTGCCGGGCGCTGGGTGCCGACGTGGTCGTCGACCGCACGTCCGGCGACATCGGCGCCGCGCTGGCCCGTGCCTGCCCCGACGGCGTCGACCTCTACGCGGACGCGGCGGGCGTCAACGACCTCGCCACGGCCGTCGGCCTGCTGGCCCGGCGCGGCCGGATCGTCCTGCTCGCCGGGCTGCACACCCGGCCCGTGCTGCCGGCCGGGCCGCTGTACGTGCAGGACCGCTCCGTGGTCGGCTTCGCCATCACCGGCGCCCCGGCCGCCGAACTCGCCGAGGCGGCGCACCGCGTCAACGGCCTGCTCACCGAGGGCCGGCTGCGCCCGCGGCAGGTGCGGACCCTGCCGCTGAGCGCGACCGCGGAGGCCCACCGGATGCTGGAGGCGGGCGAACTGCGCGGGACCCGCGTGGTGCTGACCGCGCGCTGAGCGGCCGGGCTCACGGCCGCACGGGGTGCGGCAGGACCCCGGCCAGCAGGGTGCCGAGGATACGTACGCCGTCCTGGGTGAGCACCGACTCGGCGTGGAACTGCACTGAGGCGAAGTACGTGCCGCGCAGCGCGTGCACCTCGCCGGTGGCGGCGTCCCGGGAGACCTCCACGTCCCCGGCGTCCGGGGTGTTCAGCCGGTCGGACGCGCTGTGCGCGGCGAAGCTGTTGTAGAAGCCGACGCGTTCCGGGCGGCCGAAGAGGTCGATGGCCCGCTGCACCCCCTGGTGCGGTGCGGCACGCCGCCGCACGTCCAGGCCGAGTCGATGGCTGAGCACCTGGTGGCTCAGGCACACGGCCAGGAACGGCCGGCGCTCGGCGAGCAACCGGTTGACGGCGGCGTGCAGATGGGCGATCCGCGGCTCGGTGAGGCGCAGCGGGTCGCCGGGGCCGGGGCCCAGGACGACGAGGTCGTACTCCGCGAAGGAGTAAGGATCGTCGAAGCGGCGCACGGTGACCTCCGGGCCGACCGACCGCAGCTGATGGGCGATCATCGAGGTGAACGTGTCTTCGGCGTCGACGACCAGCACCCGCCGCCCCGGCAGCTCCGGCCGTGCCGCGTCGGCGGGTCGCGGCCCGTCCAGCCAGAACCGGGCGATGCCCGCGTTGCGGGCCAGCAGCGCCGACCGCACCGACGGATGCCGGCCCAGCGCCTCCTGCGGCGCCGCCCGCAGCGCGGTGAGCAGCCCCGTCGCCTTCGCCCGGGTCTCCGCCACCTCGGCGTCCGGGTCGGAATCGTGCACCAGGGTGGCGCCCACCCCGATCGCCATCCGACCCCGGGAGTCGATCTCGGCGGTGCGGATCAGGATCGACGAGTCCAGGGTGCGCCGACCGTGACCGTCCCGGCCGATGAGCGCGATCACGCCGCTGTAGTAGCCGCGCCCCTGCGGCTCGTACCGGTTGATGACCCGGCTCGCGCTCTCCAGCGGACTGCCGGTGACGGTCGGCGCGTACAGCGTGGTGTGCAGGATCTCCCGTACGTCGCGCTCGGTGCGTCCCTCGATCAGGTACTCGGTGTGCGCGAGGCGGGCCATCTCCTTGAGGAACGGCCCCGTCACGCGCACGCCGCTGTCGCAGACCCGGGCCATCATCTTCAGTTCCTCGTCCACGACCATGAACAGCTCGTACGTCTCCTTGCGGTCGCCGAGGAAGTCCATCACCCCCGACAGGGTCGGCCCGGAGACGGGGTAGCGGTAGGTGCCGCTGATCGGGTTCATCATGGCGGTCCCGTCGCGCAGGCTCACGTGCCGCTCGGGCGTCGCGCCGACCAGGGTGCGCTCGCCGGTGTGGACCACGAACGTCCAGTAGACGCCGGACTCGCGGGCCAGCAGACGGCGGAAGAGCGCGAGTGCCGTGGCCGGCGTGTAGTCGGTGACGTCGGCGAGGAAACGGCGTTTGATGACGAAGTTCGCGCCCTCGCCCCTGGCGATCTCGTCGGCGAGGACGCGCCGTACCAGGTCCGCGTACGCCGCGTCGTCGATGTCGAAGTGCTCGTCCGTCAGCCGGATGGCCACGTCGGGGACGCGGTCCAGCAGGACGGCCCGGTCCAGCACGGCCTGTTGACGCACCGTCATGGCGAGCAGCGGCCGTCCGTCGTCCGGTGCGGGGAAGCCCCGTTCCGCCAGCTGCCGGTAGGGCAGCAGCGCCAGTACGTCCGCCCCGGCGGGCCCCCGAGGCGACTCGGGCACCGGCAGGTCGGCGACGCGGTCCACCGCGCCGACCGGGCCGGTGAGGACGTCCACCCGGTCGGCGCCGGTGGCGGTCGGCCGGTAGAGCAGGGCGAACGGAGGAGGGTCGGGGGCGAGTATCCGGTCCAGCAGCGCGTGGGCGGCCGTCTCCTCGGCGCTCATGCGGTCGGCCTCCGCGCGGGCGCCGGAGCGCCTGTCCCGATGAGCGGGACGCCGCCGGCGGCGGGCAGGCCCCGGGTGGTCGCCACCACCGCGCAGCGGCGGGCGGCGTAGGCGAGGGCGAGCCGGTGCTCCTCGGCGGAGAAGTCGGCGACGGCGTCGGCCACCAGGAAGGTCTGGATGTCCTGGGTGAAGGCGTCGACGGCGGTGGCGAGGACCCCGATGTGGGCGTAGACCCCGCACAGGATCAGCTGGTCACGGCCCTCGGCGCGCATCCGGGCCAGCAGACCGGAACGGAAGAAGGCGCTGTAGCGCCACTTGGTGAGTGCCCAGTCGCGCGGGCGCGGCGCCAGTTCGCCGGTCACGGCCCGGTCCTCGGCGTCCAGGCGCATGCCCGGACCCCAGAAGTCCATCAGCAGGCCGCGCTGCTCGCGGGTCATGCTGCCGGGCTGCGCCGTGAACGCCACGGGAATGCCCTGGCGTTCGCAGCCCTCCCGCAGCAGGGCGACGTTGCCGATCAGCTCCGCGCGCTGGCTGTCGGCGATTGGGCGCAGGAAGTAGCGCTGCATGTCGTGCACCAGCAGGACGGCACGGTCGGCGCGCACGGTCCAGCGCGCGGTGTTGGCCGGCAGGTCGTGCCCGCCGGGCATCGGGTACGCGGCGATGGCGGGAATCCCGGGCATGGTCAGGTCTCCTCTCGGTTCCGCTCAGGCGCCGAGCGACGCGCCGCCGTCGACGGTGAGGCCGTGCAGCGTGATGTGCCCGGCCTGCTCCGACAGCAGGAACAGCACCGCGGCGGCGATGTCCTCGGGCCGGGCGATGCGGCCCAGCGGGATGCCCACCCGGAAGTCGGCGCCGCTGCCGTCCACGGTGCGGGCGCGTCCGCTGTCGTCCTGCCACATGGACCACAGCATCGGGGTCTCGGTCGACCCGGGCGCCACGACGTTGCAGCGGATGCCGTGGCGGGCGACCTCCAGGCCCAGCGACTTGGTGAACATGGAGGCCGCCGCCTTGGACGCGGCGTATCCGGCCATCCCCGCCCGGGGCGTGGCGGCGGCGTTCGAGGCGACCGTGACGATCGCGCCCCGCCCGCGCGGCACCATCCGCTCCACCACGGCACGGGACACGTGGAAGACCCCGCCGCAGTTGACCGCGAACATCTCCGCCCAGTCCCGTCCGCTCAGTTCGCGGACCTCGCCCATACGCAGCAGCCCCGCCGCGTTGACCAGGTACTCCACTGGTCCCAGCCGCTCCTCGACCGCCGCGACCGTGGCCAGCACCGCGTCTGCGTCGGTGACGTCGGCGGGGTGGGCCGTCACGGGCAGGCCCGCTGCGGTCAGTTCGGCGGTGGCCCGGCGCAGTGCGTCGCCGTCGCGGTCGACGGCCGCCACGGCCGTGCCCTGCTCGGCCAGGGCCCGGACCACGGCCCGGCCGATGCCTCCCGCGGCACCGGTGACGAGCGCCACCCCGCCCGTCGGAGCGGTCCCCGCGTTCATGGCCCCTGCGGTCATGGTGGTCACCCTCCTGTCGCCTGTCCCGTCACGGCCGCCTCGGCCGCCCGGACCGGTGGGCCGGTGCCGGTCCACGCGGTCAGCACCTCCAGCGCCTGTTCGGCGGTGAGCCGGGGATCGCAGAAGCTCGTGTAGACGGTGCCGGCCAGGCCGGCCTCCCAGGCGTCGGTGACGCACTCGGTCACCCGGTCCGGTGTCGTCTCCAGATGAACGCCGCCGGGGTGCGCCCCGGCCTCGGCCAGTACGGCGCGGAACTCCCGGACCTCCCGCTGGAGGGTGCGCACATAGCGGGTCTTGCGTCCGTCGCGGGTGACGACGGTGTTGCCGTGCATGGGGTCGACCAGCCACACCACCGGATGCCCGGCCGCGGCCACCGCGCGCACCAGCGCCGGCAGCCGCTCGGTCACCGTGCCGGCGCCCATCCGGACGATGAGGGTCAGCCTCCCGGGCCGGCGCTCGGGGTCCAGCACCTCGCACAGGGCAAGGAGTTCGTCCCGGCCCATGCCCGGCCCCACCTTGACCGCGACGGGGTTGAGCACCTGCGCGAGCAGGGCGACGTGCGGGCCGTCGACCCGGCGGGTGCGTTCCCCGATCCACGGCCAGTGCGTGGACGCCAGCAGCAGCCCGCCGCCGGGCGTGCGGCGCAGCAGGGGCAGTTCGTAGTCCAGGATGAGTGCCTCGTGGCTGGTCCATACCGGGTGGGACGGCAGGTCGGCGCGGCCCCAGCCCAGGTGGGCCATGATGTCGGCGGCGGCCATGTAGCCCGTGACCAGACGCAGCGGGTCCGGGGTTCGTGCAGGGATATCCGGTGCCGGGCCGTTGACCAAGTGGCCGCGAAAAACAGGCAGTTGACGGTCCCCGACACGCTCGGTCAGCCGCGACCGGGGCTTGGCGAACTGGCCCGCGATCCGGCCCGCGCGCAGCACCGGGCGGCCCTCGGCCCGCCGCATCGCGTCGGCGAGCAGGTCGAGTACGCCGACCTTGCGGGCGACGTCGTACGCCGTGCACTCCGCCGGGTCCTCGGCGCAGTCGCCGGCCTGTACCACCTCGGCCGCCCCGGCGCTGACCTGCGCCAGCTCCGCCCGCAGTACTCGTACGTCGGCCGCGTCGACGAGTCCGGGCCGCCCGGCCAGGGTTTCCCGCGCGCAGCGCACCCGCGACCGGTCCGCCCACTCCGGCTGCTGTCCCGCCTTCTCCAGCGGAATTGACACCATGTCACTGGTCAACGCCGACTCCAGCCTGCGCCTGGCGATCCGAGACGATCGCGAATGATCGGAAAGTTCGCCCCGATGTCGGATGTCATTCGAACGGTGACCCGAAATGAGTGGGGCGTACGCCACCACCCTCACCCCAGTGGGAGAGGCGGCCCAAGGCGCGGTGGACCGGTTCGTCAGGTCGGCGGAAGTCTGTCAGTTATGGGTACTTGACAGATGCCGCGGAAGCATTTTGGCCCACGGTCCGGAGGGCTGCCACCGTGGTGCGATGGGGTACACGGAGGACACGGAGGAAACCCGGTCACCGGCGCCGGTGGCCCACACCGCCGCCGGCGCACTGCGCGGAACGAGCACCGGCCCGGACGGGCGGATCGCGGCGTTTCTCGGGGTGCCGTTCATGGCGCCCCCCGTCGGCGCCCTGCGCTTCGCCTCGCCGCGTCCGCACCCGCCGTGGACCGGGACCCGGCAGGCGCTCGACCCGCCCCCGGCCTTCCTCCAGCGCCGTCGCCTCTCCCCGGTCACCGCACCGGCACCGGTGCCCGCGACCGCCGAGGACGCCGGATACGCCAACGTCTGGACGCCGGACCTGCACGGCCGCCGGCCGGTTCTGGTCTATCTGCACGGCGGAGGCTGGGAGGTCGGCGGCGGCAGCAGTCCCACCCTCGACGGCACCCGGCTCGCCGCCCGCGGCGACCTGGTCGTCGTCACCGGCAACTACCGCCTCGGCCCCCTGGGGTTCGGACGGCACGAGCAGCTCGCCGACCCGGACACCGGGCGCTGCGCCAACTGGGGGCTCCAGGACCAGATCGCCCTCGTGGAGTGGGTGCGCTCCACCGTCGCGGGCTTCGGCGGTGACCCGGAGAACATCACCCTGTGCGGTACGTCCGCGGGCGGCTCCAGTGTCTGGCAGCTCGCCCTGCTGCCCCGGCTGCGGGGCGCGATCCGCCGGATCGTCCCGATCAGCGCCGGGCATGTGTGGGCACCGGCCTACTGCCTGGACCCCGACGACGCGCGCACGGCGTTCGACGCCCTCGCGGACCGGCTCGGCGTCGACGTCCCCGGTCTGCGGACCGTGGACGCCGGCAAGCTGCTGGCCGCCTGGGAGGACTACTTCGCGGCCACTCCCGACGGCCACCCGGTACCGTCCGGCCGCTGCTACCGCGGGCCCGTGATCGACGGTGACCTGATGCCCGCGTACGACGTCCACCGGCCCGTCCCCGACCTGCCGGTGCTGTGCGTCGTCACGGCGACGGAGGGCTCGTTCCACACGGCGGGGGTCCATCCGCCCCCCGCCGACGGGAGCGCCCTGCGCAGCGTGGTCCACGCCCACCTCCGCAAAGGGCGGCCCGGCGTCTCGCGGGACGTCGCGGAGGAGGCCGTCCGGTACTACCGCGCCCTGGCCCGCGAGGAGGGGCGGCCGAGCGACCCGTTCTCCCTGTACACGGAGATCGTCGGGGACAGCCTGTTCCGGCACCAGGTCGTCCGCCTGGCCGAGCGGGGTGCGCGGGAGAGCGAGGCGCCTCGGTACCTCCTGCACTTCGCCTATCCCGTGCGCCCGCCCGGGATCGGCACCCCGCACGAGGCGACCGCGCCGTTCCTCTTCGGCACCCACGGCACCGAGCACCATCGCCGGACCTTCGGTGACGGCCCGCTGGAGCGGCGGGTCTCAGCGACCCTCGTCGACCTGGTCGCGTCGTTCGCGCGCGACGGCGTGCCGCGCAGCCGACTCGCCCCCGACTGGCACCGGTTCACCCCCGACCGCGCCGACGTGATGTGCCTCGGCGAGCCCGCGGGGCCCCGGGTCGGCGCGCTGCCGAAGGCGGACCAACTGCGGTTCTGGGACACGGCCGGCTGGCATCCGCGCACGTAGGCAGTACGCAGGCAGTACGTAGGCAGTGCATAAGGCAGCACCTGGGCAGGACGTAGACAGAACGACCACGTATGCCGGCGTCCGCACGCGAGGGCCGGGCCGGCACCGCCGGCCCGGCCCCTGCCGGTCGCCCCGCGCCGCCCGCGTCAGCCCGCGCCGCCGACCGCGAGCAGCTCGAACGGCGTCCCCTGCTCGTCGGCGACCCGAGCGCACCGCCCGTCGAGCGTGTCGCAGGGGCTCGCACGCAACGAGCCGCCCAAGGCGACGACCCGCGCCACCGCGGCGTCGGTGTCGGCGACACCGAAGGCGACCGTCCAGTGCGACGGCACCCCGGCGGGCGGCTCCCCGAGGCCCGCCACCGGACGCCCGTCGAGTTCGAGGACGACACCGCCGTCACCGGCGCCCCGCACGGTATGCCCGAAGACATCGGCGTAGAAGCCCTGGGACGCCTCGACGTCCGTGCTCAGGCAGTGGTACCGCACCACGGACCCGGCCACGCCGGCGATCTCGGCGCCGAGGTACTCGCCGGCCTGCCAGACGGCGAACTCCGCGCCCGCGGGGTCGGCGGCGACGGCGAACCGTCCGTGCGTCCCCACGTCGCACGGCGGCAGCAGCAGCCCGCCCCCGGCCTTGAGGACGGCGTCCGCCGCGGCCTCGGCGTCGTCCACCGCGAGGCACACCAGCCACGCCGGTGCCTCCCCGGCCGCCTCTTCGGACGGCCGCGGGCCGATGTCCGCGACCGCGCGGCCGTCCAGCCGGGCGGTCAGATAGTGGTCGTAGTCCGGGCCGTGGTCGAAGAACGTCCAGCCGAACAGCTCCCCGTAGAAGGCGCCGGCCCGTGTCGGATCGCCGAGCCGCACCTCCACCCAGCACGGCGAACCGTGCGGCCACGGGGTGTCGCGCACCGTCCTGCCCAGACGCATCAGATGTCCAGGCCGAAGGTGCGCAGCCGCTCGTCGCTCACCATGGTGATCTTCGGTTCGGGGCGCAGCCCCCGGGTGAGGGCCCCTGCCACCTGGAGGGTGCGCAGCGTCTGGTACTCGATCGCGCCGAAGTTGTCCTCGGTGACGCTGTTGGCCTGGTGCCGCGAGATCGTGCCGGTGCCGTAGGGCGCCCCGTTGCCCGGCCGGTGCAGCACCGCGGCGGCCGAACCGTTCGGCACGATTACGGCACCCCAGTGGCAGAACGCGTTGTGCAGGGCGAGGATCGCCGCCTGCTGGCCCGCGTGCGGCATCGACCCCGAGGCGAAGGCGGACACGGCCTTGTCCATCAGCCTGCCGGGGATGGCGACCGGCCCGGTGTGGTCGATGAAGTTGAGGATCTGCGGCGCGGGCAGCCCGTAGTGCACCGGCGTGCCGATCATGATGGCGTCCGCCCAGACGAGGTCGTCCAGGGAGGCGTCCGGCACGTCCTCGGTGGCCGCCGCCAGTTCGGCGTGGGCGGCCCGGTCGAGGATCATCGGGTCGGGGAGGTCGGGTGCCTTGCGCACGCGTACCTCGGCACCGGCGTCCAGCGCCGTCTTCGCCGCCTTTTCCACGAGCTGATAGGTGTTTCCGCTCCGGGAATGGAACACAATGGTGATGTGGGTCAAGGGACACACTCCTCGCCGACCGATCTCATTCTTTCAGGGCGCGCATTCCCTCCGCAGCATGGCTTTCGGAAAGACGGCGCGGCCATGTCCGTCCGCGCGATCTGTCAGGTCGGGACCGGCAATTGCCTTTGCCCGGCCGTCTTTTCCCGGCCCCGGCGAAGCTGACAGACATCCGTCCGGTGCGGTGCCCGCCGACACCTCCGGCTGTTGTACTCGACGTCATGTCCGACACCTTCGCGAGCGCCGGGCCGCCCGCCGACGCGGCCGATCTCCCGTATGTCTTCGCCGACGCCTTCAACGCGCGCGACCTCGACCTGCTTCAGGACCTCTTCGAACCGGAGGCGGGGCATGTGATGCGGCCCGGCCGGATGTCCGCGGGGGCACCGAGACGGGCGGCACTGCCGGACGTGGTGCGCGACCGGGTCCCGATCACCGTGTCGCTGCGCCAGGTCTACGTGGTGGGCGACACCGCCCTGCTGATCAACGACTACGTCCACGACGGCGCCGGGCCGGACGGCGGCCATGTGCACACCGAGGGCACCGCCACGGACGTCGCCCGCCGGGGCCCGGACGGGCGCTGGCGGTATCTGATCTCCAACCCCTCAGGAACGGCGTGACCTCCCGGCCGTCCGGGGCGGTTCGCGGCCCCGGACGGCCGGGAGGCCCCGGCGTTCTGCTTGTCCCTCGATCAGTCGAACGACATCGGTACGGAGGCGCCCCCGGCCGCCTTCACCGGCAGCCGCTCCAGCCTGATCCCGAACCATTTGTCGTACGCCTCGCGGATCTCCGCCTCGCCGGACAGCCGCCGGCTCTCCCGCTCACCGCCCACGACATGCGTGAGCTGGTCCTCCTTGAGCGTGATCCGGCCGTTCTCGGTTGGCAGCGAACAGAACAGGTTCTGCAGGAACGGTGAGTCGGGTGCCGTGCGGTACCACCACAGGGTGGGCCCGAAGTCGGAGACGGCGCACGGCACGTCGTACACCCGGTACTGGAGCGCGTCGCCCGATCGCACGTCGACGCCGCCGTCGTCGGCGGGGGTGAGCCGGAAGGCGCCGTGCGGATCCTCCTGCACGGCGTCCGACTCCAGCGACAGCGGGTAGCGGCTGTTGCGGCCGAACCCGACATCGACCAGCCAGTCCTGCCCGTCCGCCCGGACCTTGAGGGCGAGATGGCACAGCGGTGCCGTCAGCTCGCCCTTGATCCAGACGCGGCCGGGCATCAGGGAGACCTCGTACCCGAGGCCGCGGAGCAGGAAGGACAGGGCGGGGTTGACCTCGTAGCAGCCGCCGCCGCGCCGCTCCTGGACGATCTTCGGGACGACGCGCTCGTCCATGTGGATCTCCTCGCCCAGGTGGTACCCCAGGTTCTCGAAGGGCACGGAGAGCAGATGGCGCATCTGCAGGGTGCGCAGTGACGCCAGATCGGCGCGGGCGGGGCGCTGGGCGGAGATGCGGTCCAGATACGCGGTGACCATGGTCTCGGAGAGCAACTGACGTCCCTTCTATCGGTGTTCGGCCAATCGACGGGTCAATCGGGGGAAGAGGTCCAGGGCGTTGCCGGACTCGATGCGCACCAGCTCCTCGGGCGAGAACCCACCGTTCTCCACGATGTAGCGGCCGTTGGCCGCCCCGAACGACTCCGGCATGAACGGGAAGTCCGTACCGACCAGGACGCGGTCCGCCGTGGCGAAGGAGCGCACCGAGCCGAAGGCGTACGGGTCGCCGATCATGGCGGTGTCGCCGTAGAGCCGGCGCAGACTGGCGAGGGGATCGTCGGGCAGCCGCTCCGCCAGGTCGGCGCGGATCAGCGGACCGCAGGCGAGCCGCGCGGCGTAGTAGGCGACGCCGCCCCCGCCGTGGGACAGGATCACCCGCAGCCCGGGGTGCCGCTCCAGGGTGCGGTTGTACAGGAGCTGGGCCGCCACCCGCACCGTCTCGAAGGGGAACTCGCACAGCGAGACGGGCAGCCCGAACGTCGGCTGGTCGACGGGCGGCGCCGTCGGATGCACGAACAGCGGGGTGCCCCGCCGGGCGGCCTCGGCGTGGAACGCCTCCAGCGACGGGTCCCCGGCGTACACCCCGCCGTAGTTGGTGACCAGGCCGACCCCGTCCAGGCCCAGGACGTCCATGCTGTAGGCGAGTTCCTCCAGCGCGGCGTCCACGTGCGGCAGCGGCAGTACGGCGAAGGCGCCGAGCCGGCCGGGGTGCGCGGCGACGAGCCCCGCGAGGAACTCGTTGACGCGGCGCGCGAACCGGGCACCGGTGACGGCGTCCACGGCCGGCACCCCGGGCCACACGTTGACCACCGCCGCCCGGATGCCCTGCGCGTCCATCATCGACAGGCTGGTCTCCACCCGCCATTCCGGCCGGTCGACCCCGGGCAGCGTGGACGCGAACCCGAGTTTCCTGAGTTCTGACACATAGAATTCCGGGAGGATGTGGTGGTGCACGTCGACGGCGTTTTCCCAAGGCGGGCGGGCCGATGCCGAATTGCTGGTCCCCATGCATGGTCCCCTGTCCATGGTCCCTTGTCCGGACGGACGGGCATTTCGGCACCCCACGCTACGTTTCCCCGCGGAGACCGTCGACGCGGTGCCGGGGAAGTCTGTCACCTTCGGCGGAGGTGACATTCCCCGCCGCAATTCCTGGGGGCGGGACGGCGTCGCCGGTTAGGTTCCGGAACAGAGCTGTCGTACCGGACGACCCGAAACGAGTCATCATGGCCAGTCCCGCAGCAGCCGTCCCCGACGCGGAGACGATCGGCGTTCTCGGCACCGGATCCTGCCTTCCCGGACGTGTCGTCGGCAACGACGAGGTGGGGGCGCGGGCCGGGGTGACGGACGAGTGGATCGCCGGCAAGACCCTGATCCGTGAACGCCGCTGGGCGAAGGCGGACGAGTCCACGTCGGATCTCGCGGCGATGGCCGCGCGTGCCGCCCTCGACGACGCCGGGGTGCGCGCCGAGGAGATCGCGCTGGTCCTGGTGGCCACGTCGACGCCGGACTCGCCCCAGCCGCCCACCGCCGCCGCGGTCGCGGCCGGGCTCGGGGCGCCGGCGGGCACGCCCGCCTTCGACCTCAACGCGGTGTGCAGCGGCTTCGTGTTCGCCCTGACCGCGGCGGAGCGCATGATCCGCGGCACCGGGGGGCACGCCGTGGTCGTCGGCGCCGACATCTACTCCCGCACCCTGGACCCCGGCGACCGGCGGACCGTCGTGCTCTTCGGGGACGGCGCCGGGGCGGTGGTCCTCGGCCCCACCACGGGCGCCGGAGTGCTCGCCACCCGGCTCGCCACCTTCCCCGAGGAACGCGGCCTGATCCGGGTCCCGGCGGGCGGATCGGTCATCCCCGCCTCGGCCGACTCCGTCGAACAGGGCCTGCACTACTTCACCATGGACGGCCCGGCGGTCCGGCGCTTCGTCCACAGCCGGGTCGGGCCGCTGATCCGCTCTTTCCTGGACACCCACCTGCCGGGCCGCGACCGGCCCGTGCACTTCGTGCCCCACCAGGCCAACGGCCGGATGATCGAGGCTCTCGCGACGGACCTCGGATTCGCACCCGCGTACACCCACACGACCGTGCGGCGGTACGGAAACACCGGGGCGGCGTCCGTCCCCGTCACCCTGGACCGGGCGGCCGGCCGCTTCGCCCCCGGCGACCTGGTGCTGCTCGCCGGATTCGGCGGGGGCATGGCGGCCGGACTGGCCCTCGTCGAATGGACCTGACGAATTCGCCAGGTGTCCCGTTGCCGGGGTGGCGAGGACCCGGTGAGCATGTCGGTGTCTCATCGGAAAGCACAGGGAAACGGGCCGTCGATGAATCCGTCAGTGAATCGGTCAGTGAATCGGTCAGAGAATCCGGGAAACGACAGGGAACCCCTTTTCGAGGTCAGTGTGGAAACACACGTCGCCGCCGCCGTCGACTTCGTCTACTCGGTGGTCAGCGACCTTCCGCGCAGCCACCAGTGGAGCGAGGAATGCGTCGGAGGAGAATGGATCGACGGTGAGCCCGGCGCGCGCGGCTCGGTGTTCCGCGGCCACAACTTCCGGCGCGTCGACGTGGTGGCCTGGGCCCCCGTGGTGCGCGGCACCTGGACCACGACGGCCGAGGTCGTGACGGCCGAACCGCCCCACGGCTTCGCCTGGGCGATGCGGACGGAGGCCGGCCGGACCCAGGACAGCGTCTGGGGATTCACCCTGCGCCCCGCAGCGAACGGCACCGCCCTCACGCATTATTTCCGGATGGGCGCCGCCACCGAAGGAATCCAGGGCATCACCGCCGAGATGCCCGACGACGAGAAGAAGCGGTTCTTCCAGGAATGGGAGGCCAAGCTGTTCACCGACATGTCCGCCACCGTCGGACGTCTGAAGCAGGTCATCGAGAGCGCGTGACCCCGCGCTCGCGTCCCTACGAGGAGATCGAGACCGACGCATGATTCTCCAGCGCATAGGCAATCGCGGCATGAGGCTGGGCACCCTGTTCGACCGGGCGGCAGCCCGGTATCCGACGAACGTCCTGCTCCTCGATCACGACCTGGACATCGCGCCGGACCGCGGCCGGAGCCTGACGATGACGGACGTCGCCGACCTGGTGAGCGACCTCGCCTCCCGGCTCTGGCGCGCCGGACTGCGGCCCGGCGACCATACGGTGATTCACAAGAGCAACTCCTTCGACATCACCTTGCTCGCCATCGCGGCCACCCGGATCGGCGCGGTCCCGGTCCTGCTGTCGCCGCACCTGGACGGCGACACCGTCGCGGCCCTGCTGCGCCGGGTCGACCGCCCGTACCTGATCACCGACGCGGCGAAGCTGACCGGCTCGCTGCCCGCCACCGTCCTCACCCTCAGCCGCCGGGTCCTGCTGGCCGCCGGCGCCCACGAAGGCGCCACGGCCCTGGACGACCTGGCGGGCGTCCCGCGCGTCCCCGCCCTGGAACTGCCGACCGAGCACCCGACGCTGGTGACACACACCTCCGGCACCACCGGCCTGCCGAAGCTGGCCGTCCACACCGCCTTCAGCCTCGAAGCCCGCTACCGGCCCCAGTCCTGGTCCACCGCCCTGATGCGGCGGCGCGAACCGGTCGCCATCCACGTCTCCTTCGTGCACTCGCGCCTGTTCACCGCGCTGGCCATCGCCCTGCTGCGCGGCTTCCCGGTCGCGGTGCTCGCCGACGCCGACGCGCAGCGGGTGGCACGGCTGTTCGCCCGACTGCGCCCGGCCGTCCTGGAAGCCCACCCGAACACCTACATGAGCTGGGAGGAACTCGCCCGCGACCCGCTCGCTCCGCTGGCCAACGTCAAGTTCTTCAGCAGCACGTTCGACGCGCTGCACCCGCGTACGGTGCGCACCCTGATCGGCGCGTCCCGCCGGCGCTCCCCCCGGTTCGGCCAGATCTACGGGCAGAGCGAGGTCGGCCCGACCGTGGCCCGCTCCTACGGAAGGCACCGCTCCCCGGAGGCCGACGGGCGCTGCGTGGGCATCCCGTTCCCGGGGATGACCGCGGTCCGGGTGGTCGGCCGGGACGGCAAGCGACCGGGCCCGTCCGCGCCGGGGTTCATCGAGGTCAGCAGCGACGGCCGGGTCCGCACCTACCTGGGCGAGCCGGACCGCTTCGAGCGGCAGGCCGACGGCCGCTGGTGGCGCATGGGCGACGTCGGCTACCGCACGCGCTGGGGCTGTCTGCACCTGATGGACCGGGAGGTGGACGAGATACCCGGCTTCGGCAGCACGCTGGCGGTGGAGGACCGTGTGTTCTCCCGGCTGAGCGAGGTGTCGGAGGTGGTGATCATCCCGTCGGCCGACGGGCCGCCCCGGCCGGTGGTGTGCACCAGGAGCGACCGCCCACTGGACCGGGCGGCATGGCGAGCGGCGGTGGCGGACCTCCCGGAGATGGCCGCCCCCGTGCAGTGGCGGCAGGCGGATCTGCCGCAGACGGCCACCGTCAAGATCAAACGGCTGGAACTGGCACGGCTGCTCGACGCGGGCGGCGCTCTCGGCGAGGCAGCGGACGGCGGCCCCGGGTGGCCGGGCGGCGGTCCCGGTGGGGGACCGGCCGGGGCACCGGCATGACGACCGTCGCCATCGCCGGCGGCGGCATCGGCGGCCTGGCCGCGGCACTCGCCGTCGCCGCCCGCGGGCACCGCGTCGTGCTGTGCGAGCGCGGCGACGCGTTCACCGAACTAGGCGCGGGCATCCAGCTCGCCCCCAACGGCATGCACGCCCTGCACCGGCTCGGACTGGCCGCGCGGGTCCGCCGGATCGCCGTCCCCGTCGGGGAACTGCGCTTCATGGACGGCCTCTCCGGCCGGTACGTCACCGGGATGCCGCTGGACGAGCGGTACCGCGCCCGCTTCCACCACGCCTACGTGGTCGTGCACCGTGGCGAGCTGTACCGGCTGCTGCTGCACGCCTGCCGGGACAACGGGCTGATCGACCTGCGCCCGTCCTCGGCGGTCACCGGCTACGAGCACGTCGAGCAGGGCGTGCGCGTCCTGCTCGCCCGCGGGGGGACGGTCCTCGCGGACGCCCTCGTCGGCGCCGACGGACTGCACTCCGCCGTACGCGCCCAGCTGGTCGGGGACGGCGCGCCGCGCAGCGCGGGCATCACCGTCTACCGGTCGACGGTGCCCATGGAGCGCGTGCCGTCCGAGCTGCGCCACCCGTCGGTGACGTGGTGGGCGGGCCCCGGGCGGCACGTCGTGCACTACCCGATCGCCGGCGGCCGGCTGCTCAACCTGGCGCCCAGCGTGGAGAACCGGCCGGCCGGGACCTTCTCCGGCCGGGCGGTGCCGGCGAGCGAGGTGCGCGAGCAGTTCGCCATGCTGTGCGCCCCCGCACGGCGGCTGCTGGAGCTGGGTACGGACTGGAAGGCGTGGGTCCTGGTCGACCGTGCACCGGTGGACGTGTGGACCGACGGCCGGGTCGCCCTGCTCGGCGACGCCGCGCACCCGATGCTGCACTACGCGGCGCAGGGCGCGTGCATGGCCCTGGAGGACGCGGTGGTCCTCGGCGACCTGCTGGACTGCCCGGCGCGCTGGTTCGCCTCGCGGCTGCGCCGCTACAACCGGGTCCGCCGGGAGCGCACCGCGCGGGTGCACCGGCTCGCCCGGGACAGCGTCGCGCTCTGGCACGCCCGGGGCCCGGCTGCGACCCGCCGCGACACGGCGCTGACCGCATTGACGGCGACCGACCTGCACGACTACGTGTCCTGGCTGCACGGCGCCCGGAACTTCGCCGCCACGCTCCCGGTCGATCCGGACGAGGAACCATCCACACCGCCCGGCGGCGCCGCCGCGACGGTTCCGGACGCCCCTCACTCGCCCGACGGCCGCACGGCTCCCCAACGGCCCCCGCACGCAGGCCCTCCGGGCCACCCCGAACGGCACTCACGCCACGGGTGACCGCATCGCGCCGACCGGCCCCCGCGGTCCGGGCGGCCGTCCCGGCCCTGCCTGACAGCCGACGCTGCACGACCCCGGGTTCGATCCGCCGCGCAGGTACTCGACTCGGCCGGCGCGCCCGACGGACGGCCGGATGTGCCGCCCGGCCGCTCGCCCCCGCAGTCCGGGCGGCCGTCCCGGCCCGGTCTGGCAGCGATGCCGTACGGCCTCCGGACGGGGCCGGTGCCGCGCCGTACTCGCCGTCCGGCTGCCCGGCCCGGTCCGGTCGGTGGCGTTCGGCGGGTGCCCGGGACGGCGCCGGACGGCACCCGCGCGTCGGGCGGCCGCCCCCTCGCCCTGACCGCCGACTCGCCCTACGCCCCGCACGGCGCCATGTCCTAGGCGGCCGGGCTGCCGGCCGTGCCCCCGGGGTTGTTGCCGGTGCGGGTTTCCTCGCCGCAGCAGCCCACGTAGCCCGAGGGCGGGCTCGTGGGGCCGCTCGCCACGGCGACCGGGCGGCGAGCGGGCGTGGCCGGCTGCGGCGACGGACCCTCGTCGTCCGGGCGCAGCAGGGCCGAGGCGATCAGTTCCGCCAGCCCGATCCGGTGCACCGCCGCGCCGTCCCGGTCGGTGCTGCCCGGCTCCTCGCCGGACGCGACGCGGGCGCATGCCTCGCGGGTGGCCTCCAGTGAACGCTGGACGCCGGGCCGGGCGTTCTCCATGCCGATGTCGGCGAGTTTGACGAGCCGCAGTGCGTCCCGGCCGCTGCCGTACTTCGTCAGGTGGTAGCTGAGACAGGACAGGACGTACACCCCGAGATCGCGGTCGCCCGCGAGCCCGGACGCGTGCAGGGCCGCCAGGAGGTACTGCTGCCCCTCCACGTAGTGCCCCCGGCCCTCGGCCAGCCAGCCGGCGAGCTGAGCCAGTTCCCCGATCGCGCCGTACAGCCGCCGGCCGATCGGCGCCTCGTAGGCGGCAGTGCCGCTGACCTGCCGAGCCCAGCGCAGCTCGTGCACCACCCACTGCGTGATCAGCGCCCCGTTCTGCGCGGAACCCAGCCTGCGCAGCCGGGCGATCCGGTCGGTCAGGACGTCGACCATGCCCGCGGACAGCTCGGGCCCCTCCGAGCGCGCGGTCGTCAAGGTGGTGTCCGCGGTGAGCCAGTCGACCGCGAGCGAGACCAGGACCGGGCCGGGCACCGGCTCGGCCGACTGCGTCAACTCCCCGGTGCCGTGCTCCTCCTGGTCGAGAAGGAGCCCGAGGATGCGGTCGACCTGCTGCTCGGACCACGGAGCCCCGAGCCCCGGACCGGCCCCACCGCTCCGGGCGTCCGGAAAACGCTGCGGCCATATCTGACTGATATCGATCGCTCTGCCCAGCTGCTCGGAGAGTATCGAGGCGACGAAGCGGGGCACCTGCCCGCGCGGATACGCGCCTTTGGCCCAGCCGTACGGAGCTTTCAGGCTGACGGTGCCCTCGCCGTACCGCCGGTTTATTTCCCGCGCCAGCCGCTCGGGCGACCAGTTCAGATTCTCCAGAAATGCTGAGAGGTGCGAAACCTTGTGCACCGGTCCATCTCCCCCTTGGTGCTCTCCTTCGGGTGTACGGCGGGCCTTTGTCGCGCCAATTCAGATTCTCACAACGCACGGACGGCGACACCACCCGCCATGGGTGGTGTCGCCATCCGGTCAACCAGACATGACCTGAAGCCTACTTGTGATCCCAGGAACCGATGCGCATGACTTCCTTCTTCACCACGTCGCCGAAGGTCGGGATGCCCTCGGTGGTGAACACCGCGAATACCGAGTGGATATGGGCGTCCTCGGTCACTTCACGCAGCAGGGAATGTGCCAGGTCGATGCGTGACGTATAAAGACCCGGCGATTCCGGCGGACCGACGCGGTAATCGCTGACCCGGTCGGTGTTGAAGAGGGCGGACGGCCGCACGATGGACCAGTCGAGGTCCGTGGCGCGCACGATCTGCTCCATCCGCACCATGTCGTCGTACAGGGTGCGGCCGAGGGTGGTGAGGGCGGGGTAGATCACCCTGCGGTAGCTGAAGCGCTCCAGGAGCGGCTTCTCCCCGGTCATGCGCGGTGCGTGCACGGCGAGCAGCCGCGAGGTCACCGTGACCAGCCGCTTGACGCCGTGCACGGCCATGGCGTCGGTGATGTGCGTGATGCCGCGGGAGAGCACGGTCACCGGGCGGCGCTGGTAGGGCACGCCCAGGATCGAGATCACCGCGTCCTGCCCGGCCACCGCCTCCTCGACCGCCCTCTCGTCGAGCACGTCCGCGCCGACGGTCCGCAACCCCGGCTCGGACAGCGGGAATCCCTCGGGTCGGCGCACCACGGCGGTCACCGTGTGACCCGCGTCGAGCGCCTGCCGGGTGAGGTGCCGCCCGGTCGAACTGTTCGCTCCGAACACCGCGAGCTTCAAGAGCCTTCTCCGTCCTGCGAGTTCCGCCGTTGCGATGCCGGCCGTACGTCCGGCTACGGCTTGGTGGCCGTGTAGAGGGCGAACGGCGGGTTCGCGACGAAGTCCGCCCAGTAGCCCTTCTCAGACAGCCCTGCCACGTGTCCGGGAGCGCGGTTGGGCAGCCGCCGGACGTCGACGAGCCCGGCCTTCTCCAGCGCCGTCTCGGTGGTGCCGGCCGGCCAGAAGAAGCCGTCGAAGGCGACGCGCGGTTCGACGTCCATCGCGATGCTGATGACCTGGCGGTCGCCGTGCTTCTCCTTCGGCGTGATGGAGAGTCCGTAGCGCGGATAGACGGACATCCGCTCCAGGTCGATGTCCGGGTTGGAGCACAGCGCGACCATGGTGCCGCCGGACACCAGGTTCGCGGCGCAGCGCGCCACCATCTCGTGGTACTCGGCCGTGTCCTTGGCGTGCACGAACGCCCAGATCGGGGCGACGATGTCGAACTCGCCGAGCACCGGTAACTCGGCGGCGTCGCCCACTTCGTAGGAGATGCCCAGCGGCTGGTCGTCCTCGATGGAGCGGGCGACGTCGATCATGCTCTGCTCGATGTCGACGCCGACGACGTTCTCCGCGCCGAAGCGCTTGAACATCCGGGAATAGAATCCCGTGCCGCAGGCCACGTCCAGGATCCGCTTGCCGGTGAGGTCCGGAAGCCCGGAGAGCAGCGTCTCCCGTTCCACGAAGGCGTAGGGCAGGTTCTTGACGCTGTCGTACTGGGTGCTGGAAGCCTGGTACTGCTCGCTGATCCGGTCGTGATGGACGCTCTTCTGCATGTTCCAGTGCCTTTCTGCGCAGCCGGCCGGGACGCTCAGGTGAATATCTTCTGGACCTTCCGTGAAACCCATTCGCTGACGGTCACGGTGTCGAAGCGTTCTATCGCGGGCGAGTCCGTGAACGGCCGCATCGGTTCGATGGAGGCGTCGTGGTTGGGGAGGTAGAAGAAGGGGATGGTGAGGCGGGAGGAGGTGTCGCCGTGCGGGGGGTTGATGACGCGGTGCATGGTGGAGACCCAGCGTCCGCCGGTCCACAGGGCCATGAGGTCGCCGATGTTGACGACGAAGCTGTTGGGGATGGCGGCGACGTCGCGCCAGGTGTCGGGGCTCTGGAGGACTTGGAGGCCGCCGCGGTCGTCCTGCTGGTGGAGGATGGTGAGGCTGCCGAAGTCGGTGTGGGGGCCGCGGCGGTACTGGCCGGGGAGTGGGGGCTGGTGTTGCGGGGGGTAGTAGTTGACGGCGATGGACGAGCCGTGGTGGTCGAACTTGTCGGTGAAGAAGTCCTCGTCGAGGTGGAGTGCGAGGGCGAACAGGCGCATGAGGTCGTCGGCCAGCTCGCTCATCGCGGCCATGTACTCCTGCCACACCTCCCGGAACCCCGCCGGCCGCTCCGGCCAGACGTTCTGGTGGGTCCAGCTCGCCCACTGGTCGCCGAGCCGGCTTCGCTCCTTGTCGGTCAGCTCGCCGGTGACATGCGCGGCGAACGTCTCGCACAGGTCCGGCGGGGTCTCCTGGTCCAGACTGCGGGCGAGCGTGCCGCCGGCCCTGCGGTACCCGGACACGCCGGGACGGGAGGCGACCAGGTCCTTCTGTCCGTCCGGTAGTTCGAAGAATCCGTTCGTCACCGTGAACATCCGGTCGACGAGATCCTGCGGGACCCCGTGACCGACGATGATGAAGAACCCCGAGCCGCGCAGCGCCCCGCCGATGGCCTCGGCGATCGCGGTACGCCCGCGCGGGCTCTCCCTGGAGGAGAGATCGATGACCGGCACGAAGCCATCGGTCACGGTCACGGTCGACTTATCACTGCTCACGGCGTTTCCTCTCGGTTCCTCCGCCGGCGGCGTCTTCCGCCCCGACCTTAGGAGGGGCGGATGATGCGTTGCCATACTCTGGGGGTGAATCTGTCACCTCGTCATGGTTCGTACGCGTATCTCCTCGGGACGGGGCGGGACAGGCGGAGTGCCGGAGCCGCCACCGGCGCGTCCGTCGGGGGAACAGGAGGCGCCGGTGGCGGTCGGTCGGGGTCCACCGGATGCGACCCCGACCGTTCATGGGTTCACCCGGTACCGGTGAACATCTTCCGGATCTTGCAGGACATCCACTCCCCGGCGATCACCCCGCCGGTCAACTGCGCGTCGCAGTCGCTCGGTTGCCGCTGACGCTGGCGCATCGGTTCGATGGAGGCGTCGTGGTTGGGGAGGTAGAAGAAGGGGATGGTGAGGCGGGAGGAGGTGTCGCCGTGCGGGGGGTTGATGACGCGGTGCATGGTGGAGACCCAGCGTCCGCCGGTCCACAGGGCCATGAGGTCGCCGATGTTGACGACGAAGCTGTTGGGGATGGCGGCGACGTCGCGCCAGGTGTCGGGGCTCTGGAGGACTTGGAGGCCGCCGCGGTCGTCCTGCTGGTGGAGGATGGTGAGGCTGCCGAAGTCGGTGTGGGGGCCGCGGCGGTACTGGCCGGGGAGTGGGGGCTGGTGTTGCGGGGGGTAGTAGTTGACGGCGATGGACGAGCCGTGGTGGTCGAACTTGTCGGTGAAGAAGTCCTCGTCGAGGTGGAGTGCGAGGGCGAACAGGCGCATGAGGTCGTCGGCCAGCTCGCTCATCGCGGCCATGTACTCCTGCCACACCTCCCGGAACCCCGCCGGCCGCTCCGGCCAGATGTTGGCCAGCGTCCACGTCGCCCACTGGTCGCCCAGTCGGCCGCGCTCCGCGTCGGTCAGCTCGCCGGTGACATGCGCGGCGAAGGCCTCGCACAGGTCCGGCGGGGTCTCCTGGTCCAGACTGCGGGCCGTCGAACCGCCGCACCTGCGGTACCCGGAGACCCCCGGCCGGTGGGCCACCAGGTCCTTCTCCCGGTCCGGCAGCCTGAAGAACGCGTAGGTGACGGCGACCATGCGGTCGACGAGGTCCCGCGGGACCCCATGACCGGCGATGACGAAGAACCCGGAACCCGTGCACGCCTGGTCGATGGCCTCGGCGATCGCGCGGCGGCCTGACGGCGTGTTCCTCGACGACAGGTCGATGACGGGGACGAAGCCGTCGGTGACGGCGGCGGTCGACCGGTTGCGTTGCATGACCACTTTCTTCTCCTCCTGCGGCGTGACGGTCTAGCTGGTCGCTTCGGCCATCCCTTCCGGTCGGGGAGTCCGTCCCCCGCCCCGCGACAGCAGGACGACGACCAGCGCACCGGCCACCAGGACGGCGAAGGCCACCCAGAGCGCCACGGTGTAGCCGTGCACCGTCCCGGCGGCGACTTCGTCCCGCCCTCGGCCGTGGTCCCGCAGATATGACGCGGTGACGCTGGTCGCGATGGAGTTGAGCAGCGCGGTGCCGAACGCGGCGCCCACCTGCTGCACGGTGTTGTACGCCGCCGAGGCGACGCCGGCGTCGGCCGGGTCGAGCTGGACGGTCGCCATGTTGGTCGCCGACGCCAGCAGACAGCCCAGGCCGAGGCCGGTGAGGATCATGGAGGGGGTCAGATAGACCCAGAACACCTGGGTGCTGTCCGCCTCCAGCTGGGTGAGGATCAGCATGCCGGCGGCGGAGGACAGCAGACTGCCCGCGATCAGGACGCTCTGTGCGACGCGCCGGTGCAGCTTCCCGGCGATGAGCATCGCGCCGACGGTGGTGCTCACGGCGTTGACCAGCAGGGTCATGCCCGCCTTGACGGGGGAGTAGCCGAGGATCGTCTGCGTGTAGTAGCTCACGAAGAGGTAGAAGCCGAACATCGCGATGAACATCAGGCACACGGACACGAAGGCCGTGCCCCGCACCCGGTGCACGAGGATCCGCAGCGGCAGCAGCGGATGCGCCGACCTGGCCTCCACCACTACGAACAGCGCCAGCAGCAGCAGTCCGCCGACCAGCAGGGCGAGCACCCTCGGGTCGCCCCAGCCGCGCGGCTCCGCCTGGGTGAAGCCGTAGACCAGGGAAACCAGGCCCGCTGCGCTCAGCAGCACGCCGGGGAGGTCGAGGTTGCGGAGGTTGCCGGTCGGACGGTCCCGCGTGATCAGCGGGACGCCGGCCAGGGCGATCAGGGACATCGGGATGTTGATGTAGAGGCACCAGCGCCAGTTGGCGTACTCGGTGAGCAGCCCGCCGGCCACCACGCCAAGGGCCGCTCCGCCCGCGCCGACGCCGGCGAAGACGCCGAAGGCCTTTCCGCGCTCCCGATCGTCGGTGAAGGTCAGGATCAGCAGGGACAGCGCCGCCGGTGCCAGCAGCGCCGCGAAGACGCCCTGCCCGGCGCGGGCGGCGAACAGCGTCGCCGCGTCGTTCGCCGCGCCGCCGAGCGCGGAGGCCAGCGCGAAGCCGATCAGGCCGATGGTGAAGGCCCGCCGGTGGCCCAGCGCGCCGCACACCCGCCCGCCCACCAGGAGGAGGCCGCCGAACGCGAGGGCGTAGGCGGTGATCACCCAGTGCCGGTCGGCATCGGACATCACGAGGCTTTGCTGGGCGGAGGGCAGAGCGATGTTCACGATGGTCGCGTCCAGCACGACCATCAACTGGGCCAGGCTCACGACCGGAAGCGTCCACCAGCGCTTTCCGGTCCGAACGGGGGGAGTGGGGACGTCCTGCTTGATGTCTGTCACGACTACTCGCACTATGGTCGGGATACTCGAACGTTGGTCTAGTGGTGAATGACCCTACTACAACTCGGGGCACCGGTGCGCCCGCGGTGGCGTTCGCCGATGTGTGCGCAAGGCGCCAACTGGCCTTATCCGAGAGGAAGTTGGTGCGCGTGGTCGTTGTGCGTGACGCGGCGCTCCCGGGTGGCCGCGGGACCGGCGCGCGGGACGTGCAAGACTCGACCGGCACGGATTCAGGGACGCGTCAAGCCCCATGGGAGGCGGGCGCGGGCATGCGGAGGTGGACGTCATAGCGGACAAAGAGCGCACGGAGGGCCGGTCCGGCGCGGGAGTGGCCAACGTCTGGCTCCGGGCCTCGCGCGGCAGGAAGGGGGAGCCGCCGCTCACCCGGGAACGCATCGTCCGGGCCGCCGTCGCCCTGCTGGACGAGGAGGGTATGGAGCGGCTCACCATGCGCCGTCTGGCCGAGCGGCTCCAGGTCGGGGCGACGACCCTGTACTGGCACGTCTCCACCAAGGGGGACGTGATCGACCTGGCCGTCGACGCGATCTTCGGTGAGACCGGGGTCCCGGACCGCCACGCCGAGGATCCCAGGGACGACATCGCCACCCTGGCCGGAAACTGGCGGCAGGCGATGCTGCGCCACCCCTGGGCGGCCACTCTGCCCGCCCGGCAGCGGCCCCTGATGGGCCCGAACTTTCTGGACTGGATGGAGTTCCTGCAGTCCGCGCTGGTGCGCGCCGGGCTGACCGGCAAGCGGCTCAACGCGGCGACGTGGGCGCTGTACAACCACGTCATGGGAGCCACGGCCACCCAGTCCAGCCTCCAGCTCTCCGCGGAGGAGGCTCGCCTCGGCCGGGAGTACCTGGAAAGCAGGCGCGACACCCACCCGACGGTCGCCGCGAACGACTACATCTCCGACGTCGACTGGGACACCAACTTCGCGGTCGGACTGGAGCTGCTGCTCGCCGGCATCGCAACCCAGACGCGCCGCTGAGCGGGGGGCGGGGGCGCGGGGCGCGTCCGCGCGGGGACTGCCGGTGTCGGGGCGTTGGCGCGGCGGGGGTGGCGAGGCCGATGACGGGGGCGGGGGCGCCGCGGGGCGACGGCCGGCGGCGTGGCCTCCGGCGGTGGGGTGGCACCGCGTGGCGCGGTCGGTCCGATTGAGGACGGAAACCGTCCGCATCCCCCGCTACCGTACGGCACATGACGCCCAACGCACCCGCGAAGGCATCCGCCCCGTGCTCGGCACCCGTGTCCTCAACCGCGGCACACTCGCCCGGCAGTTGCTGCTGCACCGCGCCCCGCTGTCCGCCGAGGACGCCGTCGCGCGCACCTCGTCGGGCTCCAGGCGCAGAACACCAAACCGCCGTACTACGCGCTCGCCGCCCGCCTCGACGGCTTCGCGACCGGTGGGAAATCGCTGCGGCGCGTCGCTGGCTTGAAGGTTTCTAGCGTGACGCTCGAGTGGCAAACTCCGACCTTGACCGGCTCACCGCCCTCGCCCGCGAGCTGGTCGAGACCGAGCCGCGCACCCCGAAGCAGCTGCGCGAATCGTCGGCGGTGTGGGTGTGGGTGTGGATGGTCGACCTAATGGTGACCAGCCGGGCGACCCTGCGGTCCCGCCATCAGTCCCGACAGCCTCGCTCGTCTTCCCTGACGTCGAAGAATGGAGACCCAGGCCAGGGTGTGGGGCTTTGCGGAAGTTGGTCAGTTGGCGGGCGCGAGCGGGCTGCACCAGCGGGCGCAGGGATACTGATCGCTGATTCCCAGGTGGTCCCGCAGGAAAGAACCGATCCGTCGAGTGACGCTTCGGGGTGCAAATGCTTCCTGGCCGCCACCGAAGTCCTCATGGATGACGGCAAAACCAAGCGGCCGTTGGTTTGGTCGTACTCGCGTGCGCCGATGGGCGTCAGGCCGGTGGCGGGGTCGTCGATGCCGGTACCCAGGTAGCTGCACCCGCTCCGACCTGCCTGTTGTATGGCTGGGGTGTTGAGGGCCGAGCGGGTGTGGGTGGAGACGTTCACCGGGTTGCGGGTGGATCAGTTCGGTCGGCTGTTGAGGGCGGTCCGGGAACGGGGTGGCGAGGGCTGCGGCTGGGGTCGTCCGTGGCGGCTGCCGCTGGCCGAGTGGGTGCTGCTTATGGCGGTGTATTACCACACGAACCTCACCATGCGGCAGCTCGCCCCGCTGTTCGGCGTCTCACCGGCGACCGTGTGCCGGGTGATCCAGCGCCTCGGCCCGTTGCTCGCGCTCGAGCCGGCGCGCACCTCCCAGGACGCAGTCGAGCGGCTGTGGATCGTGGACGGCACCCTCGTCCCGGTCCGCGACCGCAAGCCCTGACCCCGGGCAGTCGGCCTCGGCGGCTGTCCGAGGCTCGGCCCCGTGCCGTCCCTGACCGAGCCGGATGCATCCGCGCGCACTTGCCCCGGCGACGAAATCGGGCAGTGCGCCCGGTGCGGTCAGCCCGGAGGGCGCTGGGGCTCAGCCGGGGTGGCGGCCCAGCTGGCCAGGAGTTTGAGCCGGTCTTCGTCGCCTGTGCCCGGCTCGGCGGTGTAGATGGTCAGGGCGTGCGCCTGGGTGGCGGAGAGGGGCAGGTCCAGGGGCTGGTAGGTGAGTTTCAGGGGCCCGGCGTCGGGGTGCTGGAAGTGCTTGACGCCGCCATGGTGGATGCGCACGGTGTGGGCGGCCCATCGGGTACGGAAGTCGGCGCTGACGGTGGACAGCTCCCCGATGAGTTCGCGCAGCGCCCTGTCGCCCGGATACCGGCCGGCTTCGGCGCGCAGCAGGGCGGCGGTGATGTCGGCGGCCTCCTCCCAGTCGTCGACGAAGTGGCGGGAGCTGGCGTCGAGGAAGTAGTAGCGGGCGAAGTTGGGGCGGCCGCGGTCGTCCACGGTCTCGCTGGCGTAGACGGGGGCGAAGAGGGCCCGGGCGAGGGCGTTGGAGGCCACGATGTCCAGGCGGCCGTTGGTGACGAACGCCGCGGACAGGGTCACGGAGTCGAGCAGCCACTGGACGCGGGCCGGGATGTCGTGGGCCTTGCGGCGGCGCGGCGCGCGGCTGGCGGGCTGGGCGGCCTTGGCCAGGTCGAACAGGTAGGTGCGTTCGTCCTCGTCCAGGTGCAGGGCGTGGGCGACGGCGTCCAGGACGTCTTCGGACACGCCGTTGATGTGGCCTTTCTCCAGCCGTGTGTACCACTCGGTGCTCACGCCGGCGAGGACGGCGACTTCCTCGCGCCGCAGTCCCGGGACCCTGCGCCGGCCGTGGGTGGGCAGGCCGGCCTCCGTGGGGGTGATCCGGGCGCGTCGGCCGGCCAGGAAGTCCCGGATGTCGGAGCGGTTGTCGGGGCGGGAGTCCATGCCTTCCACGGTAGGCGCGGTCCGGCGCGGAGGGAGGCTGAGTCTGTACCCCCCATAGATACGACCTTCCTCGCGCGTGACAGAACCGGTTGCGTGGGATCGGCAGCCCGATGTCGATCCTTGTGGAGACCCAGGAAGTGAGCACCACCCGAGCAGCACCTTCGCGTCCCGCCGGCGACCTGCGGGTCAACGACCCGGAGGGCTCGCCCTCGCGGCTCCCGCTTGTCGTCCTTGTGCTGGCCCTGGGCACGTTCCTGATGGGCACGAGCGAGTTCATGGTGGCGGGCCTGCTTCCGCAGATCGCGGGCGACCTGCAGGTGAGCGTGGCCCAGGCAGGACTGCTGATCACCGTCTTCGCCCTCGGCATGATCGTCGGCGCGCCGGTGATGGCGATGCTGACGCTGCGGCTGCCCGCTCGGTGGACCCTGGTGCTGGCGCTGGGCCTGTTCGCTGTCGGGCATCTGGTGGCCGCGCTGGGCTCCGGCTTCGGTTTGCTGCTGGCGGCACGGTTGGTGACCGCGCTGGCGACCGGGGCGTTCTGGGCGGTGGCCAATGTGGTGGCCACGCGCGCCGCGGGGCCGGCCGCGAGTTCCCGGGCCGTGGGCGTGGTCGGTTCCGGCGCCATGCTCGCCAACGTCGTCGGCGTGCCGTTGGGGGCCTTCGCCGGTCAGTTGGTGGGCTGGCGCGGACCGTTCTGGGCCCTGGCGGTCCTCGCTGCGGCCGCCATGGTGGCGATCGCGCGCTGGGTGCCGAACAGGACGCGGGGCCACGGTGACGCGGTGTCGGTCCGAAGCGAGCTGTCCGCACTGCGCTCCGGCCGGGTCTGGCTGGTACTGGCGGCCTGCGTCACCACCCACGCCGCGGTGCTGGGGACGTACACCTACATCGCGCCGCTGCTGACCGACCGGGCGGGTATCGCCCCCGGTCTGGTGCCGCTGGTGCTCGTGGGATTCGGCGGCGGCGCCCTGGCCGGCTTCCTGCTCGGAGGACGCCTGGGGGACCTGCGCCCGCATGCGACAACCGTCGCGGCCGCGGCCGCGACCGCGCTCACCCTGCTGGCGCTCGGCCTGCTGCCCGGCTCTGCCGCGGCATCGGTCGCGCTGGTCGTCCTGCTCGGGTTCTTCGGGTTCGTGGCCACCCCGGTGCTGATCTCCCTCGCCGTCCGCTTCGCGGGCCGGGCCCCCACCCTGGGATCCGCGTTGACGGTCGCCGCGTTCAACCCCGGGACCGCAGCCGGCTCCTGGGTCGCCGGGCGCGCTCTGGTCCTGCCGCTCGGTGCTGCCGGACCCGCCACGGTCGGCGCGGCCGTCGCCGCCCTGACCCTGTTCCCCACGATCATCGTCGCCCGTGCCCGATGCCGCCGCCGGACACCGTCGCTCGACTGGCCGACAGCCCGGCCGCGATGAAACCCCTGGTGCCCCGCCGAGCCCGCCGGGGCGGTTACACCGTCCCGGTGGGCTCGCCGCACCACAGCCCCAGGACGGCATGAAGCGGCGAGGCTGCCGTGCCTTTCTGAACCCAGGCGCCCAGGCGCCGTCACACGAGATCGAAGGAGATGCGCACATGCGCGGAGTAGTGCTGTACACGGCCGGCGACGTCCGGGTGGAGGACCGTGAGGACCCCAGGATCGTCGAGCCCACCGACGCCACCGTGAAGCTGACCGCCACCTGTATCTGCGGCTCCGACCTGTGGCCGTACCGCGGCGTCGAACCCGCCGACCACACGCTCATGGGACATGAGTACGTGGGCGTGGTCGAGGAGGTCGGTTCCCAGGTCAAGACCGTCAAGCCCGGGGACTTCGTGGTCGGGTCGTTCGTCATCTCCGACAACACCTGCGAGATCTGCCAGGCCGGGTTCCAGTCCAAGTGCGTGCACGCCGAGTTCGTCCACGCGGGCATCGGCACCCAGGCCGAGAAGGCCCGGATCCCGCTGGCCGACGGCACCCTGGTGGCCACCCCCGGCCGGCCCGACCCGGAGCTGATCCCCGCCCTGCTGGCCGCCTCCGACGTGCTGGGCACCGGCTGGTACGCGGCCGTCGCCGCCGAGGCCGGGCCCGGCAAGACCGTCGCGGTCGTCGGCGACGGCGCGGTCGGCCTGATGGCGGTCCTGGCCGCCAAGGAACTCGGCGCGGAGCGGATCATCGCCATGTCACGCCACCCCGAGCGGCAGAAGCTGGCCCGCTACTACGGGGCGACCGACATCGTGGAAGAGCGCGGCGAGGAAGGCGTTGCCAAGATCAAGGAAATGACCGGCGGCCTCGGCGCGCACTCGGTGATCGAGGCGGTCGGCACGCAGGAGTCGTTCATGCAGGCCGTCGGAGCCACGCGTGGCGGCGGACACCTGGGCTACGTGGGCGTCAACCACGACGTCCGGATTCCCGGTATCGAGCTGTTCTTCGCCGGCATCCACACCCTCGGCGGGCCCGCCCCCGTGCGCCGCTTCCTGCCCGAGCTGATCCAGCTCATCTGGGACAAGAAGATCGATCCCGGCAAGGTCTTCGACCTCACCCTCCCCCTGGAGCAGGCCCCCGAGGGCTACAAGGCGATGGACGAGCGCCGCGCCACCAAGGTCCTGCTCACCCTCTGAGGACCGGGCCGGCAGCCCCGCTCGCGTCCTCCCCCCTCCCCACGTACGGACGGAGAATCCAACGACATGGCCCTGATCTTGGTGACGGGAGCCTCCAGCGGGCTCGGCCACGCGACGGCGACCGCGCTGGCGGGGGACGGGCACGACGTCGTCGTCCACGCCCGCACCCCGGCGCGGGTCGCCGCGCCCGCGGGAGAGGGCCGCTGGGCGGGCGTGGTGACCGGGAACCTCGCCGAGACCGCCGAGGTTCCCGGCCTCGCCCGGCAGGCCGCCGCATTCGGCCGCTTCGACGCGGTCATCCACAACGCCGGCACCATGCACACCCCCGAAGCGGTCACCGTCAACACGATCGCGCCCTACCTGCTGACAGCCCTGATGGACAAGCCGTCCCGGCTCATCTACCTGAGCAGCTCCATGCATCGGGGCGGCTCCACCGGGCTTGCGCGGTTGACCGACGGCACGGCCTCCTACAGGGACAGCAAGCTGTGGGTGACCACCCTGGCCATGGCCGTCGCCTCCCGCTGGGAGGGGACGGCCGCCCACATCGTCGATCCCGGCTGGGTGCCCACCCGGATGGGCGGCCCTGGCGCGACCGATGACCTGGTCGCCGGCCACCAGACCCAGGTCCGGCTGGCCACCCACGACGCCATCACGCCGCCCACCGGCGGGTACTGGTACCACCAGCGCACCCAGGACCCGCACCCCGCCACGCGCAGTCGCGAGTTCCAGGACCGGCTCCTGCACGCCCTGCAGGAGTGCACGGGGGTTCGCCTCGACTGACCGCAACGCCTGGGCCGGCGCGCCTGGCCGCACCGGTCACCAGAGCCAGGCCGCATGACCAATGCCTTTGCGAACGCGGGGGATTGACGCGGCGCAGGTGTCCGGGAGGTGCCAGTGCGCGAGCCTCCACGCTATGACCCCTCACCCCGCGGGGTGAGGGGTCGAGCTTGTACCCCCATAAACCCGACCTGCCACGCCTGGCGCAGAAGCGGTTCATTGGAATCGCGCCTCGGCCACGACACGGCTGACGGT
The DNA here is from genome assembly GCF_042263835.1 of Streptomyces sp. NPDC056128. Lineage (NCBI taxonomy): Bacteria > Bacillati > Actinomycetota > Actinomycetes > Kitasatosporales > Streptomycetaceae > Streptomyces > Streptomyces sp. NPDC056128. The sequence continues at coordinate 188,443 of NZ_JBHJVQ010000007.1, read as the reverse complement.
CGCGCCCTTCCTCCCCCGATCGAATATGAGGTCCACTCGATGGAACGTCGCACAGCGCTCGGACTGATCGCCGCAACCGGCGCCGCCACCGCCGCCTCCTTCACCGCTCTGCCCTCCTTCGGTGCGGACACCGGCCGCGCCGCGGGCGCCGCGGGACAGGGCAAGGCCAGTGCCAGGAGCGGCCACACCTTCGCGCTGGACAAGAAGGTCAAGCGGGCCTCGGTGCGGTTCAGGAACCGCTACGGCATCGACGTCGCCGCGGACCTCTACGTGCCGAAGCGCGCCAGGGGCAAGCTGCCCGCCCTGGCGGTCAGCGGCCCGTTCGGCGCCGTCAAGGAGCAGTCCTCGGGGCTCTACGCCAACGAGTTCGCCCGCCGCGGCTACGTCGCCCTCGCCTTCGACCCCTCCTTCACCGGGGAGAGCGGCGGCACGGTGCGCGACGTGGCCTCGCCCGACGTCTGCACCGAGGACTACAGCGCCGCCGTCGACTTCCTCGGCCTGCAGAAGATCGTCGACCGCGAGCGGATCGGCGCGCAGGCCATCTGCGGCCTGAGCGGTATGGCGCTCACCGCTGCGGCTGCGGACAGCCGTATCAAGGCGGTCGCCGCGGCCTCGATGTACGACATGTCGCGCAGCATGTCCCGCGGTCACGAGGACTACTACACGCCTGAGCAGCGCCAGAAGGTCGTGGACCACCTCAGCCGACAGCGCTGGATCGACGCCGAGAACGGCACCTACGCACGGCTCTCCCACGAGGTCCCCTTCGACGAGAACGGCAACGTCGCCCCCTCGAACCGCGTCCTGCCCGAGACCCTCCCGGCGGACGCCGACCCGATCACGAAGATCTTCTTCGACTACTACCGCACCGAGCGCGGCTACCACCCGCGCTCGATCAACTCCACCACCGCGTGGACCGGGACCACACCGATGTCGTTCTTCGCCTTCCCGCTGATGGCGAACATCGACATGCTGGCGCCCCGCAAGGCCCTCCTGGTGGCCGGCGCGAACGCGCACTCCCGCTGCTACTCCGAGGACGTCCAGGCGAAGGCCCCCGACACCGTCGACCTCGTGATCGTCCCGGGCGCCGACCACGTCGACCTGTACGACCGCAAGGACCGCATCCCCTTCGACAGGCTCGACGAGTTCTTCACCAAGAACCTCGCCTGACCGGAAGTGCTCCAGCAGAAGCGGACTCCCGGGAACGGTCGGGACATGTATCGAAGGTGGACCCGCCGGTGGCAACGCCATTCGGCAGGTGCCGGTGCGGCTGCTGACCGCCAGGTCAAGGAGACGGCGGGAGGCGCGCGTTCTTACGACGGTGCGCGGACCTCGGCCGGCAGGTGGGTGTTGAGCCCGTCGAGGAAGGCGTCGAGGCCGAACTCGAACTCGCCCGGTGCCGAACGGTCCGGGGCGGTCGCCCGGGCCACGGCCGTGGGGTCCGTGCCGGGGTGCTGCTGGGCGAGGAGCAGTGCCGAGGCGAAGTGTGACGAGCCCTGCTGGGCGCCGGAGTTCTGCTCGATCAGTACCCACCCCACCACGTAGCTGATCACCGAACGGTGGGCGCGCACGGCCAGTTCGGGGGGCATGCCGGCGGCGTCCAGGAGGTGCAGCGCCTTGGCCGTGGCCGCCACGCTGCCCGGGGTGGGCGGGCCGCTTGCGATCAGCATGGCCACGCCGGGATGGGTGCGCAGCAGGTCGCGCAGGGAGAGGGCCAGTTCCCGGGCGATCGCCCGCCAGTCCTGTGTGCCCGACGGGTACCTCAGGTCGCCGAGGACATGGTCGACCAGGGCGGCGAGCAACTCCTGCTTGTCACGGAAGTGCCGGTAGACCGCGGTCGGGTCGGACCGGATCTCCGTCGCCAGGGTCCGCATGGTGAGGGACTCCAGCCCGACACGGTCCGCGATGGTCACTGCCGCCTGGAGGATCTCAGCCCGGGTCAGGCGTCGGCGGGGCTGTTTGGTCGATGGCATGGGCTCCATCCTACGTGCACTAACGCTGTTGACAACAGCGTTAGTGCATCTTAGTGTCCCCGCCATGCCATCTCCAGGTTCGCGGTCCGCCATCGAGCTCGCCTCCGCTGTTCGGGCAGGGGCGCTGTCGGCCCGTGCGGTGGCGGAGGAGGTCGTGCGGTCGCTCTCCTCGGCCTCCGCGGACTCCTTGGATTCCTCACCCTCGATCAACGCCTTCGCGCTCCACACGCCGGAACAGGCTCGCGCCGCGGCACTGAGGATCGACGAGGCCGTCGCCGCGGGGAGGGACCCCGGTCCGCTCGCAGGCGTCCCCTTCGCGGTGAAGGACCTCCAGGCCCTGGCGGGGGCGCCGACCGGGTTCGGCTCACTGGCTTGCGCCGATGCCGGGCCGGAGCGGGCGAGTTCGGTGTGGGTGGCGCGTCTGCTCGCCGCGGGGGCGGTACCGGTGGGCAAGACCACCACCGCCGAGTTCGGCCTGGACAGCGTCACCGCCACTCCGGCGAACGGGGTGACGCGCAGCCCCTGGGACACGGCCCGCTCGCCGGGCGGCAGCAGCGGGGGATCGGCAGCCGCGGTGGCAGCCGGGCTCGTGCCGTTCGCGACGGCGACCGATTCCGGGGGCTCCTTGCGCACGCCGGCGTCACTGTGCGGTCTGGTCGGACTGCTGCCCACCCAGGCTCTCCTGCCCGGCGAGGACGGGGACTCCCTGAACTCGGCGTTCCCACTTGCCCGCGAGGTCGCCGACGCGGCGCTGCTGCTCGACGTGCTGGCCCAGGGGGCATGTCAGCCCGTACTGCCACGGCTCGACGAACCATTGCCGGCCGGCGTGCGGATCGCGTGGTCGCCGGATCTGGGCTACGCCCGGTGCGGGAGGGCCGTCACCGACGTGGTCCACGAGGCGTACCGCGTCCTGGTTGAGGACGCGGCGCTCGACGAGGTGGACCTGGCAGTCGGACTGCCGAACCCCTACCCGGTCTTCCTGGTCACCCACCTGGCGTTCCTCAAGGACCACCTCGCTCGCCGGGGAGTGTGGCCGCGGAGGTCGCGGGCGCTGGCTCCGCTGACACGCCTGGCCCTCGAGGCGGCAGACGGCTTCACCGCGGCGGACCTGGCCGGCGCACGGCAGGAGCGCGCCGGCGTCGCCGACGCGCTGCGCTCGGTCTTCGGGCAGGTGGACGTCCTGGCCACACCGATGGCGGTGGGTGAGGCGTGGCCCGCGGACGGTCCCGCCCCGACCGAGGTGGACGGTGTCGACATCAGTCACGTGGGATCAGAGCCCTTCGCCCTGCCGGCGAACCTCGCGGGCCTGCCGGCGGTGAGCGTCCCCGCGGGCGAGGGCCCGAACGGCCTGCCGGTCGGCATCCAGCTCATCGGGCGCCCCGGAGCCGAAGGGCTGCTGCTGAGGCTGGCCCGTCGCCTGGAACTGGCACGGCCCTGGCGCCACCGCTACCCGTTCGCCCTCTCCCGAACCGGCGTCGGCACCCGCCGACGCTCTCTGTGAATGGAGCTCCCATGAGCCTGACGTCCCACGGCCAGCCGTCAGCCCGCGTCCTGGAGGCCCTCGAGGCCAGCCGCGTCCACGACCTGCGGGTGACCGACGGACACGCGATGGCCTACGCCTACAACTCCGGTGACCCCGACCTGGTCGAGCTGGGATCCACCGCCTTCAGCCGGCTGCTGGCCAACAACGCGCTCTATCCGGACGCCTTCCCGAGCACCCCCGTCCTGGAGAACGAGGTGGTGGGAGCAACAGCCGACCTGCTCAACGCCGGTGTGGACGCCCGCGGGATCTTCACCACCGGCGGAACCGAGTCCATCATGCTCGCCGTCCGCGCCGCACGCGACAGCCGGCCGGACGTCTCCACGCCGTCGATCGTGCTGCCGGAGACCGCTCACGCGGCGTTCTACAAGGCCGCCCAGTACCTGGGGCTGGACGCCGTGAGCGTGCCCGTCGCCCCCGACACCTTCACGGCCGACCCCGTGGCCATGGCCGCCGCGATGGACGAGCGGACCGTCCTGGTCGTCGCCTCGGCCTTCTCCTACGGCCACGGGGTGCTCGACCCCGTGGCGGACATCGCCGCGACGGCGGCCTCCCGAGGCGTGCTGTGCCATGTGGACGCCTGCGTGGGCGCGTTCATCCTGCCGTTCTTTCGCGAACTCGGTGACGACATACCGCCGTTCGACTTCTCCGTGCCCGGAGTCACCTCCATGTCCGCCGACCTTCACAAGTACGGCTACACCCCGAAGGGGGCGTCCGTCGTCCTCTTCCGCGACGCGGAACTGCGGCGCCACGCCCACTTCGCCTGTTCGCGCTGGTCCGGCTACACGATCATCAACACCACCGTCCAGAGCAGCCGTTCGGCCGGTGCCACCGGTGCCGCCTGGGCCGTGCTGCGTTACCTCGGCCACGAGGGCTACCTCGACATCGCGCGACGCACCCGCACCGCGTCCCGGCAGGTCATCGACCACCTGCGGTCGACACCCCGCCTCAAGGTGCTCGGCGACCCCATCGGCAACATGGCCGCCTTCGTCAGCACCGATCCCGAACTCGACATCTTCGTGCTCGCCGACGAGTTGAAGAGCCGCGGCTGGTTCACCCAGCCGCAGTTCCGCTACGCGTCCTCTCCGGCGAATCTCCACATCTCGCTGCACGGAGCGACCCTCGACAGCCTCACCGACTTCCGAAGGTGTCTCGCCGAGGCGATGGAGGCCGCCCTGCAGGCCGGCCCGGCAACCCCGGACGCCGAGACCCTCGCTCTCGTCGCCGGCCTCGATCCGAGCACCCTCACGCCGGACGCGTACACCGCGCTCCTGGCCGGTGCCGACCTCGGCGGTGACGGACGACTGCCGCAACGCATGGCCACCGTCAACCACCTCTTGAACGCGGCCACGCCCGCACTGCGGGAACAACTCCTACTGGCCTTCCTGGACGGGCTGTACGTCCCAACCCGCTCCGCCGGTGGCGAACCATACGTCCCGGATGTGCATCATCTCTAGCGAGCGTGACCCGTATACCCGTCCGTCTTCATCCGCGATCAAGGAGCAGCCATCGATACACGCCCAGCTCGCCTGTCCGGCCGGCCTGCGCGGCCTCGCCGCCTTGCCGCTCTCGGCCCGACGCTGCGGGGCGCTGTCGCGGGCGTTGTACTGACCGCTCTGTTCATGACGGCCCTGTGGTGGCCCCGGTCCGAGGTGACGTACCGCAACAGGGCACCCTCGTCGGTGACCTACGAAGACGCATCGCCTCACTATCTGGGGCTGGTGCATGAGCACAGCCTGTCCGGGCGACATTCCTACGAGCTGGTGATCGGCAGGGACCCCGGGCTGTCGTACGGGCACAGGGTGGGTCTCGACGCCGATCTGGGCGCGGGCGGAGTTGAATCCACCACGTGGACGGACTCCGGGGTACGCGTCCGCTTCCCAACCGGCCACGAGGTCTTTGTCCCGGCGAAGTTCTTCCTGAACGGCCGGTGACCCGTCGCGCCAACGCATGGGTTAGGGGGTCGAATGCCCGCACTCCTCACCGCGCTCGGTCTGGCCTTGCCGGCCGGCTTGGCGGCCTGGCTTGCTGAGCGTGTGCTTCGTCGCACTCGTCGGCCGACCAGGTATGGACGGTACGCGCCGTGGGTCCACCCAGGAGGCCGGCTCGCCGCGCCGCTGAACTGGGTGGCCAACAGCCGACTGCTGAGGAGACTGTGCGAGCCCCTTCCACCGGTGGCCTTCGTCAGCGACATCACGGACGTCGTCTACGTCAACTACGTGGTCGACGCTCACCGCATCGCGCCACTGATCCCGCCCGGCCTGGAGCTGCAGCGCGTCGGTGAGGCCGGTGACCAGGCCATGCTGACCTTCCTGAGCTACCGCCATGGGCACCTGGGACCGGCGCTGCTCGGCCGATGGCGGCGACTGCTGCCCTCGCCGCTGCAGAGCAACTGGCGCGTTTACGTGCGGCACCGTCGCACAGGTGCGTCGGGCGTCTATTTCCTCAGCACCGCCATCGATCGCACGCTGCACGCCATCGGCGCCCGCATGAGTGCCGAGGCGCTGCCCATGCACGTTCTCGAGCGGGCTTCGCTCCTCGTTTCGGAGGGCGGCCGGATCGATCTTCTGCTGGATCCAGGACGCGGCTCCGCGCCGGGCGCCGAAGCCCAACTCTCCCCACTGTCGGAGTGGCCAACGGACGGCCCCTGGCGCTGCGCCTTCTCCAACTATGAGCAGATGCTGGCCTACTGCGTGCCTCAGGACCGTGCGCTGTCGGTGCAGCCGTGGTACGGGCGGGTGACCCGGCAGGAGATTTCCCTGGGCATCCCTCTTGATGCCTGCATAGCGCTCACCGGGCCGGTTGTTTCTTCTACGGCCAGGGCAATCATCGGCGAGGCCGAACCCTTCGCTTTCCGGGTACCGCTCGTGAGGTTTCGCTTTGAGGGCGAAGAGCACGATCCGATCTGAACTGCGGTGAGTTCAGGAAGACCTACCCGCCCAGGCGGTCAGCGCGTCAACACGCTCGTCTCTGCGCGCGTCGGCGTCGGTGGTGCGGGTGGCCCACGCAACGTGACCGTCGGGGCGTACGAGAACCTCGTTCACCCCGTCGAGGTCCGCGTGCTCGTCGTGCCGGGTGACGGTGACGGCCGTGACCCGCGAGCCCCAGCCGGCCTCGACCGCCTCCCGAAGGGCCGGGTCACCGGTCAGCGACAGCAGCACGAAGCGGCCCGGGGGGAGCAGTTCGTAGACCCGCGTCGCCTGCGAACCGGCGGCGGTCAGCCCGATGTCGGGCATGCGCCGCCCCACCAGCGGATCGGCGCCCGGGGTCACCGGTGGATATCCGGTGCCGAGCGCGGAGACCTGATCGGCGAGCCGGCGGTTGACCTCCGCCATGCCCAGCAGCTGGTCGAGGAGTTTGCGCAGGGCCGCGGCCGGGCGCTGGTACTGCTCGACGAGTGTCAGCTCCGCCAGCAGAGTCTGGACCTCGGTGTTCTCGGTGACCGACTGGCCGACCGGCCGGCGCTCCGCGTCGTAGCTGTCGAGCAGCCCCGGTGGCGCCCAGCCGTTGATGACGGCCGCCAGTTTCCAGCCGAGGTTCATGGCGTCCTGGAGACCGGTGTTGAGGCCCTGGCCCGCCGCGGGGAAGTGGATGTGGGCGGCGTCTCCCGCCAGCAGGACGCGTCCCGAACGGTAGCTGTCCGCGAGCCGGGTGGCATTGCCGAAGCGCGACAGCCAGCGGGGCTCGGCGACCCCGCAGTCGGATCCGGTGATCCGGGTGAGCGACGCACGGAACTCCTCCAGGGTCACGGGCTCCCCGGCCGGCACCCGCATCCGCTCCGGATCCAGGTAGACGATCCGGGTGAGCCCTCCCTCCAGCGGCACGACGAGCACGCCACGGGCCCGTGCGGCATCGAGGGCGCTGGGCCGTGGGTCGATGACCGCGACGTCCCCGAGCACCCCGGTCAGCGTTTCGTCGGTCCCGGGGAAGTCGATCCCCGCGGCCTGCCGTACGAGGCTACGGCCGCCGTCGCACCCGACCGCGTACCGGGCGCGCACGGTCTCGGTGCCGCCCCCTGGACCGTGCACTTCCAACTCGACCCCGTCGCCGTCCTGGCTCACGCCGAGGGCCTTGTATCCCCGGCTGATCGCCACACCCAGCTCGCGCGCCCGCTCCTCCAGGATCGCCTCGGTGCGTGCCTGGGCCAGGAAGAGGGTGTAGTTGTGCCGGGAGTCGAGAGCGCGGAAGTCCAGTGGTGTCCGCAGTCCGGCGAAGTGCCAGCCCGGCACGGTCCGGCCGAGCGGGAGGAACCGGTCGAGCAGGCCCCGCTGGTCCAGCAGTTCCACGCTGCGCGGGTGCAGGCTCAGCGCCCGCGAATCGCGCTGCGGTTCGGTGCGGCGCTCCACGATCCGGGTCCGTACGCCCGCCAGTGCCAGCTCGCAGGCGAGCATCAGCCCGGTCGGGCCCGCGCCCACGACGATCACATCGGTGTTCATCGGAGATCTCCTCCCATATTTAGTGAACGGTGTTCACGTGAACGATGTTCACTATAGTGAGGTGCATGAGCTCCCCGTCAAGCCCGACCAGAGGCCGGCCCGCCCGGCTCGACCAGGCCCGCACCGTCCATACCGCCCTCGACCTGCTGAACGAGTCCGGTCTCGACGCGCTGACCATGCGCCGGCTCGCCGATGCGATGGGCGTCCGGGCCGGTGCGCTGTACCGCTACTTCGCGACCAAGCAGGACCTGCTCACCGCGATGGCCGAGCGCATGGTCGACGGCGTCGCCGACGCCGCCGGGCCGACGGGGGACGGCGACTGGAACGAGAGAGCGGCGCGCCTCGCCCGCGCGCTGCGCACGGCCCTGCTCGCCCATCGCGACGGCGCACGCGTCTTCGCCGGTACTCACTCGACCGGCCCGAACACCCTGGGCTTCGCCGACAGCTTCGTCGGCGAGCTGCGCGAGGCGGGCTTCGGCGACGTCGAAGCCGCGCGGGCGCTCTACGCGGTGACCAACTTCACCGTCGGACACACCCTGGAGGAACAGGCCGCCCTCCGGCCCGGGGACGGCGGGCCCACCGATGCGGGTGTCCTGCGCGAGGCGGTGGTGACAGAGACGTATCCGCACCTCGCTGCCACCCTGCCGGTGCTCACCAGTACGGACTTCACGGCACACTTCGAGTTCGGACTGCGACTGCTCCTGGACGGACTGCGTGCCGTCCGGCGGTGAACCGATCCGGTCGTCGTTGCCTCTATCCCGGCAAGGATCGGCGCTCTGCGGAGTTCACCAGACCTCCGGCCCGGCTCTGGACATCGGGAGAAGGGACCACGATGACATTACGTCGGCTCGTCGGCACAGGCACAGGCACAGGTGCAGGTTCAGGAACCGGGAGAACTGCGCGCTGGGTGCTCGCCGCCGCTCTTCTGGTGGGCGCCTGTCCGACGGCTGCGAGCGCGTCTGCGGCAGCGTCGGCCGGGACGGAGGCCGCCCCCGCGTCCACCGCGATCGTCAACGGCCGAGTGGGCGTCGTCACCGAGACCTACGACCTGGGCGACGAGGCCTTCAGGGACCCCACCACCGGCACCGTCAGTGAGATACGCGCGGTGGTGCACCGCCCGAGCACCGTGCGTGGAAAGCTGCCACTGGTGGTTCTCTCTCACGGGTCGTGGTACGGGTGCACCGATCCCGACGCTCAACAGTGGCCGTGCGAGAGAGGCACGCCCTACCCCAGCCACCGCGGCTACGACTACGTCGGGCAGGCACTCGCACAACGCGGCTTCATCGTCGTCTCGCTCAGCGCGGGCGCCATCAACATGACGTCCTTCGACTACGGGGACCGCGCCCGACTGATCAACGAACACCTGCGCCTGTGGCAGCAGTTGTCCCGGGGCCAGGGTGTTCTGGCCCATCGCCTGCCCGCGTTGAGCAGCCATGTGGACATGCGGCGCGTCGGAACCGTGGGGCACTCGCGGGGCGGCAAGGGCGTGATGTGGCAGGCATCCGCCAAGCACCGGAACGAGGTACCCGACGGTGTCCGCGTTGCCGCCGTCCTGGCCCTCGCACCCGTGAAGTTCGACGACCCGGAGGGGGACAACAGCGACACCCTGGTCACGGACACCCCCGTGGCTGTGGTCACCTCCGGCTGCGACGGCGCGGTGGGCGAAGCGGGGCAGCAGTACCTCGACGACGCCGAGGGACACTCCTCCGCACCGGCCTACTCCGTCTCGCTGCACGACGGTAACCACAATTTCTTCAACACCCAATGGAGCCCCCCTGCCCCACTGGGCGAGGACGACAGCACCTGCCCGAAACGCGGACTCGCCCCTACGACTCAGCAGGACGCCTTCACCCCGTACGCCACGGCGTTCTTCGAGAAGCACCTCAACGGCAATCCAAGGGGCGAGCACCTGCTCACGGGCAGGCAGCCCCTCCCCGGCGTGAAGTCAACGACCCGCGTGGTCGAACCGGTCAGGCACTGAGCCACAGGGGGACGGTCACTGAGGGGAGGCGGGTGGTCCAGGGACGGCTGTGTCATTCGTGAAGGCGTCCAGGATGCGTTCCGCGGCCAGGGTCGCCGTCACTCCGCCCTCCCTCACCTGCTGTTCGAGCCGCGGAGCGAGAGACCGGACGGCCGGGTCGGCGTGCAGCCGGCCCAGCAGTTCGTCGCGGACCATGGTCCAGACCCAGTCGACCTGCTGGGTGCGGCGCTTGGCGGCGAGGCGGCCGGTGGAGTCATGTAGCGTGCGGTGCTGTTCCAGACGCTCCCAGACGGTGTCGAGGGCGGTCGACTCGCGCGCGCTGCAACTGAGCACCGGCGGCGTCCAGAAGGCGTCCTTGCCGTGCATGAGCCGCAGGGCGCCCGCCAGTTCACGCGCGGCCGTGCGGGCGTCGCGTTCGTGCGGGCCGTCCGCCTTGTTGACGGCGATCACGTCCGCGAGCTCCAGCACGCCCTTCTTGATGCCCTGCAACTGGTCGCCGGTGCGGGCCAGGGTGAGCAACAGGAAGGAGTCGACCATGTCGGCGACGGCCGTCTCGGACTGGCCGACGCCGACGGTCTCCACCAGCACCACGTCGTAGCCGGCGGCCTCCATCACCACGATCGACTCGCGGGTCGCCTTCGCGACGCCGCCGAGCGTCCCCGCGGTGGGGGAGGGGCGGACGAACGCCGCCGGGTCGACGGCCAGGCGTTCCATCCTGGTCTTGTCGCCGAGGATCGATCCGCCGGTCCGGCTCGAGGACGGGTCGACGGCCAGGACGGCGACCCGGTGGCCGAGCCCGGTCAGCATCGTGCCGAAGGTGTCGATGAACGTCGACTTGCCCACGCCCGGCACGCCGCTGATCCCGATCCGCCGGGCCGTGCCGCTGTGCGGCAGCAGCTCGGTCAGCAACTGCTGTGCGAGCGACCGGTGTTGGGGGCGGGTGGACTCGACGAGGGTGATCGCACGGGCGACGACCGCGCGCTTGCCGTCCAGGACGCCCTTGACGTACGCGTCGAGTTCGAGGGCCATCACGTCACCGGCTCACAGCTCGCCGTGGCCGAGACCGGCCGCCAGCCGTCCCACCAGGTCACGGGCCGCGTCCGGGATCACCGTGCCGGGCGGGAACACGGCCGCCGCGCCCATCTCCAGCAGGGTCGGCACGTCCTGCGGCGGGATTACCCCGCCCACGACGACCATGATGTCCTCCCGCCCCTCCTCGGCGAGCGCCTCGCGCAGCGCCGGGACGAGGGTGAGGTGCCCGGCGGCCAGGGACGACACCCCGACGATGTGCACGTCCGCCTCGACCGCCTGGCGGGCCACCTCGGCCGGGGTCTGGAACAGCGGGCCGACGTCCACGTCGAAGCCGAGGTCGGCGAAGGCGGTGGCGATGACCTTCTGGCCACGGTCGTGGCCGTCCTGGCCCATCTTGGCGACCAGGATGCGCGGCCGGCGCCCCTCGGCCTCGGCGAAGGCGTCCACCACCGCCCGGGTGCGCTCCACGGCCGGCGACTCGCCCGTCTCGTTGCGGTACACACCGGAGATCGTACGGATCTGACCCGCGTGCCGCCCGTACACCTTCTCCAGGGCGTCGCTGATCTCCCCCACGGTGGCCTTCGCGCGAGCCGCGCGCACCGCCAGCTCCAGCAGGTTGCCCTCGCCGCCGGCCGCCCGGGTCAGCGCGTCCAGCGCGTCCCGGCACGCGATCTCGTCCCGCTCCTCGCGCAGCCGCCGCAGCTTGGCGATCTGCCGGTCGCGCACCGAGGAGTTGTCGACCTTGAGCACCTCGATCTGCTCGTCCGAGTCCACCCGGTACTTGTTCACGCCGATCACCGGCTGCCGCCCGGAGTCGATCCGCGCCTGGGTGCGGGCGGCGGCCTCCTCCACCCGCAGCTTGGGGATGCCCGCGTCGATGGCCTGCGCCATGCCGCCCGCCTTCTCGACCTCCTGGATGTGCTGCCAGGCGCGGCGCGCGAGGTCGTACGTCAGCTTCTCCACGTAGGCGCTGCCGCCCCACGGGTCGATCACGCGGGTCGTGCCGGACTCCTGCTGGAGCAGCAGCTGGGTGTTGCGGGCGATGCGCGCGGAGAAGTCGGTGGGCAGCGCGAGCGCCTCGTCGAGGGCGTTGGTGTGCAGCGACTGGGTGTGGCCCTGGGTGGCGGCCATCGCCTCCACGCAGGTGCGCGTGACGTTGTTGAACACGTCCTGCGCGGTCAGCGACCAGCCGGAGGTCTGCGAATGCGTACGCAGGGACAGCGACTTGACGTTCTGCGGGTCGAACTGCTTGACCAGCTTGGCCCACAGCAGCCGGGCGGCGCGCAGCTTGGCGATCTCCATGAAGAAGTTCATGCCGATCGCCCAGAAGAACGACAGCCGCGGCGCGAAGGCGTCCACGTCCAGGCCCGCCTCCCGGCCCGCCCGGATGTACTCCACGCCGTCGGCGAGGGTGTACGCCAGCTCCAGGTCGGCCGTCGCGCCGGCCTCCTGGATGTGGTAGCCGGAGATGGAGATGGAGTTGTAGCGGGGCATCCGCTGGGACGTGTACGCGAAGATGTCGGAGATGATCCGCATCGACGGCTTCGGCGGGTAGATGTAGGTGTTGCGGACCATGAACTCCTTGAGGATGTCGTTCTGGATGGTCCCGGCCAACTTCTCGGGCGGCACGCCCTGTTCCTCCGCCGCCACGATGTACAGCGCGAGCACCGGCAGCACGGCGCCGTTCATCGTCATCGACACGGTCATCTTGTCCAGCGGGATGCCGTCGAAGAGTTGCCGCATGTCGTAGATCGAGTCGATCGCCACGCCCGCCATGCCGACGTCACCGGTCACCCGCGGGTGGTCACTGTCGTAGCCGCGGTGGGTGGGCAGGTCGAAGGCGACCGACAGGCCCTTCTGCCCTGCCGCCAGGTTGCGGCGGTAGAACGCGTTGGACTCCTCGGCCGTGGAGAACCCCGCGTACTGACGGATCGTCCACGGCTGATTGACGTACATCGTCGGATACGGGCCGCGCAGGTACGGGGCGACGCCCGGGAAGGTGTCCAGGAAGTCCAGACCCTCCAGGTCCTGCCCGGTGTACAGCGGCTTGACCGTGATCTGCTCCGGCGTCTCCCAGAGGAGGTCGTCGCCGTCGGCGGCCTTCTTCACGGCCGCGCGCCACTCGTCGAAGCCGTCGGCGTCGGCGGTCGGAGTCCCCAGCTCGATCGCCGAGAAGTCGGGGATGGACATCAGGACACTCCCATGCGGTCGAGGGTGGCGGACAGCACGGCGACGGCGTCGCAGCCTGCGAAGACGTACGTGTCCACGCCCGTGTACGGCCCCGGACGGCCCGCGAGGAACACGTGCTCGGCGCCCTCCTTGCGCAACGCGGCGGCGGTGGACTCGGCCTGCTCCCCGTACAGCGCGTCGCTGGAGCACAGGCACACCTCCCGCGCCCCGCTCCCACCGAAGTCCCCTTCGGTGACGGTTTCGATGCCGCCGGCCTGGAAGAGGTTGGCGGCGAAGGTGAGCCGGGAGGTGTGGGCGGCGGCCGGGCCGAGCGCGGCCAGGTGGACACGGGGCCGGGCGCCGGTCGCGGCCAGGTGGGCATCCGAACGGGCGCGCAGCGCCTCGAACGCCTCGTCCCGCCGCACCCGGGGCAGGCCCCCGGACGGAGGTTCGGGCGCGGGCTCGCGCACGACGGGCTTCTCGGCCAGATGCGGGAACTCGCTGACCCCGGTGACCGGCTCCCGCCGCTTCGCCAGCTTCGCGCTGCGCACGGCCCAGGTGTCCGCCAGCCGTTCGCCGACCGTGCCGGAGCGCAGGGCGGCCGCCTGCCCGCCGGCCCGCTCGATGTCCTGGAAGAACGTCCAGGCGGCGTGGGCCAGTTCGTCGGTCAGCCGTTCCACGTACCAGGAACCGCCCGCCGGGTCGATCACCCGGGTCAGGTGCGACTCCTCGATCAGGATGGTGGAGGTGTTGCGGGCGATACGGCGCGCGAACGCGTCCGGCAGACCGAGCGCGTGGTCGAAGGGCAGCACGGTCACGGCGTCGGCGCCGCCCGTCCCGGCGGCGAGGGCGGCCACCGTGGTGCGCAGCATGTTCACCCACGGGTCGCGGCGCGTCATCATCACCGGCGAGGTCACCGCGTGCTGCAGCTGCGCGCCCTCCCGCGGCGCCCCGCAGACCTCCGCCACCCGCGCCCACAGTCGACGTGCGGCGCGCAGCTTGGCGATGGTCAGGAACTGGTCGGCGGTAGCGGCGTACCGGAACTCCAGCTGTGCCAGGGCCTGGGCGGTGTCCAGTCCGGCCGCTGTCAGGTCGCGCAGATAGGCCAGACCCGTCGCCAGGGAGCAGCCCAGTTCCTGAGCCGCCGAACCGCCGGCCTCGTGGTACGGCAGCGCGTCCACGGTCAGGGCCCGCAGTCTCGGGTGGCGTGCGGCGCACAGCCGGGCCAGCTCGGCCACGGGGGCAGTCTCGTACGACTTGCCGGTACGGGCCTCGTGGCCCAGCGGATCGGCGCCGAGGTTGCCCCGTACGGCGTCCGCCGGGACGTCCCGCTCCTCGTACAGGCGCAACAGGGCCCGCGCGGCAGGCTCGAAGGCGTCGCCCGCCTCCAGGACGACGGGAGCGAGGTCGAGGTAGACGCCGTCGAGGGCGCGGTCGAGCGCGGTGACCGGGATGCCGGCGGACTCGCCGACGACCAGCCACAGGGAGGTGACGCCGTTCTCGAGGTCGGTCATGACCGACGCGCCGTCGGCCACGGTGTGTCGCTGGCGCACGTCCCAGCCGCCGATGCGGCCGGCCTGGGCGCGGCCGCCGCGCACGAAGGGCGCGAGGCCCGGCAGGCCGGGGTCGGGGGCGGCGTCGCGCGCGGTGTACAGGGGGCGTACCCGCAGGCCGTCCTCGAGCGCGGTGGACAGGGCGTCCTCCGCCTCGTCGTCCGGCACCTCCCTGCCCGACTTGCGCAGCACGCCCGCCACCAGGTGCTGCCACTGGTCGTGTGTCGCGTGAGGGAACTCGGCGGCGAGACCGAGTCCGTCGTCAGGCAGGAGCGTCATGCTCGGATGTTAGGTCAGGCTGGCAGACGAGCAGCAGAGGGAGCCGTTGTGACCTTGTTCTCTCTGCGTGTGTGACATGAGCCGCTCACGCGCACCTCTGCTCACTCCCACCCTCATCAGGGCACGGCGGGAAGGTCGGTGAGGGCCGGATGACGTGGTGCGAGGAAGACGACCGGTGTACGCCCGGCCGCGGCGACGTCGGCGGACGGGAAAACGGCCTGCCGCCAGCCGCGGCAGCGGAAGAAGGGAAGCGTTGTGCGGTCCCGGGCATCGGGCGCCACGGTCAGGTCGGTGACCTGCACCCCTCCCGCCAGCCACTCCCGGGAACGCCGCACGCCGAGCGCTGGATGCGGCATGGCGCGGTCCGCCGACCGGACGGCCGTGCCGAAGCCGCACAGCCGACTGCCGATGCGTGCCGTCACGGCCAGGAAGCCGGGTGCGGTGGCGTCCCGGACGATGCGGTCACGCACCTCTTCGACCCGCGCTTCGACTTGGTGCGGGGTGTGAGCCTTGGCCGAGAGGCGCCTCAGGTGGGCGAACTCCTCGACGAGCACGAGTGCCGGCTCACCCGGGTAGACGGTGGTGGCGACGGCGTGGGTGACGGTCATCTTCCCTCCGGCGGGGATGGTCGCCCACAGCGATGTGCCGCGTCAATGGGGCCGCGCCGTCCGCGTTCCTAGCCTGCTCTGCCGGGGAACGGGCGTGCCTCCGCCGCCGTGACCGCCGCCCCGGCCCGTACGCCGTGCAGGACGTGGGCCAGCACCTCCGCACCGCGCACCACGCGGGGTCCGGGCCGGTTGAAGTAGGCGGGGCCGTCGAGGACCCAGACCTGCCCGGCCCGTACGGCGGGCAGGTCCTGCCAGCCCGGGAGACGGGTGAGCAGACCGGTCTCCCGCAGGGTGCGCTCGGGAGGGAAGCCGCACGGCAGGACCAGCACGGCGTCCGGCCGTGCGGCGCGTACCGCCTCCCACGTCATCGGCTTGGTGTGTTCGCCCGGACCGGCCAGCAGCGGGTCTCCGCCGGCCGCCGTGATCTGCTCGGGCACCCAGTGCCCGGCGGGCCACAGCGGGTCGAGCCACTCGATCGCCACGACCCGGGGCCGGTCGCGCCCGGCGACCGCAGCGCGGACCGCGTCCAGGCGGGCCGTCAGCTCGGCCCGTTCCCGCTCGGCGCGCTCGCGCACGCCGAGCAACTCGCCGACGGTGACCAGGCAGTCGAGTACGCCGTCGAGGGTCCGCGGTTCCAGGCTGAGGACGCGGGTGTCCGCGTCGATACGGCGGACGGTGCCGCTGACCCTCTCGTACGACACGGCGCACACGTCGCACAGGTCCTGGGTGAGCACCACGTCGGGACGGAGCGCCGCCAGCCGTTCGGTGTCGAGCGTGTACAGCGACGACCCGGTGTGGGCCGAGCCGCCGACCGCGTCCGAGATCTCCCGGCTGCTGAGCCGGTCCTGGTCCAGGTCGGCGCCGGTCACCACGGGGACCGGCGCCACCTCCCGGGCCGGCCAGTCGCACTCGTGCGTGCGGCCAACCAGCTGATCGGTCAGTCCGAGGACGGCCACGATGTCGGTCGCGGCGGGCAGCAGGGAGACGATGCGCATGCCCGCGACCCTACGTCGCGGTCGACGAGGTCAGGCGCCCCAGCGCAGGGGGATCGTGTCGCCGACCTTCCACGTGCCGGTGCCGCTGTTGGCCTTGCCGTTGAGGGGGGTGAAGGAGCCCTGGCTCACCCATTGGGGTGCTCCCGGGGTGACCGGTACGGGCGGCGTGGCCGTGCAGCCACTGCCCGCCACCGCACGCAGTCCGTCGATGGAGGCAGCACGACAACATCCGAGTCGTCGACCTGGGCCGGAGCGACTGAACCGTCCGAGCCGGAACTGTGGCTTCCACCACAGCCAATGCGATCTTGTCCTGGTGAGATTGCCGGATGCTCGGTTTCCTCCTCCGGCTCCTGCCCTTCTGGGTTCGCGAGCCTCTGTTCATCGTGGTCGGGGCCGTTTTCGGCGTACGCCTGATGCATCTCGCCCTCCGCGACGACGAATGGGTGTTGGCCGGGATCGGCGTGGTGTTCCTGGTGTTCACCGCGGTGCGCGTCCAAACGGTGGTCCGTGCCCTGCGCGCTCGCCGGAATCCGAGCCCGGCGGCCTCGACGGACGGGGCGGCGTCCTCCGCCCCTGTCCAGCCGCAGACGCAGTCGCAGCCGCAGCCGCAGCCGCAGACTCACGCTCCAGCAGCGCAGCGTCCCGCCCCGGCCGCTCCGGAGAAGGAACCCAACGCGTGGGCCCAGGCCATCGCTGCCGTGGCCGTGTTCGCGGCGCTCGCGGCCGCGGTGTGGCTGGGCCCCCGTCTGCAGCCCTCCGACGAAGACAGCACGCCGCAGGCCGCCTCGTGTTCGAGCGGGGAGGGCGAGGAACTGCCGAGCGCCTACGCGAAGAACCCCGAGGCGGTGACCGGCGACGAGCTGTGCAAGGCGCTCAACCTGCCCGACCTGGCCCAGCTCCTGGGAACGCCCGCCGAGACCGCCACCGTGGCGTCCGGCACGAGCAACACCGCGCCCCTGACGGACGGGAAGGTCGCCCAGCCGGAGGCCGAGGTCCAGTTCGACACCTACACCGTGAACGTCTCGGCCACGTACAACAAGCTGTCCATCGCCCAGTACGTGAACCTGATGAAGTACGGGGAGGAGACGGACGTCAAGACGCTCGAGGTCCTCGGCCGGCCCGCGGTCCTCGCGTCGGATCACACGATGAAGATCGAGATCAATCTCGGGAGCGGCGGATCCGGCGGGCCGGTCGAGCAGGGCCCGCTGGCCAGAACGCTGTCCGTGGCCTTCGACGCGAAGGACCGGGGTGGCTACTTCGACATCACCGTGTGGAGCAAGACCGGAGCCCTCCCGGACGACAGCGCCCTCCTCGACATCGCCGAGAAGATCCTGCCGACGATCCCCGAACGGAGTGTGTGAGAGGCGGTCGGCGATCGATCCGTGGTCAGCCTTGAGACTCCTGCGGTTTGGCATCGACCTCGCGCAGGCTCTGGTCCTTGAGCTCGGTGCGTGCCTCGGTGCGGTGCCCCCGGGCGATGTAGTCACGCACCACGGCTTCGACGGCGTCCTGGGGCGAGCCGACCCCGGCAAGGACCATCACTTCCACCACCAGTTCGGCATCGAGACTGATGTTGACCTTGGCCACGAGCGTCCCCCTTCGTCGGACCGGGACTCTAACAGCCACACAGCATCGACTCGCTTGCCGGCGTTGCAGGACTACCTAGGGTGTGCGGCATGACGCTGCAACTTGTTCAGGTGAACTTCAAGGCCCATCGATCTCGTCCGCGTCCCGGACCCGGAGACCGTGAAGTACCGCGTCCACATCGCGCTCGCCACGACCTCCGACACCCACCGGACGGAGTTGATCGCACGTGCGAAGGAGCTCGGGGCGACGCTCGCGGACGTGGGCCAAGGCGACGCACCGTGGACGTTGATGGCCGACCCGGAAGGCAACGTGTTCAGCGTCCTGGAGCCCCAAGAGCCCTACCGGGACACCGGGCCGATAGCCGCCGTGGTCGTCGACTGCGCCGACCCGCGGGCCATGGTCCGGTTCTGGGGCGAGGCGATTGACTGGACCCTCCACGAGCTGACCGACGACCGCGCCCTGCTGCGCTCCGTCAAGGGTGTCGGGCCGTACCTGGAGTTCCGCCGGACGCCTGACGACGACGTCGTATGGAACCGCGTCCATCTCGACGTGATGTCCGACCCCGTCGAGGACCAGGCGAAGCAGGTCGCCCGACTCGAAGCCCTCGGCGCGACCCGGGCCGACGTGGGCCAGGGCGACGTCTCCTGGGTCGTCCTGGCCGACCCGGAAGGCAACGAGTTCTGCGTCCTCGGCCGGGGCTGACGGGCACTCCGAGAAGTGAGCCGGGAATCGGTATGGCTCGGCACGCGGCCGGCACGGCGCTGAAACTCGCTCCGCGATCTCTCCTCGGTATCGGAGGCCGACCGGCCGGGACGGCACGTGTTCCGTCCCAGTGGGCTGATGATCAGTATCCACTGCGTGCGTGACCAGTTGGAAGCCGTCGAACACGCGCAATCCGCAGGCACTTGCGCAGGGACGGTATCCGGGCGGCAGGGCGCCCGCCTCCGACCGCGACGCCTACAGGCAGCGCAACACAGTCGGTAATCCGAACGAGACTGCCCAGGGGCCGCTTTCCAGCCACCGCTGACGCATGTGTCATACTCAGCGCCGCTCGTAGCAATATCGGACCGGGGGGCCGCGTGCACGCCATATCTCTGCAAGCCCCTTACCTGGACACGGCCGCGGATCAGCTCTGCTTCTCTCTGGACCTGACCGAACGGCCGGCGCTTGCCGAACGGGAGGTGGCCGTGGGAGGGCTTGCCGTGCGACTGAGGCTGCTCGGCGCGTCCCATCAGGTCTTCGCAGGCCCGGTGCGGGAGACCGTGGCGTGCCTGCCGGAGGCGGTCAGGGGACTGCCGGCGACGCACACCCGGCGGTTGGCGGGGTGGACGTACGACTTCAGCGCCGACACGGCATGCCTCGGACCCGAGGAGTTCAGCGCCCGGGTCGCGGACGCCCTGAGCCGCGCGGACGCGGCGGAGCACAGCCTGTGCGGGGTCTTCCCCGGGTCTCCGGAAGCAGTGACGGCGGTGGTCGTCGAGGCGCGCGGCAAGCGGTCCGGCGCGGGGCTGGCCTGGCGTACCTGGCACAGCTACCCGCAGGACGGGCACATCGTATCGACCCACAGCCGGCTGGAGGCTCGATGAACAGCACCCGACACCTACGCGGGGCGGTGACGGCCGTGCTGGTCACGGTCCTGCTCTCCGCCTGCTCCAGCGATGGGGAGGACGGCGTCCCGCGCAACTGGATCGGCGATACCTACTCCGCCGGCGGGAGCGGGTGGCTCGACAAGAACAGCTCGCCGGCCAAGGTCGCCGCCGCGATCGACGACCACCGCGACGCCCTCGACCGGGCGTCCGGCGGCGGCATGGAGTTCCTGCGCTACGGCGACGACATGGTGACCGTCTCGCCGTACAAGAGCGGCAGCACGATCGAGATCGAGGACTACCGCAACGGCTACCGCCGGCATCACCAGCACCTCACCTACTGGCCCAACCCGAGCAGCTTCCGCGGCGGCGGCCCCGGCTCCGGCAAGTGACGCTCGGCGCCCCCCGATCCTGACGACGCCCTCCCCAGACGCCCTCCAGAAAGGCAACGCAGTGACCGAGATCTTCGAGTCGGCCGGGCAGGCCCTGCTCTACGGGGTCGTGGGCCTCGCCGTGATGGCCGTCGGCTTCGTCGCCCTCGACCTCGTCACGCCCGGCAAGCTCTTCCACGTGGTGTGGCGGGACCGCAACCGCGGCGCGGCCGTGCTCCTCGGCGGCCAGTCCGTCGCGGTCGGGCTGGTCATCATGTCGGCCATCCAGGCCAGCGAGTCCGAGGAGGGCCTGGGATACGGCCTGTTCAGCACGCTCCTCTACGGTCTGGCCGGGGTGCTGGTGATGACGCTGGTCGGCATCGTCATAGGCATGCTGACGCCGGGTCAGATGGGCGCGGTGGCCCTCGACGACGGCGACGACCGCTCGCACCCCGCCGCCTGGGTCCAGGCCGGCATGTACCTGGGCACCGCCGTCATGGTCGGCGCGGCCCTCTCCTAGGACCACCACGAGGACCACCCCCCCCATGAGCTCCACCCTGGACGACCGCGCCACCGCGACGCCCTCGCGCCCCCCGGCCCACCACCACACCCGGGGGGCGCGGTTCCTGCTGCTGCTCTCCGTCTTCCTCTGCGCCGCCTGCGGCCTCGTCTACGAACTGGCCCTGACCGCGCTGGGCAGCTACCTCATCGGCAACTCGGTGCTGCAGACCTCCGTGGTCATCTCCGTGATGGTCTTCGCCATGGGCGTGGGCTCGCTGGCTGCCAAACCGCTGCGCCGCCATCCCATCGTCGCGTTCGCGGTGCTGGAGGGGGTGCTCGCGCTGGTCGGCGGCCTGTCCGTCCTGATGCTGTACGCGGCCTTCGCCTGGCTCCAGCTCTACATGCCCGCGATGATCGTGGTGGCCCTGGTGGTGGGCCTGCTCATCGGCGCCGAGATCCCGCTGCTGATGACGTTGCTCCAGCGCATCCGCAAACAGGAAGCGAGCAGCGCCGTCGCCGACATGTTCGCCGTCGATTACATCGGCGCCCTCGTCGGCGGCCTGTGCTTCCCGCTGCTCCTGCTGCCGACCTTCGGCCAGCTGAAGGGCGCGCTGGTGGTCGGCGTGGTCAACGCGATCGCCGGTGTCATCGTCGTGGTGTTCATCTTCCGCCGCCAGACCGGCCGGCTGGTCCGGGCCGGGCTGCTGGCCGGCGTCACCGTGGTGCTCGCCGCGCTCGGCACGACGTATGTGCTGGCGGACGACCTGGAGGTGACTGCGCGGCAGCACATGTACGCGGACCCGATCATCCACTCCGAGACCACGCAGTACCAGGACATCGTGGTCACCCGCTCCACCGCCTTCACCGGCGGCCCCGACGTACGGCTCTTCCTCAACGGCGACCTTCAGTTCAGCTCGGTCGACGAGTACCGCTACCACGAGTCGCTGGTCCACCCCGCGTTGTCCGGCCGCCGCTCCAACGTGCTGATCCTGGGCGGCGGTGACGGGCTCGCGCTGCGCGAGGTGCTGCGCTACGAGGATGTCCGGCATGTCACCCTGGTCGAACTGGACCCGGCGGTGACCCGGTTGGCGCGCACCTTCGAGCCGCTGCGCAAGCTCAATCACGGTTCGCTGGACGATCCGCGGGCCGAGGTCGTCAACGCGGACGCCTTCACCTGGCTGCGCGAGGCCCGGCAGCGGTACGACGCGGTGATCATCGACTTCCCGGACCCGGACTCGGCGTCGCTGGCGAAGCTGTACTCGGTGGAGTTCTACCATCTGCTCGGCCGGGTACTGGCGCCGCACGGCCAGGTCATGGTGCAGAGCGGATCGCCGTTCTTCGCCCCCAAGACCTACTGGTCGATCGCGAAGACGATCGAGACGGCCGGGTACGCGACGACGGAGTTCCAGATCGACGTGCCGAGCTTCGGCAACTGGGGTTTCGTCCTCGCCGCCCCCGGCACCGAGGCCCCGCCGCTGCGGCTCGCCCAGGACACGCCGAAGCTCCGCTACCTGGACGAGGCGGTGCTGAAGGCGGCCACCGTGTTCCCCGTCGACCGCCGCCGCACCGACGTACGGCCGAGCACCCTGATGGATCCGGCGGTGCTCGAATACGTTCTGGACGAGTGGCGCGACTACTGAGTCAGGCGGGGTGCCCGCCGACGGTCGCCGGCGCGTCGCGATCGGCGGGCGATTCAGGAGCACGTTCCCATCCTGCGGTACTCGCCCAGCGCACCGGCCGCCTCGGGTCGACGAAGGCCTTGTCGGCCGGGACGAGTTCGGCGGTGCCGCCCGTGTGCTCGGCTCGATCAGCCGCAGGGGCCCGAGCTCCCTTGCCATGACGAGGGCCCGGAGTCACCAAGGTCGTGCCGCTCGCGGCGTCCTGGAATAGGTGTGAGAAATACCTGACACTGTCAAGTAAATCTCGCACTGCCAAAGCCCCTTGCTGCCTGGATACCTTCAGGGCCACACCCCCACCACCAGCGCGGGCCCAGGGTTCACGCCGTCAGAATGCAAGGAGAAAGTGCGTGTTTGAACGCATAGCCGAATTGGCGATCCGCCGGTCCCGGCTGGTACTCGTCATCACCGCTGTGGCCGTGGTCCTCATGGGAGTTCTGGGCGCCGGCGCGTTCGGCAAGCTCCTGCCTGGTGGCTTTGACGATCCGTCCTCCCAGTCCAGCAAGGCCAAGACGGTCATCAGCGACAAGTTCGGCGGGGAGTCCAACCTGGTCCTGCTGGTCCGTGCCCCCGAGGGCGGCGTCGACGCCGAGGCCGTCAAGCGGCAGGGCACGAAGCTGGCGGCCGATCTCAAGAACGAGGACACGGTTGCGAACGTCATCTCGTACTGGGACACCGGCAACCCGGACCTCCGTTCCAAGGAGGGCGACCAGGCGATGGTGCTCGCCCATGTGAAGGGCGGTGACACCAAGGAGCGGGAGAACGCCAAGGAGATCATCGACGAGTACACCGGTGCGAAGGGCGCCGGGCTCACCGTCGAGGCCGGCGGCACCGCGGCCGTGGGTGACGACATGGGGACCTACTCCTCCGAGGACCTCGTCCTTGCCGAGGCGATCGCGCTGCCCCTGACCCTCCTGCTGCTCCTCTTCGTCTTCGGCAGTGTGGTCTCGGCCCTGCTGCCGCTGGTCATCGGGCTCATCGCGATCGTGGGTACGTTCGCGGAACTCTTCCTCCTCGGCAGCGCCACCAGTATCTCCATCACCGCCACCAACCTGACCACCGCCCTGGGACTCGGTCTCGGCATCGACTACGCGCTGCTGATGGTCAGCCGGTTCCGCGAACAGCTCGCGAAGGGCGCGAGTGTGGACGACGCCGTCCGGCACACCGTGAACACCGCGGGCCGTACGGTCGCCTTCTCCGCCGCCACGGTAGCGGTCGCGCTCGCGGCGCTGCTGGTGTTCCCGCAGTACTTCCTGCGCTCCTTCGGGTACGCCGGGGTCGGTGTCGTCGCCATCGCCGCCATCAGCACCCTGTTCGTGATGCCGGCCCTGCTCAAGGTCCTGGGACACCGGGTCAACAAGGGGCAGCTGCCCTGGGCGAAGAACGCGAAGCGGCACGACTCCAGGGTCCCCTTCTGGGGTCGGCTGGCCCGTACGGCCATGCGGCGTCCGGCCCTCACCGCGCTGCCGGTGCTCGCGGTGCTGCTGCTGGCGGCGAGCCCGCTGCTGGGCATCACCATCGGTATCGCCGACGAGCGCTCCCTGCCCGAGGACGCCAAGAGCCGCCAGGTCTCGGCCGCACTGGAGAAGAACTTCAACGGCAGTGACGCGGCGGCCATCCACGTGGTCATGGACAAGGCCGTCGGCAAGGCGCCGCTGGACTCGTACGCGGGCAAGCTCTCGGAGCTCGACGGCGTGGTCCGCGTCGAGGCGTCCACCGGGACCTACACCGACGGGCAGGCCGCGGCGCCCAGCCCGCGCAACGCCGCGCTCGGCCGCCCCGAGGCGCAGCGGATCAACGTGGTGAGCGACCTGACACCGATGTCGGACGCCGCCCAGGACCTGGTCAAGGACGTACGAGCGGTCGAAGCACCCGAGGGGACAGACCCCTTGGCGGGCGGCAGGGACGCCGCACTGGTCGACTCCAAGGACTCCATCACCAGCCTGATTCCGCTGGCCGGCGGCCTGATCGCCCTCACCACCTTCATCCTGCTGTTCCTGTTCACCGGCAGCGTGGTGCAGCCGCTGCGGGCGCTGGTGCTCAACATCGTCAGCCTGGGAGCGGCCCTCGGCGTCATGACGTGGATGTTCCAGGACGGCCACCTCTCCGACCTGTTCGGCTTCACTCCGCAGCCGATGGAGGTGTCGATGACGTTGCTGATGTTCTGCATCGCCTTCGGCCTCTCGATGGACTACGAGGTGTTCGTCACCAGCCGGATCAAGGAGCTGCACGACGAGGGCGCGGACAACGAGACCGCGGTGGTCAACGGGCTCGGCCACACGGGACGCATCGTCAGCGCGGCGGCCTGCCTGCTGGCGGTCAGCTTCTTCGCCTTCGGGACGGCCGGCATCAGCTACATGCAGATGTTCGGTCTGGGCAGCGGACTGGCCATCCTCATCGACGCCGTCGCCGTCCGCGGCGTGCTCGTGCCCGCCGCGATGCGCGTGCTCGGCCGCTCGGCCTGGTACGCGCCGCCGTTCCTGCGGAAGGTGCACGACCGCTTCGGCCTCAGCGAGGGCGGCCACGAGCCGGCACCCGTGGCGGAGCGGACGTACGAGAAGGACCCCACGGGAGTCTGATCCCGCCGACAGTGATCACCCCCAGCGGCGCCCGGTCCCGGCAGTGACAGTCGTGTCACTGCCGGGACCTTCGTCCTCCGCGTCCGCGGGTCGCGTGCGGAGCGTGTGCGGCAGCGGATGCGTACCCCGGGTGTCTGCAGGAACCTGGAAGCATGACAGAACCGCTCGTACCTCCCGAGGAGACCCCTCCCGCCGAAGGCTCCACGGCCGAGGCCCACGAGGAGCGCCCCGACGGCGGCATCTGGGAGCACCCCCGCATCTGGACGTGGATCATCCTCATCGGCGCGGTGATCTTCGCCGGCTTCTTCGTCGCCCGCGCCGTGTCACTCATGTGACCGGCTCCGTCCGTCAGCCGAAGTCGTCGGGGACGATGCGGAGCTTCTCCGCGATGCGCGCGAGGGCCTTCTGGTCGCTGGTGTTGAGCGAGTCGAGGACGATGCCGCGTACGGAGCGCAGGTGGGTGGGCGCTGCCTGGTGCACGGTGTCGAAGCCGGTGTCGGTGAGTGCGGCGAGCGTATAGCGGCCGTCGGCCGGGTCGGGGGTCCGTACGACCCAACCGCGCTGTTCACAGCGTTTGACGACGTTGGACAGGCGGGAGAGGGATCCGCTGGCGAGGAACGCGAGCTCTCCCATCCGCAGCTTGCGCTGCGGAGCCTCGGAGAGGTGGCTGAGCACGAGGTACTCGAACAGGGTGAGGCCGTGCTCCTGCCGCAGCGGTGACTCCAGCTTGCCGGGCAGCAGCAGGACGAGGGAGATCAGCCCCGTCCACGCCGCCTTCTCCTGCTCGTCGAGCCATCGCAGGTCCTGATCGTCCTCGTGTTCTCCGGTGCCGCTCATGCGCCCTCCGTCATCACTTTGCGCTTGAAGTCATCGCTTGCTAGTCTCACTTTACGCGTGAAGTCATGCGACAGGAAACGCGGCCCTATGGACAGGAAGAGGGACCACCATGAGCACCGTCACCTTCGGCGTCACTCCGGGCTTCGGTGAGAAGCTCCACGAGGCCCTCGGCTACAGCGGAGCCGTCCGCGTCGGCGACCGGGTGGAGATCTCCGGCCAGGCCGGAGTGGACGACGATCTGGTCATCCCCGACTCGCTGGAGGACGAGATCATCCAGGCCTTCGACAACGTGGAGCGCACGCTCGCCACGGTCGGCGCGACGTGGAAGGACGTCATCCACGTCAACTCGTACCACAAGGTCGCACCGGGGGACGACGCCATCGGCGACGACCACAACAGGGTCATGGCCGAGCAGTTCCGCCGCCGCCTCGACGGCCGCGCGCCGATCTGGACCGAGACCGGCGTCACGGTCCTCGGCCTCGCGGCCATGCGCGTGGAGATCCGCGTCACCGCCGTCGTCGGCTAAGCGTGCCGCTCCGTGTAGTGCCCCCGGAGCAGGTCCGTTCCCCAGTCGTGGCGGATGTGGCGCCAGACCGAGTGGGCGTGGTTGCCGTCGTCCTGGGTGTTGTCGTACTCGATGAGGAAATCCGGGGCGCGGACGCAGTAGTAGTGCCGGTCTCCGGGGACGAGGCCGCCGGCCCAGGCGAAGGAGACTGAACCCAGTCCGCGAGTCACGGCGTCCGACCAGCACTCCCGCGCGTACGCCGCGGGCGCGCGGTCGAGATAGCGGCGCACCAGGGACTCCAGGAGGCGCTGCTGGCCGGGCGTCATGCGGTCGTGGGTCAGGCCGTCCGGCAGGGCGGTCGGATCGGCGAACGGATCGTCCCGGGTCAGGATGTCGTCCGGCGGCGTGGCGGCGAAGACCGCCGCGGCCCGCGCACCGCCGTCCAGGCCCGTGATCAGCTCTCTGGCCAGGTCCTCCTCCGGGCCCAGGAGCCGGCGGCCGGCCTGGGGGCCGCTGCCGATGCGGGCCGGTTCCGAGCCGACGAAGTGCGGCGTCACCCGGATCCCGGCCGCCGTGACCAGTACGTGTACGGCGAGGTGGTGGCCGTTCATCCGCCAGCCCCACGGTTCGTCGCCGTCCGGGTCACCGAGCAGCCGCACCCAGTAGCGGTCCGCGCCCACGGCCCCCTGCTGGGCGCGGCGATGCCGTTCCACCTCGATCGCCCCGCGCGCCAGCTCCGCTCCCGGCACGCTGTGCGCCGTGGCCAGGAGCGCGTCGACCGCCTCGCGCTGCCGGTCGTCGAGTCCCTCGGTGGAGAGCCCGGGGCGCGGGCCCGGCAGGTAGGTCCACTCGCGCAGCTCCGGCGCGTCCAACCGGTCGGGCCCTGCGCGCAGTTCACGCACCTGCTCCGGCTTCAGGGCGGCCAGCAGCGCACGTGCCGCCTCCCGCATCCCGGAGGCGATGTGCTTCGACGGAGTCTCGCCCACGCTTCTCCTCCCGCTGACGGCCACTCGGCCGGCGACGGGCTTCATTCTGCGCGCAGAATCCCGTACCCGCATGCCTCCGCGGTCGGGAAGCGCTCACCCCGCACGCGCTCGCCGTCGCCCTCGGACGGGCCGGACGTGTCTGCCCGCATCTATTGCACATATATTGCAGTTGCGGACCATGTGCAGAAGGAGATGTGCCCGATGGGCGGACCAGTGGTACTCGGGATCGAATCCTCGTGCGACGAGACCGGAGCCGGGATCGTCCAGGACGGAAGGCTGCTCGCCCACGTCGTGGCGTCGAGCATGGACGAGCACGCCCGCTTCGGCGGGGTCGTGCCCGAGATCGCCGCCCGGGCGCATCTCCAGGCGTTCAACCCGGTCGTGCGTGAGGCCCTCGACCAGGCAGGGCTGGGACTCGGCCGGATCGACGCCGTCGCCGTCACGACCGGCCCCGGGCTCTCCGGCGCCCTCCAAGTCGGCCTCGCCGGAGCCAAGTCGCTCGCCTACGGGGCGGGGGTGCCCCTGTACGGGGTGCATCACCTGGCCGGACACGTCGCCGCGGACACGCTGGAGCACGGGCCGCTGCCCACTCCGTGCGTCGTGCTGATCGTCTCCGGCGGACACACCTCGCTGCTGCTCGTGCGGGACCTGGTGCGTGAGCCGATCCTGCACCTCGGGGACACCCTCGACGACGCGGCGGGGGAGTGCTTCGACAAGGTCGCCCGCATCCTCGGCCTGCCCTATCCGGGCGGGCCCGCGATCGACCGCGCGGCACGGGAGGGCGACCCCCGCGCCGTCGACTTCCCCCGCCCCCTCACGCGCCCCGGCGACGACCCGTACGCCTTCTCCTTCTCGGGGCTCAAGACGGCCGCGGCCCGATGGGTCGAGAGGCAGCGGCTGCGCGGTGAGGAAGTGTCGGTGGCCGACGGCGCCGCCGCCCTGCAGGAGGCCGTCGCGGACGTGCTGACCCGCAAGGCGCTCGCCGCCTGCCGTGCCCACGACGTGAGGACACTGATCGTCGTCGGCGGTGTGGCCGCGAACTCCCGGGTCCGGGGCCTGGCCGAGGAACGCTGCGCCACGGCCGGGATCGAGCTGCGAGTGCCGCCCATGACGTTGTGCACGGACAACGGCGCCATGATCGCGGCCGTCGGTGACCTCCTCGTCCGCGCCGGCGCCGAGCCCGCGCCACTGGAGGTGTCCATCGATCCGTCCGCGCCGCTGGAGTACGCCTCGCTGACGCCCCTCCCGGCCCGCGCACCACAGGTCGCCTGAGGCCCGCCGTCGCCGCTCGCGACACCCGGCCCGCGCCCCCGACCCCGCGTCTTCCGACCCCTCCACCGGAGCAGTGAGACCCTTGCGTACCGCCGACATCCGCCAGCGCTTCCTCGACTTCTTCGCCGCGCGCGGCCACACCGTGGTGCCCAGCGCGCCGCTGCCCACCCCCGATCCGACACTGCTGTTCGTCAACGCGGGCATGGTGCCGTTCAAGCCCTACCTGACCGGCGAACAGGCCGCGCCGTACCCCCGGGCCACGAGCGTGCAGAAGTGCATCCGCACGCTCGACATCGAAGAGGTCGGCAAGACCACCCGGCACGGCTCGTTCTTCCAGATGAACGGCAACTTCTCCTTCGGCGACTACTTCAAGGAGGAGGCCATCGCCCTCGCCTGGGAGCTGTCGACGCGGCCGCAGGCCGAGGGCGGCTACGGGCTGGACCCGGAGAAGATCTGGGTGACCGTCCACCACTCCGACACCGACGCCCGCCACATCTGGCGCGAGGTCGCGGGTCTGCCGGACGAGCGGATCGTCGCCCGAGGGGACGAGGACAACTTCTGGTCCATGGGCGTGCCCGGACCCTGCGGCCCCTGCTCGGAGCTGTACTACGACCGGGGACCCGCCCTCGGCCGCGAGGGCGGCCCGGCCGTCGACGAGGACCGGTACATGGAGTTCTGGAACCTCGTCTTCATGCAGTACGAGCGCGGCGAGGGCACCGGCAAGTCCGGCTACCCGATCCTCGGCGAACTGCCCCGCCGCAACATCGACACCGGCATGGGCCTGGAACGGATGGCCACCCTCCTCCAGGGCAAGGACAACCTACCTGTACGAGATCGACGAGACCCGGCCCGTCCTCGACCGGGCCGCCGACCTCGCCGGCGTCCGCTACGGCGCCGGCCCGCAGGCGGACGTCCGCCTCCGCGTGGTCGCCGACCACGTCCGCACCGCCCTCATGCTCCTCGCCGACGGCACCACCCCCGGCAACGAGGGCCGCGGCTACGTCCTGCGCCGCATCCTGCGCCGCTCGGTCCGTTCCATGCGCCAGCTCGGCTTCCAGGATCCCGTCCTGCCGGAGTTGCTGCCGGTCGCGCGCGACTGCATGGCCCCCTCGTACCCGGAGGTCACCGAAGCGTTCGCCCGGATCGCCGACCAGGCGTACGGGGAGGAGGACGCCTTCCGTACCACCCTCAAGCAGGGCACCACAGTCCTGGACACGGCCGTCACCAAGGTCAAGGAGGAAGGCGGCCGTTCACTGCCCGGCGCGCAGGCGTTCCTGCTCCACGACACCTACGGCTTCCCCATCGACCTCACCCTGGAGATGGCCGCCGAACAGGGCGTCGAGGTCGACCGCGACGGCTTCACCGCCCTGATGAACGAGCAGCGCGAGCGGGCCCGCGCCGACGCCCGGGCCCGCAAGTCCGGCGGCGCGGCCGACACCGCCGCACTCCGCGCTGTGCTGGACGCCCACGGGCCGACGGACTGGCGGGCCTGGTCCGCCCTCACCACCGAGTCGACCGTCCTCGCCGTCCTCGGCGCGAACGGGACCGCCCCGGTGGCCCGGGAGGGCGAGCTCGCCACCGTCGTCCTCGACCGCTCCCCGTTCTACGCCGAGTCCGGCGGCCAGGACAGCGACGCCGGACGGATCTCCGGCGCCTCCGGCGAGGCCGAGGTCATCGACGTCCAGCGACCCCTGCCCGGCCTGGTCGTCCACCGCGTCCGCGTCACGGCGGGTGAACTCGCCACCGGGGACGCGGTGGTGGCCGCCGTCGACGCCGAGTGGCGGCTCGGCGCCCGCCAGGCCCACTCCGGCACCCACGTCCTGCACGCCGCGCTGCGCGAGATCCTCGGCCCGAACGCCCTGCAGTCCGGCTCCTACAACCGCCCCGGCCACCTCCGCCTCGACTTCCCCTGGCGCGGCGCCCTCTCCCCGGCCGTCCGCGGCGAGATCGAGGAGGCCGCCAACCGCGCCCTGCGCCGCGACCTCGCGGTGGACGTCCGCTGGATGACCCTCCCCGAGGCCAAGGAACTCGGCGCGCTCGCCCTGTTCGACGAGACGTACGGCGAGCAGGTCCGGGTCGTCGAGATCGGCGGCGCCTGGTCGCGCGAGCTGTGCGGCGGCACCCACGTCGAGCACGCCGCGCAGATCGGCACCGTCGCCCTCACCGGCGAGTCCTCCGTCGGCGCCGGGATACGCCGGCTGGAGGCCGCGGTCGGCATCGAGGGCTTCGGCTACCTCGCGCGCGAACGCGACCTGGTGAGCCGCGTCGCGGAACAGCTGAACGCACCCCGCGCCGAACTGCCCGACAGGATCGCCGCCCTCCTGGACCGGCTCAAGGCAGCCGACCGGGAGAACGCCCGCCTCAAGAGCCGGGCCACCACGGTCCGTGCCACCGAACTCGCCGGGCAGGCCGTCGACGCCGGCGGCACCCTCGTCGTCACCACCACCGCCGAGGGCGGCGCCGACGAGGCCCGCGCCCTGGCCCTGGCGGTACGCGACCGTCTGCCCGGCACCACGCCCGGAGCCGTCGCCGTGGGAACGGACCACGGCGCGGTCGTCGTGGCCCTCAACAAGAAGGCCCGGGAGGCCGGGCTGAACGCGGCCACGCTGGTCAAGGCGCTCCTCGACGGCCGCGGCGGCGGATCCCCCGACCTGGCCCAGGGCGGCGGCCTGCCCGCCGGCCGGGTCACCGGCGTCCTCGCCACCCTGCCACGGCTCGTCGCCGGACACTGACACCGAGCGGGAGAGCCCGGGGCCCGGCGCAGGGCCCTCCCGGCGCCTGCCCGCCGCGCGGCACTGGATTTACTAGGACGTCCAACTATATAGTCGCGAGTACAAGGCCCGCGGTGCAGGGAAGCCGGTGTGATTCCGGCACGGTCCCGCCACTGTGACCGGGGAGTACGCCGTCGAGCGGTACGCCACTGACGAGTTGGATGTCGGGAAGGCGGACGGCGCGCGCTGATCCGGGAGTCAGGATACCGGCCGCGGGATGTTCCGTGTTTTCCACGAGGATGGAGCTGACACGCATGGCACCGGTGTGCACCCACGACCCTGGTGAACCCGCCCTCTGACGGGATTCCGGCCATACGCGACTCGCGCCCTCCGGCACCCGTACGCCACCGGCGTGCGCGTGCGGGACCGGTGCGCCATCCCCGGATCCCTCCTGACGAGAGCAGGCAGTCATGGTCCGCGAGCACGAACGCGCCTCCGTGCGCGAGTTGACCCACTTCGTCGGCGGCAAGCACACCCCGGGAACCTCGGGGGCCCACGGCGAGGTGTACGACCCCAACACCGGCGAGGTCCAGGCCCTGGTGCCCCTCGCCAACCGCACCGAGACGGAGGCGGTCATCGCCGACTCCGTCAACTCCCAACGCGAGTGGGGCGAGTGGAACCCGCAGCGCCGCGCCCGGGTCCTCATGCGGTTCCTCCAGCTGGTGGAACAGGAGAAGGACGCGCTGGCCCGGCTGCTCTCCGCCGAGCACGGCAAGACGATCGCCGACGCGCACGGCGACCTCCAGCGCGGCCTGGAGGTCGTCGAGTTCGCGGCGGGCATCCCGCACCTGCTCAAGGGCGAGTTCACCGACAACGCCGGTACCGGCATCGACGTCCACTCCCTGCGCGCCCCGCTCGGCGTGGCCGCCGGCATCACGCCGTTCAACTTCCCCGCGATGATCCCCCTGTGGAAGGCCGCCCCCGCCCTGGCCTGCGGCAACGCCTTCATCCTCAAGCCGTCGGAGCGAGACCCGTCCGTCCCGCTGCGGCTCGCCGAACTGTTCCTGGAGGCCGGGCTGCCGCCCGGTGTCCTCAACGTCGTCAACGGTGCCCGGGAGACCGTCGACACCCTCCTCGAAGATCCTCGCGTGGCGGCGCTCGGCTTCGTCGGTTCCACCCCGGTCGCCGCGCACGTCTACGCCACCGCCGCCGCCCACGGCAAGCGCGCCCAGTGCTTCGGCGGCGCCAAGAACCACATGATCGTGATGCCGGACGCCGACCTCGACCAGGCCGTCGACGCCCTGATCGGGGCCGGTTACGGCTCGGCCGGCGAGCGCTGCATGGCCATCTCCGTCGCCGTGCCGGTGGGCGAGGACACCGCCGACGCCCTCGTGGCCCGGCTGAAGGAGCGCATCGGCTCGCTGCGGATCGGCCGCAGCGACGACCCCGAGTCCGACTTCGGCCCCCTGGTCGGCCGGGACGCGGTGGACCGGGTCCGCTCCTACGTGGACCTCGGCGTCGAGGAGGGCGCCGAACTCGTCGTGGACGGGAGGGACTTCGTCCTTGAGGGGCACGAGAACGGCTTCTTCGCCGGAGCGTCGCTCTTCGACCGGGTGACCCCCGCCATGCGCGTCTACCGGGAGGAGATCTTCGGACCGGTGCTGTCCGTCGTACGCGCCGCCGACTACGAGGAGGCCCTGCGCCTGCCCAGCGAGCACCCCTACGGCAACGGCGTGGCCCTCTTCACCCGCGACGGCGACACCGCCCGCGACTTCACCCGGCGGGTGAACACCGGCATGGTCGGCGTCAACGTGCCCATCCCGGTGCCGGTCGCCTACCACACCTTCGGCGGCTGGAAGCGCTCCGGCTTCGGCGACCTGAACCAGCACGGCCCTGACGCCGTCCGCTTCTACACCCGGACGAAGACGGTCACCTCACGCTGGCCCGCCGGCCTGAGGGAAGGCGCGAGCTTCACGATCCCCACGATGGGCTGAGCGACATGACCAGCACCCTGCTCACCGAGGACCAGCAGGCCCTCGTGGAGACCACGCTCGACTTCGCCCAGGACCACCTCGCCCCGCACGCCCTGGACTGGGACCGCGACAAGCACTTCCCCGTGGACGTGCTCCGCAAGGCGGCCGGGCTGGGACTCGGAGGCGTCTACGTCCGTGCGGAGTACGGCGGTTCGGAGCTGAGCCGGGCCGACGGCGTCCTCGTGTTCGAGACCCTCGCCTCCGGCTGCCCGTCCATCGCGGGCTACCTCTCGATCCACAACATGGTCGCCTCGATGATCGACCGCTACGGCGACACCGCCCAGCGCGAGCGATGGCTGCCCCGCCTGTGCGCCATGGACGACCTCGCCGGCTACTGCCTGACCGAGCCGGGCGCCGGCTCGGACGCGGCGGCCCTGACGACCCGTGCCGTACGGGACGGCGACGGCTGGGTGCTCACCGGCGTCAAGCAGTTCATCTCCGGCGCCGGAGCGGCCCAGTCGTACGTGGTGATGGCCCGCACCGGCGGCGGGGGCGCCGACGGCGTGTCCGCGTTCGTCGTCGACAAGGACGATCCCGGTCTCGCCTTCGGGCCGAACGAGCGGAAGATGGGCTGGAACGCCCAGCCGACCCGCCAGGTCGTCCTGGACGGGGTCCGCCTGCCCGACGACCGGCTCCTCGGCCGCGAGGGCGAGGGCTTCCGCATCGCCATGAACGGCCTAAACGGCGGCCGGCTCGGCATCGCCGCCTGCTCCCTCGGCGGCGCCCACAGCGCCCTCGACCGCAGCCTCGCCCACCTCGCCGACCGCGAGGCGTTCGGACAACGCCTCCTCGACGCCCAGGCGCTGCGCTTCCGGCTCGCCGACATGGTGACCGAACTCGCCGCCGCCCGCGCCCTGGTCCAGCAGGCCGCGCAGGCGCTCGACCGGGGCGATCCGCAGGCGCCGTACCTGTGCGCGATGGCGAAGCGGTTCGCCACCGACACCGGCTACTCGGTCGCCGACCGCGCGCTCCAGCTCCACGGCGGCTACGGCTACCTCAGCGAGTACGGCATCGAGAAGATCGTCCGTGACCTGCGCGTCCACCAGATCCTGGAAGGAACGAACGAGATCATGCGCGTCATCGTGGCCCGCGGCCTGACGGAGGCGTTCGGATGAGCGACGTCCTGTTCCGTACGAGTGGCCACGCCGGCCACATCACCCTCAACCGCCCCAAGGCCCTGAACGCCCTCACCCACGAGATGGTGCTCCGCGTCGACGAGGCGCTCACGCAGTGGGAGCGGGACCCGGCCGTCGAGACCGTCGTCGTCACCGGCGCGGGGGAGCGCGGCCTGTGCGCCGGTGGTGACATCCGCGCCATCCACGACGACGCCCGTGACGGGGACGGCACGGCCTCGGCCGCGTTCTGGCGTGACGAGTACCGGCTCAACGCCCGGATCGCCCGCTACCCGAAGCCGTACGTCGCCCTCATGGACGGCATCGTCATGGGCGGCGGCGTCGGCATCTCCGCGCACGGCAGGGTCCGGATCGTCACCGAACGCTCCCGGATCGCCATGCCCGAGACCGGCATCGGCTTCGTCCCCGACGTCGGCGGCACCCACCTGCTCGCCCTCGCCCCCGGCGAACTCGGCACCCACCTCGCCCTGACCGGCGCACAGATCGGCGCCGC
The DNA here is from genome assembly GCF_042263835.1 of Streptomyces sp. NPDC056128. Classification (NCBI taxonomy): domain Bacteria; kingdom Bacillati; phylum Actinomycetota; class Actinomycetes; order Kitasatosporales; family Streptomycetaceae; genus Streptomyces; species Streptomyces sp. NPDC056128. The sequence continues at coordinate 153,610 of NZ_JBHJVQ010000007.1, read as the reverse complement.
CGACGCCCTGCTCTGCGGACTCGCCGACCACTACGTGCCCGCGGCCTCACTCCGGGCCTTCGCCGACGACCTCGCCCGGCTGCCGGTACGCGAGGCCCTCGGGCGGCATGTCCAGGAACCGCCACCGGGGGAACTGGCCGGTCGACGGGACTGGATCGACGGCTGCTTCGCCGCGGACACCGTCGAGGAGATCGTCCGGCGGCTCCTCGCCCACGGCGACCCGGCCGCCAAGGAGACCGCCGAGACCCTGCTCACCAAGTCCCCGACCGCGCTCAAGGTCACCCTGACGTCGCTGCGCCGCGCCCGACGGCTCGGCCCGCTGGAGCGGGTCCTCGACCAGGAGTACCGCGTCTCCTGCGCCTGCCTGCGCGGCCCCGACCTGGTGGAAGGAGTCCGCGCCCAGGTCATCGACAAGGACCGCAGCCCCAGTTGGTCGCCGGCCACCCTCGGCGACGTCACCGACGCGGACGTCGAGCGCTTCTTCACCCCCCTCGGCGAGCGCGAACTCGGGCTCGCCGCCGGATCCGACACCCCCGAGGAGGTGGCCTGGTGAGCCGTACCGTCGCTTTCGTCGGACTCGGGCACATGGGCGGCCCGATGGCCGCCAACCTGGCCAAGGCCGGCCACCGGGTGCTCGGCCACGACCTGGTCCCCGCGGCCGTGGAGGCCGCCGCCGGGACCGGCGTCGAGCCCGCCGCGTCCGTGACCGAGGCCGTCGCCGTCGCCGACGTGGTCGTCAGCATGCTGCCCGCCGGACGCCACGTCCTGGGCCTCTACGACGACATCCTGGCCACCGCCCGCCCCGGCACCCTCTTCCTCGACTGCTCCACCATCGACGTCGCCGACGCACGCACCGCTCACGAGCGGGCCCTCGCCGCCGGGATGCGCGCCCTGGACGCGCCCGTGTCCGGCGGGGTGGTCGGGGCCGAGGCCGCCACGCTGACCTTCATGGCGGGCGGCGGCGAGGCCGAGTTCGCCGAGGCGCGCCCCCTGCTGGAGGCCATGGGCAAGAAGGCCGTCCACTGCGGCGGGCCGGGAGCCGGACAGGCCGCCAAGATCTGCAACAACATGATCCTCGGCGTCTCCATGATCGCCGTCAGCGAGGCGTTCGTCCTCGGCGAGAGCCTCGGACTGTCCCACCAGGCGCTGTACGACGTGGCCTCCACGGCATCCGGACAGTGCTGGGCCCTCAGCGTCAACTGCCCCGTCCCCGGCCCGGTGCCGACCAGCCCCGCCAACCGCGACTACCGGCCCGGTTTCGCCGCGTCCCTGATGGCCAAGGACCTGGGCCTGGCCGCCAACGCCGTCCACGAGGGCGGCGTACACGCGGAACTCGGCCTCCGAGCCGCAGAGTTGTTCGCGGCCCACGCCGAACGGGTCGGTGACGCGGAGGACTTCTCGGGCATCGTACGTAGCATCAGGAACCTGAGCGGAGAAGCCACGTGACCATGGACTTCGAGACCATCCTGGTCGAGCGCAAGGGCCGCACCGCCCTGCTCACCCTCAACCGGCCGAAGGCACTCAACGCGCTCAACCTCCAGGTGATGAACGAGGTCGTGGCCGCCACCGAGGCCCTCGACCGGGACCCGGACTGCGGCTGCGTCGTCATCACCGGTTCGGCCAAGGCGTTCGCGGCCGGCGCCGACATCAAGGAGATGCGGCCGCAGGGGTACATGGACATGTACCTCACCGACTGGTTCGCCGCCTGGGACCGGCTCGGACAGCTGCGGACCCCGACCGTCGCGGCCGTCGCCGGATTCGCGCTGGGCGGCGGCTGCGAGCTGGCCATGCTCTGCGACATCCTGCTCGCCGCCGACACCGCCGTCTTCGGCCAGCCGGAGATCAAACTCGGGGTGATCCCCGGTATCGGCGGCTCCCAGCGGCTGACCCGCGCGGTGGGCAAGGCGAAGGCCATGGAACTGTGCCTCACCGGGCGCACCATGGACGCCGCCGAGGCGGAGCGGGCCGGGCTGGTCTCCCGGGTCGTGCCGGCGGACGAGCTGGTGGGGGAGGCGCTGGCGGTCGCCGAGACCGTGGCCGGGATGTCGCTGCCGGTCGCGATGATGGCGAAGGAGGCCGTCGGCCGCGCCTTCGAGACCACGCTCACCGAGGGCGTCCGCTTCGAACGCCGCCTGTTCCACGCGGTGTTCGCCACCGAAGACCAGAAGGAGGGCATGGCGGCCTTCACCGAGAAGCGGTCACCCAGCTTCCGGCATCGCTGAACCGGACGGCGCGGGCCGCCCTGCGAAGGCCCCGCGCCGTCACACCCCGGTGCTCTCCACCGGACAGGGCACGTACGTCCGCCGGTCGGGATCGACGGCCAGCCGCCCGCCCGCCGGTGGACGGGCCCGCCGCGCGCAGTCACGACGCTCGCAGATCCGGCAGCCGAGGCCGATCGGGGTGGCGGCGCAGCGCTGAACCGGACCGGGTGTCAGTGCTCCCGGACATACTCGTACCGCGGCGCCGCCCGGGCGCCGCGGTACGAGGGGAGCAACATGGCTGAGGTGCTGGTCTTCCACCATGGACAGGGCCTGACCGCCGGCGTTCGCGAGTTCGCGGATCAGCTGCGACAGGCCGGACACACCGTCCACGCCCCAGACCTGTACGAGGGGCAGGTATTCGACACCCTTGAGGAGGGTCTCACCTACGCCGGGAACACCGGCTTCGCCACGATCACCGCGCGCGGAACCACCGCCGCCGAGAAGCTGCCCGCGGAACTCGTCTACGTCGGCTTCTCACTCGGCACTCTGCCGGCACAGAAGCTGACCCAGACCCGCCCCGGCGCGAAGGGCGCGCTGCTGCTCGAATCATGCGTCCCGGTCTCGAAGTTCGGCGGCGCCTGGCCCCGGGACGTCCCGGTCCAGATCCACGGCATGGACGCGGATCCCTACTTCGCCGGGGAGGGCGACGTGGACGCCGCCCGCGCGCTCGTGGAGACGGCGACGGACGCCGAGCTGTTCCTCTACCCGGGCGACAGGCACCTGTTCACCGACAGCAGCCTGCCGTCCTACGACGAGCAGGCCGCGAAGCAGGTCGCCCATCGGGTGCTCGGCTTCCTCGACCGCATCAAGTAGGGGGCACCTCGCGGACCGCCGGTGAGGCGTCGAACAGCGCGTGCACGGCCGCCTGGACCTGCGTGGCGACCACCTCGGGGGTGGAGGTGTCGAGCTTGCCGTCGAGGTGCAGGAACGCGAGGCCGTGGACCAGGGCCCACACCGTGGTCGACAGGGCGTCCGCGTCCACCTCGGGGAAGGTGGCGCGGACGATGCCGCGGACGTACTCCGAGATGGCCGCGGTGGCGGCGACCCGTTCCTCGCTCGTGGGGTCGCAGGGCTCGGCGAACATCACCCGGAACAGGGCCGGGTGGTCGAGCGCGAACCGGACGTAGGCGACGGCGACCGCGGCGAGTTCGTCGGGCGTCGAGGGCGCGGGGTGGGCCTCGGCGAGGTAGCCGGCCAGCTCGCGGTACCCCTCGGCGGCCACCGCGGAGACGAGGGCGTCGCGGTCGGCGAAGTGGCGGTAGGGGGCCGTCGCCGACACCCCGGCGCGCCGGGCGACCGCGCGCAGCGAAAGGCCGGCGCTGCCGTCTGCTTCGAGGAGTTCGCGTGCGGCTCGCAGACAGGCGGCGCGCAGATCGCCGTGGTGGTACGTGCTGGCCTGCGGCACAGGTCACACCTCTCTATGTTTACGGCGCTTACATCGTCCTCTAATGTGAACGATGCATACATCGTAGGTGACCGAGACGAACGAGAGGAATCGGGATGACCAGCGAGCTGTTCTCGCCGCTGCCCCTGCGCTCCGGACAGGTGCTGAAGAACCGGATCGCCAAGGCGGCGATGGAGGAGAACCTGGCGGGCGACGGCCAGCTGCCCGACCAGCGGTTGCCGGCGCTCTACCGGCGCTGGGCCGCCGGCGGCAGCGGACTGCTGATCACCGGCAACGTCATGGTGCACGCCGAGGCGCTGACGGGCCCCGGAGGCGTCGTGCTCGACGAGCACGCGCCGCTCGAGCCGTTCGCCGCGTGGGCCGAGGCCGGCAAGTCCGCCGGTGGCGCGATATGGATGCAGATCAACCACCCCGGCCGGCAGGTGGCCTCCGACATGCCCGGCGTCGTGTGGGGTCCCTCCGACGTCGGCGTCGACCTGGGGCGGCACAGCGGTCGTTTCGGCCGTCCGGAAGCCATGTCCCCCGAGCAGATCGACGCCACCGTGACCCGGTTCGCGGTCACGGCGCACCGTGCCGAGAAGGCGGGCTTCGACGGTGTGGAGATCCACGCCGCCCACGGCTATCTGCTGTCGCAGTTCCTGTCTCCCCTGGTCAACCGGCGCACCGACCGGTGGGGCGGGTCGCCGGAGAACCGCGCGCGGATGCTGCTCGACGTCGTCCGCGCCGTCCGTGCCGCCGTCTCGCCGTCCTTCGTGGTCGCGGTGAAGCTCAACTCCGCCGACTTCCAGCGCGGCGGATTCGACGCCGACGACGCCCGTCAGGTCATCGAGATGCTCGAACCGCTCGGCGTCGACCTGGTCGAACTGTCCGGCGGGAGCTACGAGAGCCCCGCGATGACCGGCCGCTCCGCCGACGCACGCACCCAGGCGCGCGAGGCCTACTTCCTGGACCTGGCGCGCGAGCTGGTCAGGACCAGTCCCCTCCCGCTGATGCTCACCGGTGGCATCACGCGGCGGACCACCGCGGAGCGGGTCCTCGACAGCGGTGTGGGCGTCGTCGGCATGGGCACCGCCCTCGCCGTCACTCCCGACCTGCCCGACCGCTGGCGGAACCAACGCGAAGCCGACCGGCAGATGACACCGGTGACCTGGTCCGACAAGGCCCTCGCCTCGGCCGCGGGCATGGCACGGGTCCGGCACCAGATGCGCCGCCTCGCCCGCGGAAGTGACCCCAGGCCCCGGATCCACCCGGTGTACACCCTGCTCTCCGAGCAGTGGAAGCAGCGCGGGGCACTGCGCCGCTACCGTGCCTGGCTGTAGGCCTCGCGGGGCGACGAGGCGGTGCGCCGCCCCGCTTAGCCGGACCAAGGCTCAGCGAACCCCTGTCGCCTTCAGGACCTTCAGCGCCCCCGTCAGGAGCCTGGCCCAGGCTTCGGGGGAGACGCGGGCGGGCGGCGTGAATCCCTGGAGGCGCTGGTGGGCGACGGTCTGGGGCTCGGTGTACTTGAGGATGCCGTCGGCGCCGTGGCGGCGGCCGAGTCCGGAGTCGCCCATGCCGCCCATCGGCGCGTCGATGCTTCCCCACGCGGCGGCGAACGCCTCGTTGACGTTGACGGTTCCGGCGCGCACGCGCGCGGCGACCGCCCTGCCCCGGGCCCCGTTGCCGGACCACACGCTGGCGTTGAGGCCGTAGGGAGTGGCGTTGGCCCGCGCGATCGCCTCCTCGACGTCACGGAACGAGTGGACGGAGACGACGGGGCCGAAGGTCTCCTGGTCGTGCAGCGTCATGTCGGGGGTGACATCGGTCAGGATCGTCGGTTCGTAGAAGAGTGGCCCCAGGTCCGGCCGTGCCCTGCCGCCCGCGAGGACGGTCGCGCCCTTGGCCACGGCGTCGTCGACGTGCGTGGTGACGGTCCTCAGCTGGGACACGGTGGTGAGGCTGCCGACATCGACGCCGTAGTCGTACGCGGCGCCGAGCTCGAGTTTCCCGGTGCGGGCGACGAACGCGGCGACGAAGGCGTCATGGACGGACTCGGCCACGTACAGGCGCTCGACGGAGACGCAGAGCTGGCCCGCCGAGGGGAAGCAGGCGGCGACGGCGCCTTCGGCGGCCTTCTCGATGTCGGCGTCGTCCAGGACGATCATGGGGTTCTTGCCGCCGAGTTCGAGGGACGCGCCGATGAGACGCTCCCCGGCGTCGCGCGCGATCCTCCGCCCGCTCGCGGTGGAGCCGGTGAACATCATGTAGTCGGCGTTGTCCATGAGGGCGGGGCCGATGGAGCCGCCCCGGCCGATCACCATCTGCCACACCCCGTCCGGCAGCCCGGCCTCGTGCATCAGGTCGAGCGCCCACAGCGCGGTGAGCGCGGTCTGGGTGTCGGGCTTCTGGACCACGGCGTTGCCGGCCATCAGCGCCGGGAGCGCGTCGCCGGCCGCCATGCTCAGCGGGTAGTTCCACGGGGAGACGACCGTGACCACGCCCTTGGGGTGGCGCAGTTCGGTCGTGCGGGTCAGGACGGGGATCGCGCCCCGGCGTCGCCTGGGGTTCAGGTACCTGGCGGCGTTGCGGGCGTAGTACCGGGCGGTGATCGCGATGTCGGTCACTTCGAGGAAGGCGTCCCGGCGGGTCTTGCCGTTCTCGGCCTGCATCAGGTCGAGCGCCTCGTCCTGGCGGGCCAGGACCAGGTCGTGGAAGCGCAGCAGGATCCTCTTGCGCTGCTCGACGGGTGTGGCGGCCCAGGTCTGCTGGGCGGCACGGGCGCGGGTGTACGCGTCCTCGACGTCGGGGGGCGTCGAGACCGGGATGTCGGCCAGCGGGAGGCCGGTGTACGGGGCGCTGGTGGTGACCCGTTCGGCGTCCGCGGCCGCCGAGACCCGTGCGGTCAGCCGGGTGAGCAGGGCCGGGGTCAGGGACGCCGGGAGGGCCGGGCCGCGGGTGGTGGTGGGGCGGGTGGCGTGGTCGGTGACCATGGTGGGGCTCCTTGTCACTGGCTGCGGCTCTGGACGGAGGTGGGGACCGGCATGTGCAGGGCGAGCTGGCCCTCGGTCACGACGTCGAACTGGACCGTTCTCCTCGGCTTGAGCGAGCGCAGTTCGTCGGCCATGCGGCCCTGGCCGACCTGGAGGGTGAGGCCGCGGGGGAGACGTGCCGTACCGGCCGACAGCACATGGGTCTGGCTCAGGGTGGAGTGCCACGCGTCGTCGATCGTCGTGTACGAGGTGAGCGAGGTGACGCGCGCGCCGCCGGGGTGGGCGGTCTGCGCGGGCGTGGCCGCCGAGAGGGAGAGGTCGGTGCCGCCCGTGTCGTTGGCGACGCGCGCCGTAGTGCGGTCCGCGTCGATGTCGACGTCGAGGGCGGTGACCCACTTGGGGAACCCGTAGCCGTCGTGGCCGCGGACCTGGGCGATCCGGGTGCTCACGGGCAGGGCCAGCACGTAGGAGTCGAGGTGTTCGTTCTTCAGACCGGCGACGAGATCGAAGAAGCCGAGCCCGCCGTGCCGGGCCGGTTTGACGGCGATGCCGACGGCGGCCTCGGTGTAGAAGTCGATGTCGCACACGTCGTAGCGGAAGAACATCACCGACACCAGGCCGAGCCCGGGCGCGACCTCCAGCGGCGCGAGCTCCTTCGGCAGCCGGGAGCGGATCGCCCGGGAGGGGGCCGGCATCGTCAGCCGGGCGGTCGAGACGCGGTAGTAGAAGTTCGGGGTGAGGGTGGGGCCGATGGCGGAGTCGACCCGCGTCTTGGGCAGCCGCCGGAAGAAGTCCACCCCGCTGACGCGGGGGTCGCGGGCGACCTCGTCGAGGTCGGTGTCCATCCGGTACCGGTCGTACAGGCCGCCCCTGGGGACGGTGACCGTGCGGCCACCCAGATCGACCTCGACCCTGTCCCGCCCGTCCGGTTCCTGTGGGCTCGATGGCATCGGAGCAGCTCCCTTGCGCTCATGTTGACGGTGCATACATGAAGCTAACCCGGTCATGTAAGCACCGTCAACACTGGGGGGAGTCCGGTCACCTGTCCTTGGCCAGGGCCACCAGTTCGGCGAACAGGCCGCCGGCGCCGACCAGGTCCTCGTACGTCCCGTGCTCGATGACCCGGCCCCGGTCCATGACCAGGACGCGGTCGGCGAGGCGGGTGTTCTCCAGTTGGTGGGTGACCACGATGGTCATGCGCTCGGCGGCGATCCGTTTGATCTCCAGGAAGATCGCGTGTTCGCCGCGGGCGTCCATCTGGGAGGTCGGCTCGTCCAGGATCAGCAGGGGTGTCCGCCGGTACAGCGCGCGTCCGCAGACCAGGCGCTGCCACTGGCCTCCGGAGAGTTCGGCGCCTCCCCACAGCTCCTTGGCGAGGAGGGTGTCGAGCTGCTGGGGAAGCTTCTCCACGGCCTCGCGCATGCCGACCGCGTCGACGACGTCCCACACGGGTCCGTCGTCGAAGGTCCTGGGCTGTCCGAGTGTGATGTTCTCGCGGGCGCGCAGGGGCCAGCAGGCGAAGTTCTGCGGGACGAGCGCGGTCCGTTTCCACACGGCGTCGGGGTCGGCGTCGGCGAGGTCGACTCCGTCCCAGGAGACGCGCCCCTTGTCGGCCAGGAGGATGCCGGTGATGAGTTTGGCGAGGGTGGACTTGCCCGAGCCGTTCTCGCCGACGATCGCCAGGATCTCGCCCCGGCGGAGCGCGAGCGAGACCCCGGCGACGGCCGGTTCGTCCTTGCCGGGGTACTGGTAGACCACTTCGTCGATCCGGATCTCGTCCACTCGCTCGGGAATGGTCGACGTCCCGCGCCGGGGCGCGCGTTCGGCGGCCAGTTCGAGGAAGGCCCGCATGTCGGCCAGGTAGAGCGAGGTGTGGAACATCGCGGCGCCGTGGATGACGAACTGGGACAGCGCCGCGAGCGTGGTCTGCACGGCGACGACGGCGGTGGCGGCGACGGGCAGGGCGACCCGGCCGTCGGCCGTCAGCCAGGCGAGGGTGGCCCAGGTGCCCAGCAGGAAGACCCCGCCCAGCGCGCTGGTGGACAGCACGATGCGCAGCATGCGCGGGGCCGCGGTCAGGGTGCGCCGGTCGATGCGGTCGGACAGCGCGCGGTACCAGTTCAGGAGGTAGCCGGTCATGCCGTTGGCGCGGACCTCGTCGCCGTGCCGGGAGTAGGTCGCCCACCAGCGCATCATGGTCCGGACGTTGCGGTCGCCGACGTTGAGGTAGTGGGTCTCGTACGTGACGCGTGCGGACAGCACGGCTCCGGCGCCGGCCGGGAGGACGGCCAGCAGGAGCAGGGGCAGCATCAGCGGGTGCAGCGCGGTGACGACTCCGCTCGCGGCGACCATGCGGATCAGGGCGGACATGAACCGCTGGGCGTCCTGGACCATCATCCGGGTGCGGGTCACGCCGACTTCGGCGGCCTCCTGCCGGTCGGCGAAGCCGTCCTCGCCGTACGCCGAGGACTCCACCCGGCACACGGCGGCGACCAGGGCGACGTCCGCCTCGGTCATCAGCAGGGGAGTGATGCGGCCGTCGGCGTAGGAGGACAGGGCGCCGCTGATCCGGCCGACGGCGGCCGCGGCCGTCACCACGACCAGGGCGGGCAGCGCGCCGTCCAGGCGTTCGGAGACCGGACCGTTGCCGAGGATGTGCGTCATGGCCCGAGCGGTGAACGCGAGGACGACGGCGGCCGCGACGCCGGTGAGCAGCTGACAGGCGAGGAGCAGGACGACGCCTGCCCTGTCGACGGCCCACGCCAGCCGCGCGGTGTGCCCCAGCACCGAGGGCAGGCGGCGGCACATCGCCGCGAAACTGGCATCCGCCAGCGGGTTCTTGCCGTGCATCCCCCCGAAGGTGAGGGCAGCCGGTGGCGGAGGGGGCGGCGTTCCCTCGTTCGCGGTCGAGGCGTGAGTCACAGTCACCTGCGTCCCTCCTGAAGGTCGGTACCGTGCCTGGACGGCTCGGTGGTGCCCGGCACAACGAGGCGGACCCGGAATCGAACGCGCTCGATTCCGGACGCGCTGGACCCCTTGCCGCCCAAGGGAGCGAACGGGGCGGCTCGTTGCTGGAGCCGGTCCCGCGCGCACGGACGTGGCCGAATCGCCGATGGTGGCCAGGGCGTCCGTCAGTGGGTCGGCCGACCGATGAGTTCCGGGCCCTGTCGGGGTCATGGTTCGCAGGACCGCTGACAGACTTATGCGCCCCTACCGAAGGAGAGCCATGGCAAAGCTCATCTACTCGATGGTCACCTCGCTCGACGGTTACGCCGAGGCGGCCGAGGGCGACCTCGGCACCGGGGCCGAGGATCCGGAGGTGCACACCTTCATCAACGACCTCTTCCGCCCTGTCGGCACCTACCTCTACGGCCGCCGGATGTACGAGACGATGGTCTATTGGGAGACCGCGCACACCGAGCCCGACCAGCCGCCGCACATCCTGCAGTACGCCCGCGACTGGCAGGCCGCCGAGAAGGTCGTGTACTCCACGACGCTCGAGTCGGTGTCCAGCGCGAAGACCAGGATCGAGCGGACCTTCGACCCGGAGGCGGTGCGCAAGCTCAAGGCCGAGGCCGAGGCCGACCTCACCGTCGACGGCCCCAACCTCGCGGCCCAGGCGATCGCGGCCGGTCTGGTGGACGAGTACCACCTGTTCATCACCACCAGCGTGGTCGGCGGCGGCAAGAGGTTCTTCCCCGACGGCGTACGCCTCGATCTGGAAATGGTCGAGGAGCGTGCCTTCGACAGCGGACTGATCTACGCGCGCTACCGGACCCGCTGAACCGCACGGCCGGTCTCACCGGGGGCGGACGCCAGGGGGGCGGTGGCCCGCCTCACCCCTCTGCGAAGATGACGAACATGGCCTCGCCCTCGTCCTCCTCGCCCCGCCCCGTCGGTACCCCGCCCACCAGCAGTGACGTGGCACGTGCCGCCGGGGTGTCGCGGGCCACGGTCTCCTACGTCCTCAACGACACCGAGGGCGGGCGCGTCAGCGAGGCGACGCGTGAGCGGGTACGGGAGGCCGCCCGGCAACTCGGCTACGTGCCGCACGCCGTGGCGCGGGCCCTGCGGGCCGGACGCAGCGGGATCGTGCTGCTGACCGCGCCGGCGGTCACCGTGGGGCCGCTCTTCGCGCGCACGTTCGCCGAGTTGCAGCAGGAGCTGTCCGCACTGGGCCACACGGCCGTGCTCTACGGCCCCACCGGCGTCCGGGGCGCGGACGCCGGCCGCCGCTGGGCCGAACTGCGGCCCGACGCCGTGCTGTCGCTGCGCGACGACAGCATGGACGAGGACGCCGTGGCCGTCCTGCACCAGGCCGGCGTCAAGGTCGTACTCGACTTCGGTCCGGCGCCCGTCGCGGGCGCGCATGCCCTGGTGACCGATGAGGAACAGGTCGGCTTCCACGCGGCGACCCATCTGCTGGCGGCGGGCCGCAGGACCCTCGGCGTGATCACGCCCGTCGACTCCTCGCTGCGCGGGTTCGCCGAGCCCCGGCTGGCCGGTGTCGAGCGAGCCGCCCGGGCCCAAGGCGGCGCCACCGTCGTACGGCAGACCCTGTCCCTCGACGAGGAAGCCGCGCCGCGGTGGGCTCGGCAGTGCGCGGCGGACGGGGTCGACGGCCTGTTCGCGTACAACGACGAGTACGCGGCGCTCGCCGTGCGCGCGCTGCAGGACGCGGGAGTGCGTGTGCCGGAGGACATCGCGGTCGTCGGCGCGGACGATCTGCTGATCGGCAGACTGCTCCGGCCCCGGCTCACGACCGTCCGTCTCGACTACATGCCCTCGCGCGAGATCGCCCGACTGCTGGACCGGCTGATCGGCGCCCCCGACACGCCGCCGGAGACCCACGACATGCTCCGCGCGGAAATCGTCGTGCGCGAATCGGCCTGACCCGGACCCCCGGTTCGAGCGCGCTCCGGCCTGCGACTCCTCCAACTTCTCAACACAGCCCCCCTCGGAAGTAACGAAAAGCATCGAGGGGTGTACGACACCTTCCCATGCTTACACGTGTCATCTACGCTCCTGCCGAACGCGTGCCCCACCCCGCGTCCCGCTGTTCCGGCATCGCCTTCCTAGGGGCCCTGATGACTCATTCACTTCCTGAAAACGTGCCCGCGACCTCGACGCCCACGACCCCCGCGCCCGGCCCGACCGTGCCCGCCACCGCCATGGCCGATCACGGGGGCGAGGGTGCCGGCGCCCCGGCCGTCCCCGCGCGCCTCGGCCGGCTCCACGCCACGCTGCCGGTCGCCAACATCGCGCTGTACCTGCTCTGGTTCGGCGTGGGCGGCTTCCTGCTCCCCCTCCAGGTCGCGCAGATCACCGGCACCAACGACACCGCCGCGCTGTCCACCGCCAGCACCATCGGCGCCGTTCTCGCGACCGTCGGCAACCCGGTGTTCGGACAGCTCTCGGACCGCACCCGCTCCCGGTTCGGCCGCCGTGCGCCCTGGATCCTGCTGTGCGCCGTGCTCGGAGCGCTCGCCCTGGTCGGTCAGGCTCACGCGGCGAGCATCGCCATGCTCGGTCTGAGCTGGGGGGTGGTGCAGTTCATCATGAACGGCTACCAGGCGGCCCTGACCGCCACGATGCCCGACCGGGTACCGGCCGCCAGGTACGGCACCTTCTCCGCGCTGGTCGGGCTGGGCGTGCCGCTCGGCACGATCGCCGCCGCGCTGGTCATCGGCGGTGTGCCCGGTGAGAAGTTCGGCTTCGAGGGCGTGATCGGCGGCTTCGGCGGGCGGTTCGCCGGGGAGAACGGCTACTACCTGATCGCGGCGGTCGTCGTCGCCGCGGCCATCATGTTCGTGATCGTCTCCCCGGACCAGGACGCCCGTGCCCTGCCGCGGGAACGGTTCTCGCTCAGGGCGTTCCTCACCAACTTCTGGGTCAGCCCCAAGGGGCACCCGGACTTCGGCTGGGCCTTCCTGTCGCGACTCGGCGTCATGCTCGGCTACTTCATCGTCCTCACGTACAACATGTTCCTGCTCGCGGAGCACATCGAGGTCCCGCCGCAGGACCTGTTGCCGACGGTCGGCTTCCTGATGATCGTCAACGCCGTGTGCACGGTGATCGCCTCCGTCGTGGTGGGGCCCATCGCCGACCGGGTCGGGCGGGTCAAGCCCTTCGTCCTCACCTCCGGCATCGCGGCCGCGCTCGCCCTGACCCTGCCGATGGTGTGGCCCACCGAGGGCGGCATGCTCGCGTACAACATCGCCGGCGGTCTGGCCTTCGGGGTGTACATGGCCGTCGACATGGCCCTGATCACCAAGGTGCTGCCCCGCACCGAGGACGCCGGCAAGGACATGGGCGTCATCAACATCGCCAACGCCGGCCCGCAGATCCTGGCCCCCTCCATCGCCGGCTGGATCGTCGCCGCCGGCGGCTACGAGGCCCTGTTCCCGGTCGCCGCCGTCGTCTCGCTCATCGGCGCGGTGGGCGTACTGCGCGTCCGCGGCGTCCGGTGATCCCACGCCCGCCCGCACGGCATCGGCCGCGACTTCGGCCACGGTACCGGCCGTGACTCCGGCCGCGACTCGGGCCACTGCACTGGCAGCTACATCGGCCAGGACACCGGCTACGGCACCGGCCGCGACTCTGGCCACGGCATCGGCCGCGACTTGGGCCACAGCACCGGCCGTGACTCGGGCTATGGCACCGACCACGGCACCGGCCACGACATCGGCCACAACACCGGACCGGCCATCGGCCTGGCCGTCGCCCGTCACGCCCCCACCGCTACCGCCCACACCGCCCGCGCAGCCCATCCCGCCCGCACAGCCCACACCGCCCACCCAAGGAGACGCACCGTGAACCGACGCAGAACACTCACCGCCCTCGCCGCGACAAGCACCGTGCTGCTCGCCTGCACCCAGGCGCGAGCGGCCCACGGCGGACCCGGACCCGGACCCGGGCACGAGGGTGACCGGCGGCCGCTCGCGGGACTGCGCGTCCTGCTCAGCAACGACGACTCCATGCAGATGGCCCGCCCCAACGCCTCCGACGGCAAGGGCCTGTACGAGGTCCGCCGCGCCCTGTGCGCGGCCGGCGCCGACGTCGTCGTCATGGCCCCGTGGGCCAACCAGAGCGGCGCCGGCACCAGCGCCACGAGCGCCGGCTCCCTGACCGTCCAGCGCCGGGCCACGCTGCCCGCCGGGTACGCGGGCGACTGTTCCGGAGCGCCGGGCGGCGGCGCGGTGTACGGGGTCTGCAAGGGAGCGGCGCCCTGCGGGCCGTCCACGCCGAGCGCGACGCCCGCGGACACCGTGCGGCTCGCGACCCGTGGCGGACTGGCCGCCAAGGCGGGCTGGAAGGACGGCCCCGACCTGGTGGTCACCGGCAGCAACTACGGCCCGAACGTGGCCTCCGTGGTCAACGAGTCGGGCACCGTGGGGGCAGCGCTCGCCGCGATCGACGAGGGTGTCCCGGCGGTCGCCCTCAACAGCTCCTACGACCCGGCCGTCACCGATTCCCTGGAGGTCGCGGACCACACCTACCGCAAGACCGCAGAGTTCGGGGCCGAGTTCATCGCCGGTCTGCGCCAACGCGACCTGCTCACAACGGAGTACGTCGTCAACGTGAACTACCCGCACCACGCGCCGGGACAGCGTCCCCGCGGGACGGCGTGGACGTCCGTGGGCACCCAGAAGCTGGTCGAGCTGCGCTACACGGCGCACGGCGACACCTTCACCATCGGTGGCCGGCTCTGTGTGCCGGACTCACCGGACTGCCGCCCCGAGACCAAGCGCCGCCCGGACTTCGGCCTGCTCCAGCGGGGCTACGTGACGGTGACACCGGTCGGCCCGGACCGCACCCACACGGGCCGGGAGACCCGGCCGCTGGAACGCTTCGTGCGCGGCGGCCACTGAGGACCGGGGTGGGAGCGGCGCGGCACACGCCGCCGCTCCCACCCCCACCACGACGGCCCCGGCGCTCAGGGGGGAGCGCCGGGGCCCTCTCACGACGCTCGGGGGCGTCTCACGGCGTACGGGGGCGGGCTCAGATCCAGCCGTCCAGCGACTTCAGGAACGCCTGCGGATCGTCGCGGTGGATGCAGTGTCCCGCCCGCGGCACCACGCACACCTCGAAGCCGCGCTCCTCGAGCCGTGCCGCGCCCCGCGCGTCGACGCACAGGCTGGGATCGGCCAGCTGCACCAGCGAGGGCACGACGGCCGTCTCCGGCAGGTAGCCCTGCTCGAACTGCTCGATGGCGGACAGGAATTCGGGATCGAAGAGCGCGAAGCCCGCCAGTTCCGCCGCCACGTCCTGCTCCGACCACCTCGGGTTCATGGCCCGTACGCTCTCGGCGGTCGCGGAGGCGACCATCTGCCGCATGCCCGCGGTGGCCCCGGCCGGCACGTTGCCCAGCAGGAAGCCGGGGTCGGAGTACACGGCACGCCCCGGCTCCAGCCGGGAGACCGCGAGCGCCAGGGAGAGACCGCCCAGCGAGTGCCCGATCGCCACGTCCGCGCCGGCCGGCAGGTTCTCCACCAGGTCCTCGGCGAGCAGCGCGGGACGGTACTCGCCACGGGGGCTGCGGCCGTGTCCGCGCAGGTCGGGGGCGACGACCCGGTAGCCGAGGCCGACGAGGTGGTCCTCGACGGCGTGCCAGGTGCGGTGGTCGGACATGCCGCCGTGGATCAGCAGCGCGACCTTGTCACCGGTGCCGTTCTCATGAACGTTCAACTTCATCAGCGGAAGCCTTCCGTAGAGCGGGTTACACGTGTCAGCATTCATATGGCACCCGGTGCCCGGCAGGCAAGAGGCACCGGTCGGCAACACACGTACGACTCGAAGGAGGCACCGCCATGCCCGCACCTCACGTCACGTCGCGACTCGACATCCCGGCGCTGCTCAAGGGGCTCACCCTGGAGGAGAAGGCCCAACTGCTCGACGGCTCGGACTTCTGGCACACACAGCCCGTCGAGCGGCTCGGCATTCCCGCGATCATGCTGTCCGACGGCCCGCACGGCCTGCGCAAGCAGCAGGAGGGCGGGGACCATCTCGGCCTCCTCGACAGCGTCCCCGCCACCTGCTTCCCGCCCGCCGCCGGTCTCGCCTCCAGCTGGGACACTGCCCTGCTCGCCCGGGTGGGGGAAGCGATCGGCCGCGAGTGCCGGGCCGAGCGGGTCTCGGTCGTCCTCGGGCCCGGCATCAACATGAAGCGCTCACCGCTGTGCGGCCGGAACTTCGAGTACTACTCCGAGGACCCGGCGCTCGCCGGTGAACTCGGTGCCGCGTTCACCAACGGCGTGCAGAGCCAGGGCGTGGGCGTGTCCGTCAAGCACTACGCCGCCAACAACCAGGAAACCGACCGCATGACGGTGTCCGCCGAGGTCGACGAGCGGACGCTGCGCGAGATCTATCTGCCCGCCTTCGAAACGGTCGTCACCAAGGCCCGGCCGTGGACCGTCATGTCCTCGTACAACAAGATCAACGGCACGTACGTCGCCGAGAGCCGCGCCCTGCTCACCGGGCTCCTGCGCGAGGAGTGGGGCTTCGACGGCCTCGTGGTGTCCGACTGGGGCGGTGTCAGCAGCCGTGCGCGGTCCCTGACCGCGGGCGTCGACCTGGAGATGCCCGCGTCCGGCGGCACGGGCACCGAGGACATCCTCGAAGCCGTCCGCTCCGGGCAGCTCACCGAGTCCGACCTCGATCTCGCGGTCACCCGCCTCCTGACGCTCGTGGACCGTGCCGAGGCCGGACACGACACCGACACGGAGTTCGACGCCGACGCCCACCACGATCTCGCCCGGGAGGCCGCCCTCGCCAGCGCCGTCCTGCTGAAGAACGAGGAGGGAATCCTGCCGCTGAACCCGGCAGAGGGCGGAAGGATCGCCGTGATCGGCGAGTTCGCCCGCACACCCCGCTTCCAGGGGGCCGGCTCGTCGCAGGTCAACCCGACCCGCGTCGTCCCGGCGCTGGACGCGCTGCGCACCGCGGTCGACGGACGTCGCGAGGTGGCCTTCGCGTCCGGCTTCGTGGTGGAGTCCGAGTCGGCCGACCCGGCTCTCGTCGCCGAGGCCGTGCGCACCGCGGCGGACGCCGACACCGCCGTGCTCTTCCTCGGTCTGCCCCCCTCGTACGAGTCCGAGGGCTACGACCGCGCCCACATGAACCTGCCCGCCCACCAGATCGACCTGCTGAACGCGGTCGCGGACGTCAATCCGCGCGTGGTGGTGGTGCTGACCAACGGGTCCGCCGTATGCCTGACACCCTGGCAGGAGCGAGCCCGGGCGGTGCTGGAGGGCTGGCTGCTCGGGCAGGCGGGCGGCAGCGCCGTGGCGGACCTCCTCCTCGGTGCCGCCACCCCCTCCGGCAAGCTCGCCGAGACCATCCCGCTGCGCCACGAGGACAACCCGGCCTTCGGCAACTTCCCCGGCGACTTCGGCCGTGTCCACTACGGCGAAGGCCTCCTGATCGGCTACCGCTGGTACGACACGCGCCGGATGCCCGTCGCCTACCCGTTCGGTCACGGGCTGTCCTACACGACGTTCTCCTACGACGACGTCGACGCCGTGATCCGGTCCGACGGCGCCGAGCCGGAGGTGGAGGTCACGGTCACCGTCACCAACACCGGTGACCGGCCGGGCACCGAGACCGTCCAGCTCTATGTCACGGACCCCGAATCGACCGTGACCCGGCCCGCCCAGGAACTGCGCGCGTTCACGCGGGTCACCCTGGAGCCCGGTGAGAGCTCCCTGGTCACCCTCGCCCTCGGCCGGCGGGCCTTCGCCTTCTGGAACGAGACACTGAACCGGTGGGTCGTCGAGGGCGGCACGTTCGGCCTGCGCGTCGGCTCCTCGTCCCGCGACATCCGCCTGGAGACCGCCGTCGGACTCACCGGCGACGACGTCGCCCTCCCGCTCCGGTCCGACTCCCCGGCCGAGGAGTGGCTGTCCCACCGCGCCGCCGGACCGTGGCTCCGCGAGGCCGTCGGCGACCAGGGCTTCGGCGCGATCCTCTTCGATCCGCACAACGGTCAGATGATCCGTGCGATACCGCTGCAACGGCTCTCCCGCTTCCCCGGATTCCCCCTGAGCGAGGAACAGATCGAGGAAGCGGTCGCACGATTCGCCGGGGCCGTGGTCTGACCATGGTCTGACCATGTGCCCGGCCTACCTCCAGGCGGGGGCGCCCACGAGTTCCTCGGAGATCTGCCAGACGCGCCGCGCGTCCTCCGTACCGCGCAGGCGGCTGTACAGCTTCTGCTGCGCCGGCGGGCCGCCCAGGTGTCCGGGCCCGCTCGGCCCGTAGAGGCCGCCGCCCGTGGCCTCGGGTTCGGGGGCGGTGGCGGCGTGCAGGGCGGGCAACTGCGCCGTGCGCACCGTTCCGACGACGACGCCGCGGGCGGACAGGGCGCGGATCAGGCGTACGCCCAGCGTGTCCCGGGCGCGGCCGACCTCGGGGCGGGCGGCGAGCAGGCTCGTCGGCGCGACTCCCGGGTGGGAGAGGTTGCTCGTGATGCCCCAGCCCGCCGCTTCGCTGCGCCGGTCGAGTTCGAGGCCGAAGAGACCCAAGGCGATCTTCGACTGGCTGTAGGCGCGCATGCCGTTGTAGGAACGCTCCCAGTTCAGGTCGTCCCAGTTGATGGCGTTGCGGTTCGCCGCGACGCTGATCTGGGACGTCACGCGGGCCCGGCCGGCCCGTAGCAGGGGGAGGAGGTGGCTGACCAGGGCGAAATGCCCCAGGTGGTTGGTGCCGAACTGCAGCTCGAAGCCGTCGGCCGTCGTCCGCCGGTCGGGCGGGGTCATGACGCCGGCGTTGTTGACGAGGAGGTGGACGGGGCGGTCCTCGTCCAGCAGCGTCCTGCCCAGCTCCGCGACGGAGGCGAGCGAGGAGAGGTCGAGGGCACGCAGGGACACGTCCGCGCCGGGGATCCGCTCCCGGATCTCGGCGGCCGCCCGTTCGCCCTTGCGCGGATTGCGGACCGGCATGACGACCTGCGCGCCGGCGGCGGCCAGACGCGTCGCGATGCCGAGCCCGATCCCGTCACTCGCTCCGGTGACGACAGCGCGCTTCCCGGTCAGGTCGGGAACGGTGATGTCGATGTCCTGGCGTGGCATGTCTGCTCCCAACGATGTCGTTGCCTCCACCGTCACCCCGGCGACCGGACGCATCCAGGGACTCCCGATCCACCTATGCGCGCGGTCGCGGGGCGCCGTCGGAGAGGGGGATCGGCGGACCGTGGATAAGCGCGGACGCGCACGCTAGAAAAGGGACCGGTACGAGAGGGAGACAGCGCATGGAGATCGACCGGGCCGGGCTCGCGGCGTTCCTGCGGCGCCGCCGGGAGCTGCTGCAACCCGAGGACGTCGGCCTCCCGCGCGGACGGCGGCGCAGGACCAGCGGGTTGCGCCGCGAGGAGGTCGCCGAGCTGTGTCACATGTCGACCGACTACTACGCCCGGCTGGAGCGCGAGCGCGGCCCGCAGCCGTCCGAGTCGATGATCGCCTCGATCGCGCAGGGGCTGCACCTCTCCCTCGACGAGCGGGACCACCTGTTCCGCCTCGGCGGCCACGCCCCGCCCGTCCGGGGCACGGGCGCCGTCGACGAGCACATCAGCCCCGGCCTGCTGCGCATCCTCGACCGGCTGGACGACACGCCCGCGGAGGTCGTCACCGAACTGGGGGAGACGCTGCGGCAGACCCCGCTCGGTATCGCGCTCACCGGCGACACGACGCGCTACACCGGCCCCGCGCGCAGCATCGGCTACCGCTGGTTCATGGATCCGGCCACCCGCGGGCTCTACGCGCCGGAGGATCACGCGTTCCTCTCCCGGATGTTCGCCTCCGGGCTGCGTGAAATCACCGCGCTGCGGGGCCCCGGCTCCCGGGCCGCCCACTACGCCGAGCTGCTCCTCGCCCGGAGCGACGAGTTCCGCGGTCTGTGGGACAAGCAGGAGGTCGGCATCCGGCCCCACCACGTCAAGCGCTTCAGCCATCCGGAGGTCGGCGCCCTCGAACTGAACTGCCAGACCCTCCTCGACCCGGACCAGTCACACCGCCTGCTCGTCCACACGGCGGTCCCGGGCAGCGAGAGCCACGACCGACTGCGCCTCCTCGCGGTCATCGGGCCGCAGGCGCGGGCACTGCGCTGATCAGGGCGTGGCGCGCGGCACCGGTGGTCACCTCACAGGAACCGGCGGATGGGCTGGACGGCTGCCTCGCGGGTGCGCTGGAGCACCGAACGCCGCTTCCAGGCACCCTTGCGGATCGGCTCGGCTGCCGCCTTGTCGGCGCCGAAGTGGGCGTCCAGGGTGGCGGTGAACTCCGCGTCCAGGACGGCCAGCATGACTTCCTCGTCGTGGTCGAGGGAGCGCCGGTTGAAGTTGGTCGACCCGACGAGAGCGGCCGTACGGTCCACGGTGATGACCTTGGCGTGCATCATGGTCGGCTGGTACTCGTAGACCCTCACCCCGCAGGCGAGGAGATCGTCGTAGTAGTGCTGTCCGGCCAGCCGGCAGACGCGCTTGTCGGTGTGCGGGCCGGGCAGCAGGATCTCCACCTCCACGCCGCGCCGTGCGGCGGCGCACAGGAGTTCGATGAAATACCTGTCCGGGGAGAAGTAGGCGGTGGTCAGCCGGAAACGCTCCTCGGCGGACTCGATCATGACCCGGATCAGGGTCTGCATGTCCTGCCAGCCGAAGCTGGCCGAGCCGCGCACCACTTGCACCACCGCGTCGCCGTGGGTGCGGTGCGGGGTGAAGCGGTCGCGGTCGTCGAAGAGTTCGTCGTGGCACTCGGCCCAGTTCTGCGCGAACGCGGCCGCGACGCCGTCCACGGCCGGTCCCCGCACCTGGACGTGGGTGTCCCGCCACTCGCCGGGGTTGCGGGCGTCGCCGCACCACTCCTCGGCGATGCCCACGCCGCCGGTGAAGGCCACCTGCTCGTCCACGACCAGCACCTTGCGGTGGCAGCGGTGATTCTGCTTGAGGGGCGACAGGTGCGCGGGCTTGCGGAACCAGGCCACCTGGACGCCGACCCGGTCCATCTCGGCGAGCAGGTCGGTGTCGATGAGCCGGCTGCCGAAGCCGTCAAGGAGCAGCCGCACGCGCACGCCGGCCCGGGCCCGCTCGGCAAGGGCGTGCGCGAATTCGCGCGCGATCTCGCCCTTCCAGTACACGAACGTCATCATGTCCACGGTGTGCTCGGCGGAGCGGATGGCGTCGAGCATGGCCGGGAAGATCTCGTCCCCGTTGCGCAGCGGAACCAGCGCGTTGCCCTCGGTCGCCGCGATGCCGATGAGACGTTCCAGGCGGCGCCGTATCCGCACGGCTCGTTCCGTCACCGCACCGTCGTCCGCCGCGCGGGCGGAGGCCGACGGGACCTCCTGGACACTCGTCATCCCTGTTTCCTTCCGAAGCGTGCAAGGGGAAGCGACAGTTCCCGGTGAACCCGCCCCTGAGCCGTCGGCCGACGCCGACGACGCTCAGTCTGCCCTGTCCGTCGCCGTGCATGCGCGTCGTCCCGCGAGGCGTGGCCGGCGGCCGGGCCGCCGGAATAACCGGAGGCGTGGTGACCGCGGCACGACTAGCATCCGCTGTCGGACTCCCGCCGCCGACCGATCAAGGAAGCCGCCCATGTCGCGCCGCCCCACCGTTTCGATCGAGGAGTTCTCCGTCTCCGACCCCGAGGCAGGCCCCTACGGGATCACCGCCGGACCCGATGGCGCGGTGTGGTTCACCATGGTCCACCACGGGCGGATCGGGCGCGTCACACCGGACGGCGCAACCGACTCCCACCCCCTGGAACCGGCCTCCGGCGGACCGTCGACCATCACGGCGGGGCCCGACGGCGCGCTGTGGTTCACCGAGTTCCGCGGCCACCGGATCGGCCGTATCACCACGGCCGGGGACGTCGTCTCGTTCCCGCTGCCCACGCCGGACGCCGGGCCGTTCGGGATCGTGGCGGGCCCGGACGGCGCGCTGTGGTTCACGGAGGCGAGCGCCGACCGCATCGGCCGCATCACGACCGACGGTCACGTCACCGAGTTCCCCCTCCCCGTGTCGGGTGCCTTCCCCTCGGGCATCGCCGTCGGCCGGGACGACCGGCTGTGGTTCACCATGAACCAGGCGAACGCGATCGGCGCCATCGGTCTCGACGGCGCCGTCGACGTCCATCCGCTGCCGACCCCGGGCGCCGCCCCCGTCGGCATCGCGGCCGGGGCCGACGGCGCCATGTGGTTCGTCGAGATCGGCGCCGGGCGGATCGGGCGGATCACGCCGGACGGCACGATCGGCGAGTTCGCCCTGCCCGACCCCGAGTCCCGCCCGCACGCCATTACCGCCGGCACCGACGGCAGCTGCTGGTTCACCGAGTGGGGGGCCAACCGGGTCGGGCGGATCACCCCCGACGGCGAGATCGACGAGTACGACCTCCCCACCCCGGCCTCGGAACCCCACGGCATCGTCCAGGGACCGGACGGCGCGATCTGGACCGCCCTGGAGAACGGGACGATCGCCCGCCTGACGACACGCTGACTCAAAGGTTCAGCGCTGGGCGAGCAAGCCGTCCACCAGGGCCCGGAGGCCGTCCAGGTAGGTGTCCTCGGCGGTCAGTGACGCCCAGCGGCCGGCGACCTCGGCCAAGCGGGGCAGCTCGTCCGCGTCGAGGCCGTCGAAGACCTGCTCCCGGTACGTCGGACGGCCGTCGTCCGCGCGCCGCCGGGCCGCCGTCGTCCGGACCACGATCTCTCCGGCGGTGTAGTACCAGATCGCCCGGTAGCCGTGCACGGCCCGCTCGGGAGACAGGCCGCAGGCGACCAGCCCGTCCACGATCTGCTCCACGAACCACAGGGCGGACGTGGACAGCAGGTCGTCGGCGGTCAGCACCTCCACGATCCAGGGGCAGGCGGCGAGCGCCTCGTGGATCGCGGCGGCACCGACGACGACGCGCTCGCGGGGCTCGGAGGGCAGCTCGGGCCGGTGCAGCGTCCGCGCGGCGTAGTCGTCCAGGAGCAGGACGAGCAGCTCTTCCTTGTTGCGGACGTGGTGGTAGAGCGCCATCGGCGTACTGCCGATCTCGGTGGCCAGCCGACGCATGGTCAGCCGGTCCACGCCGTCGGCGTCCACGATCCTGCGGGCTGTGCCGACGACCTCCTCCCGGGAGATACGGGGCGGCCGGCCCGGGGTTTTGCGCGGTGCGGACGGTTGCGGCATGCCCTCATCATCCCTCAGGTGTCGACAGCGGCTGCCGCCCGCTGTAGTTTTCTTACATGTATAGAAACTCACGAGGTCATCCCGGAATGATCCTCGCGGCGGTGGCCGTGGCCCAGTTCGCGGTCGCCCTGGACCTGTCCGTGGTCAACGTCGCGCTGCCCGCCATGCGCACCGCCCTGGGCTTCGCGCCGCTCGGACTGTCCTGGGTCGTGCACGCCTACGCGCTCACCCTCGGCGGGTTCCTGCTGCTGGGCGGCCGCGCCGCCGACCTGTTCGGCCGGCGTCGGCTCTTCGTACTGGGCCTGGCCGTCTTCGGGCTGTGCTCGCTGGCGGGCGGAGTGGCCCAGGCACCCTGGCAGTTGATCGCCGCGCGCGCCGGTCAGGGACTGGGCGCCGCCGCTGCCGCCCCCGCCGCCCTGGCGATGCTGACCACCACGTTCGCCGAAGGCCCGCGTCGGGTGCGCGCGCTCGGGGTGTGGAGCGGGGTGAACGCCGCGGGCGGCGCACTGGGCGTGCTGGTGGGCGGCTTGCTCACGGAGTACGCGGGCTGGCGCTGGGTGATGCTGGTCAACCTGCCGATCGTGGCGGTGGCCCTCGCGCTGGTTCCCGCCGGCGTCCCCGCCGACGCGCGGCCCGCCCGGCGCGACCGGCTCGATGTGCTCGGCGCCGTCCTCGCCACCTGCGGCGTGGGGCTGCTGGTGCTCGGTGTCGTCCGCACCGATGCCGAGGGGTGGGGAGCACCCGTCACGTGGGTGATGCTCGTCGCCGGGGCCGCGCTCCTGGCCGCCTTCGTCCGCACCGAGCGCCGGACATCGGCACCGCTGCTCCGCCTCGGTCTGCTGCGCGGCCGCTGGGTCGCCGGCGCCAACGTGCTGGTGTTCTTCTCCACGGCCGGTCAGTTCGCGGCGTTCTACTTCGTGTCCCTGTACATGCAACAGGTCCTGGGCATGGGCGCCGCGGCCACCGGCGCCGCGTTCGTGCCCTTCTCGGTGAGCCTGATCGCGGGCACCCTCGTCGCGACCCGGGTCACCTCCGCGCGCACCCCACGGACGTCCCTGGTGCCCGGCGCCCTACTGGCCGCCGCCGGCCTGGTCTGGTTCGCGTTCATCAGCCCCGACGGCGGCTTCCTCACCGACGTGCTCGGCCCTTGCCTCGTCACCGGCTTCGGCGTCGGACTGGTCATCGCCCCCATCGTCGCCGCCGCGACCACCGGGGTGGCCCCGCACGAGGCCGGCATGGCCTCCGGTCTCATGAACAGCTCCCGCCAGCTCGGCGGCTGCATCGGGCTGGCGGCCCTGGCCACCCTCGCCCAACACCGCACCGGCACGGCGACCGGCCCCACCGCGCTCAACGACGGCTACGCCCTCGGCCTGGCCGTCGCCGCCGCACTCTTCGTGCTCGCGGCCGTCGTGGCGGTCCGCGTGCTGCCCGGCCGCCGGGCCGCGGCACCCGGCCCGCGCCCCGAGCCCACCGCGGAGAACGAAGCGGAGCGCGCGGCGAAGAACGCACCGAAGCACCGAGCCGATGACGAAGCCGATGACGAACTGGAAGGAACACCATCATGACCACGACGGCCCTCTCGCCCCTCGACCTGTTCACCTCCGCCCTGCACATCGGCCCCGGCGGCGACGTCCGGGCCGGTGAGCGGCGGATGGCGAGCGGCGGGGCCGGCGCCTGGCAGGTCGCCACGTTCCACGTGGAGAGCGATGCCGACGTGCACGCCGACCACTGGGAGATGCACCCGGAGGCCGACGAGGCGGTGTGCTGCCTGACCGGCGGTGTCCGCCTCCACCTGCGGCTCACCGGGCCCGACACCGGCGAGGAGACGGTCCGGCTGCGGCCGGGCACCGCCGTGATCGTCCCGCGCGGACGCTGGCACCGCCTCGAACTGGACGCCCCCAGCGACCTGATGTCCATCACGCTCCGCGCCGGCACCCGCCTGGAGAAGCGCACCGGCCCTGCGGGGGACCCGCCGGCCCAATGAGCCCGGGCCACGCGTCGTCCCGCCCGCGCCGATGACTTTCGGCCCCGCCGCCGGTCAGCACTCTTACGTACACGTGCGGCAAGGAGGAGAGGCCGATGTCAAGCCTCATGGTGGACTTCATCATCTCGCTCGACGGCTACGGGGCCGCGGAAGGATGGCCGGGCTTCTGGGGCATGGAGGGGCCCGAGTACCTCGCCTGGCTGGAGGAGGACTCGCGGAAGGAGTACACGGCCCTCATGGGCGCCACGACGTACCGGCTCATGTCGGGGTTCGCCGCCCAGATGCCCGACGACCCGGGGATGGCCCTCCTGGCCGCGACGCCCAAGGTGGTGTTCTCCTCGACCTTGGAGGCGCCGCTGTCGTGGTCCGGTACGGAGCTGAACCGCGAGGAGCCCGTGGCGGCCGTACGGGAGATGAAGCGGCGCGACGGGCGCCCGCTGCGCACCCTCGGCAGCCTCACCCTGTGCCGGTCGCTCATCGCGGCCGGCGTGGTCGACCGCTTCCGCGTGGTCGTCTTCCCGGTCATCACCGGCGCCACCGGGAAGGACCGCATCTTCGACGGCTATCCCGACCTCGCCCTGGACATGGTCGAACACCGCACGTTCGACGGCGGCCTCCAGTTGCTGGAGTACGTCCCCAGGGTCCTCGACGGGCCGCCCGGCGCCGGCGACTAGGGCCGGCCCGTGCCGAGCGCGAGCATCGCCTCGGCGACCTCGTCGGCCGACGTGTCGGGGATCGCGGTCGCCGCGTCCTCCAGCACGAGCAGCCGGGCGCCGGGGATCTCGCGCGCGATAGCCTCGGCGTTGCCGACGGGGAAGAACGGGTCGCGGCGGCCGTGGACGACGAGCGTGGGGACCGCGATCCCGGGCAGCCGCTCGCGCCAGCGGGGCGCGCAGTCGAGCGCGGAGAAGACCATGCCGAGCTGGTTGGCCAGCTGCACGGGGGGCGCGGTGCCGGGCGTGCGGTCCCAGACGCGCGCGGCCGTCGTGCGCGCGGCGTCGGGGTCGTCGCCGAGGATCGCCGCACCGGCGGCGGCGAACTCCGCCACCGCCTCCCGGTCGGTCCAGTCCGGCATGGGATGCGCGAACAGGCGGCTCATCGTCGCCGCGTCGTGGTCGGGGAGGTCGTCGTCGGGCGGGCCGGGGGCGACCGCGCGGGTGCCGGCCAGGGTGAGCGCGGAGAACGCCTCCGGATGGTCGAGGGCGGCCACCTGGGCGACCATCCCGCCGACGCCGATCCCCGCGAGATGCGCGGGCCCGCCGCCCAGGGCGTGCGCGAGCGCCGCCGCGTCGGCGGCGAGGTCCCGCAGGGTGTAGGCGGGCGCCTCCGGGTCCGCCGTCGTCGACTCGCCGCTGTCGCGCAGGTCGTAGCGCACCACGCGCCGGCCACCGGCGGCCAGTCGCTCGCAGAGCGCGTCGGGCCAGGACAGCATCGTCGTCCCGCCCGCGAGCAGCACGAGGGGCGCGTCGTCGTCACCGAACGACTCGACACCCAGGGACACTTCGTTGGCGTTGACGGTACTCATCGGACCACCGTATCCGGCCTTGAGCGGCCCGGCCGCTCCGACGGGCGAGGGCGTGGGAGGGACCTCCGCGCATACGTCGCCCTGCGCACGCGGAGGGGGGCCATAATCCGTGCGTGACTCTCACCCCGCGACGCCTCGCCCTGGCCACCCTGGACCGGCAACTCCTGCTCGAACGCGCGCGCTTGGACGTGGCGGAGGCGGTCCGCCGGGTCTGCGCGCTGCAGGCGCAGTCACCGGCGTCGCCGTACCTGGCGCTGTGGAACCGGGTGCGGGACTTCGCGCCGGAGGACCTCGACGCGGCGTTCGCGGAGCGCCGGATCGTCAAGGCGAGCCTGATGCGGATCACCCTGCACGCCGTGCACGCCGAGGACTACGCGCCCTACCGCGCGGCCATGCTGAGCACCCTGCGCGCCTCCCGGCTGTACGACCGCCGCTTCACCTCGACATCGCTGACCCCCGCCGACGCCGACGGGGTACTCCCGGAACTCGCCGGGTTCCTCGACCGGCCCCGCACCGGCGCCGAGGTGGAGCAGGAGGTCACCGCGCGGTTCGGCGAGGACGCGCACCGCGTGTGGTGGGCGCTGCGCACCTACGCGCCGATACATCACGGGCCGACCGGCGGGCCCTGGTCGTTCACCGCGCGCAATGCCTACCTGGCCGCCCCGGCGGACGCCGAGAACGGTCCGGGGGAGGCGGCCGCGGGGGTGCGGCGGCTGCTGCTCTCCTACCTGCGGGCGTTCGGGCCCGCCACCGCCCAGGACTTCGCCCGCTTCACCCTGCTGACGCGCGGCGCCGTCGACGGGGCGCTGCACGAACTCGGCGACCGGGTGGTGCCGGTGGCGGGCCGGGGCCGCGCCGCCCTGTTCGACCTGGCGGACGCCACCGTGCCGGCCGAGGACACCGAGCCTCCGCCCCGGCTGCTGCCGATGTGGGACAGCACCCTGCTCGCGCACGTCGTACCGGGACGGTTCCTGCCTCCCGAGTACCGCCCGGCGGTCGTCCGCCGCAACGGCGACGTGCTGCCCTCCCTGTTGGTCGACGGCCGGGTCGCCGGGGTGTGGCGCACGGTCGACGGCGGACTGGAACTGACCGCCTTCCACAAGCTCGGCAAGACCGCGTGGCGCGGGGTGACCGAGGAGGCGGAGAAACTGTCGGCGCTGCTCGCCGACCGCGATCCGGCCGTCTACCGGCGCTACGGACACTGGTGGGACAAGGGCCTCCCGGGTGCCGAACACGTGATCGTTAAGGGCTGATCCCGGGCGGGGTCGGATTTTATGGGAAGCGGGTAAAATTACTCCAAAGGCGCCTTTGTGGCGCCTTGATCATTACTTGATCAACAGACCGCTCTTTTCGCACCGTCCGGGAGGGGTCGCCATGGATCCGTGGCTGATCTGGTTGATCGTTTCGGCGGTCCTGATCGTGGCGGAGATCTTCACTCTGACCGCCGCGCTCGGAATGCTGGGTGCGGCCGCGCTGATCACGGCGGGATCCGCCGCGGCCGGTCTTTCGCCGCCTTTCCAGTTCCTGCTGTTCACCGTCGTCGCCACGGTCACCCTGCTGTTCGTGCGCCCCGTCGCCGTACGCCATCTCCTGCAGCCCCAGACCGAGCGGTTCGGCGTGGAGGCACTGGTCGGCAAGGCCGCGTACGTCGTCTCCGAGGTGACCGGCATGGAGGGCAGGGTCCGCATCGGCGGTGAGGAATGGAGCGCCCGTTCCTACGACGAGACGCTGGTGATTCCCCGCGGGACGACCGTCGACGTCCTGGAGATCAGCGGCACCACCGCATTCGTCTATCCCCGGGAGTGACCATGGAAGTCTCGGCGTTCCTGATCGCCGGTGTGATCGTCGCGCTTCTCGCGGTATTCACCGTGGTGCGGGCGGTTCGCATCGTGCCCCAGGCCCGTGCCCGAAATGTCGAACGGCTCGGCCGCTACCATCGCACGCTGAAACCTGGGCTGAACCTCGTCATCCCCTACATCGACCGGGTCTATCCGGTGATAGACCTGCGCGAACAGGTCGTCTCCTTCAAACCGCAGCCGGTCATCACCGAGGACAACCTGGTCGTCGAGATCGACACCGTGCTGTATTTCCAGGTGACCGATCCACGCGCGGCCTTCTACGAGATAGCGAATTTCCTCCAGGCGGTCGAGCAGCTCACCGTCACCACCCTGCGCAACGTCGTGGGTTCGATGGACCTGGAGAAGACCCTCACCTCGCGCGACACCATCAACAGCCAGCTCCGCGGCGTACTGGACGAGGCCACCGGCAAATGGGGGCTGCGCGTGAACCGGGTGGAGATCAAGGCCATCGACCCGCCGCAGTCCATCAAGGACGCGATGCAGAAGCAGATGCGGGCCGAGCGCGACAAGCGGGCCGCGATCCTCGGCGCCGAGGGCCAGCGCCAGTCGCAGATCCTCACCGCCGAGGGCGACAAGCAGGCCGCCGTGCTGCGCGCGGAGGGCAACCGCACCGCCGAGATCCTCAAGGCCGAGGGACAGTCCCGGGCCATCGACGAGGTCTTCCAGGCCGTGCACCGCAACGACCCCGACCCCAAGCTCCTGGCCTACCAGTACCTCCAGGTGCTCCCGCAGCTCGCCCAGGGTTCGGGCAGTACCTTCTGGGTCATCCCCAGCGAGGTCACCTCCGCGCTCCAGGGCGTCTCCCGCGCCTTCACCGAAGCGCTGCCCCAGTCGCCCGCCACGCGCGAGAGCCGCTCGGACGACGGTGCCGCCCAGGCCGCCAACGACACGGCGCAGGCCGCGGAGGCCGCCGCCGAGGCCCTCGCCGACGCCGCCCGGGCCGACCGGGTGACCTCCGAGGCGATGCGCGCCACCCCCGTGACCGAGGACCGATGAGAACCCCGCCCGTCCATGCGAGGCCCCCATGTTCGATGTGCCCTTCTGGCTCTGGATAGCCTTCGCCGCCACCGTCGTCGTGTCGCTCGCCGTCGACCTCCTGGCCCACCGCAGCGCACACGTCATCGGATTCAAGGAGGCGGCCGCCTGGAGCGGCCTGTGGGTGAGCCTGGCGCTCGTCTTCGGGGCGATCGTCTTCCTTGTCCTCGGCCCGACCGCGGGCACCGAGTACACCACCGCGTGGCTGCTGGAGAAGAGTCTCTCGGTCGACAACCTCTTCGTCTTCGCCCTGATCTTCGCCTACTTCCAGGTGCCCCGCGCCTACCAGCACCGCGTGCTCTTCTTCGGCGTCATCGGCGCGCTGGTGTTCCGCGGCATCTTCCTGGCCGCCGGCGTGGCCGTGGTCAACCGCTTCACGGCCGTGCTGTTCGCCTTCGCGGCCATCCTCTTCTGGAGCGTCTACAAGATCCTCAAGGGCGAGGAGGAGAGCTTCGACCCCGGCAAGAGCTTCGCCGTCCGGCTGCTGCGCAAGATCATCCCCGTGCGGGACACCTACGCGGGCCCGAAGTTCTTCGTGAAGGAGGCCGGCAAGCACGTGGCGACGCCGCTGCTCGCCGTCGTCGCCGCGATCGAGGCGGCGGACCTGATCTTCGCCGTGGACAGCGTGCCGGCCGTGCTCGCGGTCAGTGACGACACCTTCATCGTCTACACCAGCAACGCCTTCGCCATCCTCGGCCTGCGGGCCCTGTACTTCATGCTCTCGGGGCTGCTCGACCGCTTCCACTACCTGAGCAAGGGCCTGGCGATCATCCTGGGGTTCATCGGCGTCAAGCTCATCCTCCAGGCGACCCACAAGATAGTCAGCCCTTCCGTGCCGGAGATCCCCTCGCCGGTGAGCCTGGCGGTCATCGTCGTGGTCCTGGCGGCGTCGGTGTTCCTGAGCCTGCGGCGCCCACCCGACAAGGACGGCGGGGACACGGGCGGTCCCGACGAGGAAGTCCTGACCTCACCCGAACATAAGAACGTAAAATAGGGGTAAAGTCTCCCCAAAGCCTCCCATATCCGTTCCGAGTGCGGACGTGAGAACCATGAGCAGTCACACGCAGCAGACGAAACAGACCCGCACCGCACCGCGGCAGGCCGACTCGCAGCGTCATGACATCTGCCCCACCTGCGGTCACTCCGTCCCGGCGGAGATCACCCGGCACAAGACCCTCGGGATCTACGTCCCGGTCTGGGGGCCGGGCACCTGCCGGAACCCCGACTGCGGCACCGACGCCACCGGCCCCCACCACTGACACCGTTCCGCCACCGGCACACGGCGCCGAGGGGCCCGCGCCCGCCCGGGCTCAGCCGACGGCGGGCCCTGTGATCGGCCTGCCCTCGGCGTCGTAGGGCCAGACGTTGGTCCGGCAGCCGTGCAGGCCCTTGATCTGCTGCATCATCACCGGTGCCGGCCGCCCCGCCCCGGGGCACCCCTCGTGGCCGTGGCCCAGGAAGTGCCCGACCTCGTGGTTGATGATCAGCGCCCGGTACGACGTCACGTCGTCCGCGTAGTACCGCGTGGCCAGCAGCCACCGCTTGAGGTTGACCATGACGTCCTGACCGACGTTGCAGTTGACCTCGCCGCCGGTGTCCAGACCGTACCGGCCGCATATCGTGTCCACCGTCCCCGCCGTGGCGAGCCGTACCCGGAAGTCGGACGCGCCGCCCGACACCCGTCGGAACCCCACCTTCCCGTCCGCCGTCCAGCCCCGCTCGTCGGCGAGGATCCGCTCGACCTCGTCCGCGACGTCCCGGGCCGGTATCCCGATGCCGTCCTCGACCTGGACCACGTAGGTCAGCGTCCGCCCGCTCCCGCCGACCCGTTCCCCGCCGCCGTCCGCGGTGGCGAACGTCCCCGGGCCGGACGACGGGATCGAGCCGGGGTCGCGGTCCTTCCCCGTCCGCTCCGTCCCGTCGGCCTTCTCCGTCGACTCCGCCTGCTCCGTCGTCTCGGCCTTCTTCGTCTCCACGGCGTCGCGCGGCCCGGGCCGCGCGGACGCGGCGGACGACGCGGAGGGGGCCGGCGAGTCCGCCGGGCCGGTGGCGCCGACGGAGCGGCCGGCGGCGGGTTCCCCGCCCTCCCGCAGGGCCAGACCGCCGGCGAGCACCAGCACCGCCCCGGCCGCGAGCCCCGGCCACAGCAGACGCGACCGGACGCCCCGCCGGCGGCGCGCACCGCTGCCACGGCGGCCGCGGGTCCCGCGGCGGTGCCGCCGGTCCGTTACGGAGGAGGACGAGGGGGTCGATCGGCGCTCTTTCATGATCACAAAGCGTGCCGCGACGGTGTGATCGCCCGTGGACCGCTGTGGGACCGCTGTGTAACAGCCGTCACCCGCGCGGGGACGCCCGCCCGTTCATACGCATACTGAGACCCATGCCACGGGTCCTGATCATCGAAGACGACCGCGCCGTCCGCGACGGTTTGCGCCTCGCCCTGCGCCGCCAGGGGCACGAGGTCGCCGCCGCCGCGACGGGCGAGGAAGGGCTGGAGCTGCTGCGGTCGTTCCGGCCCGACGCCGTCGTCCTCGACCTGATGCTGCCGGGCATGTCCGGCCTGGAGGTGTGCCGCCGCGCACGCGCCCACGACCAGGTGCCGATCATCATGGCCACCGCCCGCGGCGACGACACGGACATCGTCGTCGGCCTGGAGGCCGGAGCCGACGACTACGTGGTCAAGCCGGTCCGCGCCCGGGTCCTGGACGCACGCATCCGCGCGGTACTGCGCCGCGCCGGCGGCACCTCGGACGACCAGGGCACCCCCCGCACGGAACACCACGGCGACCTGGTCATCGACCGGGCCGGACTGACCGTCACCCACCAGGGACGGCCCGTCGCCCTCGGCCCCTCGGAACTGCGGCTGCTCCTCACGCTGTCCGCGTCGGCGGGCCAGGTGTTCAGCCGCCAGCAGCTCCTGGAAGCCGTGTGGGAGCACAGCTACCACGGGGACGCCCGCCTCGTGGACGCCTGTGTCAAGCGCCTGCGGGCCAAGATCGGCGAGCCCGCGGGGAGTCCCCGCCACGTCCACACCGTGCGTGGCTTCGGCTACCGGTTCGGGGCCCGGTGAACGTTCCGCGGGCGCTGCGCGCGCTGAACGGGCTGCGCGTGCGGCTGGTGGTGGCCTTCACCCTCGTCGCCGTCGTGGCCACCGTGACGACCGGCGCGCTGACCTTCCGCGAGGCACGCAACGGGGTCCTCCAGCAGAGCCAGGACACCGTGATCGAGGACTTCCGGCACCGGGTCAACACCCTGGTCCCCAACTACCGCTTCCCGCCCGACGCGGCCGATCTCCAGGCGTTCGCCGCCGACGTCGCGCGCAGCGGCCGGTCCCAGACCTGGCGGGTGCTCGCCGCCTACCGGGACGCCGACGCCACCTCGCGCCCCGGGGACGCCTTCCGCGAACTGTCCCCGGAGATGCGCGAGTCCGTGCGCTCCCGCCGGGCCACCGTGTTCCAGCGGGTCTCGCACGACGGCCGGTCCGCACTCGTCGTCGGCATGCCGGTCACCTTCACCGGCCCGTACGCCGTCGCCGAGCGCGCCTCAGGCCTGGAGGTCTACCTGACCGTGCCCCAGCAGGAGGAACAGGGCTACGTCGACGCCCTGGTCACCGCCATCGAACGGGCCACCGTGCCGGCGCTGGTGCTGGCCGTGCTGATCGCGCTGCTGGCCGCGCGCGGGGTGCTGCGACCCGTGCGGGCACTGCGCCGGGCCACCCGCAGCATCGCCGAGGGCCGCCTGGACACCCGGCTCGCGGTGCAGGGCTCCGACGAACTCGCCGACCTGTCCCACACCTTCAACGAGACGGCCGCCGCCCTGGAGGGCTCGGTGGCGGAGCTGCGGCGCATGGAGGCCGGCGCCCGCCGTTTCGCCGCGGACGTCTCGCACGAACTGCGCACCCCGCTCGCGGCGATGTCGGCGGTCACGGACGTACTGGACGAGGACGCCGCCGGACTGGACGAGGACACGGCGACGGCGGTGCGCCTCATCAGCGAGGAGACCACCAAGCTGGCCGCCCTGGTGGACGACCTGATGGAGATATCCCGGTTCGACGCGGGGGCCGCCGCCCTGCACCTGGACGAGATCGACCTGGCGGAGTCCGTAC
Source organism: Streptomyces sp. NPDC056128 (assembly GCF_042263835.1). Lineage (NCBI taxonomy): Bacteria > Bacillati > Actinomycetota > Actinomycetes > Kitasatosporales > Streptomycetaceae > Streptomyces > Streptomyces sp. NPDC056128. The sequence goes on along the minus strand of NZ_JBHJVQ010000007.1, from coordinate 120,305 downwards.
GGCGCACGCTCGCCTCCCGCGGCTGGCTGGACTCGGTGACGGCCGGCCTGCCCGGACCGGGCGAGCTGCGCGGCCGGGTCGACCCGCGCCGCCTCGACGTCGTCGTCGCGAACCTCGTCGGCAACGCCCTGCGGCACGGCGCACCCCCGGTCCACGTCGGCCTGAGCGCGGGGGACGAAACCCGCACCGGGGGACAGGCGGTCCTCACCGTCCGCGACCGGGGCGAGGGCATCCCCGAGCGCGTCCTGCCGCACGTCTTCGACCGCTTCTACAAGTCGGACGTCGCCCGCACCCGCAGCGAGGGCAGCGGACTCGGGCTGGCCATCACCGCGGAGAACGTACGCCTGCACGGCGGCACCGTCCGGGCGGCCAACGACCCGGACGGCGGCGCCGTCTTCACGGTCGTCCTGCCCCTGCCGCGCGACGGCGCGCGGGACGGGGCGGCGGACGCGGCCAAGGGGGACCGGACATGAAACCGTCGATGACACCACGGACCGCCCGACGCGCCCTCCCGCTGCTGCTCGCGGCGCTGCTCCCGCTGGCCGGCTGCGGCATCCCCGAGACCGGCGTGGTCGAGGCGGGTGAACCCGCGACCGGCGTCCTGGAACCGGGCGCCGCTCCCAGCCCGTCCCAGGCACAACCCACGGCGGTGCCCGTCGCCACCGTGCCGCTCTTCTTCGTCGACGACGGCACTCTGGCGTCGGTGACCCGTACGGTGCCCGGTGCCACCGATCCCGGCACCATCGTGCTCATGCTGTTCAAGGGCCCGGACGACCAGGAGCGGAACAGGGGACTGACGACCGAACTGCCGCTCACCGCCGCCGCGCCCACCGTCCGTGTCGACGGGGCGTCGGTCACCGTGCTCCTGCCGCGCGGCACCAGCAGCCTCAGCGACACGGCCGTGGACCAGCTGGCCTGCACGGTCGCCGCCGCCCGGCTGCGTCAGGACCCGGCACTGGACCGGGCGCAGGTGACCGTGGAACAGCCCGGCGGCCGGCTCGCGGGCCGCTCCAGTGACGACTGCCCGGCAGGCGCGGAACCGGCCCCGGCCGGGACGGGCGGCACCGAAACCGCCGTGCCCAGCGACAGCGGCACTGGCACCGGCACGCCCGACGACAGCGGAACCGGTGCCCCCGGCCCATCCGGTGGCACCGGCGGTGGCGGCGGCTGACGAACCCGCGTCAGCGTCGTCCGCCCGGCCCTCCGCTGCCGAACGCACCGCTGCCGCCCTCGTCCCAGCGGGGCCGCTCCTGCCCGGGGGCGGTGCGGCTGCCCTGATGGCCCAGGTCGTGCGGCAGCGTCCGTTCGTCGCTCCGCGGCATCTCGTCGGGCTCCCGCCGCTCCCGTACCTCGCGCACGGGCCCGTCGTCGGGCAGACGGGGCTGCTCCTCCGGCAGCGGCGGCGGAGACTCACGGCGCTTCTGACGGCTGCCGAAGGCGAACGCGCCGATCAGCAGGGCCACCACCACGACGGCCGCCACGATCAGTCCGACGCCGAGCCCGCCCGTGCCCGCGGCCAGGTCCATCCCTGTGTCGTTCATGGCGCGCGGGTACCCGGAATTCCCGCCAGAACCCTTGGAAACACCGGGCCCGCCGGTTTGCCGCCGCTCGCAGCGGCAACCCGCGCGGTGTGACATCGACGACGACTTCCCAGCAGGAACTGTTCCGCTTCCTGGAGGACCGCTTCGCGTGCGCACAGGCGTGCACCGAGTGCGCCAGGGCCTGCGCGCTGCGGGCGAGCCTCGTGGACCCGGACGGAACCGAGAACCAGGAACTCGTACGGCGCCGGGGCATCATGTGCGCGGAGGTCTGCGACGCGACCTGCCGCGTGCTGTCCGAACAGAACCAGGTGGACGAGGACGCCATCCGCGTCCAGCTGGAGTGGTGCCGGCAGGTGTGCCTGGAGAGCGCCCACGTCTTCGACGCGCACCCGGGCGCCGAGGAGAGCGCGCAGGCGTGCCGCGACTGCGCCCGGGCCTGCGGAGAGTTCCTGGCCACCCTGCGCTGACACCCGGGGAACAGCGGCCCCTGGGATCCGGCCGCGCGGGGCGTTAGCCTCGCGGCATGGCGGCGATGCGTTCGAACGCCGATCCGGGGCTGTTCGGCCCGGACTCGGTGACCTGGCAGGCGCACGGCGACCCGATGATGTGGATCGGCGGAATCCGCGCCCTCTACCTCCAGGCCCTGCACCCCCGCGCCGTACGCGGTGTCACGCAGAACAGCGACTTCCGGCGCGACGCCTGGGGCCGCCTGATGCGCACCGCCGGATTCGTCGGCACCACCACGTACGGCACCACGGAGGCCGCCGAGCGGGCGGGTGCCCGGGTCCGGAAGATCCACAGCATGCTCGGCGCGACCGACCCCGGCACGGGGGAGCGGTACGGCGTGGACGACCCCGCGCTGCTGATGTGGGTGCACTGCGCCGAGATCGGCTCCTACCTGCACGTCCTGCGCCGCTCCGGCTACCCCCTCACCGACGCCCACGCCGACCGCTACCTCGCCGAGCACCGGCACAGCGCCCGCCTCGTCGGCCTCGACCCCCACGCCGTACCCGCGGACCGGTCCGAGCTGGCCGCCTACTTCGACCGGGTACGGCCCGAGCTGGCCGCCGGCGGCGAGGCGCACGAGGTGGACGACTTCCTGCGCAACCCGCCCGTCCCGCCCCTGCTGGTCCCGGCCCGCGCACTGCTGTGGCGGCGGGTCGCACATCTGGCGTACGACTCCCTACCGCCGTACGCGCACGAGCTGTACGGCAGACCGGCGCCCCCACCCGCCACCGTCACCCGGCGGCTGCGCGCCACGGGCACCCTGCTGCGCGGGATTCCCGCACGTCTGCGCTGGCAACTGCCGCCCAAACACATCCTGAGCGCGATGGCGCGGCTCGGTCCGGCCGTGCGCCCGGCACCGTACAAACTCGGACGATAAGCCGCCATACTGGACCGGCCAGGGGAGGGCGCGGACTGCTACGGGGGCGGGCAGCGAGATGGGGGACACCACGCTGATCCAGGGCCGGTACCGGCTGCTGGAGCGGATCGGGCGCGGCGGCATGGGCGAGGTCTGGCGGGCGAAGGACGAGTCACTGGGCCGTCGCGTCGCCGTCAAATGCCTCAAACCGCTGGGCACCCAGCACGACCAGTCGTTCACCCGCGTGCTGCGGGAGCGGTTCCGGCGCGAGGCCCGGGTGGCCGCCGCGCTCCAGCACCGCGGGGTCACCGTCGTGCACGACTTCGGCGAGTGCGACGGCGTGCTCTTCCTGGTCATGGAGCTGCTGGAGGGCCGCGACCTGAGCCGGCTCCTCAAGGACAACGGCAACGGCCCGCTGCCGGTGCCCGACGTCGTCGACATCGCCGAACAGGTCGCCCAGGCGCTCGCCTACACCCACGAGCAGGGCATCGTGCACCGCGACCTGAAGCCCGCGAACATCGTCCGGCTCGCCGACGGCACCGTGAAGATCTGCGACTTCGGCATCGCCCGGCTCGGCCACGACGTCGGGTTCACCGCCCGGCTGACCGGCACGGGCATCGCCATGGGCACCCCGCACTACATGTCGCCGGAGCAGATCGGCGGCGACGACGTCGACCGGCGCAGCGACCTGTACTCGCTGGGCTGCGTGCTGTACGAGGTGGCCACCGGCGCCCCGCCGTTCGACCTCGACGACACCTGGGCGGTCCTCGTCGGCCACCGCGACACCGAGCCGGAGCCGCCCCGCGGCCACCGCGCCGACCTGCCCGGCTACCTGGACCGCATCATCCTGGACCTGCTGGCCAAGCGGCCCGAGCAACGCCCCGACGACGCCCGGGAACTGGCCCGCCGGATCACCGCCGGCCGTACGGCACCGGCGCACGGGCCGGCCCCGGCGGCGCCCGTGCCGCGGACGCCCGTGCCGGTCGGGGCCCGCACCGCGCCGCCCTCCTGGACCCAGGGCCAGACCACCGGACACGCGGGGACCGGCACCGGGCGGCGCACCACGCCGCCCGACCGCACCGGGAGAGTCGCCGCCCTGGCCGCACGGCACCACGCGGGCCTGAGCCTGGGGCGGCTCGGCCGCTGGGAGGAGGCAGGCGAGGTGCACCGCGAGGTGGCCGCCGAACGCGAGCACCTGCTCGGCCCCGACCACCCCGACACGCTCGCCAGCCGCTACGAGGTCGCCTTCGTCCTCGGCCGCACCGGGCACGCCGCCGACGCGCTGCGGGCCTACAAGCGCGTCGCCGAGGCCAGGATCCGGGTGCTGGGCGCCGACCACGCCGACACCCTCGCCGCCCGCCAGGAGATGGCCTACGCCCTGGGACGGCTGAGCCGGCACACCGACGCCCACCAGGTCTACACGGCGGTCCTGGCCGCCCGGGAGCGCACCATGGGCGCCGAGCACCCCGACACCCTGCGCTGCCGCCACAACCTGGCCTTCAACCTCGGCCGCCTCGGGCGCACCGAGGACGCCCACCGCATGGCCCGCGAGGTGGCCGCCGCGCGCGCCCGCGTACTCGGCCCCGACCATCCCGACACCCTCGTCACCCGCTACGAGGTGGCCTACGAACTCGGGCGGCTGGGCCGCTGGCCCGAAGCCCTGGCGACCTACCGGGGCGTCGCCGCGGCCCGCGGCAGGGCGCTGGGCCCCGACCACCCCGACACCCTCGCCGCCCGCCACGAGACCGGCATCGCCCTGGGCCGCCTCGGCCGCAGCACCGAAGCGCTGGCGCTCTACGCGGAACTGATCGCCGACCGCACCCGCGTCCAGGGGCCCGAGCACCCGGAGACCCTGCGCGCCCGGCACGGCCTGGGCGTCAACCTCGGCCGGCTCGGCCGCTGGGCCGAGGCCCTGGCCGAGTCCCGCGAGGTGTGCGCGGCCCGCGCCCGAGTCCTGGGCGCCGACCACCCGGACACCCTGGTCAGCCGCCGCGAGGTCGCCGTCGCGCTGTGCCGGCTCGGCCGCTGGTCCGCCGCCCTCACCGAGTACCGCCTGGTCACCGGCGCCCGCCACCGCGTCCTGGGCCCCGACCACCCCGACACCCGCACCGCCCGCGAGGACGAGGCGCACTGCCTGGAACAGCTCGGCCGCGCCACCGAGGCCGCGGAGCTGTACCGCGGGGCCCCGGCACCACACCGGGCGGCGGCGCACTGAGCGGGCGGCTCAGGCGGCCCGTCGTCCGGCCAGCCGCGCCAGGAGCCGGGCCCGGTGCCCGTCGTCCGAGGCCAGGGCGATCGCCGTCCACGCCATGGCCAGCCCGCCGTCCAGCACCGCCCGGTCCGCGCCCGCGCTGGTCCCGTACCGGGTGAACTCGGGGTTGTGCATGATCGTGTCCCCGCAGTCGTAGCCGATGCTCGGGTGGATGGTCGGCACCAGGTGAGAGACGTTGCCCATGTCGGTGGAGCCGCCCCGCATGCCGAGGTCGGGCGCGTCCGCAGAACGGCCCAGGTCCCGCGCGCTGTCCCGGTAGACGCCGCACATCTCCAGGTCCTGCCGCAGATCGGCGTAGTCGTTGCCCACGGCCTCCAGCGCCAGCTCCGCCCCGGTGGCCAGGGCGCCCGCCTCGAAGCAGGCACGGATACGGGCCTGGAGCGCGGCGAGGTCCTCGGCGGTCTCGGCGCGGCAGTCGTAGTCCGCGGTCACCAGGCCCGGGATCACGTTCGGCGCCTCGCCGCCGTGCGTGACGACGCCGTGCACCACGCCGCCGGGGATCATCTGCTGCCGGTACGCGCCGATCGCCACCTGGGCGATCATCATCGCGTCGGCGGCGTTGACGCCCTTGTGCGGCATCGCCGCCGCGTGCGAGGTGCGGCCGGTGTAGCGGACCTGCCAGCTCCCGATGGCCAGCGAGGTCATGCCGACCCCGTCGGACGGCGCCGCGTGGACCATCATCGCGGCCGCCACGTCGTCGAAGGCGCCCGCGTTCAGCAGGTCGACCTTGCCGCCGCCGTACTCCTCGGCGGGGGTGCCGAGCAGCTTCACGGTGAGGCCGAGGTCGTCGGCGAGCGGGGCCAGGGCGAGCGCGGCGGTCACCGCCGAGGCGCCGTTGACGTTGTGCCCGCAGGCGTGGCCGATGCCGGGCAGCGCGTCGTACTCGGCGGTGATCGCCACGACGAGTTCGCCGTCGCCGGCCGTCGCCTCGAAGGCGGTGTCGAGACCGTGGGCGCCGCGCGTGACGTCGAGACCGGCGGCCTCCACCAGGTCGGCGATCTTCCGGGCCGACCGGTGCTCCTCGTAGGCGAGTTCGGGTTCGGCGTGCAGGCTGTGGCTGAGCGCGAGGACGTCGTCCTGGCGCCGGGTGACGACGGCTCGGGCGCGTTCGCGCGGGTCGTGCCGGTTCATGGGGCTCCTTAGGGGGAGTGCTGAGACGGGGAGGAGGTCACGCGGGCCGGTCGGAGCGCCGGTACAGCAGGGCGGCCAGCGCGCCCAGCAGGGACACCCCGGCGCACACGGACCACGTGGTGGCATAGGCGCCGTACGCGGGCAGGGTCGAGCCGGCCGAGGTGTGGGCGGCGGTCACCGCGAGGACGCAGGCCGCGCCGAGCGAGCCGCCCACGTTGATGAGCAGTTCGTTGATGCCTGAGCCGACGGCGGTCTGCTCGTGCGGCACGCACTCGACGGCGAGGGTGCGGGTGGACTGCTGGAGCAGCCCGGTACCGACCCCCGCCACCACCGTCGACAGCAGGTAGGGCGTCAGCGAGGTGTGGAGGGCGAGTGCCAGCGCGTAGCCCGCGGCCATCAGCAGGGAGCCGAGGACCAGCGTGGCGCGGTCGCCGACGCGCGCGGCCAGCCGGGGTGCCGCGACGGCGGCCAGGGCGAGGGACGCCATGCCCGGGATCGTGGCGAAGGCGATCTCCAGCGGGGAGAGCCCCATGCCGTACCCGGCCACCTCCCCGGGGGTGCCGAGGAAGACGGCGCTCGCGATCTGGAGGCCCAGCATGCAGAAGGAGAACGTGGTCGTCACCAGCGCCACCACCGCCACGTTGCGGCGGCGGAACAGCCGTACGTCGATCATCGGCTCCGGCGAGCGGAGCTCCACGTACACCCACACCGCGGTCACGGCCACGCCGCCCACCAGACAGCCGAGGGTGCGCGCCGAGGTCCACTCCCAGCCCGGCAGCCCGCCCTGCCCCAGCCCGAGCATGACCGCGACCAGCCCGGCGCACAGCAGGACACCGCCGCGCACGTCGAGTCGGCCGCCGGGACGCTCGGTGGTCTCCGGCAGCAGCGGCCAGGTCACCAGCAGCGCGACGCTCACCGCCGCGGCCGGCACCCACAGGGCCGCGGTGGGCGTGTCGACGTAGTGCGCGACCAGGCCGCTGGCCACCATGCCGACGCAGATGCCGGACACCAGGGCCGCCACCATCACCCCGATGCTGCGGCGGCTCGCGGCCTCCGAGGTCCGGTTGCGCAGGATGCCGACCAGCAGCGGGAAGAACCCGGCGAACGCCCCCTGGAGGATCTGCCCGATCAGCAGGGTGCGGAACGATCCGGCCGTCCCCACGATCAGCGAGCCGAGCAGCACGACGGCCAGGTTCCAGCGCAGCACCCTGCGGTGCCCGTGCAGGTCGCCGAGGCGGGAGAGCAGCGGGGTGAAGGCCACGCTCGCCATCAGGTTGGCGATGCTGAGCCAGTTCAGCCCGGCGGCCGTGACGTGCAGGACGTCGGTGAGGCTGCGCAGCACCGGAGCGAGGAACCCCTGGGTGATCCCGCTCGACAGTTCGACGAGGACGATCGAGACGACGATGGCCGCGGTCGGGACGGTGCGGACCGGGGGAGCGGAGCCGGACGGCGCCTTGGCGGCTGCCTGAGTCATGGGCGTACCTCTGCGGATGAGCGGATGGCCGGAAACCGGCGGTCGGATGCTGTCGGGTAATCTGCGCGTCACCATCGGATCCGAGCAACAGGCACCGGTCAGAAAGCGCGAATCAGGCATCCACGAGCCGCACACGGCGGAATCAGGCAGGAAGGGGGTCGCGCACGGTGGAAAGCGAGAGCCCGCCGGAGGTGGTTCCGGACACCGCCGACCTCGGCATCCTGCGGTACCTGGCCCGGCGTCCCCGCGCCTCCTTCGCGGAGGTCGGTGCGAGCGTCGGGCTGCACGAACGGACCGTCGCCCGCCGCCTCGGCCGGCTGCTCGACACCGGCGAGGTCCGCTTCATCGCCTCCCTGACCAACGAGTACCTGGGCGAGGGCATGGCCGTCGAACTGGCCGTGCGCTGCGCCCCGGGCCGACTGGAGGAGGTCGCGCGGGCCGTCGCGGCCCGCCCCCAGGCCCGTTCCGTGGAGGTGGCCACCGGCGACCTCCAGGTGCTGGCCGAGATGGCCGTCGCGGACGAGGCCGAACTCATCGAGCTGATCGACCGCACCGTCGGCCGGATGCCCGGCGTCCTCGACATCCACTCCGCCGTCGTGCTCCGCCTGCTGCTCACCGCCGTCGACTGGGCGCCCTACGACCCCGAACCCTCACCCCTGCGCCGACTCGCCGTCGAGGGCCGACCGCCTCCGCCGCCCATCACCGTCGACGCCGTGGACCGGGAACTGGTGCACCTGCTGGGCGAGGACGCCCGGATGCCGATGAGCACGCTGGCCGGCCGGCTCCGCCTGGGCGAGTCGACGGTGCGCCGCCGGCTCAACCGCCTGATGTCCTCGCACGTCTTCCACCTGCGCCTGTTCGCGGAACCGGCCGTGCTCGGCTACCCCGTGGAGACCCGCTTCCAGCTGGAGGTGCGGCACGGCAGCCTCGATGCCGCGCTGCGCCGGCTGGCGGGCGAACCGTCCGTCCGGCACCTGGTCGTCACCACCGGCCGCTCCAACGTGCTGGGGTACGCCAGCCACGCCTCCGCGAGCGAGATGCACGACTTCCACGCCCGCGCCTTCGCCGGTCTCCCCGGGCTGCGCGAGGTGCGCACCGCGCTGCTGATGCGCACCTACCGGCGGGCCGGACGTCCCGTGGGCGCCGCGGGCGCCACGGTCACCGGCAGGCTCTTCCACCGGCCGGCCCCGTGAGCCACCCCTGGCCGCCCCGGACCACCCCGTGTTACCAAGAGCCATGACCCCGACCAGCACACCCCCCGCCTCCCGCACCTACGACGCCGTGATCGTCGGCGGCGGCCACAACGGCCTGGTCGCCGCCGCCTACCTGGCCCGCGCGGGCCGCTCCGTGCTGGTACTGGAACGGCTGGACCACACGGGCGGCGCGGCCGTCTCCACCCGGCCGTTCGCCGGGGTCGACGCCCGGCTGTCCCGGTACTCGTACCTGGTCAGCCTGTTGCCGCAGAAGATCGTGCGGGACCTGGACCTGGACTTCCGGGTCCGCGGGCGCACGGTCTCCTCGTACACGCCCGTCGAGCGCGACGGCCGCCCCACCGGGCTCCTCGTCGGCGGCGGCGAGCGGCGGACGCGGGAGTCGTTCGCCGGGCTCACCGGGTCGGACCGGGAGTACGCGGCCTGGCAGCGGTTCTACGCCATGACCGGCCACGTCGCCGAACGCGTCTTCCCGACCCTCACCGAGCCCCTGCCCACCCGCGACGAACTGCGCCGCCGGATCGACGACGAGGCGGCCTGGCGGGCCCTGTTCGAGGAGCCGGTGGGCGTCGCGATCGAGGAGCACTTCGCCGACGACACCGTCCGGGGCGTCGCCCTCACCGACGCCCTGATCGGCACCTTCGCCGACGCCCACGACCCCTCGCTGAGCCAGAACCGGTGCTTCCTGTACCACGTGATCGGCGGCGGCACCGGCGCCTGGGACGTGCCGGTCGGCGGCATGGGCGCCCTCACCGACGCCCTGGCCGGCGCGGCGCGCACCGCCGGCGCCGAACTCGCCACCGGCCACGAGGCGGTGCGGATCGACACCGACGGACGCACCGCCGAGGTCACCTACCGGTCCGCCGACGGCGAGCACGTCGCCGCCGCACGGCACGTCCTGGTGAACGCCTCCCCGCGAGAACTGGCCGCCCTGACCGGCACCCCCGCGCCGCCGCCCGCCGAGGGCGCCCAGCTCAAGGTCAACATGCTGCTCGACCGGCTCCCGGCGCTGCGCGACCCCGACGCCGACCCGCGCGAGGCGTTCGCCGGGACCTTCCACATCGCCGAGGGGTACGAGCAGTTGGCCGCCGCCCACGCCCAGGCGTCCGCGGGCGCACTGCCCGCCGCCCCGCCCTCCGAGATCTACTGCCACTCCCTGACCGACCCCACGATCCTCGGTCCGGACCTGGCGGGACGGGGCCTGCACACCCTCACGCTCTTCGGCCTGCACACCCCCGCCCGGCTCTTCGCCGGGGACAACGACGCCGTACGCGAGGACCTGCTGAAGTCGACCCTCGCCCAGCTCGACGCCCACCTCGCCGAGCCGATCGCCGACTGCCTGGCCACCGACGCCGACGGCAGGCCCTGCATCGAGGCCAAGACGCCGCTCGACCTGGAGCGCGACCTGCGCCTGCCCGGCGGCAACATCTTCCACCGCGAGCTGTCCTGGCCGCACACCCAGGACGGCACCGGCCGCTGGGGCGTGGAGACCGCTCAGGCCAACGTCCTCCTCTGCGGGGCGGGCGCGGTACGCGGGGGAGGGGTGAGCGGCGTGCCGGGACACAACGCGGCGATGGCGGTACTGGAGGCGGACCGGTGACGGGTGCCCGGGGCTGGACGCGCCTGCCCGAGGAGGGCGCCGTGATCGGCCCTCGGCCTACCGCTGGAAGCCGTCCGAAAGGGCGTCCGCGGTGGCGCGGGCGAAGCCTTCGGGGTTGTCCAGCATGATGTTGTGCCCGCAGTCGGGGACCGGGACCACGGCCACGCCGGCTTCGGTGAGCACGTCGGTGCCCGGGAGCGGGCCGTCGGCCTCGGGCAGCAGGTAGGTGCGGGGGATCTTCAGGTCCAGCAGAAGCTCACGCATGGTGGGGACGGTGCCGCGGGTGAGGTGCACCGCGCTGCGATGCAGGGCCTCCCGGCCTGCCAGGCGCATCGTGGACCACCAGAGGGAACCGGCCCTGTCTCGGACTTCTTCCCAGCCGCCCGCCAGGAACTCCTCCTCGGAGTAGGCGGCGATGCCGCTACTGCCCGCCGAGCCGAGCACGGGCGGGATCGGGTCGAGGTTGCCGTCGACCACGACCAGGCGGGAGACCAGCGGGGGGTGCCGGGCGGCCAGGACGATGGCCACCGAGCCACCCATGCTGTGCGCGATCACCTCGGCGCCCACGACACCCGCGCCGGGCGGATCCGGCTGCCATCGGACGTCACGGTGGCGCTGCGCACGGTCTGTTCTCCTCCACTCCGGCTTCACGGAGAGCCGAGCGTAGCCACTGGGCCTCCGCGCACCATCACCGCACCACCAACGGCCGCCGCGCGCACCACCCTGGCAATTGTCAGGGTCGCGACGCCGCCGGCGCGGTCTACGCTTCGAGGCGCCGACTCGGGGGAGTTCCTGGCCGTCATGGCAGTCGAAGCAGGGCAGGTGTGCGCTCCGGGCGGACAAGAGCAGCAGCCGCGGTGACCGCGTCTCGCCGTTGCGGCGGCCGCATGGGTTGCGACTGAACGAGGAGGGCACATGAAGTCGAGAGGTCTCAGGCCAAGGGCGGCCGCGATGGTCGCGACGGTGATCGCCACGGCCCTTGTTCCGCTGGCCGCGCAGGCACCGGCACGGGCGGCGTCGAACGGCGAGGCCGGAACGGCCGCGTGGACACCGCAGATCTACCCGCTGTTCTCGGGTGAGTGGGTACAGCGGAACGTGGCGAGCGCCGACCGGAACGCGGCGCTGGTCGCGTGCTCCGTGGCGGATGGAATCGCCTGCGTGTCGGTGGGGCAGGGTGACGGCAGGCACAGCGTCTTCCACCTGTTCAAGTGCGACACGCGGTCGCTGTCGAACTTCATCGACGCGCTCGCCGTCCGCAACAACCAGACGGGTCGGGCTCAAGTCCACTTCTGGGGACCCAGGTTCGACGTCAAGATCCCCGCGGACGGCCGGATCTACACGGTTCGGGACGAGGCCACGTACGACTTCAATCGCCTCGACATCTGCTGAGGGCACGGCGGCCAGGACAAGCTGATCACGGTGTCCGGGCCACGTCGAGTGGCAGGCCGAGCCGGCAGGAGTCAGCGGGTGAAGAAGTCGCCCAGGGCGGCGGAGAGCGGGCCGGGGGCCTCCTCGGCCACGTGGTGGCCCGCGTCGATGCCCTGGCCGCGCACGTCTTCGGCCCAGTCGCGCCAGATGGCGCGCGGGTCGCCGTACAGGTCCTCCAAGTCGTCCCGGAGTGACCACAGAACAAGGACCGGGCACTGGATCCGTGAGCCCCGGGCCCGGTCCTCCTCCTCGTGGCGGCGGTCCACGGTGAGCCCGGCACGGTAGTCCTCCAACATCGCGCGGACGACGTCCGGGTTCCTCGTGGCGGCCCGCCACTCGTCGTGGTTCTCCTGCCCCATGACCTGTGCGTCGCCGCGGTACCAGGCGTCGGGGTCGGCGTTGATGACGCGTTCGGGGATCTCCGGCTGGGCGAAGAAGAACCAGTGCCACCACGCGGTGGCGAACCGTGCGTCGGCACGGGCCAGATGCTCGCTCAGGGGTATCCCGTCCAGGAACGCCACCCGGGTCACCGCCTCCGGGTGGTCCAGCACGAGGCGGAGCGCCACCGGCACCCCGCGGTCGTGGCCGGCGAGCCCGAAGCGCCGGTGCCCCAGTGCTCGCATGACCTCGGCCATGTCCCCGGCCACGGCACGCTTGGAGTGCGGAGCGTGGTCGGCGGCGGGGGCGGGGCCGCGGGAGCGGCCGTAGCCGCGCAGGTCGGGGCAGACCACGGTGAAGCCGCGCCGGACCAGGAGGGGCGCGACGCGGTGCCAGGTCGCAGAAGTACGGGGATGGCCGTGCAACAACAGCAGGGGCGGCCCATCTCCTCCGTACCGCACGAAGACGGATGCCTCACCGACGTCCACCGTCTCGGTGGCGAAACCCTCGAACACGGCAAGCCCCTTTCCGCTCTGGAGGCTCGGCTCCGGCCCCCGGCATCTCGCCTGCCCCGATCCGGGTTTCTCAAGGACGGTCTCCGCTCAGGCCGTCTCCCGGCGGGCCGGGGCCAGGCGCTCTCGCGCAGCAGGCGCAGGCCGTTGAGGCCGACGACGACGGTCGAGCCCTCGTGGCCGGCGGGCGCGTCGTTCACGCCGTCGCCGGCGGCGACCTTGTCCTGGGGCAGCAGGTGGGCGCGGACGTCGGTGATGGCCACATCGGCGGCCAGACGCCCGGCGGCGCGTGCGTTGTCGCCGGTCAGCAGTACGGGAGTCCGGCCGGTCAGGCGGGTCAGGGTGGCCGTCGCGTCCGGGCGCAGCCGGTCCGCGACGCCGAGCACGCCCACCGGCTCCTGTCCGCGCAGGACGACGACAGCCGTCCGGCCGGCTTCCTCCAACTCGGCCGCCACCGCGAGCTGCGACTGGTGGGCGACGGCGTCCAGCAGCCGGCGTCTACAACGTCACCAAGGCCGCCCTGCCCACCCTGCGCCGCCAGGGGACGGGCACGGTCGTGCAGTTCTCCTCGATCGGCGGCAGGGTCGGAGGGTCGCCCGGCATCGCCTCCTACCAGGCGGCCAAGTTCGCGGTCGACGGCTTCAGCCGCGTCCTGGCTGCGGAGACTGCGCCGTTCGGTGTGCGGGTGATGGTCGTCGAGCCGAGCGGTTTCGCCACCGACTGGGCCGGGTCGTCGATGACGGTCCACGACCTCCCGCAGGCGTACGACGCCACCGTCGGCGAGATGAACCGCCGGGTGCGCCGGAGCACGGACGGCGCGGCGGGGGACCCTCGGCGGGCCGCCGAGATCATCGTGCGTACCGTCCGCCGCGAGGAGGTCCCCGGTCACCTTCCCCTCGGCGTGAACGCGGCGACGATGGCCCTGGACCACTCCCGCCGGCGCACGGCCGAGGCGGCAGCCTGGGAGAAGGTCAGCCGTTCGGCGGACTTCGGCGAGCCCTACCCGGTGGCCCTGCCCTGAGGGTGCCTCGCGCGCGGGGTGACCACGACGTCGTAGGGGCGCCGACGGGAGCGCGCCTGCATCCGCGAGGCGGTTCCGGCCGGTACACATGGTGCGAAGGCCGATGCGGGGAGCACGTCATGGAACTGCCGGGTACCGCCATCGCGGCGGAGCGCGTCGAGCGGCGCTTCGGCGACCTGGTCGCCGTCGACCGTGTCGACATCGCCGTACGCGCAGGTGAGATCTACGGCTTCCTCGGCCCCAACGGCGCCGGCAAGTCCACCCTGACCCGGGTGCTCTGCACGCTGCTCCGCCCCACCTCGGGACGGGCCACGGTGGCGGGCCACGACGTCGCGACCGAGGCCGACCAGGTACGGCTCCGGGTCGGCGTGGCGTTGCAGGAGGCCGCGCTGGACGACCAGCAGACGGGCGCGGAGATGCTGGCCCTGCAAGGCCGCTTCTACGGCCTGACCCGCGCCGCCACCCGGGCACGCGTGGCCGAACTGACCGACCTGGTCGACATCGGAAGCGCCCTCGGCAGACGCGTCGGCACGTACTCCGGAGGCATGAAGCGGCGCCTGGACCTCGCCCTCGCCCTCGTGCACGATCCCGAGGTGCTGTTCCTGGACGAGCCCACCACGGGACTCGACCCCGTCAGCCGGTCCCGCATCTGGGAGGAGGTCCGCCGCCTCAACAAGGAGCTGGGCATGACGGTGTTCCTCACCACCCAGTACCTGGAGGAGGCCGACGAGCTGTCGGACCGGGTCGGCATCATCAATCGGGGCCGGCTGGTCGCCGAAGGCACTCCGGAGAGCCTCAAACGCGCCATCGGCACCGACGTGGTCGTCGTGAGGCTGGAGGGTCCCGTCGACGACGCCCGGCGCGCCGTGCGGGCGCTCGACGGCGTGCGGCGGGTGGATACCAGCGGTCAGACCCTCACGGTGAGCGTGTCCGACGGCCCGTCCGCGATCAGCCCCATGGCCGTCGCACTGTCCCGGGCCCCCGGCGTGACCGTCCAGGAGCTCTCGCTGCGCCGGCCGTCGCTGGAAGACGTGTTCCTCTCCGCCACGGGGGAGCGCATGGCAGGACGCGACCTGGACGCGGAGGCGTCGAGGAGCGCGGAGCGCGGGCAGCCCGACACGGAGTCCTCATGACCACCACCGACGAGCGCGGCGGCATCGTGCGCGCACAGCCGCGGCGAGCCGGATTCGCCGGGGACCTGATCTCCGTCGCGATCCGGGCGCTGCGGTCCATTCCGCGCGACCTCGAGACCGTCGTCCCCGCGCTGATCATTCCGGTGTTCTTCTTCGTGGTGAACATCGGCGCCCTGGAGCCAGTCGCCGAACAGAGCGGCGTGCGGGACTTCCGGGCCTTCCAACTCCCGGTCGCGATCATTTTCGCCGTGACCGGCGTATCGCGCGCAAGCGGACTTGTCACCGACATCAGCAGCGGGTACTTCGACCGGCTGCTCCTCACCCCGATGCGCCGTACGGCCCTGCTGCTCGGCCTGATGGTGGCCGATCTCGCGCTCGTCATGGCGCTGTGCGTCCCGGTCATCCTCCTCGGTCTCGTCGTCGGGGTCAGTTTCACCACGGGGGTGCTCGGTGCTCTGGCCTTCGTCGTCATCGCCGGACTCTGGGGACTGGCCTTCACCGGATTCCCCTACGCGATCGCCCTGCGCACGGGAAGCCCCGGAGCCGTCAATTCCTCCTTTCTCCTCTTCTTCCCGTTCGCGTTCCTCACGACGTCGTTCCTGCCGCAGCAGGCGCTGACCGGGTGGCTGGCCACCATCGCCGACTACAACCCGGTCACCTACCTTCTCGCCGCACTGCGGTCCCTGCTCAGTGACGGCTGGTCGTGGGCCGAGCTGTGGCCGGGGCTGCTGGCGGTGCTCGGTGTCGGCACCCTCAGTTTCGCCCTCGCCTTCACGGCGCTCCGCGGCCGCGTCTCGCGCGGTTGACCGCCGCGACCGCATCCGGCACGCCGAACATGGGCGAAGCAGGGGGGAGGCAGCGGTGAGCCGGGGATGACCCGGCCGGAAGGAGCGGAGATGGAAAGCCGGAACCGACCGCATCGTACGGAGGCGGCGACGACGCAGAGTGAGACGGAGACGGAGCCGCGGTGGGAGCCCCGTCCGGACGGCGGCCGCCCGGACGGCCGTGTGTGCGCCCACACCCGAACGGTGTTCCCGGAGCCGGCACCCCTCAGCGAGGTGTGCCTGCCGTGCGCGGCGCGCGGGCGGCACCAGATCGGCCTGCGACTCTGCCTGACCTGCGGACACGTCGGGTGCAGCGACAGCTCGCCCGGCGCTCACGCCAGTGCGCACTTCGACGACAGCGGTCATCCGGTGGTGCGTTCCCTGGCGCCCGGCGAGGAGTGGGCGTGGTGCTACGAGGACCAGGTCTACCTGGATCCGTCGCCCGGAGGAGGTTCGGCCCCCTCCGCCTCCCGGGAACGGGAGTCCGTGTGGGACTACCCCAGGCCGCCCGCACTCCGGGAGGACGGTCGTGTGGTCCGCGTCGAGTGCGCGGGGCTCGTGGTCGCCGAAACGCGACAGGCCGTCCAGGTACTGGAAACCAGTCACCCCCCGGTCTTCTACGTACCGCCGTCGGACGTGGCCACCGACCTCCTGCGGCCTGCGGCCACGGCACCCACCTGGTGCGAGTGGAAGGGCGAGGCGACGTACTGGGACGTCCTGGTGGAGAACGACCGGCGTGCCGGCGCCGCATGGAGCTATCCCACTCCCACACCCGGTTACGAACGCATCGCCGGCTTCCTCGCCTTCTACCCCGGGCGGATGGACCGTTGCACGGTCGGCGACCAGGTGGTCGGCGCGCAGCGGGGTGACTTCTACGGCGGCTGGATCACCACTGAGGTGCGGGGCCCCTTCAAGGGCGAGCCGGGCACCGGCATGTGGTGACGGAGTGCCGCAGCATCGTCGGCACCTCCCGCCTCACCGTCGCACCAGTCGACGCAGGGCGAAGCGGGCGAGTGGCGCGTAGGCGGCCAGTACGAGCCCGGGCCCGTTCATGGTGAGATCGGTGCGGCAGCCGCCCTCGGAGGCGTGCACCCCGTGATGCAGCCGGATCCGCACCGGCCCCACCCGGACCCGCCAGGACCATGTACGCCGTACGTCGTCGACCGCCTCGACCCGGAAGGGAACCTTGATCCCGGCCACCCCCTCCACCTGACCGGTGAGCCCTGGAACGAGCAGGCGGCGGTCCGCGTGCACACACCTGATCTGCGGGGCCCACGAGGCCCACTCGTCGAGCCGGGCATAACGCTGCCACGCCGTGTCGGCGTCGATCGGTCCCACCGCTTCAATGGTCAGACTGGCCATGACTCACGAGTACCCGATCTTGCGGGTCCGCGGCACGGCCGGCGGTTGATCCGGTCGGAAGCGCCGTCACCGCAGGCCGAACCGGCCCCGACGTAGCGATGGGGTAGACGACTCCGCCCGATCACGGCCCCTGCTGGCAGCGGTGATCTGGACCGTCGTCGACAAGCCGCGACCGGCACCCGGCGGTGACGTCCACGCCTATCTGAGCCAGGCTCCCTGCTGGTGGCCCAGCCGAACCTCGACCGCCGACAATCCGTGGGGCTGCCCCTACGTCCAGCGCGACGGCGAGCGGAACCCCGAGGTGGTACGACCTCGCGCTCGCCTGGTACTACACCAGCGAACGGTGGTACCAGCGGAAGGCGGCGGACGTCCTGCGGACCTGGTTCCTCTCCCCGGCCACCCGGATGAACCCCAACCTGGACCACTTCCACCTTCGACCTGGTCGCTTACACCCGGCTCGCGGCGATCGGCGAGAACGCCGGGGCGGATCTATGGGCGCACCGGGGCCCACAGGGGCAGAGCCTGTTCGCGGCGAGCGGCGCGCCCTGCCCCTGCTGGAGACGCCACCCGGCGGCGATCTGTGGACACTTCGCCCCGCCGCCGAGCAACTGGACTCCATAGCGGGCTGACCTGACCCGCCCCCCGGGGCACCACGAGAGGGTCGGCGCCAGCCCCTCATGGTGCCGGTGTCACGGCGTCACGGCGACGTTGGTCAGCCCCCGGCCGCCGGTCACGGTGTTGCTCGCGTACACCGTGGTACGGCAACCGGAGCCGGAGTTCGTGACGTTGATGGCCAGCCTGGTGGACCCGCCGGCGCCGCTCAGGTCGGACCTGTTGTTGCGGAAGACCGT
This sequence comes from Streptomyces sp. NPDC056128, assembly GCF_042263835.1. Taxonomy (NCBI): domain Bacteria; kingdom Bacillati; phylum Actinomycetota; class Actinomycetes; order Kitasatosporales; family Streptomycetaceae; genus Streptomyces; species Streptomyces sp. NPDC056128. The sequence continues at coordinate 102,204 of NZ_JBHJVQ010000007.1, read as the reverse complement.
GCCGCAGCCCCAGCCCGGCTGCTGGGTGTGCGTCTGGTAGCCGTCGTTCGTGGTCCGGGTGCCGGTGTTGTTCTCCACCAGGACGTCGTTGCCCTTCACGTCCACCCACGAGTCGTCGTAGTGGACGCCGGTGAGGCCGCCGCCGTCGAAGGTGTTCCCGATGATCCGGGTCCCGGTGGTGCCCTCCTTGACGTCGATGTTCTCGCCGCCGACGTCGGGCCCGATGGTGTTGTTCAGTATCTGCACGTTGTCGCTCCTGTCGGAGAGCGTGTTCGCCGAGCCGACGTACACGCCCTCACCCATGCCGCGCCCGTCGTTGCCGGTGTCGTGGATGCGTGAGTCGCGGATGACGCCGTCCGCGCTGGACTTGCGGAAGTGGACGCCCTCCATGTCCAGGTCGTGGACCGTCACGCCGTCCACGACCACCCCGCGCGCGGCGTCGATCACGATGCCCTTCTGGCCGCCGGTCACCGTCACCCCGCGGACCGTCCAGTAGGAGGCCGCGTTCAGGTGGAGGCCGTAGCCGCCGCCGGCGGTGAGCACCGCCCTGGACGAGCCGGTGAGCGTGATGCGGGAGACCGCGGTGGCGGCCCGGGTGGCCTTGAAGTTGCCCGTGTACGTGCCGTCGGCGAGCCGGATCGTGTCGCCGGGCGCGGCCGCCGCGAGCGCCGACTTCAACTGGGCGGCGGTGGTGACCTCGATGACGGACGCCGACCCGAGGGCCGGGGCCGGCGTGGGGAGCAGGGCCAGCCCGCCGGTCACGGCGAGCAGGGAGGTGAGCAGCGAGCGGGAGCGCGTGCGCATGGGGGACCTCCTGTGTCCTGGACGTGGTTCATGGTGTGATTCACATACATGGCCTATACCTACTGATGTGAATCAGGTGGGGGGAAAGTAGAGGCGCTCCCCCTGGGCGTCAAGGCCGGTCGACGTGTCCCTCGCGTGGATACATCTCATTCACAGGGCGCTGTGAATGACCTGTCGGCCGGATGTCGTCGGCACTCTTGATGGAGGGGGTGGTACTTGCTTCGCTGTAGTTAGGAAAGTTTCCTATCAGACAGTTCCATGAATGGAGTTCGTATGCGCGCACACCGCACCTCATGGCGATCCTCTGTGGCGGCAGGCGTCGTGGGCAGCGCCCTGCTCCTGGTCCTGGGCGTGGCTCCAGGCGCGGGTGCCACCAGCGCACGTCAGGTGCCGGCCGCGGCCACCGCGGAAACCCCCGTCGGTGCCAACGGCCAGCTCAAGGTCTGCGGCACCAAGCTGTGCAACAGCCGCGGCAACCCCATCCAGTTGCGCGGCATGAGCAGCCACGGCACCCAGTGGTACCCGCACTGCCTGACCGGCGGTTCGCTCGACGCCCTCGCCCAGGACTGGAAGGCGGACGTCCTGCGGGTGTCGACCTACGTGCAGGAGGGCGGCTACGAAACCGACCCGAAGCGCTTCACCGACCTGGCGAACTCCCTCGTCCAGCAGGCGACCGACCACGGCATGTACGTGATCGTCGACTGGCACATGCTCACTCCGGGCGACCCGAACGCCAACCTGAGCAAGGCCCGGCAGTTCTTCACCGAGATCGCCAACCGCAACAAGAACAAGAACAACATCATCTACGAGATCGCCAACGAGCCCAGCGGCGTGAGCTGGTCCCGCGTCAAGAGCTACGCCGAGCAGATCATCCCGACCATCCGCGCCATCGACGCCGACGCCCCGGTCCTGGTCGGCACGCGCGCCTGGTCCTCGTTCGGCGTCTCCGAGGGCGCCGACGAGTCCGAGGTGGTCAACAACCCCGTCCGCGCCGCCAACATCATGTACACGTTCCACTTCTACGCGTACTCGCACCGTGACGAGTACCTGGCGACCCTGTCCCGGGCCGCCGACGCCCTCCCGGTCTTCGTCACCGAGTTCGGCACACAGAACTACGCCGGTGAGGGGAGCAACGACTTCGCCATGTCCCAGCGCTACCTCGACCTCATGGCGAGCAAGAAGATCAGCTGGGTGAACTGGAACTTCTCCGACGACCAGCGCTCCGGTGCCGTCTTCAAGACCGGCACCTGCGACAGGAACGGGCCGTGGACCGGCACCTCCTCGCTGAAGCCCGCCGGCGCCTGGATCCGTGACCGCGTCCGTACTCCCGACGCCTTCCCCGCCCGCTGATCCACCGAGCCCCGCCTCTCCACGGTCACCGAGCCGCGAGAGCTGCATCCGTCCTCCGCGTGTCGGCGGAAGGACAGGTCGAGGGGCTCTCCTCGGGACCCTCGCCGCCCCCGGTGCCGCTGACGGAATCACCGCCGGGGGCGGCTTCGCGACACATCCGGTCCCACCATCGCGGCCGCCATGCGAGCGCGCTCCGGCCTTCGCGCCGCGACCTTCGCCTTCCGGCGTTCACGCTCCCATCGGCGCAAGTGGCCCACCGGCAGTGAGCGCCCGCACGTCGCCGAGAACGATGTCCTCGTGGAGGTCCACGCCGTCGGATTCCGCCCAGTACGTGGACCTGATGAAGCTCGGGGAGGAGACGGACGTCAGGACGACCACCGTCCTCGGCCGGCCCGCGGTCCTCGCCTCCGGCCACACCATGAAGATCGAGATCGGCCTCGGGAGCGGCGCCGGCGGCCCGGTCGAGCAGGGCCCGCTCGCCAGGACGCTCTCCGTGGCCTTCGACAGCGGGGACCGGGGCGGCTACTACGACATCACCGTGTGGAGCACGTCCGGAGCCTTCCCGGACGACGGCGTCCTCCTCGGCCTCGCCGAGAAGGTCCTTCCGACGCTGCCCCGGTCCTGACCGGAGGTCACCCGGGTGCGGACCGTCCGTCTCATCGGGTGGACTACGTTGTGGACATCCACGACAGGAGATTTCATGCCCATCAAGACGCTGCGGATCACCACCGCGGACGGTCAGGCCGACGCCCTCGCCGCCTTCCCCGACGGCGGCGGGCGGCACCCGGGGGTGCTGATGTATCCGGACGCGTTCGGAATCCGTCCCGTCCTGCGGGAGATGGCCGGGTACCTGGCCGGGCACGGGTACTACGTGCTCGTCCCCAACATCTTCTACCGGCACGGTGAGACGCCGGTCGTCGAACTACCCGAGCACATCCGCGACGAGCACCGGACCGCGCTCTTCGCCCAGTTGATGCCCATGATCGAGGCCCACACCGCAGAGCGTGCCCTGAGCGACGCCGACGCCTACCTCGACTTCCTCAGGGCCCGGCCCGAGGCCGACGGCGGACCGGTCGCGGTGACCGGCTACTGCTTCGGCGGCCTCCTGGCGGCGCGCACCGCCGTGGCCCACCCGGACGAGGTGGCCGCCCTCGCCGCGTTCCACGCGCCGGTGGGAGCGGACGGGCCGGACAGCCTCGCCAAGCTGACCGCCGAGACCCACTTCGGCCACGCCGAGGGCGACTTGACGCCCGAGGCCCTCGGCGGGCTCAACCGGGCCCTGGACGCGTCAGGAGTCGACTACACCTCGGAGATCTACCCCGGCACCGTCCACGGCTTCACCATGTCGGATACCGAAGCCTTCAACTCCGCGGCCCTCCAGCTCCACTGGGACCGCCTGCTGCCCCTCCTGGGCCGCACGCTGACCAGGAACTGAGACTCCGGAAGCGGCGGGGCCGGCGTCTAGTCGGCCGACGCGGTCCACCCCACCGTCTCGACACGCGCGGCGTCCGCCGGGCGCGCGTCGTGGAACAGGACCTTGCCCGCCGCCTCCGCCCGCAGCCCGTCGACGTACGCCCCGCGGCCCACGTACAGCCGGTCGGTCGTGTACCGCCAGCGCAGCGTGAGCGCGCGGGCGGCCGGGAGTTCGGCCGCCAGCCGGTGCCAGACACGCCCCGACCAGCCGGTGACCGAGCCGTCCTCGTGCGCCACGGGTTCGTGTGCGCGCCGAGTGGTCGTGAACGGGACGGGCTGCCAGGCGGCGCCGCCGTCGGTCGTGGCCTCCAGGACCAGGGCGTCCGACCCGGGTTCGGTGTCCCACCACAGCGAGCAGCGCAGCCGCGCTCGCCCGGCCGACGTGTCGAGCGCGGGCAGCGTGAGCGTCGCCGTCGCGGAACTCGCCGTCCCCGAGAACCACGCCGTGCGCCCGTGCGCGGGCCGGACCGGCACCGCCCGCGCCATGTGGGTGCCGGCCGCCACCCGGGGAGCGGACCCCGAGCGCCAACTGCGCACCGGGTGCACCGAGTTGCCGAGCACCACCAGGAACGAGTCCGTCGTCGGGTCGAGCACCAGCGACGTACCCGTGAAGCCGGTGTGCCCGGCCGTGCGCGGCGTCGCCATGGCACCCATGTACCAGTGCTGGTACAGCTCGAAGCCCAGGCCGTGCGCGTCCCCCGGGAAGTCCGTGTTGAAGTCGGTGAACATCAGCTCCACCGACTCCGGCCGCAGGACGCGCGCCCGGCCGTAGGAACCGCCGTTGAGCAGGGTCCGGCCGAGCACCGCCAGGTCCCACGCGCAGGAGAACACCCCGGCGTGACCGGCGACGCCGCCGAGGCTGAACGCGTTCTCGTCGTGCACCTCGCCCCACACGAGACCGCGGTCGAGGCCGGACCAGGGCTGCCGGGCGTCCTCGGTGGCCGCGATGCCCGGCCGCCAGGACGCGGGCGGGTTGTAGCGGGTGCGGCGCAGACCGAGCGGGCGGGTGATCTCGTCGCGCAGCAGGACGTCCAGCGCGCGGCCGGTGACCTTCTCCAGCACCAGCTGGAGCGAGATCATGTTCAGGTCCGAGTACAGGTACGCCGTACCGGGCGCGCTGACCGGGACCTCGTCGTAGATGAGCCGCACCTTCTCCTCGTAGGTGGGCGCGCGGAACAGCGGGATCCACGCCCGGAACCCGGAGGTGTGCGTGAGCAGCTGCCGGACCGTCACGTCCTGCTTCCCGGCCCGCCCGAAGTCCGGCAGGTACGACGCGACCGGCGCCTCCAGCTCCAGCGCGCCCCGCTCCAGCTGCTGCACGGCGAGGATCGAGGTGAACAGCTTGGAGATGGACGCGAGATCGAACACGGTGTCGCCGGCCATCGGGATCTGCTCCGCGGCCGGGAACTCGACGCCGGTGTCGGTCGCCTCGTCGTAGGCCCGGTAGCGCACCGCCATGCCGATCGGCTCGTGCAGGGCGACCGTGCCGCCCCGGCCGGCCAGCAGCACGGCGCCCGCGTACCACGGGTGCTGGGGAGAGGGCCCGAGGTAGGTCTCCGCGTCGCTGACGAGCCGGCGCAGATGACCCGGGAGCAGACCCGCCCGCTCGGCGGAGCCGCGCCGGAGGGTGGGCCGGCGGCCCCTGTCCGCGACCGCCTCGGCCGGCCCGGCGGCGAACGGGGCGATGGCCAGGGCACCGCCCAGGGCCAGGGCGCCGGCGCCCAGTTGACGCCGTGTGAATCCGCTGGTCGCCTGTCCGGCCATCGAAGAGTCTCCCGCCACCGAAGCTGAAAGTATCTTTCCCGGATCGCCGTGCGGAGTGAAACTTTCCTGTCATGACGGGGTCGTGTCAATGGGGCGTGCGCGGTCCACGGACCGGACGCACGTCGCTTGACCCGCCCCGGCGGGCGGCCGAGGATCATGTCATGAAGCCCGGACACGGCAGCACGGTCGACGGGGTGCTGCGACGCAGCGCCCGACGCACTCCGGCACGCGTCGCGGTCGAGTACCGCGACCGCACCTGGACGTACGGGGAACTCGACACCGCGGTCTCCCGCGCGGCGAGCGTCCTGCGGGCCGAGGGACTGTCCCCCGGCGACCGGGTCGGCGCCTACGGCCACAACTCCGACGCCTACCTGATCGCCTTCCTGGCCTGCGCCCGGGCCGGCCTGGTGCACGTCCCGGTCAACCAGAACCTCACCGGCGACGACCTCGCCTACCTGGTCGGCCAGTCCGGCAGCTCCCTGGTCCTCGCCGACCCCGGCCTCGCCGACCGGCTGCCGGACGGCACCCGCGTCCTCGCGCTGCGCGACGCCGCCGACTCGCTCCTCACCCGCCTCGCGGCGGCGCCCGCGTACGACGGTCCCGAGCCGGCCGGCGACGACCTGGTGCAGCTCCTGTACACCTCCGGCACCACCGCCCTGCCCAAGGGCGCGATGATGACCCACCGGGCCCTGGTGCACGAATACCTCAGCGCCATCACCGCCCTCGACCTCAGTGCCGGCGACCGCCCCGTGCACGCCCTGCCGCTCTACCACTCGGCGCAGACCCACGTCTTCCTGCTGCCCTACCTCGCCGTCGGCGCCACGAACATCATCCTGGACGCCCCGGACGGCGACCTGCTCTTCAACCTGATCGAAGCCGGCCGCGTGGACAGCGTCTTCGCGCCGCCCACCGTGTGGATCGGCCTCGCGAACCGCGCCGACTTCGCCACCCGCGACCTCGGCGGCCTGCGCAAGGCCTACTACGGGGCGTCGATCATGCCCGTGCCCGTCCTGGAGCGGCTGCGCGAGCGCCTGCCCGCACTCGCCTTCTACAACTGCTTCGGCCAGAGCGAGATCGGCCCCCTCGCCACCGTCCTCGGCCCGGACGAGCACGAGGGCCGGATGGACTCCTGCGGGCGGACCGTCCTGTTCGTGGACGCGCGCGTGGTCGACGAGGACGGCGCGGACGTGCCCGACGGCACCCCCGGCGAGGTCGTCTACCGCTCGCCGCAGCTGTGCGAGGGCTACTGGGACAAGCCCGAGGAGACCGAAGCCGCCTTCCGCGACGGGTGGTTCCACTCCGGCGACCTCGCCGTGCGGGACGCGGACGGCTACTACACGATCGTCGACCGCGTGAAGGACGTCATCAACTCCGGCGGCGTCCTGGTCGCCTCCCGCCAGGTCGAGGACGCCCTCTACACGCACGGCGCGGTCGCCGAGGTCGCGGTGATCGGCCTGCCCGACGAACGCTGGATCGAGGCCGTCACGGCCGTCGTCGTCCCGCGCGGCGAGGTCACCGAGGACGCGCTGATCGCCCACGCCCGGGACCGGCTCACCGCGTTCAAGGCGCCCAAGGGGGTGCGGTTCGTGGACGCGCTGCCGCGCAACGCCAGCGGGAAGATCCTCAAGCGCGAACTGCGGGACCGCTTCGCCGGGTCCTAGGTCCTTTCGGCGGCAGGGCCCAGCCTCCACAACTCCGTTGCGGCCCCCACCCCCGGCAGCCGAGGATCGGCGCCATGGGCACCTTCACCGCGTACGACGGAACCGAACTCGCCTACCACGTCCGGGGCCGCGGCGCCCCGCTGGTCGTGCTGCCGGGCGGGCCCATGCGGGCCTCCTCCTACCTCGGCGACCTCGGCGGTCTGACCGCGCACCGACAGCTCGTCCTCCTCGACCTGCGCGGCACCGGCGACTCCGGCGTGCCCGCCGACCCGGCGACCTACCGCTGCGACCGGCTCGTCGACGACGTGGAGGCGCTCCGCGTCCACCTCGGCCTCGACCGCATGGACGTCCTCGCGCACTCCGCCGGCGGCAGCCTCGCCATGCTCCACGCCGCCCGCCACCCGGCGAGCGTGCGACGCCTCGCCCTGATCACCGCCACGCCCTGGGCGCTGGACATGCCCGCCACGCCGGAGGACCGAAGGGCGGCCGCCCTCCTGCGCCGGGACGAACCCTGGTTCGAGGAGGCGTACGGCCCCTTCGAGGCCTGGCTGGCCGGCACCGGCGACTTCGACCCGGTCTTCCTCCCCTTCTTCCACGGCCGCTGGGACGACGCCGCCCGCGCCCACGTCGCCCGCGGCGACCAGGAGTCCAACTACGAGGCGGGCGACGTCTACCTCTCCCCGGACGCCTTCGACCCGCCCGCCACCCGCGCCGCCCTCGCCCGCGGTACCGCCCGGGTCCTGGTCCTCGCCGGTGAACTCGACGGCGGTCCCCGGCCGGAACTCGCCCGCCGCTGCGCCGCCGTCTTCCCGCACGCCGAGGTCGCCGTCCAGCCGGGCGCCGGGCACTATCCCTGGCTCGACGACCCCGAGTGGTTCGTACGGCGTGTCGCCGCGTTCCTCGAAGGGCAGCCCTCACGTGGCCTGTCGGCGGTCGGAGCCGATCGCTAGGCTGGCCGCGAACGACGAGACCGGGAGGAGCACGGACGTGGCCGAGAGCACCACATACCAGCGCCCGATCATGGGCTGGGACAAGCCGGAGCTGGACCTCAGCGACGCGCAGTGGCAGTCGAGCAGCCGGGGCCTGGGGGATGTCCAGATCGCCTTTGTCGAGGGGTTCATCGCCATGCGCAACAGCGGCAGCCCGGAAAGCCCCTCCCTGATCTTCACCCCCGCGGAATGGGGCGCGTTCGTGTCGGGGGCGCGGGAAGGGGAGTTCGACCTCACCTGACCCGCCGGGTGCGGTGAGCCGACCGGCCGAACCGGGGTGTCCCGTCCTGTGCCGGGGGGAAGGCCGTACTCCGGAGGTGAGGCCCCATGAGCACCCTGCCGGTCATCGCGGCCGTCGACGGTTCCGACGACAGCCTGCGCGCCCTGGACTGGGCCCTCGACGCCGCGCACCGGCGCGGGGCGCCCCTGCGGGTGGTGCATGTGCGCCAGTACGCCACCTGGGCCCAGACCGACATCCTGGTGGCGGGTGAGCCGGACACCGGCGACGACCCGGTGCTCGACCAGGCCCGCGGCCACCTCCAGGGGCGTGCCTACGCCGTGGCGACGGAGTACGTCGGCATGGAGGGCGTGCCGGGCGCCGCGCTGCCGGAACTGGGCGCCGACTCCCAGATGCTGGTGCTCGGCTCCCGGGGCCGCGGCGGCTTCGCCAGCCTGCTGCTCGGCTCCAACGGCATGGCCGCCGCCCGCGACGCCGAGTGCCCCGTCGTCGTGGTGCCCCGCCCCGGACGCGAGGTGCACGGCGAGGCGCCGGCCGAGGAGGGGCCCCGGGTGGTCGTCGGACTGCACGTGGACAGCCCCGATGAGGCCACCCTCTCCTTCGCCTTCGCCGAGGCCGAGCTGCGCGGCGCCCGCCTCCAGGTCGTCGCCGCCTACCCGTGGCCGGTGCAGACCTGGGCCGCCGCCGGGCAGATCATGCCCCCGGTGATCGACGAGGTCTCCATCGAGAGCGAGACCCGGGTCCTGGCCGACGGCTTCCTTGCCCCGTACCGCGAACGTCATCCCGACGTCCGTGCCGAGCCGTACGTCGCGCCCGGCGACGCCGCCGGCCACCTCGTCGCCACCTCCCGCGACGCCCTGCTGGTCGTCGTCGGCCGCCACCGCCGCCGCCTGCTGGCCCCCGCCCGCATGATGGGCTCGGTCACCCACGCGGTCCTGCTCCACGCGGCGTCCCCGGTCGCGGTCGTACCACCGGCCCCACCGGAGGACTGAGGGGGCCGCCCCGTAGTCCGCTCTCCCGTACGAGGCCGCGCCCCCGGCGCACCTGCCCTGCCTATCATCGGCCCCATGCAGGACTCACCCGACAGGGACGCCCGGATCGCCCTCGACCTCGCTCTGACCGTCCGGCACGACGGGCACGGCGGGGTCGCCGACGACCTCGCCGGCCCCGCCGGGCTCACCGCCTGGGTACGGGCCCACCCCGACCTCGCGGCGGAGGCCGGGGCCGCGGACCTGGCCGCCGTCCGGGACGTGCGAGCCGCCGCCCGCGCCCTCTTCGCCCGCGCCGTGCGCCCCGGCGAGCCGAGCCCGGCCGACGCCGCCCGGCTGCTGCCCGTCCCCGAAGCCCTGCGGCGCCTGAACGAGGCCGCCGCCCGCACCCCCACCGTCCCCGTCCTGCACTGGGCCGACGCCGGTGCCCCCGTCGTCCGCGCCGCGCCCGCGCCCGGCGCCCGGCCCGACCTCACCGCCGCGCTCGCCCAGGCCGTGATCGGCTTCCTCGCGGGCCCCGACCGGCAGCGGCTGCGGGCCTGCCACGCACCGCGCTGCGTCCGGTACTTCCTCAAGGACCACCCGCGCCAGGAGTGGTGCAAACCGTCCTGCGGCAACCGGGCCCGGGTCGCCCGCCACCAGCAGCGGCAGCAACGGACCGCCGAGCCTCGGCCATAGCCGGGACGGCTGCCCGCCCGCACGCCGTCCGCGGGGTCCGGCCACGTACCATGGCGGCATGTCGTTCCTCCGCCGCCGCAGCGCCACGCCCGCCGGGCCCGACTTCGACGTACTGGCCATGGACCCGGGCGACTGGCCCGGCAATCTGGGCGCCGGCCTGCTGCCCGCGCCCGACGGCAGCTGTCAGGGCGTCTTCCTGCGCTACGACCTGTTCGGCGGCCGCGGCCCCGCGATGATCATCGGCAACCTGCCGGACGGCTCCCCGGCCCGCGAGGTCCCCGAGGGCGAGATCCCCTTCGAGGTGGCCCAACTGCTGCTCGCGCTGGAGAACGACGAGGAGGTCACCGTCGTCGGCGCCGAGGACGTCCCGGTGATGCAGGGCGACAACCTGCTCATCGTGCGCCGCCTCAAGCTCTCCGAGGGCCGGATCTCCTGCGTGCAGTTCGACCGCAGCGACGGCGTCCTGGTGACCATCGCCGCCTGGGACCGCCCGATCACCGACGACCTGTACGCCCTGCTGAAGCCGCTCCCGGCGGAGCTTTTCCAGCAGGGCTGACCCGGCGGCTACCGCACGGTCGAGAGCGTGACGTCGGCGGCGCGCACGTACCCGACCCGGTGGCCGTACTGGATCTCGTAGTACTGGTCCTCGCCCCGCACCACCCGGTGGGAGGCCGTGTCGAACCCGACCGCGTAGTAGTACTCGCCGGGAACCTTCTCCCCGACCACGTACTTCTGCCCCTTGCCCAGCGTGTACGGCAGCGGTGACACGGCCTGGGCGGGCACGTCAGCCGGGTAGGCGGCCTTCTCCGGGTACGCCCTTCCGTACACGGGGACGCTGTCCAGCCCCTTCCTCGGGGTGATCACCCGGCCCGACGCGGGCACGGCCGCCGGGTTCTTCGCCGGGTTGTGGAACCAGGCCTTCTGGCCCAGGTACCAGATGGCCGTCCAGTCCCGCCACCGGTCGGCCACCGCGTACTGCTGCCCCGTGGAGACCCGGGACGACAGATCGTTCACGCCCGTCGTCGGGGCCGAGCCGAGGCCGATGTCCTTGATCAGGGGCGCGTTCACGTCATGGTCGGAGTAGAGCCGCACCGCGCTGGAGCCATGCGTCGTGCAGGGCTCGCCCGCCTTCTCGCAGCCGGTGTACTCCGGGCGGTTGGCGGAGTAGTCGGGGCGGATCGTCACCAGGCCGGACTTCCGGCCCGCGGTCGGCTCCAAGGGGCGGCCGAGCAGCCGGAAGTAGTGCCGCCAGTCCCAGTACGGGCCCGGGTCGGTGTGCATGCCCGGGATCGTCGCCGTGGTGGTGCCCGGGACGGTGTCGTGGCCCAGGATGTGCTGCCGGTCCAGCGGGATGTCGTACTTCCTCGCCAGGTACTTCACCAGCCGCGCCGAGGAGCGGTACATGGCCTCCGTGTACCAGGCGTCCGGCTCCGCCAGGAAACCCTCGTGCTCCAGCCCGATCGACTTGGCGTTGACGTACCAGTTGCCCGCGTGCCAGGCCACGTCCTTCGCCTTCACGTGCTGGGCGATGTGCCCGTCGGTGGAGCGGAGCGTGTAGTTCCAGGAGACGTAGGTGGGGTCCTGGACCATGTTGAGGACGCCGTCCCAGGCGCCTTCCGTGTCGTGCACGACGATGTACCGGATGCGCTGCGAGGCGGGCCGGTTCCCCAGGTCGTGGTTGCCGTAGTCGCCGTCGCCGAACTCCTCGTACGGCGCCGGGATCCACTCGCAGGACACCGACTTCGGGCACTCGGTGCCGGCGGCCGAGGCGGCGCTCAGGCCCGCGTCGCCCAGCTGCGCGGTGTCGGGGGCCACGCCCGGACGGGCGGCCAGGGTGACGCGCTGCCCGGCGTCCGTGGTCCGTCGCCCGCCCGCGCGGATCACCTCGAACACGTCGTTCGCGTACGCCGCCGCCGTCGCCGAGTCCTCCGCGCCCGAGAAGCGGGCCACCGCCCCGTACCAGTCCGCCGGGTCGGCGCTGAGCGGCTCACCCAGCTCCCGCTGGGCGGCGGCCAGCAGCGCGGCACCGCCGGACACGTTCGCGGCCGGGTCGGTGCGCAGCGTCTCGGGGCTCAGGCCGGTCAGCTCGGCAGCCTTCGGCAGCGTCGTCAGCCGGTCCGGCAGGGCGGCGGCGCGCGTGGCCCGCGCCTTCGGGTGCAGCGGGTCGCGGGCGTCGTCGCCGCGCGGGTCCTCGGTGCCCTCGTCGTGGTGCGAGGTCCCTGCCAGGGCCGTGCGGGCGTCGGTCAGGTGCAGCGGGCCGTAGCCGCCGGTCACGCTCGGCGCTCCGCCGTGCGCGTCCCAGCGGGACTGGAGGTAGGAGACGCCGAGCAGCACGCTCTGCGGCACCCGGTACTCGGCAGCCGCGGTGGCGAACGCCCGCTGGAGGCGGTCCGTGGCGGGCGGTGCGTCGGAGGGACCGGCGGCGGACGGTGCCGCGCCGAGCAGCGGCAGCAGCAGCGCGGCGACGGCCAGGGCGGGCACTACGGGGGATCCTCGCAAAGCGGCCTCCTGTGACGGTCGGACGTGGGGGGGGCGTTCGGGGCCGGGCTGGGTCAGTGGTACCCGGCGGTCCGACAATCCGTCAATCATGCCGTCATGGCGGCGATTTCCCACGTCAGCAAGGTGCCCGGCGAGTTTCGTGGCGGCGGGGCACCGGCCTGCGCGGCGTCAGTGGCGTACACCAATGGCCCCTGCATGTACCTGGACACACAAAATCCGCGGTGCGCCCCGAGGGGCACACCGCGGACTGTCCTTCTCTCGCGTCAGCGCGTGCCGACCGCCGCCCGCACGGCCCGGCGGGCCATCTGGCAGTCGTCGTGCAGCCGGCGCAGCAGCAGCCGCTGCTCCTCGCCGGTCGGCGTGGCACCGGGGTGGGCCGGCGTGGCCGACGGGGCCGGGACCGAGTCGTGCATCGAACGCTGCACGGCCGTCTCGTAGGTACGGATCTCCCTGGTCAGTACGAGCATCAGGTTCACCAGGAAGGCGTCGCGCGCCGCCGTGCCCGTCGACTGGGCGATCTGGCTGATCTGACGGCGGGCCACCGGGGCGTCGCCGAGGACCGCCCACAGCGTCGCCAGGTCGTAGCCCGGCAGGTACCAGCCGGCGTGCTCCCAGTCCACCAGGACCGGACCGGCCGGCGACATCAGGACGTTGGACAGGAGCGCGTCGCCGTGGCAGAACTGCCCCATGCCCTGGCGTCCGCTCGCGTGGGCGATGCCGTGCAGCAGTTTCTGCAGGTCGCCCAGGTCCCGGTCGGTGAGCAGCCCCAGCTCGTGGTACCGGGAGATCCGGGCCGCGTAGTCCAGCGGGGCGTCGAACGCCCCGGCCGGCGGCCGCCAGGCGTTCAGCCGGCAGATCGCGCCCAGCGCCGCCCTGATGTCCGCACGCGGCGGGGCCTCCACGGGGTGCCGCTGCAACGCGGCCACCCGTCCCGGCATCCGCTCGATGACCAGCGTGCCGTTGTCCGGATCCGCCGCGATCAGCCTCGGCACCCGCACCGGAGGGCGCTGCCGGACGAACGAGCGGTATGCCCCTATCTCGTGCCGGATCCGCTCCGACCACGCCGGTGAGTGGTCCAGTAAGCACTTGGCGACCGCCGTACTGCGCCCGGTCGTACCGACCAGGAGTACGGAGCGCCCGCTGCGGCGCAGGACCTGCACGGGGGAGAACTCCGGGCAGATGCGGTGCACGGAGGCGATCGCCGTGCGCAGTTGGGCCCCCTGGGGGCCGGACAGGTCGATTCTCCCGCTGAGCGGCTGCGTGCCGGGCCCCGCGCCGCGCCGCGCCCTGCCTGCCCCGAGTACCGGGGCCGCCGGACGAGCGGGGGCGAGATAGGGGCCGCCGCCCGCCGCCGGGCGGGGGTGCAGCGAGCGCTGCGGGGCGGACACGGAGGACGATGCTGCGTACATGGGCGAGACAGATCCCTTCGTGTGCCTGCTGTGCCTGCCTGAAGACCGGTGCCCGTCCGTGGTTCCGGAGGAGCGCGTCTTCCGTAAGCCGTCGCGCCGCCCGACCGGCCGCCCGGGGGTCACCCTGGGGAGTAACTCCACGGCAACCGGGTCGGGGTGGCGCATTCCTACCTGACACCCGGCCGCCCCTGGCACACCATCTGGCGCACCCTGGCGAACGGTGGCGAATAGTCGCCCGGCAACCCGCACCGGGCTACTGTCAACTCAGCCGAGAACCTGGGGGCTTGACGTGAGCGGAGAACCCAACACCCGTCTGTCGGACCTGTTCGGCCTGGCCGGCTGGTCCAAGGGCGAACTCGCGAGGCTGGTGAACCGGCAGGCGGCGGCCATGGGCCACCCCCAGCTGGCGACCGACACCTCGCGGGTGCGGCGGTGGATCGACATGGGAGAGATCCCGCGCGATCCGGTGCCGCGGGTGCTGGCGGTTCTGTTCACCGAGCGACTCGGCCGTGTCGTGACCATCGAGGACCTCGGCCTGGTCCGGCACGGGCGCGCGGGGAAACGGCAGGGCGGCGGGAGCGAGGAACATCCCGACGGAGTGCCGTGGGCGCCCGAGCGGACTGCGGCGGTCCTCACCGAATTCACGGGAATGGACCTCATGCTCAACCGACGCGGCTTGGTGGGCGCGGGCGCCGCGCTCGCCGCGGGCTCCGCACTCAGCAGCGCCATGCACGACTGGCTGCACACCGACCCGGCCCTCGCGGCCGACGCCCCCGACCTCCGCCAACCCCTGCACGCCGACCCCGCCGGGTTCGACCGCTACGAGGCCGCCCCCATCGGGTCGCAGGAAGTGGAGGAACTGGAGCGCTCGGTCGAGGTGTTCCGCGCCTGGGACGCCGCCCGTGGCGGCGGGCTCCAGCGCAAGGCCGTGGTGGGCCAGCTCAACGAGGTGGGCGGCATGCTCGCCTACCACCACCCACCCCATCTCCAGCGGCGCCTGTGGGGCGTCGCCGCCAACCTCGCCGTCCTCGCGGGCTGGATGTCGCACGACGTCGGCCTGGAACCCACGGCCCAGAAGTACTTCGTCATCGCCGCCCACGCCGCACGCGAGGGCGGCGACCGGCCCCGGGCCGGGGAGGCGCTCTCCCGGGCGGCCCGCCAGATGGTGCACCTGGGCCGGCCCGACGACGCGCTCGACCTGATGAAGCTCGCCAAGTCCGGTTCCGGCGAGCAGGTGCTGCCGCGCACCCAGGCCATGCTCTGCACCATCGAGGCCTGGGCACAGGCGTCCATGGGCAAGGGCCAGGCCATGCGCCGCACCCTCGGGCGGGCCGAGGACCTCTTCGTCTCCGACAAGGCCGACGTGCCGCCGCCGGACTGGATGCAGACGTTCAAGGAGGAGGACCTGCTCGGCATGCAGGCCCTGGCCTACCGGACGCTCGCCGACTTCGAGCCGGGCGCCGCCGTGCACGCGCAGTACTACGCGGAGAAAGCGCTGGCCCTGCGGATCGACGGCCGGCAGCGGTCGAAGATCTTCGACTACCTGTCCATGGCCTCCGCCTGCTTCATCGCCGACGACCCCGAACAGGCGGACCGGTACGCGCGCCTGGCCCTGGTGTCGATGGGGTCAAACTCCTCCCAGCGGACCTGGGACCGGCTGCGGCAGATGTACCGGCTCACCGCCGAGTACGCCGGCTACCCGAAGATCCAGGAACTGCGCGAGGAGATCGAACTGGCGCTACCCAAGGGCAAGTCGGCCAGGGGAAAGGGGAGGGGCGGCAGCGTCGCGCCGGCGTAGGGGGCGACCCGTCGTTCAGGGCGTCACCCGGGCGACCAGCACACAGGCGTCGTCCATCGGCGCCGGGGACTCGGCGCGTTCCCCGGCCGCGATCCGTACGCCGTCCCGCGCCGAGCCCGACCCGGTCAGCCGGGGGGCCAGGGAGAGGAGGTGTGCCACGGCCGCGGGCTCCGTCGCGCCGGTATGCAGGAGCAGCAGGTCGCCCGGTTCGAGGGTCGCCTCGCCCTGTCCGGTCAGCGCACGCCCCGCTCCCGCGCGGAACAGCAGCAGCGGGACCGGGTGCCCGGACCCGGCCCAGGTCAGGGCGCGGGTGCGGGGCGCGTAGCCGCAGTACACGGCGGAGCGGACGGGCGGCAGGGCGGTGGCGTCGAGTAACCCGGCCAGCCGGTCCGGGAGTTGCGCGGGACGGATCCCCGCCAGCGCCAGGCCCCGCAGGGCGCCGATCAGCATCACCGGGCCCTGCGCCCCGTCGGTGTCCACGCCGGGGAGGTCGCCGGCGGCGAAGAGGGTCTCGTCGCCGGTGAGCGGGCACGCGTCGTACCAGGCGCTGTGCCGGGGCGCGTGGTCCGACGAGGGCAGGTACCCGGCGGCCAGGTCGAGGCCCGGCCGTCCCTGGTGCGGGAACCGCAGGAGGCCGTGCCAGGGCGCGGATGCGGCCTCCCGCGGTTCGACCGCGGCCCGTGACCCGGTGTCCGCGGGCGGCGGGCGGTGACGGAGCGAGTCACGGGTCTCGCTCACCGCCCGCTGGCTGCGGCGCAGTTCGCTGACGTCCCGCAGCACCGCCCACATCGAGGCGGTGCTGCCGTCGGCGTCGAGCACGGGCTCGCCCATCATGTGCACCGTGCGCACGGTGCCGTCGGGGCGCACGACGCGGAACTCCCCGTCGATGGGCCGGCCGTCGACAAGACAGTCCGTAACCATCGCGGTCAGCTTCGGGCGGTCCTCGGTGAGGACCAGGGACGGGAGTTCGTCGAGGCTGAGCGGGGTGGAGGCGGGGTCGCGGCCGAGGATCTGGAACAGTTCCCCGGACCAGTCGGCCTCGTCCGTCAGCAGGTTCCACTCCGCGCTGCCGACCCGGCTGAGCAGCGAACCGGGCCGTGGCGCGGGCGCCGGGCCGTCCCGGAGCTGCGCCAAGTGCGCGTCGAGGTCGGTGAGTTGGTGCAGCGCCAGGTCGTACAGCGCGCGTTGCCACCGTCCCCGGGGGTCCGCCGCCTCGCCCTGGCTGTCCCGCCGTACCGCGTCCACGTCGCCCCGCAGCCGCCGCGCCTGCGATATGAGGGACTCGACCGAGCCGCGTCCCGGCGGCTGGGCGGCGGGGTGGTCCGCGGAGAGATGGGGCGACATGACGCACTCCGATGTGCAGACGGTACGACCAGGGTGAACCGGGGCCGGCGGAAGGACCGTTACGACTGTTGCACAGCCCGCGACGGCTCGTAAGGGATTCGGCAACACACGATACGGTGGTGCTTCCGGCATATGCCAGCGTCTTGGCGGAGTGACTTGGGTACGTGGGCGGCGTACGTGTGTCGGAGCTCAAGTCGTAGAACCCCTACGGGACTTGGCGGGTGCCGGATCCCGGAGGTGTCGTCGCCCTGGTGTTCGGTGGACCCTTGTTCTATGCCGGGTCGTGGAGGGCCGGCCGCGGTGCCAGTTCGACCGGCGTGCGCTCACCCGTCTCCAGCGCCCGCACCCCGGCCTCGGCGACCGCGGAGGCGGCGTACCCGTCCCAGGCGCCGGGACCGGTGACCCGGCCGCGGCGGGTGGCGTCCACCCAGGTCTGGACCTGGCGGTCGTAGGCGTCGGCGAACCGTACGAGGTAGTCCTGCGGCACCTCCTCCCGGGCGCCGCCCGCCGCCGTCACCAGCATGCCGTGTGCCTCGCCGATCCGGGCGCTGCCCGCCTCGCAGACGGCCTCGCAGCGCACCTCGTAGCCGAAGCCGCAGTTGACGAAGACCTCCACGTCCACGAGCGCGCCGCCGTCGGTCTCGAACAGCACCAGCTGCGGATCGAGCAGGCCCTCGGGCGCCCCCGCCGACGGCCGCGGCCGGAGCACGGTCACCGCGCTCAGCTCCTGCCCGAGCAGCCAGCGGGCGGCGTCGATCTCGTGCGAGACGGAGCTGTTGACCAGCATCGCCGAGGTGAAGTGCGGTGGCGAGGAGACGTTGCGGTGGACGCAGTGCAGCATCAGGGGCCGGCCCAGCCGCCCGCCGTCCAGCAGCGACTTCAGCTGCCGGTACTCGGTGTCGTACCGGCGCATGAACCCGATCTGCGTCAGCCGCCTGCCGAGCCGCGCCTCCGCCTCCACCACGCGCAGCGCGCCCGCGGAGTCCGGCACCATCGGCTTCTCGCACAGCACCGGCAGCCCCCGCTCGAACGCGGCCAGCAGGGCCTCCTCGTGCGCCTCGCCGGGCGAGGCGATCAGGACCGCCCGGACGCCCGGCGCGTCGAGCGCGGCCACGGCGTCCGTGTGCACGCTGACCCCGTCGATGCCGCCCACGGCCTCCTTCGCCCGTTCCGCGTCGGGGTCCGCGACCGCGGCGACCCTGGCGCCGCTCACCACCGCGTCGAGGCGCCGTACGTGGTCGGCGCCCATGTGTCCCGCGCCCAGGACCGCCACACCCAGAAGATCGCTCACGCTCCGCCGGCTCCTTCCACGTCCGCCGCGCACCCGCGGACGGCGGGCGCGTGTACGGCGAACAGGGTTTCATGGTCGTCACCGTCGTCAAGAGGGAACGGCCGGTGAGGAACGGCGGGCGGCGTCAGTAGCGCAGCACCCCCGCGATGCCGTCCGCGTCCGCGAGCGCGCCGTCCGGCACGAAGCGGACGTCGGCGCCGGTCTCCAGGCACTGCTCGACGATCTCGTCCACGATGTCCTCGCGGGCGTCGAGGTCCCCGTCGAACGCCGGGAGCAGGTGCTCACCGTCGTCGCGCATCGTGACCTTGAAGTTCTCCTCGACGGCGAGCAGCCGGACCCGGCCGCTGTGGGCGCTCTCCCACAGCTCGTCCACCCCGGCCGCGAAGTCCTTGCGCCCGCGGGCCGCGTCCAGTTCCCTGGCCACCGCCGCCACGGACCCCTTCGCCTCGTCGTCGAGCACCTGCCGCACCGCCTGCCACACGGCCTCGGGCGTGCCGTGCGCGAGGCCGCCGTGCGGGACCAGCACCGCGCCCGCGGCGAGGGTGCCCGCCTCGTCGAACAGAGACAGCGCGGGCTCGGGGCCGGTGACGTACAGCGGCCGGGGGTGGGTGCGCAGGATCTTGCCCATCGCCGTGTCGGCGTCGCGCAGGAACCGGCGGGTGCCCTCGTCGCGGAAGGTGCTCGGCGCGTCGCCGATCCGCTCCTGGCGCTCGGGGTCGAAGTCCTCAGCGGGCCGGTCGAACGGGAAGCCGCCGAGGTGTTCCTCCACGACCCGGTCCGCGCCGCCGCTCCACAGCTTGACGCGGTCGGCGGCGACCGACAGCACCCAGAACGGCCGTTCGGCGGCCTGCGCGGCGACGAGGTTGCGGGTCAGGAAGGTGTCCGAGAGGACCACGCGCTCGGGCACGGAACGGGCGAGGGTCCAGACCTGGTGCTCACCCGGAGCGGCGAAGATCGCCAAGCCGTCCTCGGCGTAGGTCAGATCGACCTCGGCGAGGGCCCGGTCGAGTTCCCGGGAGACCTCGGCACGGCGTTCGCGGGTGACCGCGGGATCGTCCTCCAGCTGTTTCTTGGCCGCGGCGACCACGTTGCGCAGCCGGACCCGGTCCTGGGCGTTGTCCGGTTCGCGGCGGTGGGTCGGCGTCAGCACGGACACGGCCGGATACGGCCGGGGGCGCCGCAGCTCGGCGAGGGTGGCGGGACTCAGATCGTGCTCCATGTCAGCACGATAGGACCGTTGGACGAATAGGGCATATCGATCACATCGGGCAGCCGGGGCGGCCGGTGCGGCCGGGCGCTCAGTCGGTCTCGCCCTCGCCGTTCTCCGGTCCGCAGGAGCTGCCGTCGGGCGGCAGGGAGCCGTAGAGCAGGAAGTCGTCGACCTTGCGGTGCACGCACTCGGAGGACGCGTACCCGGTGTGTCCCTCGTCCCGGTTGTCGAGGACCACGGCCGAGGGCCCCAGCCGCTCGGCGGTCTCCGTGGTCCAGCGGTACGGCGTGGCCGGGTCGCCCCGGGTGCCGACGAGCAGCATCCTGGCGGTGTCGAGGTCCTTCACGTCGTCGCGGATGTAGTCGGTGCCCCGGGGGCGCCCGTAGCACATGAGCACCTGGGTGAGGCGGTACCGGCCGAAGACCGGCGACACCTCCTCGTACCGCGCGCGAAGCCGGTCCAGGGAGCCGGTGACCTCGGCGGCCGAGGGGCGGTCGGGGTCGTCGGCGCAGTTCACCGCCATCAGGGCGGCCGGGAGGTTGTCCATGGGTATGTCCTCCTCGTCCGTGAGGCCGCCGCCCGCGGGCTCCCGGCCCGCCGCGACCGACCCCGCACGGACCGGGAAGGTGACGCCGCCGGAGGAGAAGCCCTCCAGGCCCCGGGTGTCGCCGTCGTCCAGCAGCTGCGCCAGCGCCCGCTGCAGCGAGGGCCACAGCTCCTGGCTGTACAGCGCCTGGCCTATGGCGCCCACCATGTCCTGACCGGAGAAGGGCTCCCCGAAGGCCGACGGCACCGGATCGGCGTCGAGCGAGGCGACGAGCCGCTCGACATGCTCCCGGGCGGCCCGGGCGTCCTGGCCGAACGGACAGGCGATGTCCTCCACGCACCAGTCGAGGAAGTTCTCCAGCGCGGTCTGCTGGCCCCGCGCACCCGCCAGCCCCTGCTCGGCCAGCGGTTCGGTCAGCGTGTCCACACCGTCCAGCACCATCCGGCCCACCTTGTCCGGGAACCGGGCGGCGTAGACCGCGCCCAGCCGGGTGCCGTAGGAGAACCCCAGGTAGTTGAGCCGGCCGTCGCCGAGCGCGCTGCGCATCACGTCCATGTCGCGGGCGGCGTCGACCGTGCCCATGTGGTACAGCACGGGTCCGGAGTACTTCGCGCACTCGGCCGCCGCGTCCCGCAGCCGTCCGAGCACGTCCTCGGGGTCGGTGACCGGCTCGTCCCCGCCCGTCGCCTCGATGATCTTCAGGGTGGCCGGACCGCAGGTCACGGGGGAGGACCGGCCGACGCCGCGGGGGTCGAAGGTGACCACGTCGTAGCCGTTGGTGAGATGCATGAAGTCCTTGCCGCCGAAGGAGAGTTCGCTGACCCCCGAGCCGCCGGGACCGCCGAAGTTCAGCAGCACCGAGCCGCGCGATTCGCCGGTCGCCCGGAACCGGGCCAGCGCCAGGTCGAGGGTCTCGCCCTTCGGCCGGTCGTAGTCGAGGGGGACGGTGACCTTCCCGCACTGGAGGTCCTTCGGCATCTCCATGCCCTCGCACGCCGACCAGGTGACCTTCTGGTCGTAGAACCGGGACAGATCCGGACCGGTGTCCCGTGCGGCCGCCGCGGGCAGCCCCGCACCCAGCAGGGACAGGCCGAGCGCCCCGCTGACCGCGCAGCGCCGGACAGAGGGCCGAGTCGACGGCTTGGCCTGCATCGATGCCTCCCGGGCGCCCTGTCGCGGACCCGTGGTCGGCGCCACTCGATCACCATAAGCGGGCCTTGCACCCGGCGCCTCCGGGCGCGGACGGCCCGCGGGACCCCGCGCGGGCGCCCGGAACACCCCACCGTTTGTTCGATGAACCGTCCACTCGATGGGGTGAAAGACCGATTAGCCATAACTCGGATGGTGCGCCCGCGTTTTAACCGGTGCGGGCGAGTGCCCGCGACCATGTCTGGAAGGCAGGGAACCGCATGAGAAGGGTTACCCGAAACGGTGTGCTCGCCGTCGCCGCCTCCGGCGCGCTGGCGGTGACGATGCCGGCGTACGCGGCGTTCGCGTCCGACGGTGCCACCGCCGACGGCTCCTCGGCCGGTTCGCCGGGTCTGATCTCCGGCAACACCGTCCAGCTCCCGGTGGACGTACCGGTCAACGTGTGCGGCAACACCGTGAACGTGGTGGGGCTCCTCAACCCGACCGCGGGCAACAGTTGCGCCAACACCGGGAAGGGCGGCGCGTCCCACGAGTCGGACGCCTCGCACGAGGGGACGGGCGCCGCCGGCACGTCGGGCGGCGCGCACGCCGAGGGGAGCGGAAAGGATTCGCCGGGCGTGCTGTCCGGCAACGGAGTGCAGTTGCCGGTGCACCTGCCGGTCAATGTCAGCGGCAACAGCGTCAATGTGGTCGGCATCGGCAACCCGGCCGTCGGCAACGAGTCGACGAACGGCTCCGACGACGACCCCGAGCCCCCGCCGCCGGCCCCCGCCGAACCCGAGCCGTCCGCGCCCGAGAAGGAGCGCGCCCAGCCGGAGCCGGTCCCGCACGCCGCACCGCCGCGCGCGTCGGCGGCCCTCGCCCACACCGGGGCGGAGCAGACCCTGCCCGTGCTCGCGGGCGGCGCGGCGCTCGTCCTCGGCGGCGCCGTCCTCTACCGGCGTTTCCGCCCGGGTGCCGAGAGCTGACCGGGGCCCGGTCGCACATTCCGGGGCGCCCTTCCGTCGGGAGGGGCGCCCCGTCCGTTCACCCGGCCCGCGCGCTCAGCCGCGCCCTTCGTAAAACCGCCGGTGCAACGCGCGGATCTCCTCGGTGAGTTCCGGTACAGGGCCGTCCACGGCCACCCCGGGCGCCACCTCCCGCACCGCCAACGGCCGCACCGGCGAGGCCGGGACGCCCAGCTCCGCCAGCCAGCCGCCCAGCTGCTCGGACGAGGCGACGTACACGATGCGCCCCAGGCCCACCCAGGCGTGCGCGGCGGCGCACATCGGGCAGTGCTCCCCGGACGTGTACACCGTGGCCGCGGCCCGCTCGCCGGGGGTGAGGTGGGCGGCGGACCAGCGCGCCAGCTCGAACTCCGGGTGACGGGTGCGGTCGCCGCCGGCCACCCGGTTGCGGTCCTCGGCCAGCACCGTGCCCTCCGCGCCGACCAGCACCGACCCGAACGGCTCGTCGCCGGCCTCAAGCGCCCGCGCCGCCAGCTCCACACAACGGCGCAGATGCGGCAGTTCGACGTCCTTCACGACCATGGCGTACGGCCTTCCTCGCGATGTGGCCCCCGTCCATCAGCCTATGTCCGCCCGACTTCCGGCGTCCTTGCTATCGCTACTCGTGAGAGTTACAGTATCTAACGAAAGCGAGTGGCACTAGCACCGCAAGGCACGTACTGGAAGAGGAGCGCCATGCCCACCGTCACCCCGCAGTCGCACGCCCCGCACACCGTTCTCGGATCCGGCCCCGCCGGGACCGCGCTCGCCCGTGAACTGGCACGCAGGGGGCACCCCGTCCGCCTGGTGGACCGGCGGAGCGAGGGCCCCGCGGTCGAGGGCGTCGAACGGTTCGCCGCCGACGTCAGCACGGTCGAAGGCGCGCGGGCCGCCATAGCCGACGCGGCCGTCGTGTACCACTGCGTCAACGTCGCCTATCACCTCCAGGTCGAGGTGATGCCCCGCGTCCAGGAGGCCGTTCTGGCCGCGGTCGAGGAGACCGGCGCCCGCCTCGTCGTGCTCGACACGCTCTACCCGTACGGCGAGACCGGGGGAGCGGTGATGACCGAGGACAGCCCCTGGCAGGCGACGAGCCGCAAGGGCCGGATGCGCGCCGAACTGGACGAGCGGTACCTCGCCGCGCACCGGGACGGCCGGGCCCGCGTGGTCCTCGGCCGCAGCGCCGACTTCGTCGGTCCCGGCGTGCTCAACTCGTCCCTCGGCGCGGCTGTCTTCCCCGGCGCGCTCACCGGCGGGGAGGTCGTGGGCTTCGGCGACATCGACCTGCCGCACAGCTACACCGGCATCGCGGACGTGGCAGCCGGTCTCGCGACCCTCGGTGAACGCCCGGAGGGCGACGGCCGGGTCTGGCACCTGCCCACCGCGCCCGCCGTCACCACGCGCGAGATCCACACGATGATCGAGAAGCGGGTGGGCCGGCCGCTGAACGTCGTCCTGCTCACCCGGCCCCGCGCCTTCGGCCCGTTCGACGAGCGGTTCATGGCCGAGTACGAGGAGATGTTCTACCAGCACACGGAGCCGCAGATCGTGGACTCCGGCGCCTTCGAGCGGTTCTTCGCGGTGGCCCCCACGCCGCTCGCGGACACCCTGGACGCGACCGTCACCTGGTACGAGGCGTGGCTCGCCGACCGGTGACGGTCAACGCCTCAGCGGCCCGGGCGCGACCGGGACCGGTCCAGTGCGGCCACGCCGACCGCGGCCAGCCCGATCTGGATGAGCCACTCGACCCAGTCCACGCCGTCGGTGTCGGCCACGTCGAACGCCGAGGCGACCGCCGACCCGAGCAGCGCGGCCAGGATGCCGACGGCGATCGTCCACAGGACGCCGATGCGCTGGCGTCCCGGGACCACGAGGCGGCCCAGGACGCCGATGACGATACCGATGACGATGGCACTGATGACGCCGTCGATCTCCATCTCCACCCCACTTCGTCAGGTCCCCCGCTGTAGTGCTTCTGCCCACTGCGGGCTGGCGCAGTCCGGGCGCGGGCGGGCCGGCCCGCGCGCGTGAGCGGACCGGCTCGTGCGGCTCCCTTCCCGGATGTCTAACTCTTGGGGGCGCTGCGCGCCGCCGTACCGGCGCAGACCATGCCCAGGACCAGGGCGAGTGCGCCGATGATGATGTTGTTCCAGATGACGCCGGCGTCCGGGCCGGAGCCCACGATCCACGGCGAGATGATCATCCAGACGCCCATCGCGCACATGGCCCAGCTCAGGCCGTACATGCGCTCCGGGGCGCGGGTGAATCCGAGGGCCAGCAGGCCGATGGCGATGCCCACGATCAGGTTGTGGGCCACGAGCGACGGCTGGCTGGTGGTGAAGTGGAGTATCCACGGGGACACGGCACAGTAGAGGCCGAGCAGGAACACCGGCCCGTCCACGAGCGCCACGTCACGGCCACCCAGCATGCGCGCGTAGCGTTCCTGCATTTCCGGGGCGTCGGGGTGGCTGGTGATGTCACTTCTGGAGTGCGAGACGTGGGCCATGAGTCGTCTCCTTCGACTTGCAGGGCCAACCGCTTCGGTTGCGGTGTGCGGTAGCGCCGCATAAGAGCATTCTGCTCTTATTTTTCCCTTATGTGTAGTCGGGGAATCCCCTCTGTCACACCCGTGTGAAATCCACGTCCGCGGGCCGAGACCGGCCCTGATCTCCTTGACCCTGTTCGACGGCGGCTGCCACGATCGACGGCATGCCAACGCGACCGGATCTCACGCGGCGACGCCACGTCGACCTCGCACGCGTCTCCAGCGCCTCCTGTCGCACCGCGGCCTGATCCCGCCGATCCGCCGCCCCCTTCTCACCCCGCCGCACTGAACCGGTGGCCGCCCAGGCTCCCGTCGGGTCCGGTGCTTCCCATGTCCCGGTCCATGTCCCGGTCCAGCGGCTCCCCGAGGGAAGGACGGACCGGGAATCCCGCCTTCCCGAAAAGAGGACCCATGGCCACCGTCCTGTCCGTCTCCGGCAGCCCCTCCGCCTCCTCCCGCACCCACCGGCTGCTGCGCCACCTCGACGAACGGCTGACCGCGCAGGGCCACGACGTGATCCCGCTCGACGTCCGCACCATCCCCGCCGAAGCGCTGCTCGGCGCGGACTTCAGGCACCCCGCCATCACCGAGGCCGCCGCGCTGTTCGCCCGCGCCGACGGCGTCGTCGTCGGCACCCCCGTCTACAAGGCGTCCTACTCCGGCGTACTGAAGGCGCTGCTCGACCTGCTTCCGCAGTACGCCCTCACGGGCAAGACGGTGCTGCCGCTCGCCACCGGCGGCTCCACCGCCCACGTCCTGGCGATCGACTACGCGCTCCGCCCGGTGCTGAACTCCATGGGCGCCGCGCACATCGTGCAGGGCTGGTTCACGCTGGACCGGGACATCACCGCGCACGAGGACGGGTCGGTCGGCGTCGCGCCGGGCTCGGCGGAGGCCCTCGCCCAGGTGGTCGACCAGTTCTCGGTGGCCCTGGGCACTCCGGCGGCGGCGCCCGCGCCGGCCCCGCCCGTGCTGGCCGCGGCTGTCTGACCGCCGCGCCGCGACCGTACGCCGCTCACCCTTCCGCTTCCCCGCCCGGCGCCCGCACGCCGCGGCCGAACGTCCCCGAACGGAGATCCCCGTGTCGTCCCTCACCTTCCACTGGTTCCTGCCCACCAGCGGCGACAGCCGCGACGTCGTCGGCGGCGGCCACGGCGCCCCGGACACCGCCACCGACACCGGGCGCCGCCGGCCGCCGACGGTGGCCTATCTCGGGCAGATCGCGCGCGCCGCCGAGAACCTGGGCTTCGTCGGCGCGCTCACGCCCACCGGTGCCTGGTGCGAGGACGCGTGGCTGACCACCGCGATGGTCTCCCAGGCCACCGAACGCCTGAAGTTCCTGGTCGCCTTCCGTCCCGGCTTCGTCTCACCCACGCTCGCCGCGCAGATGGCGTCCACCTTCCAGCGGCAGACCGGCGGACGGCTGCTGCTCAACGTCGTCACGGGCGGCGAGAGCCGCGAACAGCGGGCCTACGGCGACTTCCTGGACAAGGACGCCCGCTACCGGCGCACCGGCGAATTCCTGCACGTCGTACGGGAGTTGTGGCAGGGCGGCACGGTGAACCTGCGCGGCGAGCACATCCGGGTCGAGGACGCGCGGCTCACTCGGGTGCCCGACCCCGTGCCCGAGGTGTACTTCGGCGGCTCCTCGCCCGCCGCGGTCGAGGTCGCCGCCCGGCACGCGGACGTGTACCTGACCTGGGGCGAGCCGCCCGCGCAGGTCGCCGGCAAGATCGCCCGACTGCGGGAGGCGGCCGCGCGGGAGGGCCGCACCCTGCGCTTCGGCATCCGGCTGCACGTCATCACGCGCGACACCGCGGCGGACGCCTGGGCCGAGGCCCACCGGCTGCTCGACGGTTTCGACCCGGACACCGTACGGGAGGCGCAGGCCAACCTCGCCCGCAGCGAGTCCGAGGGGCAGCGGCGCATGCTCGCCCTGCACGGCGGCTCCCGCGACGCCCTGGAGATCCACCCCAACCTCTGGGCCGGGATCGGCCTGGTGCGCGGCGGCGCGGGCACCGCCCTGGTCGGCGGCCACGACGAGGTCGCCGAGCGGATCGCCGAGTACCACGCCCTCGGCATCGACGAGTTCGTCCTCTCCGGCTACCCGCACCTGGAGGAGGCGTACTGGTTCGGCGAGGGCGTCCTGCCGCGCCTCGCCGCCCGGGGGCTGTGGCGCCACCCCGAGCATGCGAGTGCCGGTGCCGGTGCGGGTGCCGAAGAGGCGGTGCTGCCGGTCGCCGTCTAGTCGTCCCAGGTGTCCAGCTTTCCCAGTGGTCCAGCCGTCAAGCCGTCAAGCCGTCTAGACGGAGGCCAGCGCGGCCAGGTGGGCCTCGCGCACCGTGGCCGTCTGGCCCTGGATCAACAGGAACACCGCCTCCCGCGCGAGCCGTTGGGCCGGGCTGTCCACACCCGTGGCCCGCCCGCCCCCGGCCACGACCGCGGCGGTCGTGGCCGCGCGCAGCAGCTCGTACGCCCGCGTCCGCAGCGCCAGCCGCTCCTCGACGTGCTCGTGCGGGACGGGGTGGTCGGCGAGCGCGTACGCCCGCTCCCGCACCTCGTCCAGCCGCGCGCGCAGGGTGTCGGCCGCGTCGCGCTCGGCGGGTGCGGCGCCGAGCAGGTCCAGCGCGGCGTACCCGAGGCCGAAGACGGCCGGGGACGTGTTGGTGCTGCGGTCCACGTCGACGCGGGCGAACTCCTCGCGCGGGGTGCGCAGTACGACCGACTCCTCCGGCACCCACAGGCCGTCCAGCGTCAGCGACACCGTGCGGGCCGCCGTCAGCGCCACCAGCCGCATCGGCGGCGACGCCCGCAGCCCCGGCTGTTCGCGGGCGTCGGCGAAGGCGAACACCACCTCGTCGGATTCCGTCACGCCCGCGAGCAGCATCAGGTCGTTCAGGCCCCAGCCGGTGTACCAGGGGACGGTGCCGTCGAAGCGCACACCGCCCCGCTCGACGGTGGCCCGCACCGGGACCCGGGGGTGGGCGCGGACGTGCGCGTAGGCGATGCCCGCGAGCAGTTCGCCGGTGGCGAGCGGACGCAACAGGCGTTCGCGGACGGCGAGTCCGGGCTCCGCCTTCGCCAGCAGCCGTACCGGCGTGTGGTGTTGGGTCTGCACGAACCACGTGGAGCAGCACGCTCCGGCCAGGATCTCGGCGACCTCCCTGGCGACCCGGTCCGGGGCACCGGCCCCGCCGGACTCCACGGGCGCGCTCACCCCGAGCAGCCCGGACCGCCGGACCGCCTCGATGTGACTTGTGGGCACGACGTCCTGGTCGACGCGCTGGGCGGACGGGGCGAGCAGGGCGTCGGCGAGCCGGTGCGCCTCGGTGACGAGCGGATGGATCGTGGTGGTCATACGGCGATTCTCCCGACGTCTTCCGGCCGGTGACGAGCGGGCACGGTACGGCGAGTCCCCGCCAGGCCGGAAAACGGCCCGAGTCCGACTGGTCTACACCCTTGACTGGTACAGACCAACGCGGTTGAGTATCCGTCACACCCCCCACTACGGCCGCCCCCGACGCCGTGACCGGCCAGGCCGGCGCGTGCGCGCAAGGCATCGCCCCGGCCTGCCTTGTGCGGGAGCGGCCGTGCCCGTCAAAGGAGGCAGTCCTGTGTCGAGGCGCCGTATCTCCGCCCTGGTGACCGTGCTCGCCCTCGCGGGCGCCGTGCCCGCCCTCCTGCCCGCCACCGAGGCGTCCGCCGCCGCGTGTTCGAGCTACCCGGCCTGGACGGCGGGCCGGAACTACAACGCCGGCGACATCGTCCGCTACACCGACGGCAAGGCGTACATCGCGGAGCACGCCAACCCGGGCTACGACCCGGTGATCAGCACCTGGTACTGGGAGCCGTACGCCTGCAGCGGCGGCCCGGGTACGCCGGTCGGCAACTTCGTGGTGAGCGAGGCCCAGTTCAACCAGATGTTCCCGGGCCGGAACTCCTTCTACACCTACAGCGGCCTCACCGCCGCGCTCAGCGCCTACCCCGGCTTCGCCAACACCGGCGGCGACGCCACCAAGAAGCAGGAGGCCGCCGCCTTCCTCGCCAACGTCAGCCACGAGACCGGCGGACTCGTGCACGTCGTCGAGCAGAACACCGCCAACTACCCGCACTACTGCGACTGGAGCCAGCCCTACGGCTGCCCGGCCGGCCAGGCGGCCTACTACGGGCGCGGGCCGATCCAGCTCAGCTGGAACTTCAACTACAAGGCCGCGGGCGACGCGCTCGGCATCAACCTGCTGGGCAACCCCTGGCTGGTGCAGAACGACGCGGCCGTCGCCTGGAAGACCGCCCTGTGGTACTGGAACACCCAGTCCGGACCGGGCAGCATGACCCCGCACAACGCCATGGTCAACGGCGCCGGCTTCGGCCAGACGATCCGCTCCATCAACGGCTCCCTGGAGTGCGACGGACGGAACCCGGCGCAGGTCCAGAGCCGCGTCACCAAGTACCAGCAGTTCAGTCAGATCCTCGGCGTCTCCCCGGGCGGCAACCTGTACTGCTGACCCGCGCAGGTGTGCGAAACTCCGCCGATGACCTCGGAGACGATCACCGCGGAGTCGGCCGGCACCTGGCACCTCGGCGACCTGCCCGTCCGTCGCATCGGCTTGGGCGCGATGCGGCTGACGGGCAGCGCCGCCTTCCATCTCGGCACGCCGAGCGACAGGGAGCAGTCACTCGCCGTGCTGCGCCGGGCCGTCGAACTCGGCGTCAACCACATCGACACGGCCGCCTTCTACTTCTCCTCACTGCGCTCCGCCAACGAACTGATCAACAGCGCGCTCGCGCCCTACGCCGACGACCTGGTCATCGCCGCCAAGGTCGGCCCGTACCGCGAGTGGTCGGGGGAGTGGGGCACCTCCGCCCGCCCCGAGGACCTGCGCGCCCACGTCGAGGAGAACCTGCGCCAGCTCGGCCGCGACCACCTCGACGTCGTCTACCTGCGCCGCATGCGGCAGGATTCGGTCGCCGAGCACTTCGGCGCCCTCGCCGAACTGCGCGAGGCGGGCCTGATCCGCCACCTCGGTCTCTCCGACGTCGAGCCCCGGCACCTCCACGAGGCTCTGGCCATCGCCCCCGTGGTCTGCGTCCAGAACCGGTACGGCCTCGGCTTCCACGACCCCGCCTCCGACGACCTCCTCGCCCTGTGCCGCGAGCAGGGCGTCGCCTTCGTGCCGTTCTACGCCATCGCCGGCGAGGCCGGACCGCGGGGCGCCGGTACCGCCCACGAGGAGGAGGTCCGCGCGGTCGCCCGGGCGCACGGGGCGAGCCCGGCACAGGTGAGGATCGCCTGGACCCTGCACCAGGGCCCGAACGTCCTCGCCATCCCCGGCACCGGAAACCCTGGCCACCTCGCCGAGAACGTCGCCGCGGGCGCGCTCCGGCTCAGCGACGGGGAACTGGCACGGCTCGACGCGGCCCGGACCGGCTGACGCCGGCGACATCCGGCCCGGCCGGGCTCCGTCACACGGTCCAGGCGCCGTCCCGCATGAGGTGCCGCTGCTTCAGCTCGCGCTCCTCGTGCCACGCCTGCACCGCGAGCGGGCGCACCCGGAACCAGGCGTACGAGGTGCTGTCCTCGCGCGGGTCCCAGCCGGTCTTCGCGAGGAACGCCCCGGCCGCGGCGGCGGGCGCTTCCCGCAGGGCGAACGTCTGCACCTCCCCGTCGATCAGCACGACGTCCCGGGTGTGCCCGAAGGCCAGCCGGACCCGGCCGCCGTCACGGAGGTTCCGGCCGGTCGGGTTGGTGAGGCGCGTACAGAGCCAGACCGACTCCTCGTGCCACACGAACCACAGCGGGACCAGGCAGGGCAGGCCCCCGGCGTCGGCGGTCGCCACCCAGATGTCCATCTCCCCGTCCAGACGGGCCAGCACGTCCTGCTTGCGCCGCCCGGGTTCGCGCGGCGGTCCGGTGATCTTCATGGCCGTGACGGTAACGGCCGCGTCGCCCGCGCACCTCGGGCCCGGGTCCTCCCGCGCCTCGGTCGTGAGGCGTAGGACCGGGACTGGCGCCGCGGAGCGTTTTACGTATAACCTCTCCGGTCAACCGCCTGTCCCGAGAGGTCCCGATGACACGTATCGCCCTGGTCACCCTCGTCGTCGACGACTACGACGAGGCGATCCGCTTCTACACCGAGGCCCTCGGCTTCCGCCTGGCCGAGGACGCGCCCCGGCCCGACGGTTCCCGCTGGGTGGTCGTCGAACCCGGCACCCCCGGGCAGGGCACCGCGCTGCTGCTGGCCCGCGCCAAGGGCGAGGGCCAGTGCTCCCGGATCGGCGACCAGACCGGCGGGCGGGTCGGCTTCTTCCTGCACACCGACGACTTCGCCCGCGACCACGCCCGCATGACCGCCGCCGGCGTGACCTTCCTGGAGGAGCCCCGGCACGAGCCCTACGGCTCGGTCGCCGTCTTCCAGGACCTCTACGGCAACCGCTGGGACCTGCTCCAGCCCGCCGCCTGAACCCTTCCGACCTTCCGCTCAGACCCCGCCGAGGAACCACCGCACATGTCATCTACGCGCATAGACGCCGAAACCCTCCGCCGCCTCCCCAAGGCCGTGCTGCACGACCACCTCGACGGCGGCCTGCGCCCCGCGACCGTCGTGGAACTGGCCGCGGCCGTCGGCCACACCCTGCCCACCACCGACCCCGACGAGCTGGCCGCCTGGTACTACGAGGCCGCCAACTCCGGTGACCTGGTGCGCTACATCGCCACCTTCGAGCACACCCTCGCCGTGATGCAGAACCGCGAGGGCCTGCTGCGTACCGCCGAGGAGTACGTCCTCGACCTCGCCGCCGACGGCGTCGTCTACGGCGAGGTCCGCTACGCCCCCGAGCTGATGACCGGCGGCGGTCTGACCCTCGCCGAGGTCGTCGAGACCGTCCAGGAGGGCCTGGCCGCCGGCATGGCCAAGGCCGCCGCGGCCGGCACCCCGGTCCGGGTCGGCACCCTGCTGTGCGGCATGCGGATGTTCGACCGCACCCGCGCCACCGCCGACCTCGCGGTGGCCTTCCGGGACGCCGGGGTCGTCGGCTTCGACATCGCCGGCGCCGAGGACGGCTTCCCGCCCGCCGACCACCTCGACGCCTTCGAGCACCTGCGCCGCGAGAACGTGCCCTTCACCATCCACGCCGGCGAGGCGCACGGCCTGCCCAGCATCCACCAGGCCCTCCAGGTGTGCGGCGCCCAGCGCATCGGCCACGGCGTGCGCATCACCGACGACATCCCCGACCTCGCCTCCGGCAAGCTGGGCCGCCTCGCGGGCTGGGTCCGCGACCGCCGGATCGCCCTGGAGATGTGCCCGACCTCCAACCTCCAGACCGGCGCCGCCACCTCGATCGCCGAGCACCCCATCACCGCGCTGAAGGACCTCGGCTTCCGCGTCACCCTGAACACGGACAACCGCCTCGTCTCGGGCACCACGATGACCCGCGAGATGTCCCTGCTCGTCGAGCAGGCCGGCTGGACTGTCGAGGACCTGCGCACGGTAACGGTGAACGCCCTCAAGAGCGCCTTCATCCCCTTCGACGAGCGCAACGCCCTGATCGAGGACGTCGTCCTGCCGGGCTACGCGGCGCTCTGAACGAGCCCGCGCACATAGGCCGCCTGTCCGACGTGCTGGAGATCGTCGGACAGGACGCTGACCAGCCGCGCGCCGAGGGTGACCGGCGGGTCCCAGTTGTCGTCCACGATCCGCTCCAGGTCCTTGGCGGCCAGGGAGCGCAGGGCGCCGAGCGTCTGCTCGTGCACGGCGTCGTAGTAGCCGGTCAGCAGGTCGCCCGAGTCGACGCGCACCTTCGCGACCTCGGCGGGACTGTGGCCGTACCCGGTGTCCCGGCGGGGCAGGCCGAGGCCGAAGCGCTTGTCCCACTCGCCGGTCAGCCACACCTGGTCGAGGCCGAAGGCGTCCGCGACGTGGTCGTCCTGGACGCGGGTGAGATGCCAGACGAGCCAGGAGACGGAGTTGGCTTCGTCGGCGGGGCGGGCGTTCAGGCCGTCGGGGTCCAGGCCCTCGACGGCGGCGTGGACTTCTTCCTGGATACGGGCATAGCCCTCGATGAGGATGTCCTTCGCATGCATACGTCCACCATCGCGCAGTCCGCCCTCACCCGCTCCCCGTTTCCAGCAGCCCCATCAGTGCCCGCGCCGCGGGGCTGGTCGCCTGGGCGGGCGGCAGCAGCGCGATCGTCTCGTACTGGGAGTCGCCCGACTCCTTCAGCGGCAGCGAGGTGAGCGAGGCCCGCTTGTGCCGGAAGTGCCGCGGCACCACCGCGATGCCGAGGTTCTCGTCGATCAGGTCGAGCAGCCCGTGCACGTCGTTCACCTCCAGCGGCACGGTCCGCCGCACGCCCGCCGCGGCGAAGACGGCGTCGGTGACGCGCCGCGGACCCCAGTCCGGGTGGAAGTCCACGAAGACCTCGTCGGCGAGATCGTGCGGGGTGAGCACCGCGCCGTCCGCCGCGAGCCGGTGGTCGGGGTGGCACAGCACCGTCATCGGCTCGCCGGACAGCGGGACCGAGCGCAGCTGTTCGGTGTCGGCCTGGGTGCGGTAGGCGAAGGCCAGGTCGAGCCGCCCGGCCGCCACCTCCTCGGCCAGCTCGCCGGAGCCCGCCTGCCGCAGCCGGATCTCCACGTCCGGGTGGAGCCGCCGGAACGCGGCCAGCAGCCCCGCCACCGGCACCCCGGCGATGCACTGCTCGGCGCCCAGCGAGAGCGTGCCGCGCAGCACCCCCTGCACGGCGGCCACCGCCTCGTGCGCCGACCGCACCTGGGCGAGGATCCGCTCCGCCTCGCCCAGCAGCGCCCGCCCGGCCTCCGTCAGCGTCACCCGGCGGGTGGTCCGCACGAACAGCGGCGCCCGCAGTTCCCGCTCCAGCGCCCGGATCGACGCCGACAGGCCCGACTGGGACACCAGCAGCCGCTCCGCCGCACGGGTGAAGTGCTGGTCCTCGGCGACCGCCACGAAATGCTGAAGATGACGCAGTTCCATGATTGAGAAGCGTAACCGCGCAATCCCATCGGATTCTTCTGTTGGACCACTGCACGCAGGTCAGGCCAGAGTGGGGGGCGGTTCCAGCCGGATCCACCCCTACCCGTACCCGGGTGCCCAACCCCCTCTGGAGTCGCGTTGTACACCGCACACCCCGACCGCTACGCGGACATGCCCTACCGGCGCACCGGACGCAGCGGCCTGAAGCTCCCCGCGCTCTCGCTCGGCCTGTGGCACAACTTCGGCCCGGACCGCCCCGCCGATACCCAGCGCGCCATCCTGCGCCGCGCCTTCGACCTCGGCGTCACCCACTTCGACCTCGCCAACAACTACGGCCCGCCGCCCGGCTCCGCCGAGTCCGCGCTGGGCGAGGCGCTGAAGGCCGACTTCGGGTCGTACCGCGACGAGCTGGTCGTCTCCACCAAGGCCGGCTACCTGATGTGGCCCGGCCCGTACGGCGAGTGGGGCTCGCGCAAGTACGTCCTGTCCTCCCTCGACCAGAGCCTGACCCGCATGGGCCTGGACTACGTCGACGTCTTCTACTCCCACCGCCCCGACCCGGAGACTCCCCTGGAGGAGACGATGGGCGCCCTGCACACGGCGGTGCAGCAGGGCAAGGCGCTCTACGTGGGCGTCTCGAACTACTCCGCGGAGCAGACCCGCGAGGCCGCCCGCATCCTCGGTGAGCTGGGCACCCCGCTGCTGATCCACCAGCCGCGCTACTCCATGCTCGACCGCCGCCCCGAGACCGGCGGCCTGCTGGACGCCCTCGACGAGCTGAAGGTCGGCTCCATCGCCTACTCCCCGCTGGAGCAGGGCCTGCTCACCGGCCGCTACCTCGACGGCATCCCGGAGGGTTCGCGCGCCGCGAGCGACAGCCCGTTCCTCAAGTCCGAGGCGGTCACCGAGGAGCTGGTGGGGCGGCTGCGCGCCCTGGACGAGATCGCGAAGTCCCGCGGCCAGTCGCTGGCCCAGATGGCTCTCGCGTGGGTGCTGCGCGGCGGCCGCGTGACCTCGGCGCTGGTCGGCGCGAGCAGCCCGCAGCAGCTGGAGGACAGCGTCTCGGCCACCAGGAACCTCGACTTCGGCTCCGACGAACTGGCCCGCATCGACAAGATCGTCAACAAGTAGGGGCGCGGCCACCGCACACCCGGGTCCCGGAGGCGGGTCGCCGCCTCCGGGACCCGGGGCGTTCGCCGGGGCGCCCTCACGCCCCGGCGGGCACTCGGTCCAGGAAGCCGAACACGGCGCTGATCCGGTCC
Source organism: Streptomyces sp. NPDC056128 (assembly GCF_042263835.1). Taxonomy (NCBI): domain Bacteria; kingdom Bacillati; phylum Actinomycetota; class Actinomycetes; order Kitasatosporales; family Streptomycetaceae; genus Streptomyces; species Streptomyces sp. NPDC056128. Next base: position 67,228 of record NZ_JBHJVQ010000007.1, on the reverse strand, counting down.
TCGTCGTCCAGCGTGACCACGTCGAACCCGGCCACCGGTGCGGAGCCGTCGGCCTCGCTGACCAGCTCCCAGGAGAAGCGCGCCGTGTCGTGGTGCCCGTCCACGGCACCGGACAGCCGGAAGACGAAGCCGGGGAACTGCTCGTGCGCCGCCGCGATCACGGCCGCGATCTGCTCGTGGCCGCGGACATCGGCCAGGGGGTCGGTGTAGCCGCCGTCATTGGTCCAGGCCGCGGCGACCGCCTTGGCCCGCGCCTCCGGTGCCGCGTTCCACGCCTCGAAGTAGCGGGCGACGGCGTCTTCGTGGCGGCGGGCGGGTGCGGATGCGGACATGGCGATCAGCCTCCATCGAGGTCGTGTGCGCTGGTCAGGGACCGGGTCCCGGTCTCGGCGACCCGGTACCGCAACCATGCCCGCACCCGCGCGCACCGTCGATTACCCCCGGGGTCATGGCGGCGCCCCGCGCATCCGCCGGCGGACCGTCCGCCCGGAATCGGGACGGCCGACGGCACGGGTCGGCTTTCGGCCATCAACGGCCGTGAATATGCCAGGAGACTGGCCGGAAATTCATGGTGACAGTGATTCATCGGTGAACATACTCACCTCTAGGGCCTCTCACACCATGCGACAGCGCCCTCACGCACAGCACACGAGCCGCACGGACGCCCTGCCCGACCGGCAGGCGGTGGGTGACGGGGGAGGGTAGCAGTGCACGACGAGTTCCTGTGCCACGTCACGGCCTACGGCGTCTGTGACGGCCGGCGCATCGGTGTCCCGCTCGGTACCTACCGGGCTCCCACCCTCGCCCTGGCCCTGTGGTGGCTGCGCGACCGCGCCTCCTGGATGGCCGAGCGGCTGGACCCGCAGCCCGACACCCCCCACTTACCGCGCGCCGCCCTGACCCCCGTCGCCGACGACGCGCCCGACGTGCCGCGCGTGCTGCGCACCTGGTGCGCCGACGACCTCCAGCAGGAACTGGTCGCCGACGAGCTGGCCGCGGGGCATCTGGTGCGGATCGCGACCAGCGACGACACCACCGAGTACGAGCTGATGGCCGAGTCCGTGGACGCACTCCGCATGCAACGGGCCTCCCCGCCCCTCGTCGTCCCGGTGGCCTGACCCTCCGAGGGCCTGCGGGACCGCCCTAGGAGCCCGTCGGAGCCCGCCCCGCCCGCCGCCCCGCCCACCGTGCGAGCAGCGCGCCGAGCGCCCCCGCGACCAGTCCCCACAGCAGCGCGAGACCCACCGCACTCCACAGTTGCGGCCGCAGGAAGAGCCGGCCGGAGAGGCCGCCGCCCAGGTCGCCGATGCCGAGCACGGACAGCCCGTAGTGGGCGAAGACGCGGCCGACGAGGCCGATCATCAGGACCGTCAGCGCCAGGGCCACCGCCAGGTGCACCGCGTGCAGCCAGACCGGCATCCGGGCCGGTGAGCGGAGCGCCATGACGAACCCGGCCGCCACGACCAGGACCGCCGCGGCGACCAGCAGCCACCACATCCGCCCGTCCTGCTCGGTGAGCGTGCCCAGGTTCACGGTCGAGACGTCCTCCGTGCGCAGCACCTCGTCCACCACCCGCGGCATCGGCAGCCCGAACGGCCCCTCGACCCGCCCGTTCCAGGTCGCGCCCAGGCCGATCGTGAGCGCCGGCCAGGCCAGGTTCGGCAGGCCAAGGAGCAGCACGGCGAAGGTGTCCGCCGGGTGCCCGCGCGTCCCGGCGACGACCAGGCCGACGACGACGCCGATGACGACGTAGGCGAGCAGCAGCGCGACCATCGCGTACGCCGCCGGCCGCACCGACGTCTGCAGGCGCAGCAGCCGGCCGGGCAGCGGCGCCCCGCGGGAGACCAGCAGGGCCAGCACCAGCACGCCCGCCAGCCACAGCAGCCCGAAGAGCACGGTCAGCGGCACGTCCGCGGTGAATCCGACGGTCGGCCTGACGCCGAACAGGTCGCCGAGGTCGCTCAGCACACCCTCGCCGAGGGAGACCTCGAAGGTCTGCCGCGCGGCGAAGGCCAGCCCGAGGAGCGCGAGCAGCCACAGGAACGCGATCCGCCCCGCCCAGCCGGCCAGCTCGGGGGCGCCGGCGACGGCACGGTGGCGCAGGGGCCGCAGGAAGCCGTAGGCGATCACCAGCGCACCGGTCAGGGTGACGGACAGCGGCATCACGGTCAGCCCCGCGTCGGTGTCGGCGAACTCCCCGGCGTCCCCGGCCAGTTCCAGCGCGCCGCCCAGGGCGGTGACGACGGTCGCCACGACCACCCGGGGGAAGGCGTTGTCGGGCAGGTTAGCGGCCCCGGCCGCCCACAGTCCGAGCGAGGCCACGACGCCCATGGCGACCAGAGCGGCCAGCACGGTGCCCAGGGCCTGCGCCCAGCCGTGCCGGGCGACCGCCCGGCCGGGGGGTGCGGTCCGGCCGGGCGTTCCGGAGGGATTTCGCGCACTCACGCTGCCACGCTAAGCAGGCCCCGCCGGGCCCGCCCGCCGACTGGGCCGTCCGCGCGGTGGCCCGCCGTCCCCGGTCAGGCGGCGCGGACGACCAGGGCGTGCTCGCCGAGCCCCAGGAGGCGGTCGGGCGACACCTCGCCCCGGGTGGTGAAGACCGCGAGGACACGGCCCGTCGCCGTGTCGAAGGCGGCGTCCAGTACGGTGCCGTGTGAGGTGCCCGCCTCGGTCAGGACCCGGTGGCCCAGCAGGTCGTGGTGGGGCACGGGCGGCTCGGTGGAGCCCGTGGGCCGCACCCGGACGGCGCTGGGTCCGATCGTGTCCACCGCGTCCCAGGCCAGCGCCGTCTCCCGGCGCAGGTGCCCGCCGCGGAACCGGACGTGGCTCACGGTGCCGGAGGCGATGTCGACGGTCAGCGAAACCACGGTGCCGAGCGGGCCCGCCCCGGGGGCCGACGGCACCACCGGCAGCCCTCGCACCTCGGTGAACAGCATCACGGCAGCGAGCCCCGCCACGGGCCGGGCACACCGCCCACCAGGGAGCTGAAACCCGGCAGGTCGTCGGCGACGTGCCGGACGGCGTCCTCGGGCAGGACGAGGGCGCGACCGGTGACCGAGAGCGTCCCGCCGCGCGGCACGTACACCCGCCGCCGGTGCCGGGTCTGCCCCGGCACGAACCGCCGGCTCGCCGCCACCCGGAAGCCGACGACCCGCCCGGCGGTGCCGCCCTCCACGACGACGTCGAGCACCGTGCCGACCTCGGCGCCCGCCTCGGTCAGCACCCGCGCGCCCAGCAGCCGGGCCCGCAGGGGCTGCTGCCGCGCCGTCATGGCCGCCGCGTCCACCAGGCCCCGCCGGTCGCGGATCATCACCGCGTCGTGGCCCAGCGCGTACACGGCCGCCCAGGGCAGGCCGTCCTTCAGCGAGCCGGACAGCAGCCCTCGCCCTGTCAGGGTGAAACCGGTGATCCGGGCCGCGGCGGCGTCGCATACGGTGTCCTTGACGTGGGCGACGGCGTCGCCGCCGAGGGTCACCACCGGCCGGGTGGTGATGCTTCGCGCGGCCATCAGCTCGTTCATCGCACCCCTTCCCGCCTCCTCGGGTTCCCCGCTCCACTGTGACGATGCCCGCACTACGAGAAGACGGGGACTGCGCCGCGCGGCTCGGGGTACGAGGACGGGTGCAGCAGCGTCCGGCCAGTCCGGCTTCCGAGAGAGACACGCATGACCGAGCACCTGGACGGGGCAGTGATACCTACTGGTTTCGACGTCCCCGTTGAACCGCTGAGGCGGGCGGCACACTACTCCGGTGAGCCGGGATGCATAGCGCAGGCGCGAGGTTTCGCCGCGCTCTTCCTCGACCAGCTGAGGACCGAGTGGTGCGCCGCGATCGGCGCCCGCTCCGACGGCGCGGTCCTGCTGGTGGTGAGTGAACTCGTGACCAACGCCGACCGCCACAGCAAGGGCCCGTACATCCTGGAACTGGAGGGCACCGGCGCCTCGGTGGCGGTGACCGTCTACGACAGCAGCGGCGCGGTGCCCGAGCGGTTCCCCAAGGACCCCGAACGCGTGGGGCACCACGGCCTGGAGATCGTGCACGCCCTGGCGGAGACCGTCGTCGTCGAACCCGTCCCGGTCGGCAAGCGGGTACGCGCCGTGGTGCCGCTCACGGAGGCGTGAACGTGAGCGTGGTGCCCCTCACCGAAGCGTGAGGAGCACCACGAAGAACCACGAACCGCGGCGTCAGGCGCAGCCGAGTTCGCCCAGCATGCCCTCGCGCAGCCGCGTGATGATCCGCTTGATCAGCCGGGACACGTGCATCTGCGAGCAGCCGAGCTCCGCGCCGATCTCGGCCTGGGTGGCCTCCTCGACGAACCGCATGTGGATGATCCGGCGGTCGCGCTCGCTCAGCTCGGCCATCAGCGGCGCGAGCGAGTGGAAGTCCTCGACGAGCCGCAGCCCGTCCTCCTCCACACCGATGAAGTCGGCCAGCACCGACTCGCCGTTCTCCGGGCCGTCGCCGGTCAGCGCCGCGTCCAGCGAGGACGAGTTGTAGCCGTTGGACGCGATCTGGCCCTCGATCACCTCGTTCTCGCCGATGTTCATCAGCGTGGCGAGTTCGGCCACGGTGGGCTCGCGGTCCAGCCGGGAGGAGAGCTCCTCGCGGGCCTTGGCCAGCTCCACGCGCAGCTCCTGGAGCCGGCGCGGCACGTGCACCGCCCACGTGGTGTCCCGGAAGAAGCGCTTGATCTCGCCGACGATGTACGGCAGCGCGAAAGACGTGAACTCGACCTCGCGCGACAGCTCGAACCGGTCGATGGCCTTGATCAGGCCGATCATGCCGGTCTGGACGATGTCCTCCATGTCGTCCCCGCGACCGCGGAAACGGCCGGCGGCGAACCGCACGAGCGACATGTTCATCTCGATCAGGGTGTTGCGCGCGTACTGGTACTCGTGCGTGCCCTCTTCGAGCTCCGTCAGGCGCTGGAAGAACTGGCGGGACAACTGCCGGGCGTCACGCGGCGCCACGGTACGGGGGTCCACGACCCCGGGCAGGGTTCCGTCACCCGTCCCGCCCCCGGCGGTCTTCCCGACAACCTGCGCTTTCGGCCGGACCACGGCGGTCTCCATTACCTCTCCCACGAAAGTCACGGTTCAGACGTCTCCCTAGGTTTTTCCCGCCTGCGGGTACCCGGGTCACGGCAGCACATGCCCCCCGTTCTCACGGGTGGCGGAAAACGGGTGCCGCCGCGTCGTCGCGGGGTGATGCCTCCTCTCTCAGCGTAGTCCCGCGAGTGGCCCCCGTCACCCGCGGATTTCCCTCAGGGCGGAACGCCGACCCCTTCCGTGACGCGGCCGGGCTCCTAGGCTGAGCACGTGACCAGCCACGTGCCGAACGAAGCCCGCGTCATTCCGCTGCGCCCGCAGGCCACGCGCCCGGGACCCCGCCCCGCCGTCGCGCCGGCGCCCACGGAGCGAAGGCCGCCCACCGTCCGCGAGCCCCTCTGGCGCGACCTGGTCGGCGACGTCCTGCGCGGCGAACGCCTCGCCCAGGAGCGGACCCTGAAGGAGGTGTCGGACGCCGCCCGGATCTCCATGCCGTACCTGTCGGAGGTGGAGCGCGGGCGCAAGGAGGCGTCGTCGGAGGTGCTCGCCGCCGCCGCGGGCGCCCTCGGGCTCTCCCTGGGCGACCTGCTGGCCCGGGCCCACGGGGAGCTGGTCCGCCTCACCTCGCGGCACACCGGCGCGGGCGCCGGCCGGGGCACCTCCGGCGCGCGGCACGACGGGATGTGCCTGGCCGCCTGAGAAGACCGTCCGGGCCGGCGCCCCCGTGCGACGCCGGCCCGGCTCCTCACACCCGTGCCAGGCGCCGGGCGAGCACCTCGTCGGCCAGCCCGTACGCCACCGCCTCCTCGGCGGTGAACACCTTGTCGCGGTCCATGTCGGCGCGCAGGGTCGCGACGTCGTGGCGGGTGTGCCGGGCCAGCACCTCCTCGACCTGGGAGCGGATCCGGACCATCTCCTTGGCCTGCAGCGCCAGGTCGGAGACCGTGCCCTGCCGGCCGCCGCTGGCCGGCTGTCCCAGCAGGACCCGCGCGTGCTCCAGCACGAACCGCCGCCCCGGGTCCCCGCCGGCCAGCAGCACGGCCGCCGTGGACGCCGCCTGCCCGACGCAGAACGTCGAGATCGGCGCCTGCACGAACGTCATCGTGTCGTAGATCGCCATCAGCGAGGTGAACGAGCCCCCCGGGGAGTTGATGTAGACGGCGATCTCGGTCTCCGGGGCCGACGACTCCAGGTGCAGGAGCTGCGCGATCACGACGTTGGCCACGCCGTCGTCGATCTCGGTGCCCAGGAAGATGATCCGCTCCGACAGCAGCCGGCTGAACACGTCGTAGGACCGCTCGCCCTGCGGGGTGCGCTCGACGACGTTCGGAATCGTGTAGCTCCCCATGTCACAGCCCCATCCGTCGCGCGGGCGCGGCCGGGCGCACGTCCGCTAGAGAGTGGACGACCCGGTCCACCATTCCGTACTCCTTGGCCTCCTCGGCCGTGAACCAGCGGTCGCGGTCGCCGTCCCGGGAGATGGTCTCCGGTGTCTGGCCCGTGTGCTCGGCGGTGATCCGCTCGATGGTCCGCTTGGTGAACTCCAGGTTGTCGGCCTGGATCTCGATGTCGGCGGTGGTGCCGCCGATGCCCGCGGAGGGCTGGTGCATCATGACCCGCGCGTTCGGCAGCGCGTAGCGCTTGCCCGCCGCGCCGACGCTCAGCAGGAACTGACCCATGCTGGCGGCGAAGCCCATGGCGAGCGTCGAGACGTCGTTGGGGATCAGCCGCATCGTGTCGTAGACGGCGAGCCCCGCGTGCACGGAGCCGCCGGGGCTGTTGATGAACAGGGTGATGTCGGCGCGCGGGTCCTGTGCGGACAGGATCAGCAACTGGGCGCAGACCCGGTTCGCGGAGACCTCGTCCACCTGCGTGCCCAGCAGCACGATCCGCTGGTCGAGCAATTGCGCGGCGAGCTGTTCGTCGAACCGGGTCGCGGGGGTGTCGCCCTCCTCCGCGCGGGGCCGTGCGGCCGGGCCGGGGCCGGCGGTCAGTGGGAACATCGGCGCTCCTTGTCGAGTCGTGGACGGTCCTGGAGGGTGGGTGGTACGCGGCTTGCGGCGCCGCGTTCCCTCACTCCTTCACTCTTGGCCCGCCGCGGACCCGGGCGGCGCTTTCTCTGCCCGCGGCAGATTCGCCACGAGCAGAGCGATGACTTTCGCGCTCCGCGCCGGTCGACAGTGGTGACCGAGTTCCAGGCCCAGGAGGCAGTCATGAGCACCGACGGATTCACCACGTGTCTCTGGTTCGACGGCACGGCCGAGGAGGCCGCCCACTTCTACGTCTCCCTCTTCAAGAACTCCCGCGTCGGCGCCGTCACCCACTACCCCGAGGGGTCGTACCAGCCGGCCGGCACCGTCCTCACCGTCGACTTCACCGCCAACGGCCAGAAGTTCGTCGCCCTCAACGGCGGCCCGCAGTTCCGGTTCAACGAGGCGGTCTCCTTCCAGATCTCCTGCGAGAACCAGGACGAGGTCGACCACTACTGGGCGAAGCTCACCGAGGGCGGCGGCGAGGAGGGCCCCTGCGGCTGGCTCAAGGACCGGTTCGGCGTGTCCTGGCAGGTCGTCCCGATCCGGCTGGAGGAGATGTTCCGCGACCCGGACCCCGAGAAGGTCGCGCGCGCCAACAAGGCCATGATGGCGATGCGCAAGCTCGACATCGCCGCACTGGAGCTGGCGTACGCCGGGAAGTGAGGCGTGCTTCCGGCGCGCGGGGCGGGCCGGGGGTGACTAGCGTGAGGAAGCGGACGGCCCCTGCCGTCCGGACCAGTCATTCGCACGGGAGGCGGCACCATGGCCGTGCAACCTGAAGGGGCCCCCTGCTGGGCCGACGCGATGTTCGGCGACGTCGAGGCAGCCAAGAGCTTCTACGGCGACGTCCTCGGCTGGACCTTCGGCGAGGCATCGTCGGAGTACGGCAACTACACCGAGTGCTACGCGAACGGCAAGGCGGTGGCGGCCGTGGTCCCGCCCATGCCCGGCCAGGAGGGCCCCGCGCAGTGGTGCCTCTACCTCGCGTCCCGGGACGCCGCGGCGACCGCGGCCCGCATCCGGGAGGCCGGCGGCGAGGTGGTGATGGAGCCGATGCAGGTCGGCGACTACGGCACCATGTGCCTGGCCCGCGACCCGAGCGGCGTCGTCTTCGGCGTCTGGCAGGCAGGCACCCACGAAGGCTTCGAGGCGATGGCCGAGCCCGGCGCGTACTGCTGGGCCGAGGTCTTCACCCGCGAACCCGGGAAGTCGGACGCCTTCTTCCCCCAGGTCTTCTCCTACAAGGCGAAGCAGATGGACGACGACGGGGTGGACTTCCGCCTCTTCGACCTCGGCGACCGCACCGTCCTGGGCCGCATGGCCATGGGAGACGACTTCCCGCCCGAGGTTCCCCCCTACATCAACGTCTACTTCACCGTCCCCGACTGCGACGCCGCCGTGGCCCGCGCCACCGAACGCGGCGGCGTCCTGCGGTTCGGGCCGATGGACACCCCGTTCGGCAGGTTCGCGGCGCTGAGCGACCCGCAGGGCGCGGCCTTCTCGGTGATCGACATCACCACCACCGAGGGGGAGATGCCGAAGATCACGGACGTCGCCTGAGCCCCGTCCGGGCACCCCGCCGCGCCATGGCATGATCGGGCGCATGGGTGAACGTGTGGTGGCCGCGTGCGACGGGGCGTCGAAGGGAAACCCGGGTCCGGCCGGCTGGGCCTGGGTGGTCGCCGACGCCTCGGAGACCCCGGTCCGCTGGGAGGCCGGTCCGCTCGGCAGGGCGACCAACAACATCGCCGAACTCACGGCGCTGGAACGCCTGCTGGCGTCGACCGACCCGGACGTGCCGCTCGAGGTCCGCATGGACTCGCAGTACGCCATGAAGGCCGTCACCACCTGGCTGCCCGGCTGGAAGCGCAACGGCTGGAAGACGGCGGCCGGCAAGCCGGTCGCCAACCAGGAACTGGTCGTGCGCATCGACGAGCTGCTCGCCGGCCGCTCGGTCGACTTCCGCTACGTCCCCGCCCACCAGGTCGACGGCGACCGCCTCAACGACTTCGCCGACCGCGCCGCCAGCCAGGCCGCGGTGGTCCAGGAGCCCGCGGGCAGCGGCCTCGGCTCCCCGGAGCCGCCGCCCGCCCCCGACGTCCCGGCGGCCGGGAAGTCACCGCGCCGCAAGCCGGGCACCGCCCGCAAGAGCAACGGTTCCGCGGCGCGCACCATCAAGGCGAAGTTCCCGGGCCGCTGCCTGTGCGGACGCGCCTACGCGGCGGGGGAGTCCATCGCCAAGAACGACCAGGGCTGGGGCCACCCGGAGTGCCGCACGGCGACCGCCGGCTGATCCGCGCGGACCCCTCGGCCGTGTGACGCCGTTCTGCCGCCCCACCCTTGCTACTCTGCGTGTCTCCATGACCGCGACGAGTGCATACCAGGGGTGTGTGTGAAGGTCGCCTGCGTCGGCGGCGGGCCCGCCGGACTGTATCTGTCCATCCTGCTGAAGCTGCAGGACCCGTCCCACGACATCACCGTCTACGAACGTGACCCGGAGGGCTCCACCTACGGCTGGGGCGTCACCTACTGGCGCGGACTGCTCGACCGGCTCCGGGAGCACGACCCCGAATCGGCGCGCGCCGTCGAGGAGCACTCCGTGCGCTGGCGCGACGGCGTCGCCCACGTCGGCGACGTCTCCACCCGGCACCAGGGCGACGAGGGCTTCGGCATCGGCCGCCACCGGCTCCTGGAGATCCTCGCCGCCCGCGCCCGCTCCCTCGGCGTGCGCCTGGAGTTCGACCACGAGATCACCGGCGCGAACCCGCCCGCCGCCGACCTCGTGGTGGCCGCCGACGGCGTGGGCAGCGCGCTGCGCACCCACCACGCCGCGCACTTCGGCAGCGAGATCACCTTCGGCCGCAACCGCTACGTCTGGCTCGGCACCACCAAGGTCTTCGACGCCTTCACCTTCGCCTTCACCGAGACCGACCACGGCTGGATCTGGGCCTACGGGTACGGGTTCGGCCCCGGCGGCAGCACCTGCGTCGTCGAGTGCGCGCCCGAGACCTGGACCGGTCTGGGTCTCGACCGGGCCGACGAGGGCGAGGCGCTGGTCCTGCTGGAGAAGCTCTTCGCCGACGTCCTGGACGGACACCCGCTCACCGCACGCTCCGGCGGCGGTCGCGCCGGCGCCGGCTGGCCCGCCTTCCGCACCCTCACCAACCGCACCTGGTCCCGGGACAACCTCGTCCTGCTCGGCGACGCCGCCCACACCACGCACTACTCCATCGGCGCCGGCACCACGCTCGCCCTGGAGGACGCCATGGCCCTGGCCGCGGCGGTGCGCGAGCACGCCCGCCTTCCCGACGCGCTCGCCCGGTACGAGCAAGAACGCAGGGCCGCCCTGCTGCCGGTGCAGAGCGCCGCCCGCCACAGCGCCCAGTGGTACGAGAACCTGCCCCGCTACCTCCGGCTGCCCCCGGAACGGATGTTCGCCCTGCTCGGCCAGCGCCACTCACCCCTGCTCCCGTACCTCCCGCCCGGCCTCTACTACCGGCTCGACCGGGCGGCGGGGCGCCTGGAGGCGCTGCGCCGGTTCAAGCGCTGGCTGGGGCCGCGGCTGGCGCGGACCGCGCAGGCCCGCAGACTCGCGGGCGCACGGCGGATGACAGACTGACGCCATGGACGAGCGCACTTTCGGCAGGTCGGATCAGCACGCGTCGGTGGTCGGCCTCGGCACCTGGCAACTGGGCGCCGACTGGGGGGACGTCGACGACAAGAAGGCCCTCACGGTGCTGGAGGCGGCCGCCGAGTCGGGGGTGACCTTCTTCGACACCGCCGACGTCTACGGCGACGGCCGCAGCGAGGAGACCATCGCCACGTTCCTGCGCGGCAGGCCCGACCTGCACGTGCTGGTCGCCACCAAGATGGGCCGCCGGGTCGAGCAGATCCCGCAGAACTACGTCCTCGACAACTTCCGCGAGTGGAACGACCGGTCGCGCCGCAACCTCGGCGTCGACGTCGTCGACCTGGTGCAGCTGCACTGCCCGCCGACCTCCGTCTACTCCAGCGACGAGGTCTTCGACGCCCTGGACACACTGGTCGAGGAGGAGCGCGTCGCCGCGTACGGCGTGAGCGTGGAGACCTGCCAGGAGGCGCTGACCGCGATCGCCCGGCCCAACGTGGCGAGCGTGCAGATCATCCTCAACCCGTTCCGGATGAAGCCCCTGACCGAGGTCCTGCCCGCGGCCCGGGAGGCGGGCGTCGGCATCATCGCCCGGGTGCCGCTCGCCTCCGGACTGCTGTCCGGCAAGTACACCAAGGACACCGTCTTCGCCGCGAACGACCACCGGAACTTCAACCGGCACGGCGAGGCCTTCGACCAGGGCGAGACCTTCTCCGGCGTCGACTTCGCCACCGGTGTGGAGGCCGCCGCGGAGTTCGCCGCGCTCGCCCCCGAGGGATACACCCCGGCCCAGCTGGCCCTGCGCTGGGTCGTCCAGCAGCCCGGTGTGACCACGGTGATCCCGGGAGCCCGTTCGCCCGAGCAGGCACGCGCCAACACCGACGCCGCCCGGCTCCCGGAACTGTCCGACCGGACCCTCGCGGCCGTCCGCGATCTCTACGACCGGCGGATCAAGGACCAGGTCGAGGGCCGCTGGTAGCAGGTGCGCCGCGGCCTCACGGCACCAGGAGCAACTGCCGTTCGCGCTCCTGGTCGCCGGCGGCCGCTCCCTCGTCGCGCGTGCTGAAGGCGTGCGACAGCGTCGTGCTCGCCGCCTCCACGGCCTGCGGCGTGCCCTGCACGGTGACCGTCACCGGCGCGGACAGCGCGGCCCGCGCCGGTGACGGGGCGGCCTCCGGTGAGGGCGGGGAGTCGAAGGTCGCGGTGCGCACCGTCGCCCGTTCGTCGGCCGGACGGCCGTCGGGCGCCCCGAAGACGTCCTCCAGCGTCCGCACGATGGCCCGCGCGTCGTCGAGGCCGCCGCCGCTGAGCGTCACGGTGAGCTGAGTGTCGGACATCCTTCGCACTTCCTCCCTGCGTGCCGATTGGTCCGGGCCGTGTAACCGCCCGCCGTTCCCTCAAACCGGGCGTCCTCCTCCAGGCCCGGCGCCTGAGTGCGGGGATCGCGGGAACAGAGACGGGAACGGAGAACACACGGGCGACGGCGATCGGGAGGAACCGTGACTGACTCGGGCACGGCTGACGGCGGGGGGCGGCGCAGAGGCCGCAACGAGACCGAGGAGGAGCGGGCCGACCGGATGTGGTCGGAGCTGATCCAGGAGGTACGCGTCGCGCAGATGGGCGTGCAGATCCTGTTCGGCTTCCTGCTCACCGTCGTGTTCCAGTCCAAGTACGAGGAACTCTCGGCCACCGACCAGCGGATCTACCTGGTGACGGTGGTGCTCGGCGCCGTGACCACCGGCGCCCTGATCGGCCCGGTGTCCCTGCACCGTCTGGTGTCCGGGCGGCGGGTGAAACCCCAGGCGGTGCGGTGGGCGTCCCGGCTGACCATGCTCGGCCTGGTGGGGCTGCTCGCCACCATGGCCTGCTCGCTCCTGCTGATCCTGCGCGTCGCCACCCACAACGGGTTCGTGCCCTACGTCGTGACCGGCGTCGTGCTCTGGTACCTGCTGTGCTGGTTCGGGATCCCGATGTGGACCCGGCACCGGCACACCGCCGACTGAGGCGGGGTCAGCCCTCGGCCGTCAGTTCCGCGAGGAAGTCGTCGACGCGCACCTGCTCCGTGCCCGGCCGGACCACGGCGTGCGTCTCGCGCAGGAGCGCCTCGACGGCCGCGGCCCAGACGAACACCACGGCGCGGTGACGGTCCCCGTCGGACCGGTCGTCGCCCAGCAGTTCGATGCGGAGCTCGTCCCACACGCCCCGCGACTGGGGCCGTATCCGTACGTCGCCGACGCCGACCGGCCGGGTCAGCCCCTCGCCCACCATCTGCCGGTCCAGCGTCCAGCGGGCGAGTACGCGGCCGTCGTGGCTGAACACCACGGTGAGCGCGAACGGGTCCAGCGCGTCGTAGGAGAAGTGCGCGAGTACGGGGAAACGGTCGGTGTCGCCCGTCTGGATCTGCACGACCAGGGTCCTGTGCACGGCGGTGTTCACGAGTGACCTCCAGCGGGACGGACGTAGAGCCCTCTCATACCCCGCGGTTGGTCAGCTATCGCCCAGCGCCTCGCGCAGCGCGGGCAGCAGGGTCTTCTCCGACCAGTCCAGGAAGGCGTGCTGGGACTCGCCGCCGATCTGCACCAGGGCGATCTCGGTGAACCCGGCCTCCACGTACGGGCGCACGGCCGCGACGAAGGCGTCCGGGTCGTCGCCGCAGGGGATGGACGCGGCGACGTCGTCGGGGGTGACGAACTGGGTGGCCGCCGCGAAGGAGTCCGGGTGGGGCAGCTCCGAGTTGACCTTCCAGCCGCTGCCGAACCAGCGGAACTGGGCGTGGGCGCGTTCGACCGCCGCGTCCCGGTCGGGGTCGTAGCACACCGGCAGCTGGCCCACGCGCGGCTTGCCCGCGCCGCCGTGCCGGTCGAAGGCCGCCAGCAGTTCCGCCTTGGGCTCGGTGGCGATCACGAGGTCGGCGAACTCGCCCGCCAGTGCGCAGGAGCGGTCGCCGGAGACGGCGATCCCGATCGGCGGCGCGCTCTCCGGCAGGTCCCACAGCCGGGCCGACTCCACGTCGAAGTGGGTGCCGCGGTGGTTCACGTGGCCGCCGTCGAACAGCGCCCGGATGATCTCCACGGCCTCCCGGAGCATCTCGTGCCGCACGTCGACGGACGGCCAGCCGCCGCCCACCACGTGCTCGTTGAGGTTCTCGCCCGAGCCGAGACCCAGCCGGAACCGGCCCTCGGACAGCAGTTGCAGCGTCGCCGCCTTCTGCGCCACCACCGCCGGGTGGTAGCGGAAGGTCGGGCACGTCACGTACGTCATGAGCGGGATGCGGGAGGTCGCCTGCGCCGCGGCGCCGAGCACGCTCCAGGCGTACGGCGAGTGGCCCTGCGCGCGCAGCCAGGGGAAGTAGTGGTCCGAGGTCACCGAGAAGTCGAACCCCACCTCCTCCGCCCGCACCACATGGCCGACGAGTTCACGCGGGCCGGCCTGCTCGGTCATCATCGTGTATCCGATGTGTGCCATGGCGTCCGGGTCCCCGCCCGGCCCGAGGGAAAACCGTCGCAAACGGGAGGGAAGCGGTCAGGCCGTGTCCTCCCGGAAGCTTCCGAGGAACGTGGCGAGCGCCCGTTCGTTCTCGCCGTCGCCCCAGTCGGCGGCCGGGGTAGTCCAGCGCAGCGAGAAGCTGCGGCCGCCGCCGAGCAGGAACCCGCGGCCGAAGGTGCGGATCCGGTCGCCGTCGTCGTGGGCCACCCACTGCATGTCGGCGGCCTCCCGCCCCCGGTACGTCGTCGCCCGGATCTCGCCGATCCGCCGGTAGCCGCCCGAGCGTTCCAGTCCCGGCTCCACGTCGTCGCGCCACACCGCGACCGGGTCGGCGCCCGCGCGCTCGCTGTAGGTGACCGCGAGGGTGCGTGGGTCGCCGGACGCGCCGAAGACGACCCGGTACGCCCCGTCCGGCACCCGCGAGGTGTCCAGGCGCCGCCAGTTCCCGGGCAGGGCCACGGAGAAGCCCTCCGGCGCGTCGTAGCGGCTGAACCCGGCGGGCAGTGTTCCGTCGGCCGGTTTCGACGGTGACGGACTCGCGCTCGGCGGGGGAGTGGGCGAGGCGGGGGCGGAGTCCTCGGGGGAGGGAGCGGCGGGGGCCGAGGGGCGCTGCCGGGCGTCCGTGCCGGAACCGTCGTCGGTGCCGGGCAGCCCCTGGGTGACGGCGACGACGGCGACCGTGACCGTGGCCAGCGCGAGGGCGGTCCCGGCGACCGTGCCGCGCCTGCTCCACGCCCGGCTCGCGCCCCGGGCGGCCGCGTACACGCCGCGCAGCCGGGGGCCCGGAACCTCGCGCACGGCCGTGTCGGGATCCTCCGTCAGCACCCGGGTGAGCGCCTCGCGGACCACCGGGCGGGTCAGCCGCTCGCGGGAGTCCTTGCGCAGCAGCCCCAGCACTGCCTGGGTGAGCGGACCGGTGCGCACCGGAGTGCGCAGCGGCAGCCGGTCCACGCCCTTCAGCGTCGCCTCGGGCCGGCCGCGGTCGCGGAAGGGCGGACGCCCCTCGACCATGGTGTAGAGGATCGCGCCCAGCGTCCACAGGTCCGCCGCGGGCCCGATCCGCTCGTCGCGGGCCTGCTCGGGCGAGGCGTACGAGGGCGCGGTGAGCCGCGGGGCGAGGGTGGCGCCGGCCAGACCGAACCCGGTGACGGCGACCGAGCCGTCCTCGCGCACGAACACCTGGCCCGGGCTCAGCTCGCCGTGGGTGATGCCCTCGCCGTGCGCCGCGTCCAGCACGGCCAGCAGCTCCAGGCCGACGCGTGCCGCGCGCACGTAGTTGAACGTGCCCTGCCGGGCCAGGAGTTCGCCGAGCGGCACCCCGCCGACCCACTCGGTCACCGTCCACAGGGCGCCGTCCGCGACGGTCGCGTCCACCACCGGGACGATCCGCCCGGGACACAGCCGCTCCACGGTCTCGCAGGCGCGGACCACCCGCCCGGTGGCCCGGCGGGCGGTGTCGCCGGCCTGTTCCTCCGGGAGCGCGATCCGCGTGACCAGGCACGGACGGCCCGTCCCGGTGTCCTCCCCGGACCAGCAGACACGGTTCGTCTCCTCGTGGACGACCTCCAGCAGGCGGTACCGTCCGGCGACCAACTCGTGTGTGGAGACGTGCGCCCAGCCCATGGCCATCCCTCGTTCGCACCGCTGGCTCTCAGCTTGTCCAGGGATACGGTGAGGGGGCCCGGCCGCGTTCAACGAATGCGCGATCCGGGCCCCTTTCTGACCCTTCTTCAAAAAGCGCCGAACACCTGCGCGACCGTGTATGCGGGAAAAGCGACCGACCCGGTCTGGACCAGCCCTGAACTGGACGGTCCCGCTCGCTCGTCCGTTCCGAATTCCGCCGCCGGACCGCGTGGCACCGGAATTCCGATGCCCGCCTGGGGGTAACCGGCGGTAAATGCGGATCCGGTGCCGGAAAACGGTGTCAGCGCAACCCGAACCGGTCCGCCCAGGACGCCATGTCGGCGGTCGTGGCATTGCCGCCGCACACCACCAGACCGAGCCGGGCGCCGTCACCCACCCGCTCCACCACCCGCCGGGCGGCCGGCAGCAGACACCCGGCCGCCGGCTCGGTCCACACCTTTGCGTGCTCGGCGAGCGCCAGCGACCCCTCGACGGCCTCCCGGTCCGGCACCACCAGCACCTCGGTGACCAGCGCCGACACATGCTCGTACGTCACCTGCGAGACGGCCGGGGCGCTGAGCGTGGTGACGATCGACGACAGGGCCACGGGCAGCGGCCCGCCCGCCGCCAGCGCCCGGGACATCGCCTCGGCGCCCTCGGTCTCCACGCCCCACACCCGCAGCTCCGGCCGCCGCGCCCGCAGCGCCGCTGCCACGCCCGCGATCAGACCGCCGCCCCCGATGCTCACCAGCACGTCGGTGAGTTCCCCGGCGTCCTCCTCGAACTCCAGCCCGACGGTGCCCTGACCGGCGATCACCACCGGGTCGTCGAAGGGGTGGACCAGGGTCAGCCCCTCCTCCCGCAGGCGCGTCACGAGCGCGAAGGCGCTGTCCATGCCGTCGGTGAGCCGCACCAGCGCGCCCGCCTCCTCGGCGATCTAGACGGAACGGGCCGGTGCCGTGCGCGGCATGACCACCGTCGCCTTCACGTCCAGCGCCGCGGCCATCACCGCCACGGCGACGCCGTGGTTGCCGCCGCTGACCGCGACCACCCCGGCCGCCCGCTCGGCCTCGGTCAGCGACAGCAGCTTCGCCGTCGCGCCCCGCGCCTTGAACGAGCCGGTGCGCTGGAGCAGCTCCAGCTTCGCGGTGACCGGAACCCCGAGCAGTGCGGACAGCCCGGGGCTGGGCACGGTCGGGGTGCGGACGACATGGCCGGCGATCCGCTCGGCCGCGGCTTCGATCTCCGTGATCCCGATCAAGGTGGTCATCAGTGCTGCTGCGCCTTCTGCGGCGTCGCTTCGCTCGGCCGGACGACGACGAAGCCCTCGCCCTGGAGGAGCAGCTGGACGGCTTCCCCGGAGCCGCCGCGCAGCATCGAGCCCATGGACTGCGAACGGTGCAGGGAGGTCTCGAGCCCCGCCGACCAGCCGACGATCGCGTCCGTGTCGACGTAGACCGGGTACTGCGGCGAGACCGGGATGACCAGCGGGCTGCCCTCGCACACCAGCCCCAGCCTGCCGTGTCCCGTGAAGACACTGTTGAACAGCCCGCCGCCGGCGATGCCCGAGCCCTTCACGGTGGAGATGCGGTACGACAACGAGGCGTCGAAGCACAGGACGTTGCGGCCGTTCACCGTGAACTCGTCGCCGGGCTCGACCTCCACGATGAAGCAGTTCTGCGCCTCGTGCGCGAACCATGCCTCGCCCTGTCCGCGCACCGCCATCAGCGGCAGCCCCTCGCCGGTGACCGCGCGCTTGAGCATGCCGCCCACGCCCTGGCCCTTGCGTTCGAACTGGAGTCCGCCGCGGTAGGCGATCATCGCGCCCTGCCGGGCGAGCATCTCGCCGTTCACCGCATAGCGGATGCACTTGGAGTTCTCGACGGTCATGCCCGGCGCGGAGGCGGGCTGCACCATGTGCTCACTGGAAAAGAGGTCACCCTTCATACCCGCATCCTGGCCCGGAGAGTGCCGTTCCGCCAAGATCGCGTGCCGAGTCCCTCCCAGGTGTTCAGCCGCCGAAGAGCTGGGTCCAGTAGGTGCCCGCCCGTCCGCCGCCGGCCAGGCCGACCCCGATGCGGGTGAAGTCGGCCTTGAGGATGTTGGCGCGGTGACCGGGGCTGTTCATCCAGCCCTCGACCACGTCGGCCGCGGAGCGCTGCCCGCAGGCTATGTTCTCGCCGACCGTGCGCCGGGCGGCTCCCGCGGCGGCGGCCCGGTCCCAGGGCTTCCCGCCGTCGGGGTCCGTGTGGGCGTAGAAGTCCCGGGCCACCATGTCCGCGCTGTGCGCCTGCGCGGCCCGGGTCAGGGCGGCGTCGACGGCCAGAGGGCGCAGCCCCGCCCCGGCCCGCTCCCGGTTGGTGAGGCCGACGACCTCCGCCGTGGTGCGGTCCAGCCCGTCCGGGGTGAGCGGCACGGCCCACAGCGCCGTCCAGTACGTGTCGCCCGAGGGCCCGCCGGTGGCGTGACCCCAGCCGGCGTGCGTGAAGGCGGTGTCGTGCAGCGTGCGCCGGGTGCGTTCGGTGCCCAGGCAGTACGCGACGAACTCGGCGGGGGTGCGCGGGCCGGAGACCAGGTGCTCGCCGACGGTGAGGTAGGCGAACCCGGCCGATACAACGCGCTGATGGACGGAGACGCCGTCCCGTGTCTCGACGCTCAGCGTGCCCGCGGCGGCCATCGCGGCGGCGTGCGCCCCGGCCGCGGAGACCAGCCGGGCGTCCGCGGTGAGCGGCGGGGAACCGGACGCCGTCCGGGCGGAGTTGACCAGGCCGAGGAAGCCGTCGGCGTCGGCGGCCGGCATGGCTGACGGGGCCGGTGTCCCGTGCGGCACGGGGGCGTCGTCGATCACGTCCACCCCGAAGTCCCGGGCGAGTCCGGCGAGTCCGTCGGCGTACCCCTGGCCCAGGGCGCGCAGCTTCCAGCGCTCGCCGCGCCGGTACAGCTCCGCGAGCAGCAGCACGGTCTCCTGCCCGGGGCGCGCGGGGGTGAACCGGGCCAGCGTCCGGCCGGCGGTGTCGGTGACGTGGAGGGCGGGGGAGGGGAGCGCGCTCAGGGCGGTCCCGGCCTCCGACGGGCTGACCACCACCGTCACCCGGCTCGCACCGGGGCGCAGCCGGGCGGGATCGACGGTGAGCGTGCCGCCGAGGAGCCGGGCGCCGGGTGCCTGCGGCTGGTTGTAGAAGACGAAGTCCCCGTCCCCGCCGACCTTTCCGCCGTCGTCCGTGACGAGCGCCGACACGTCGAAGGGGCCGGGCACCCGTACCTGCACGGGGCCGACGGGCAGAGGGACGTTGCCCCCGGGGACCAACTCGCTCATCGTGCCGCCCTGTGTCGTCGTGCGCGCTCCGGGCGCGGGTAGGGGTACGCGTACGGGTGTCGGTGCCGGGTCAACGTCCGCCGGGCTGCGGGGGTTCCCGGCGCCCGCGCCCGCCTGTTCGGTCCGCCCGCCTGCTCAGTCCGACGACGCCGGCTCCGGGACGATCAGGCCCTGCCGGTAGGCGATGGCGACCGCCTCGGTGCGGCCGGCCGCGTGCAGCTTGCCGAGGATGTTGGAGACGTGGACGCTCGCCGTCTTGGCGCTGATGAACAGCTCCTCGCCGATCCGCCGGTTGCTGTGGCCGAGGGCGAGCAGCCGCAGGACGTCCCGCTCCCGGGCGGTGAGCACCGCGGCCCCCTGCCCGCCGGCGGGCGCAGGGTCCGTGAGGCGGCCGCGGCGGGTCAGGTCGTCCAGCCGCTCGCGCAGCACCGTGGCGCCGAGCCGGTCGGCCTCCCGGCGTACCGCTTCGGCCTCGGTGGCCGCCTCCTCGCGGCGGCCGGCCGCCAGCAGGGCCTCCGCGAGGCGCAGCCGGCACCGGGCGCGTTCGTAGGTGTCGCCGAAGGTGAACGCGGCCACCGCCCTCTCCCAGGACGCCGGGTCCGGCTCGGAACCGGTGGTCCGGATCCACTCCGCCTCGGCCCGCGCCAGCCATGCCTGCCCCTCGGGGCCCTGGGGCGTGCCGTCCTCCCCGTACCCGGCGGACGACCGCGCCTGCTCCAGCAGTTCGGCCGCGGATTCGGCCCAGCGGGCGGCGCCGGGCTCGTCGCCGGTCCTGCGCAGCTCCATCACGGTGTCGGCGGCCGCGGACAGGGCGAGGGCGGCGAGCCTGACGGTCGCCAGCGGCGGTGTGCCCGCGTCGTCGCTGAGCGCCTCGACGGTGGACCGCATCGACCGCACGGCGTCCGCCGCGTCCCCGCGCAGGGCGGCGGCGTCGGTCAGCACGATGCCCCCGACGAGCCGGGCCATCCAGTCGAACGGCCCCTTCAGCAGCGCCCGGGCGCGGTCGGCGGCCCCCGAGTCGCCGCGCGCCAGGGCCACGTACAGCCCCGGACCGATGGTGTGACCGCCCCAGGCGGGCAGCGCCCCGCTGTGCTCCTCGGAGCCGCGTACGCACTCGTCCCAGTGCCCCAGCGTGTACTGCACCAGCAGCCGCAGATACCGCATCTCCCGCGGATACGGCGAGGACAGCAGCCCGGAGCGGCGGGCCCGGTCCAGTCCCTCCGACGCCCGGGTCAGGCACTCCTCCAGGTCACCGGACTCGAAGCTGCCGATGGCCAGGTTGAACAGGGCGCGCAGCTCCACCGGCGCGTTGCCCGCCCGGCGTGCCAGCTCCCGCGCCTCGAGGAGCCGCTCGCGGCCCTCCGGAGTGCTCCGGTTGCCGCCCTCCAGGCTGGTCAGGGAGATCAGGAGGTCGGCGCGGGCGTCGGTGATGCCCAGCTCCTCCGCCACCCCGAGGGCCCGGCGCGCCACGCGCAGCGCCGTCCCGTTCTCCCCGACCTGGCGGGCCGCCATCACATGGGTCGCCGCGGCCCACAGCCAGGTCGCCGACGGGGGCTCGGCGGGGATCAGGCCGAGCGCCTCGCTGCTGTGGGCGTACGCCGCCGACTGGTTGTCGACGCTGAGCAGGTTCCCGGCGAGCGTGTAGCGCACGCGGGCCGCCAGTTCCAGGTCGGCGTCCTGGCCGAGGCCGGCCAGCGCGGCACGGGTGAGGGAGACCGCCCGGTGCACCTCCCCGGCGTGCGCCGCGGCCGCCGAGGCGCGCAGCGTCAGCGTCACCGCGTCGGGGCCCGCGGGCCGCGCGGGGGCGTCGACCGCCGACCACAGGTCGAGGGCCGCCTCGACGTGCCGCAGCTCCTCGGCGGGCGCGCCGACGCGCTGTGCGTGGTCGGCGGCCTCCAGGGACGCGGCCAGCGCCTCGGGCAGGTCGTGGCTCTCGCGGTAGTGGTGGGCGCGTTCGGCGGCGCTGTCCGAGCGGCGGTCCGGCCCGGCGAGCAGCCGCGCGAACCCGCCGTGCAGCCGGGCCCGTTCCCCGGGGAGCAGATCGGCGTAGACCGCCTCCCGGGCCAGGGCGTGCCGGAACGAGTACGTGTCCCCGTCGCCGGAGACGAGCAACTGCCGCTCCACGGCCTCGCGCAGCGCCGACTCCAGCTCCTCCTCGGGCAGCCCCACGGCGTCCCGCAGCAGATCGTGCCCCACGCGCCGCCCGGCGACCGCGGCGGTGCGCAGGACTTGCTGCGCGGTCTCCGACAGCTGCTCGAAGCGGATGAGCAGCACGTCGGCCAGGCCGCTGGGCACGCCACCCGCGGGCGCGTCCGTGGCGGCCACCAGCTCCTCGGCGTAGAAGGCGTTGCCCTCGGCGCGTTCGACGATCCGGTGCACGGTGGTGTCCGGCAGTGGCCGGTCCCGCAGCGCGCGCACCAGCCGGGCGACGTCGGCGTCCGGCAGGGGACGCAGCTCCAGCCGCTCCACGGAGGGCAGCCGCACCAGCTCGGCCAGCAGGGGACGCAGCGGGTGACGGCGGTGCAGGTCGTCCGCCCGGTACGAGGCGAGCAACGCGAGACGGTGGCCCGGGGCCCCGCCGGCCGGCCGCTGCAGCACGCCCCGGCTGAGCAGGAACCTCAGCAGGTCCCGGGAGGACTGGTCGGCCCAGTGCAGGTCCTCCAGGACCAGCAGCAGCGGTGCGACGTCCGCCAGGTCGGTGAGGAGCGCGGCCACGCCCTCGAAGAGCCGCAGCCGCGACCGGTCCGCCGGGCCCCCGTCGTCCGGGCCGCCGCCGAGCAGCCGGTCGGCCACCGGGTGGGCGGCCAGCACGGCGGCGAACCGCTCGTCGGCGGCCAGCGCGCCGAGGATCTCGGTGAACGGCAGATAGGGCAGACCGACGTCGCCCAGGTCCACGCAGTGCCCGGTGAGCACGGTGGTCCCGGCCGCGGCGGCCCGGCCGGCGACCTCGTCCAGGGTCCGGGTCTTGCCCACCCCGGCGTCCCCGGCGACGAGCACCGCGCGGGCCTCCCCGGCGCGGGCGCGCCCCAGGACGCCGGTGAGACGCGCGAGTTCGTCCTCGCGGCCGACGAGTGGGCTGGTGAGTGAGGTCTGCGGCACGCCGCCCATCCTGACACGCGGGTCCGACAGTGCCTCCCGTCCCGTGGGGCCGGGATCGCCCGGACCGGTCCCGGGGCGCCTGCCGGACCGGTCCGTGGGCGGTCAGCGGGCGGTCAGCGCCGCAATGTGGCGGCCCAGTCCGCCGGGACCCGGCCCGCCGGTCCGGGCGCCGGCTGGTCCTGGGGGTGGCTGGCCGGCGGCGCGAGGCCGGGACCGGACTCGCGCACCTCGCCGGTCGCGTAGTCCCAGTACCACTCCTCGCCCGGCTCGAAGCTCTGCACCAAGGGGTGCCCGGTGGCCGTGTAGTGCCCGGTCGCGTGCTGCCCCGGCGAGCTGTCGCAGCACCCGACGTGGCCGCAGCTCGCGCAGCGCCGCAGGTGGAACCACCAGCCGCCGGCGGCGTCGCACTCGGCGCAGCCGGTACCGCTCGGCGGGACGGTGGGGTCGATTCCGGTGTCGCTGGTCATGCCGTCTCCTCTCGTGCCGTCTCCTCGGTCGGATCGGGCTCGGCGGCGGTGAGCGGCAGGAGCACCTGGAAGCGGGTGTCGCCCGGCTCGGACTCCACCTGGAGCGCGCCGTGGTGCTTGTTGACCACGATCCGCCAGGAGATGTCCAGGCCGAGCCCGGTGCCCTCGCCCACCGGCTTGGTGGTGAAGAACGGGTCGAAGATGCGCTCCCGGATCTCCGGGGCGATGCCGGTGCCGGTGTCGCGGAACTCCACGAGCAGCCGGTCGTGGTGGAGGGCGGTCCGCACCGTCAGCGTGCCGTCGCCGCCCGCGTCGTTCACCGCGGCGACCGCGTTGTCGATCAGGTTGGTCCACACCTGGTTCAGCTCCGCCGGGTACGCCGGGACCTTCGGCACCGTGCGGTCGTACTCCTTGACGACCTCGATCCGGGGGCCGATCTTCCCGGACAGCATCAGCAGGGTGCTGTCCAGGAGTTCGTGGACGTCGACGGTGCGGTAGGGCGCGCGGTCGAGCTGCGCGTACTGCTTGGCCGCGTCGACGAGGTGGGAGACGCGGGCGGTGGAGTCCGCGATCTCGTTCATCAGCAGCTCGGTCTCGACGGTGTAGTTGAGCCAGCCGACCGCTCCCGCGAGGATCTCCTCGTCCACCGCCGCCGCGACCTGCTCCAGCCAGTCGGTGTCCAGACCGGCCTGCACGAAGGTCGGGGCGAGCTGCCAGCCGTGGTCGATGCCGTGGTCCTCCAGCCAGTCGGTGAGGACGTCCTCCCGGTCGGCGGCCTCCAGCGGGCTCAGCGACGGCGCCTTGGCGACCCGCTCGGCCGTGCGCTCCTGGATCTCGATGAGCCCCGCCAGCGCGTCGCGGGAGAACGGGCCCTCGGCGATCACGGCCAGCTTGTGCCGCATCTTCGCCACCCGCTCCCGCAGCGTCGAGGTGGCCCGTACCGCGGCCGCCGCCGGGTTGTTCAGCTCGTGCGTGAGACCGGCCGACAGGGAGCCCAGGGCCAGCAGCCGCTCGCGCTGCCCGACCGCCCGCTGCGTGCTCTTGGACCCGAAGAAGAGCCCTTCCAGCAGGTGCACCGCCATCGGGAACCACTCCCGCATGACGGCCGCGAACGTCGCGGCGGGCAGCACGAAGAACCGCGTCGGCTCGGTGACCCGCATCGAGTTGTTGTAGACCTGCGGCAGCCGGTCACCGACGTACGCCTGCATCGCGCCCGCGTACACACCGCGCTGCGAGGTGCGGTTGGTCTCCACGTCGTCCCCGCCGACCCGGCGGGAGAGCACGACCGCCCCCTCGATCATCACGTAGAAGCACGTCGCGTCCTCGCCCTCGGTGTACACCGGACCGGGCTCGAACAGCTCGACCCGCCCCTCCGCGCACAGCCGGCCCAACTGCTCGGGCGACAGCTTCTCGAACAGGAACAGCTTCCCGATCTCCTCGGGGGCGCACGGCATCGGCCGCCCGCTCACGACTGCTCCAGGTACCGGTGGACGAGCATCACGGCCATGGCTCCCTCTCCGACGGCGGACGCGACCCGTTTCGCGGACTCGGCGCGGGCGTCGCCCGCCACGAACACGCCCGGGACGCTGGTCTCCAGGTGATACGGCGGGCGGTCCAGCTCCCACTGCGCCGGCGGCCGCCCGTCCACGGTGAGGTCCGGCCCGGCGAGGATGAACCCGCGCTCGTCCCGCAGCACCGTGCCGTCCAGCCAGTCGGTCAGCGGCGCCGCGCCGATGAACACGAACAACCACTGCGCGTCGACCTCTTCGGTGTCGCCGGCCTCCGCGTCGCGCAGCGTCAGCCGCTCCAGCCGGCCGTCGCCCCGCGCGCCCTCGACCACGGTGCCGCAGCGCACGTGGATGTTGGGCGTCTCCTCGATCTGCTGGACCAGGTAGTGCGACATCGACGCCGCCAGGGAGCCGCCGCGCACCAGCAGCGTCACCGACTTGGCGCCCCGCGCGAGGTACATCGCCGCCTGCCCGGCCGAGTTGGCGCCGCCCACGATGTACACGTCGTGGCCCTGGCAGGAGGCGGCCTCGGTCAGCGCCGAGCCGTAGAACACGCCGCAGCCGGTCAGTTCGTCCGTGCCCGGCGCCGCGAGCTGCCGGTAGGACACGCCGGTCGCCAGGATCACGCTGTGCGCGGCGATCGCCGAGCCGTCCGAGAAGCGGACGACCCGCGCCGCCCCGTTGGCCTCCAGACCGGTCACCTCCCGCGCGGTGAGGATCTCGGCGCCGAACTTCGCCGCCTGCCGCCGGGCCCGCTCGGTGAGCTGCCCGCCGGAGACCCCGTCGGGAAAGCCGAGGTAGTTCTCGATGCGGGAGCTCTGCCCGGCCTGGCCGCCGGTCGCCGACCGCTCCACCAGCACCGTCCGCAGCCCCTCCGAGGCCCCGTACACGGCCGCTCCCAGCCCGGCCGGGCCGCCGCCGATCACGACCAGGTCGTAGAAGTCCGAGGTCGGGGTCGTCGCCAGGCCCACGTGCGCGGCGAGGTCGGGCGCCTCCGGCTCCACCAGCGGCGTCCCGTCCGGTGTGATCACCACCGGCAGCCGCTGCCCGTCCTGCCCGGCCGCCGACAGCAGGCGGCGCCCCTCCGGCTCGTCGGAGGAGTACCAGCGGTAGGGCACCTGGTTGCGGGCCAGGAACTCGCGAACCTCCGAGGACCGCGCCGACCAGCGGTGCCCGACGACCTTGGTTCTGGGCACCGGCCGGTGGTCGCCGGTGCGCCAGGCCTGGAGCAGGTCGTCCACGACCGGGTACAGCTTCTCCTCGGGCGGGTCCCACGGCTTGAGCAGGTAGTGGTCCAGGTCGACGACATTGATCGCGTCGATCGCCGCGCCGGTGTCCGCGTACGCGGTCAGCAGCACCCGCCGGGCGCCCGGATAGATGTCCAGGGCCTGCTCCAGGAACTCGATGCCGTTCATCTGCGGCATCCGGTAGTCGGCGAGGAGCACCGCCACCAGGTCGCCGCGCAGCTTCAGTTCCCGCAGCGCCTGGAGGGCCGACTCGCCGGACTCCGCGCGCACGACGCGGTACGTCGCGCCGTAGCGCCGCCGCAGGTCACGGGCGACGGCACGGGAGACCCCCGGATCGTCGTCCACGGTCATGATGACGGTCCGCGTCGCCCCGTCGTCCTGTGCCATGCGTCCCCCACGTCGAGCGGCCGGATTCACGGCACGGCGTCCCCGTCACCGCACCGGCCTGCAGCCCATCGTATGTTCGATCGCCGCACCTCGCTCAGGCAGCCGGGCTCCCGCCGCGGGGGCCCAGCACGCAGAACTCGTTGCCCTCCGGGTCGGCCAGCACCACCCACGGGACGTCCTCGCCCTGGCCCACGTCGGCGTGGCGCGCCCCCAGCTCCAGCAGTCGCGCCACCTCGGCCGCCTGGTCCACGGGCCGGAAGTCGAGGTGCAGCCGGTTCTTCCCGGCCTTGTCCTCCGGCACCCGGCCGAACAGCAGTCCCGGCAGCCGGTCGGGCTCCGGACGGATCTCGTACTCGTCGGGGGAGTCGTCCACCACCACCCAGCCCAGCGCCCGGGCCCACCAGCGTCCGAGGGCCTCGGGGTCGGCCGCGTCGACCGCTACCTGCTCCCACTCCAATGGCATGCGGACATCGTAGGGAAGACTGGGTCCCATGGACGTCACCGCGACACAGGGAGGGACCCGTATGACGCGCCCGATCACGGCAGGCGTGGACGGTTCGGAGGAGAGCATGGCCGCACTGGCCTGGGCGGCGAGGGAGGCGGTCCGCCGGGAGGCGGCGCTGCACGTCGTGCACGCCTGGCGGGTGCGGGACGCCGGCGAGGGGGACCGGGACGCGCAGGAGCGGTGGGTGCGGGACGCGGTCGCCGAGCCGGTCCTGACCATCACCGAGCGGCACCCGGAGCTGACCGTGTCCACGGAGGTCCGCGAGGCCGACGACCCCGTCGCCGTCCTGCTGGCCGCCGCGGCCGACGCCGAGACGCTGGTGCTCGGCTCGCGCGGTCACGGGGCGGTCGTCGGCTTCCTGCTCGGCTCCGTCGGCCGCCAGGTGATCGCCGAGGCGACCCGGCCGGTCGTCCTCGTGCGCGCCGGTGACGAGGCCGCGGGTGAGGCCGCCGGCCGCGAGGTCGTCGTCGGCCAGCAGGGCGAGCCCGAGGACAGCGCCGACGTGATCGGGTACGCCTTCGAGGCGGCCGCCGCGCGCGGCGCCACCGTGCGCGCCGTGCGGGCCTGGACCCTGCCGACGGTCTTCACCTACAGCCCCGGCTCGATGGCGCTCGCCGACGAGGCCGGCGGGCTGGAGCAGTACGAGCGGAAAGCGCTCGGCGAGGCGCTCGGTCCCTGGCGCGAGCGCTTCCCGGACGTCCCCGTGGTGGAGCACGTGGAGATGGGCAGCGCCGGCCAGGTGCTGCTGTCGGTGGCCGCGAACGCCCAGCTGATGGTCGTGGGCCGCCGTGCCCGCCGTACGGCCGTCGGTGCCCGGATCGGCTCGGTGGCGCACGGTGTGCTGCACCACGCGGACTGCCCGGTGGCGGTGGTCCCGCACACCTGAGACCGCACGGGCGGGGGTGGCCCGGGGCGTCAGTCCGACGTCGGCTGAAGGGTCTCCCGGGCCTTGGGCAGGATGTTGACGAGGTAGTCCTCGACGACCGTGTCCAGGCCGATGTCGTGCTGGGCCCGCTCGGAGAGGTACCAGCGGTGCTCCAGCAGCTCGTGGTAGATCTCGGCCGGATCCATCGAACCCCGCAGGTCCGGCGGCACGGCGCGTACGGTGGGCCGGAAGACCTCGCGCACCCAGCGGTGGGCGAGGACTTCCGGACGGGCGCCGAGGGGGTCGCCCGGGGCGTAGTCGTCCTGGGTGGCCATCCAGCTCTCCAGGTCGTTCAGCAGCCGCCTGGCCTGGTTCTCCTCGGCGTCCAGGCCGGTCAGCCGCAGCAGCTGGCGCTGGTGGTGGCCGGCGTCGACGACCTTGGGCACGAAGGTGACCGTGTCGCCGTTGGAGGCGTGCTCTATCTGCATCTCGGCCACGTCGAAACCGAGGTCGTTCAGGCGCCGGATCCGGCGCTCGATGTAGTGGTACTTGCCCGCCGGGTACACCGAGGTGCGGGTGAGTTCCTCCCACAGCGTCCGGTAGCGGGCGCAGATCTCGGTGCCGAAGTCGATCGGGTCGACGGACGGGTGCAGCGCCCCGGAGGCCTCCAGGTCGAGCAGTTCGCCGCTGATGTTCACCCGGGCCAGGTCGAGGTCGTAGTCGCGCTGTCCGGGGCTGAGCCGCGGGTGCAGGTCCCCGGTCTCGGCGTCGACCAGGTACGCGGCGTAGGCGCCCGCGTCGCGCCGGAAGAGCGTGTTGGAGAGCGAGCAGTCGCCCCAGGCGAACCCGGCCAGGTGCAGCCGCACCAGCAGCACGGCCAGGGCGTCCATCAGACGGTGCATGGTCGCCGGGCGCAGCGTGGTCTCGAACATCGACCGGTACGGCAGGGAGCCGCCGAGGTGCCGGGTGACGAGCACCGGCTCCAGCTCCTCGCCGGCGGTGCCGGCGCGGCCGGTCACCACGGCCAGCGCGTCCACCGCGGGGATGGCGAGCCGGTCCAGGTCGCGCAGCAGCTGGTACTCGCGCAGCGCGGGCCGTTCGGCCAGCTCCTTGACGGCGATGACCTCGTCCCCGGCGCGTGCGTAGCGGACGACGTGCCGGGAGATGCCGCGCGGCAGCGGCACGAGGTACTCCTCGGGCCACTGCTCCAGCGGCAGCTGCCACGGCAGTTCGAGCAGGAGCGCGGGGTGCTCCGGATTGGTGGCGCTGATCTGCAAGGCCATGCCAAGACTCTAAGCGGCGCGTTCCCGGGCCAGTAGCGCGGCTTCCTTGACGAGACCGCGGTGGACGGGCCCGTGCCCGGGGAGCAGGACGTCGCCGTCCAGTCCGGCGAGGACGTCGAGCGAGGCCAGGGTGCCCGCCCGGTCGTGGTGGAACATGTCGGGCAGCAGCTGCGGCCCCCGGGTCCGGGCCGTGGCGTGCCCGCTGACCAGCGCGTCCCCGGAGATCACCACCCCGGCGTCCGGGAGGTGGTAGGCGCAGTGCCCGTCCGTGTGCCCGGGGGTGTGCACCGGTACCGGCCGCCCGGGCAGGTCCAGGGCGCCGTCCGAGGGGAAGGGCGCGGGCGCGGTCACCGGGTGCTGCTCGGTGCCGCCGGAGCGCAGCACGTGCACCATCCAGGGCAGCACACCCGGCCGCCAGGCGTTGCGCAGCACTGTGCCGACCGACACCTGCTGGAGGAAGTCCCGCCGGGCGTGCGGCACTTCGGCCTCGTGCAGCAGGACCGGGGTGCCGTGGGTGGCGCGCAGGTACTCGGCGGAGCCCAGGTGGTCGTTGTGCGCGTGGGTGATCAGTACGGCCGTCACCGCCTCGGGCGAACTGCCCACCGCGGCCAGGGAGTCGAGTAGCAGCCGCCGGTCGCCGGGGTAGCCCGTGTCGACGAGGGTCACCGCGTCGCCGTCGGTGAGGATCACCCAGTTGGTGTGCGAACCGTGCACCAGGTAGGTGCCGTCGGCCACTTGTCGTACGTCCGCGCTCATGGGGTCTCCCGCGTTCCGTTGCCGCTCTGCTCGCACCAGCCAAGCAGACCCGGCACGGTGACGGCCGTCCGCCCCTCAGCGCACCCCGTGCGGACGGAACTGGACGCTGATGCGCGGGCCCGCGGCACGGGTGCTCTTCGGGACGCAGTGCTCCCAGGTGCGCTGGCAGGAGCCGCCCATCACGATCAGGTCGCCGTGGCCGAGCGGGCGGCGCACGGTCTCGCCGCCACCGCCCGCCGGGCGCAGCAGCAGATCCCGGGGTGCGCCGACCGAGAGGATGGCGACCATCGTGTCCTGGCGCGCGCCGCGTCCGATCCGGTCGCCGTGCCAGGCGACGCTGTCCCGGCCGTCGCGGTAGTGGCACAGCCCGGCCGTGGTGAACGGTTCGCCCAGCTCGTCGGCGTAGTGCGCGGACAGGGCGTCGCGGGCCTCGGTCAGCAGGGGGTGCGGCAGCGGGTCCCCGGCGCCGTAGAAGGCGAGCAGCCGGGGCACGTCGACGACCCGCTCGTACATGGCACGCCGCTCCGCGCGCCACGGGACCTCGGCGGCCAGCCGCTCGAACAGCGCGTCGGCGCCGTGCAGCCAGCCGGGCAGCAGGTCGATCCAGGCACCCGACCCGAGGTGGGTGCGGCGCAGTCCGCCGAGCGGGCCGAGCCGGACCTCGTCGGTCTGGTCGAAGAGCGAGCCCTGGAGGTGCCTGGTCATGGGACCAGCGTACTCCTTATTCGAATGTGCGTTCTAAGCGTGTTCGCGCGCCTGTGGTTCAGGGGCCTGTCGGATACACCGGTGTATCCGATACATTCACGCATCGAACGACGGAAGGGGCCGGGCCAATGGCGGTGAAGGCGACGACCGGGCGGGTGACCAGGCGGCGCGTGCGCACCCGCGCGAACCTCCTGGACGCGGCGTTCGCGGTGTTCGCCGCCAAGGGGTTCGGCCGGGTGTCGATCGAGGAGGTCTGCGAGGCGGCCGGGTACAGCCGGGGTGCCTTCTACTCCAACTTCGACAGCCTCGACGAGCTGTTCTTCGCCCTCTACCGGGACCGGGCCGACCTGATCGCGGAGCAGGTGGCCGGCGCTCTCGCCCAGGACGGACCCGGTCTGGACGTGCCCGCCGCCGTGGACCGCGTCACCGAGGTGCTGCTCCTGGACCGGGACTGGCTCCTGGTGAAGACGGACTTCCTGGTGCACGCCGCCCGCGACCCGGAGGTCGCCGGGGCCCTGCTGGAGCACCGGGCCCGCCTCCGACGCGCGATCGCCGACCGGCTCGCCCGGGCCCGCGGGCACACCGCCCTGCCCGCCGTGCTGGGCGACGCCGAGGGCGCCGCGCACGCGGTCGTCGCCGCGTACGACGGGGTCACCACCCAACTGCTCCTCGACCGGGACGTCGAGCACGCCCGGGCCTGGCTGGGACAACTGCTCACCGCGCTGCTCACCGACGGCGGCGCTCGTCAATGACAGAGCCACTGTGGACAAGGAAGGGACGGTCGCCATGGATGCCGACGTCATCGTGGTCGGAGCGGGCCTTGCGGGCCTGGTCGCGGCCCACGAACTGACCAGCCGGGGCCGGAAGGTCGCCCTGCTCGACCAGGAGAACGCGGCCAACCTCGGCGGCCAGGCCTTCTGGTCCTTCGGCGGCCTCTTCCTCGTCGACTCCCCGGAGCAGCGCCGCCTCGGCGTCAAGGACTCCTTCGACCTGGCCTGGAACGACTGGCAGGGCAGCGCCGGCTTCGACCGGACCGAGGACGAGGACTCCTGGGCGGTGCGCTGGGCCCGGGCCTACGTGGAGTGGGCGGCGGGGGAGAAGCGGTCCTGGCTCGCCGGGCACGGCATCAGCTTCCTGCCCACCGTCGGCTGGGCCGAGCGCGGCGACCTGAGGGCCGGCGGACACGGCAACTCGGTGCCCCGCTTCCACATCGCCTGGGGCACCGGCACGGGCGTGGTCGAGCCCTTCGTGCGGTACGCGCAGCAGGCCGCGCGGGACGGACTGCTCACCTTCCACCACCGCCACCGCGTCGACCACCTGATCGTCGAGGACGGCACCGCGCGCGGCGTGCGCGGCACGGTCCTCGCCGGGGACGACTCGCCCCGCGGAGTCGCCTCCAACCGTGACGCGACCGGCGAGTTCGAACTCACCGCCCAGGCCGTGATCGTCACCTCCGGAGGCATCGGCGGCGACCACGACATCGTCCGCGGCCACTGGCCCGACCGGCTCGGTACCCCGCCCGCCGAGATGGTCACCGGCGTCCCCGCCTACGTCGACGGCCGGATGCTCGGCATCAGCGCCGACGCGGGCGCCCGCCTGGTCAACCGCGACCGGATGTGGCACTACACCGAGGGCCTGCGCAACTGGGACCCGATCTGGCCCGGCCACGGCATCCGCATCCTGCCCGGACCGTCGTCCCTGTGGTTCGACGCCCTCGGCCGCCGGCTGCCCGAGCCCTGCCTGCCCGGCTACGACACCCTCGGCACCCTGCGGCACCTGCGCACGGCGGACGGCCTCGCCGAGCACGACCACTCCTGGTTCATTCTCACGCAGAAGATCATCGAGAAGGAGTTCGCGCTCTCCGGCTCCGAGCAGAACCCCGACATCACCGCCAAGGACCGGGCCGGCTTCCTGCGCGAACGCGTCCTCGGCAAGGGCGCCCCGGCCCCGGTGGACGCGTTCCTGCGCAAGGGCGCCGACTTCGTGACCGCTCCGAACCTGGAGCAACTGGTCGAGAAGATGAACGGGCTGACCGACAAGCCGCTCCTCGACGCGGCCCTGATCCGGCGCCAGATCGAGGCCCGCGACCTCCAGATGGCCAACCCGTACGCCAAGGACGCCCAGGTCCAGGGCATCCGCAACGCCCGCCGCTACATCGGCGACCGGCTCGGCCGGGTCGCAGGACCGCACCGCATCCTCGACCCCGCGGCGGGCCCGCTGATCGGTGTCAAGCTGCACATCCTCACCCGCAAGACCCTCGGCGGCATCCAGACCGACCTCGACTCACGCGCCCTGACCGCTGACGGCACGCCCGTCGAGGGGCTGTACGCGGCCGGCGAGGTGGCCGGATTCGGCGGGGGAGGGGTGCACGGGTACAACGCGCTGGAGGGCACCTTCCTGGGTGGCTGCCTGTTCTCCGGACGGGCCGCGGGCCGCGACGCGGCGCGCCGGACCGCCTGACCGACGGGGAGGCCGCCCGCGTGCTGCTCCGTCTCCTCACTTCCCGTCGAGGAGGCGGAGCAGCACGGCGGCGTGGCTCTCCCCGGGCGACTTGGACGCCGTCAGCAGCGTCACGTCCCCCTCGCGCGCCAGTTCCCGCACGTGGTCGAGGAGTTCCGCCTCCTCGGGCGCGGCCAGCTCGGCCTCGTACCGCTCGGTGAACTCCGCGAAGGAGCCCTCGCCCGCGTGGTACCAGCGGCGCAGCTCGGTCGACGGGGTGAGGCCCTTGGGCCACTCGTCGACCCGCGCCGCGTCCTTCGACACGCCCCGCGGCCACAGCCGGTCCACCAGGACCCGCACGCCGTCGTCGGGCTCGGGCGGGTCGTACACGCGGCGCACCCGGACGGTCACGCGCCCGACCTTCTGCGTACGGCCTCGCGCCGCTTGAGCGCACGGCGTTCCAGCTCGCTGGTCCCGCCCCAGACGCCGATGGACTGCCCGGTGTCGAGCGCCCATCGCAGACACTGCTCCTGGACCGGACAGCCGCGGCAGACCGCCTTCGCCTGCTCGGTCTGCAAAGCGGCCGGGCCGGTGGTGCCGATGGGGAAGAAGAGGTCGGGATCCTCCGTACGGCACGCGGCGTGCTCTCGCCAGTTGTCCATCAAAGTCACCTGCGATCGGTTTCGTTCGCGCCCTCGTGCATGGATTACTCCGATGCGGGTGACCTGTCGACAGCGGGCCGAAACCGGCTCCACGCCACGGACACCGCGATGTGGCTAGCGTCGCAATGCCCGCCGGGCCGTCGCCGTCACCGCGTCGGCCACCATGGCCAGCGCGGGGGAGTCGAGTTTCCACTGCTGCCAGTGGAGCGGGACGTCCACCGCCCGGTCCGGCGCGAAGTCGACGAGCCTCCCGGCGCGCAGCAGCGGCCCCGCCTGCGGCTCCGGCACCATGCCCCAGCCGAGGCCGGCGGCGACGGCCTCCACGAAGCCCTCCGAGGTCGGCACGTAGTGCCGCGCGGTGCTCGCGCCGCCGTGCCCGAACCGCCGGGCGAAGCCGTCCTGGAAGTCGTCCCGCCGGTCGAAGACCACCACGGGTGCCACGGCCAGCGCCTCCCGCAGCGGCCCGCCCAGATGCCGCGCGGCGAATCCGGGTCCCGCGCAGGGCAGGTAGCGCATCCGGCCCAGGAACCGGACGGCGCAGCCCGGGACGGGATCGGGCGAAGAGGTCACCGCGGCCATCACCACGCCCTCCCGCAGCAGGGCCGCCGTGTGGGCCTCGTCCTCACGCCGCAGTTCGAAACAGAGCCGGGGCTGCTGCGGCAACTCCGTGAGCGCGCCGAGGAACCAGGTGGCGAGCGAGTCCGCGTTGACGGCGACCGACACCCGGGTGGGCTCGCCGGCCGCCCCGCTCAGCCCCAGCTCGGCGTACGCGTCCCGCTCCAGCCGGGCGACCTGGCGGGCGAGCCGCACCAGCACCGCGCCGGACTCCGTCGGCCGCACCGGCTTGGTGCGCAGCAGCAGGACCCGTCCGGTGCGCTGCTCCAGGGCCTTCACCCGCTGACTGACCGCGGACGGAGTCACGTGCAGCGCGGCGGCGGCCGCGTCGAACGTGCCCTCGTCCACCACGGCCAGCAGGGTGCGCACCTGGTCGAGCGGCAGATCAGCGGTCTCCTGAGTCATCACGAGCGCTAAGGATACGTAAGAATCTTTAGCTGTACCTGCGGTGATCGTCCGCTTAGCGTCGAGAGCATGACCAACGCCCTCACCGCCGCGGCCGCCGGCTTCGGTACCGGACTCTCGCTCATCGTCGCCATCGGCGCCCAGAACGCCTTCGTCCTGCGGCAGGGGATCCGCCGCGACGCGGTCCTCGCCGTGGTCGGCATCTGCGCCCTGTCCGACGCCCTGCTCATCGCCCTGGGCGTCGGCGGGGTCGGCGCGGTGGTGGTGGCGTGGCCGGACGCGCTGACCGTGGTCGGCTGGATCGGCGGCGCCTTCCTGCTCTGCTACGGCGCCCTCGCCGCCCGGCGCGTGTTCCGCCCGGCCGGCGCGCTGCGGGCGGAGGGCGACACCGCGGGCTCGCGCCGCCGGGCGGTGCTCACCTGCCTGGCGCTGACCTGGCTCAACCCGCACGTCTACCTCGACACCGTGTTCCTGCTGGGCTCGGTGGCCGCCGACCGGGGCCCGCTGCGCTGGACCTTCGGTCTGGGCGCCGCCGCGGCCAGCCTGGTCTGGTTCGCGGTCCTCGGCTTCGGCGCCCGCCACCTCGGCCGCTTCCTGGCCCGGCCCGCGGCCTGGCGGGTCCTCGACGGACTGGTCGCCGCCACCATGATCGTCCTCGGGGTGAGCCTCATCGCCGGCGCCTGACCGCCCGCTCGAACGGGGCTGCGACACTGATCTCCGCAGCCGAAAGATGTATCGAGCACGTAGGAAGCGCGTGGACACCAGCGAGAGCAGCGAGAGCGGGACCGAGAAGGGGGCGGCGAAGACCCCCGCCCCGGACGAGGGGGCGCGGCGCGGGTGGCGCCGCTGGGCGATGGACACCCGCCCGCTGCGCCGCCCCGCCTACCGCAGGCTGTGGTCCTCGACCATCGTCACGGCCGTCGGCAGCCAGCTCACCGCGGTCGCGGTGCCCAAGCAGATCTACGACATCACCGGCTCCTCGGCCTGGGTGGGCGCCGCCAGTCTCGCCGGCCTGCTGCCGCTCATCGTGTTCGCGCTGTGGGGCGGCGCCGTCGCCGACACCATGGACCGCCGCAAGCTGCTGCTGATCACCAACACCGGCATCGCCGTGACCTCGCTGCTCTTCTGGGTGCAGGCGGTCACCGGCCTGGAGTCGGTGGCCGCCCTGATGCTGCTGCTCGCGCTCCAGCAGGCCTTCTGGGGCCTCAACGCCCCGGCCCGCAACGCCTCCATCGCCCGCCTGGTGCCCGAGGGCGAACTGCCCGCGGCCAACGCCCTCGGCTCGACCGTGATGCAGACCGGGCAGGTGGTCGGTCCGCTGCTCGCCGGTGCGCTCATCCCGGTGATCGGACTGCCCGAGCTGTACCTGATCGACGCGCTGGCCCTGTGCGTCACGGTGTGGGCGGTCTACCGGCTGCCCGCCCTCCCGCCGCTCGCGGGCACGGCGGTGCGGCGCGCGGGCGTGCGCGAGGTCGTGGCCGGCTTCCGCTACATCGCCGGGCACAAGGTGCTGCTGCTGTCCTTCCTGGCCGACATCGTCGCCATGGTCCTCGGCATGCCCCGCGCGCTGTTCCCGCAACTCGCCGCCGAGACCTACGCCCCGTACGGCGAGGGGCTCGCCCTCGGCCTGCTGTTCGCGGCGATCCCGGTCGGCGCCGTGGTCGGCGGGCTGTTCTCGGGCACCTTCTCCCGGGCGCGGCGGCACGGCTGGATGGTGATCGGCGCGGTCGTGGTCTGGGGCGCGGCCGTGGCCGGCGCCGGACTGAGCGGGAGTCTGTGGCTCGCGGTGGCGTTCCTGGCGGTGGCCGGTGTCGCCGACATGGTGTCCATGGTGTTCCGCGGGGCGATCCTGCTGTCCGCCGCGACCGACGAGATGCGCGGGCGGATGCAGGGTGTGTTCACCGTCGTCGTGGCGGGCGGCCCGCGGCTGGCCGACGTCCTGCACGGCGGAGCGGGCTCCGCCTTCGGCGCGCGCGGGGCGGTGACGGGCGGCGGGCTGCTCGTCGTGGTGGTGATGCTGGCCCTGGCGGCCGCGGTCCCGGCGCTGCGCCGCTACCGCGTCTAGGGCCTGTCTGACCCCGGGCCCCTCGCCTACAGGGAGCCGCGCCCGTGCAGCGCGTAGTGCTCCATGAGCCGGCCCCTCGTGGTCTCCAGCCGGTGCGCGAGGATCTCGGCGACCGACCGCACCAGCACGATGCCCAGGTGCGGGTCCTCCTCGCACAGGCCGAGCACCGCGGCCGCGTCGAACTCGTAGGCGCGCACCTGGCTGAACGCCTCGGCGCCGAAGTCCCACTCGTAGGGCGGGAACAGCCAGGACCAGCCGAGCAGGTCGCCCCCGCCGAGGCTGGCGACGGTGACCTGCTGCACGGGCGTCACCTGCTGGGTCAGCGAGACCGCGCCGGAGCGGATGACCCAGAAGCGGTCCGCCCGGTCGCCCGCCTCGAAGATCCGGGCGTCCTCCGGGAACGAGATCTCCTGCGCGAGCGCCATCAGCCGCTCGCGCTGGGCCGGGGGAAGGGCGGTCAGGAGTTTGATCGCTTTGGTCATGGCACGGGGCTCCTCGCCGGCGATTCGGTTCCGGGGCTTTCCCTATGCCCATTTCAGTCGTTGTCGGCGCGCTGGGCCATTCGGCGGACGGCGGATCCCGTACGGATTCGGTGCGGAATCCGGGGACGGCGGTGCGCGGGCATGAAAAAGCCCTGGCCGGACGGGGGAGGCCGGCCAGGGCCGTTGGCGGTGACCGCGGAGGACTTTTCGGTCGACTCCGTCGCCACGTATGGATGAACGCTAAACCATCCTGGGGTGTCCGGGGAAACCGGGGTGGGCGTACGTGACCGGACTCACGCACGCCCGGCGGCGTCGATCCGTCCCGGCACCACTCACTGCGGGTGACGCCCAGGGGTCAGCACCTCGTCCAGCACCCGCAGGACGGCCTCGTACGCCACCGCCCGTACGGCGGCCTCCCGGGATCCCTCCGGATCGGTCGGCCGCAGTTCCGCGCTCCGGTCCCGCCAGCTCCGTGTCTCCTCCAGCGCACAGGACCTCGCCCGGTGCATCCGGCGGAGCAGTTCGTCCGAGTCCACAACATCCGTCATGTACTCCGCGTACCCGCGCACGGCGCCCGGATGGCCGTTGGGCCATAAGGAGGGCCCGAGGTTTGCCGGTGCGGCCACAGGTCAGCCGGAAGTGACGGGTCCGTACGGCGCCCACCGCGGCGCACGGCCCGGACCGAAGGCTCATGTCACCGATCAGGGAGCGGACGTATGTGCGACAGGCACACGACCGAAACCGTCGTGGATCAGTACGGCGCGGACCGGTACCGGCCGTGCCGGCCCGCCGACGCCCGCAGAGCCGTCGAACGCGCCGTCACCGGGCGCCGGGGCGCCGACGGTCCCGCCCGGTACGACGCGCGCGCCCTCTCGGACGCCGTGCTGGTCGCCTCGGAACTGACCACCAACGCGATCCTGCACGGCGGCGGCATCACCGACTTCCGGGTCGACGTCGTGGGACCCGGCGTGCGCCTGTCGGTCAGCGACCGCAGCCACGACCTGCCGGTGGCCGTGCCGCCCACCGACGACCAGGGCCGCCGCCGCGTCGGCGGCCGGGGCTGGCCGATCGTCTGCCGACTCGCCCACGACGTGCGCGTGGCAGATCTTCCCGCCGGCGGCAAGTGCATCACCGTCCTCGTTCCGCTGTCCTGAGTACATTTCGAAAAGCGGAGTTTGTTCCCCCGGGGCGGGGGCAGTCGCAAAATCGTGCTTCGGACCGGAGGCGCAGCAGCGGGAGCGGTATGGCCGCTTCGGCCCCTCCGGATCGCGACGGATCGCGACCGGGGTGGGTCCGAACGGTGCCGTTCTCGCGGCAAGTCCCCTGACACCACCGTTCAGGAGCGAATCCGCATGCTCGTAGAAACGCCCACCGGCCCCCCCGATGCCCCGGGAACCTCCAACGCCACCGCCAACCGCCGTCGCCACGACGACGCCCCCGACACCATGGCCCTCTTCGGGCGCCTCGCGGGCCTGCCGGACGGCCCCGAGCGGGACGCCCTGCGCGACGAACTCGTCACCGCCTGGCTGCCCATGGCCCACCGGATCGCCGGCCGGTTCCGGGACCGCGGCGAGTCCCTGGAGGACCTGCGCCAGGTGGCCGCGCTCGGCCTGGTGAAGGCCATCGACCGCTTCGACCCGGAGCGCGGCGCCTTCGAGAGCTACGCCGTGCCCACCATCACCGGCGAGGTCAAGCGCCACTTCCGGGACCGGATGTGGGCGCTGCGGGTCCCCCGCCGGGTCCAAGAGCTGCGGAACAAGGTGCGGGTGGCGCGCCGCGAACTCACCCAGAGCCCGGGCAGCCCCGAACCCTCGCTCACCGCCCTCGCCGCCCACACCGGCCTCACCGAGGACGAGGTGAGCGCCGGCATGGAGGCACTGGAGAGCTTCAGCACCCTGTCGCTGGACGCCGAGCTGTCGGCCGGCGACGACGGCTACAGCCTCGCCGACACCCTCGGCGCTGCGGACGCCTCGTACGACACCGTGATCGACCGCGAGTCCGCCAAGACGGGCCTGCGCCGGCTGCCCGAACGCGAACGCGCCATCCTCTACATGCGCTTCTTCGAGGACATGACGCAGAGCCGGATAGCCGACCAGCTGGGCATCTCGCAGATGCACGTCTCACGGCTCATCAGCCGCAGCTGCGCCCGGGTCCGCGACGAGGCGCTCGGCGAGCGGACGGGCGGCGGGCGGCCGCCGCAGCACTGACCGCGTGAACTCCGGCCCGTACACCGCTGGGCGGTGTACGGGCCGGACCGTGCGTGCGGGGCCGATGCCGGGGCATGCGGAGTCCGGGAGGGGAGGTCCACATGAACGCACGAGTCATGGCACGCACAGGCCGCAGCAGCGCCCGGAGGGCCGCGAACGGATCGGCCGCCGAGGGGGCCGCCAGGGCGGGGCTCACCGCTCGCGGAGTCATCTACCTGCTGGTCGGCATCCTGGCCCTGCAGATCGCCTTCGGCACCGGAAACCGCCAGGCGGACCGGGGCGGCGCCCTGGAGGAGCTGGCGGACAAACCGTTCGGCGCAGTCCTGCTCTGGGCGCTCGGCATCGGGCTCGTCGGCATGGCCCTGTGGCGGCTGTCCGAGGCGGCCTTCGGCGCCACCGGCAAGGACGGCCACAAGGCGAAGAAGCGGGCGCCGGCCGCGGCCCGCTGCGTGTTCTACGCCTTCGTCGCCTACTCCGTGCTGGCCTTCGCGGCCGGCTCGGGCGGCAGCGGCTCCAGCGACCAGCAGTCCCGGGACATCACGGCCAGGGTGATGGAGATGCCGGCCGGACGCTGGCTCGTCGGCCTGGTCGGCGCCGGCATCGCCGTCGCCGGAGTGGTGATCGCCGTCCAGGCCATACGCCGCACCTATCACAAGAAGCTCAAGCTCGGCGCCCTGAGCGCCCGGTCCCGGAAGCTGCTCGACGTCACCGGTGTCGGCGGCGGCGTGGCACGCGGCGCCGTGTTCGCCGCGGCGGGCGCCTTCGCCGTGCGGGCCGCCGTCGACTACCAGCCCGACCGGGCCAAGGGGCTGGACGACACCCTGCGCTCCTTCGCCGAGACCCCGCTCGGACCCTGGCTCCTGGCCTGCGTCGCGGCGGGTCTGGTCCTGTTCGGGGTGTTCTCCTTCGCGCTGGCACGCTGGCGCCGCGTCTGAGCCGGGCGGCACGGGGAACACGGGGCGAATGAACGAACACGAGATTCCTCCGCCGGACGGACGTCCCGTGGACGTCTACCTCGACCTCCTGCGCGTCCGCATGCCGAACGACGACTACCAGCTGCTGCTCAGCGTGGTGGAACCGGTCCTCCAGGCGATCGACGAGCAGCAGATGCCGACCATCGACTTCTCCCTGGACGGCGACAACGCCGAGGCACTGCCCCAGGAGATCAGGGACGAGGCCGCCCTGGTCATCGCCACCGCCGTCACCGGGCGGCTGGACAACGAGGTCGTCGAGATCAGCACCGACGAGACCGGTCCGGTCCGGGTCGTCACCGACGCGACCACCGCCGCCGACCCCGAACGCCTCGGCGAGATAGCCGACTACCTCAAGGAACGCCACCGGCAGAACGAGGAACTGCGCGGCATCGCCGAGGCGAGCGGTCTGCCCAGCGACTTCTGACCGCCCGGCTCCGGCCGCTCAGCGCTGCGGGGTCTTCACGGCCACACCCAGCGGCCGGGCGAGGCCGACCACCGCCTCGTCCAGCCGCTCCAGGTGCCGCAGCACCCGGCCGGTGATACGGCCGTACCGCGGCACCCCGGCGGCGTCCGGCTCCAGCAGCGAGGCGATGCTCGGGCCGGTCTCCACCTCGGTCCTGGCGTCCCCGTCCGCGACGTGCGCGGCGATCGCCTCGATGTTGCGCACCGTGCGCCGCACCGCCCCGCGCAGCCTCGGGTCGGCCGCGATCGACGGGTGGGTGGGCAGCAGCTCGGCCGTCGCGGCCAGGGACCGCGCGTGGTAGGCGCAGGTCTCCAGCAGCGCCACCACGTACTGCGCCGTGTTGCGCCGGGTCCGCAGCGGCGTGATCGGATGGGTGAGCGGCTGCACGGCGGCCCGCAGGTCGCCCAGCGCCTGGTCCAGCTCCCGCGCCCGGTCCAGCAGGTCGGCCGCGGGACCGCCGCTGAGCTGGTCGACGGCGCCCTCGGTGACGTCGATGAGCCGCTCCAGCACCGTGCCGAGCAGTTCGTTCGTCCGCCGGTCGGTCCGTATCGGCAGCACCAGCGCCGCCGCGACGATCCCGCACGCCGCGCCCAGCGCCGTCTCCTCCACCCGCAGCAGCAGCACCGACATGCTGTACGTGTGCAGCAGGGTGTACAGCAGCCCCAGCATCGCCGTGACGAAGAACGACATGAGCGTGTACGACAGCGGCGCCGTGTAGAACATCGCGAAGATCAGCACCAGCACCAGCCCGAACGCGGTCCAGGTGTGGTTGCCGACCAGACCGGCCAGCACGATGCCGGCCACCACCCCCAGCACGGTGCCCAGCAGCCGGCGGTAGCCCTTGACCAGGATCTCGCCGGTGGACGCGGTGTTGATGAAGACGATCCAGCAGGTGAGGACCGCCCAGTACCAGCGCTGCGTCGACAGGAACTCACCGCCCACGATGGCCAGCGACGATCCCACCGCCACCTGCACCGCGGCCCGCGTGGTGGGGCGCCTGAGCCCGGTCGGCTCGTCCTCGGCCGCCGCCTCCTCACCGGCGTCGATCGCCGCGTCCTCGGCGTCCAGCTCCTCCCGGGAACGGGCCGTCGCCGGTGAGTCGTCCGACTCGTCCTGCGGCCCGTCCAGCGCGATCCGCAGCCCCATGACCGCCCGCGCGCTCTCACCGATCCCGCGGAACACGTCCTGGACGGCCGGGGTCGCCTCGGGCAGGTTCTCCTCGTCGCGGTAGCCGAGGAGCCGGTTGCGCAGATGGGACAGCGCGGTCCCGCGCGCCTCGGCCGGCGGCTTCAGCACCAGCGTGCGCAGCGCCGCCAGGTCCCGGCGCAGTATGTCCGTCGCCTCACCGGGCGCCGGTGAGCGGCCCACCGAGGGCGCGGGCGCCCCCGGCAGATGCAGCGTCAGGGTGTCCGCCCGCTCGGCGCTGCGCGCGGTCAGCAGCAGCAGGCCCAGCCGTTCGGCGGCGATCTCGGCGTCCGCGATGCGCCGCTGCACCAGCCGCGCGGTGGACTCGTCGGGCGTGCCCTCATCCAGCCGGGACTGGATCATCAGGGCCGTCTCGTGCAGCCGCGCTGTGCCCTCGCGCAGCCGCTCCAGGGTCTTCTCGATGTCGTCGGGACCGGCGTCCAGCAACTCGGCCTGCGTGGCGATCAGCTGCGCCAGGCGGGCCCGGAACGCCTGCCGCAGCCGTTGCAGGATCCGCGCCGGCGTGGCCGGTACGATCCCGAAGCGCACCACCGCGCTGGACGCGAACGCCACCGCGATGGCGGTCCACAGCGCCGGCAGCCCCGACACCTTCGCGCCGACGAACAGCGACACGAAGTAGACCTGGAAGCCGATCAGCCCCAGCGCGGTGCCGCGGTCGCCGAACCGGCGGACGAAGACCGCGCAGAAGATCAGGACGACGAAGATCGCGTCGCCGAGGATCACCCGCGAGGTCAGCAGCGCGCTGAGCGACACCGAGGCCAGGGCGACGGGCAGGCCCAGCGCCAGCGTCACGGCCTGCGGGCCCAGCTCCTTCTCCCGGATGGCGAAGGTGGCGACCATCGCCGCCATGGCGCCGGCCACCAGATGCTTGACGTCCACGCCGAACGCGGCGAGCACCGCCAGCGTCAGCGCGATGGCGCCCACCGTCCGCAGTCCCGCCGTCAGCCGCAACAGCCCGGGGTCGGACGCGGCGACGCTGTCCCGCAGCCGTGTCCGCACCGAGCGCCCCGCTGCCTTCACGCCGCCGTACACTCTCCCGATTCACAGCCGATTCCCGGCCGGTTCACGCCGAGATCCACTTCTCAGCATGTCATGCCGCGGGCCGGTCCCGGCCGCGGGGTCACCGCTCCTTCAGACCCGCCCCCTCGACCTGCTCCCGCACCTGTTCCGGGGTCAGATACGCGTCGGTGTACTCGAAGTCCTTCAGCTTGGCCGGTTTGCGGGCCTGGAAGCCGGTGCGTACGAAATCGTCGCCGGCCACCGCGTTGATCGCCCAGTTGGCCGCCACCCGGGCCTTGGCGACGCCCGTGCGCAGCGCCGACCAGTGGTAGCCGCGGGCCACCGCCTGCGCCGGCAGACCCTTCAGCTCGATGCCGAGCGGCTTGGAGACCGCGTCGGCGCCGCCGAGGTCCACGACCAGACCGAGGTCCTTGTGCACGTACGGCCGCATCGGCTGGTTGCGCAGGGTGGCGATGAGGTTCTCGGCGACGTGCCGGCCCTGCCGCATCGCGTGCTGGGCGGTGGGCGGGCACACCGCGCCGTCCTGGCCCTTGGCGAGGTCGGGCACGGCGGCGGAGTCGCCCAGCGCGAACACCCCGTCGTGGTCCGGCAGGCACATCTCGGCGGTGACCGCGAGCCGCCCCTTGACCGTCTCCGCGCCGAGCGTGGCCATCAGCGGGCTCGCCACCACGCCCGCGGTCCAGATCAGCGTGCGGGTCGGCACCACCCGGCCGTCCGTGAAGGTGACCTCCTCGGGCCCGGCCTTGTCGATGGAGACGCCCAGGGAGATCTCGATGCCGCGCCGGGCGAGGACCTCCTGCGCGTCGCGCCCGAGCTTCTCACCCAGCTCGGGCATCAGCTTCGGGGCGATGTCGATCAGGTGCCACTTGATCAGGCTCGGGTCCAGCCGGTTGTAGCGCTTGACCGCCGCGTGCGTCAGCCGCTGCAGACAGGCCGCCGTCTCGGTGCCCGCGTAACCGCCGCCGACCACCACGAACTGCAGCCGGGAGGCGCGCTCGACCGGGTCCTGGCTGGCGTCGGCGAGATCCAGCTGGGAGATGACGTGGTCGCGGATGTACGCGGCCTCCGCCAGCGTCTTCATGCCGAACGCGTTGTCGGTGAGCCCCGGAATGTCGAAGGTGCGGGTGATGCTTCCGGGCGCGAGGACGATGTAGTCGTACGGCTCGTTGACGATCTGGTCGGTGATGGTGCGCACCACGCAGACCTTCGCCTTGAGGTCCACCCCGATGGCGCCGCCCGGGATGATCCGGGTCCGGTAGCGGCGGCTGCGGCGCAGGGAGAGCGCGATGGACTGGGGGGTCAGCACCCCGGAGGCGACCTGGGGCAGCAACGGCAGATAGAGCTGGTAGGAGAACGGTGTCACCAGGGTGACGTCGGCTTCTCGGGGGGCGAGCTTCCGCTCCAGTCGGCGGACGCACTCCACGCCGGCGAAACCTGCGCCGACCACCAGAATCCTGGGTCGTGTCACGGTGTTCATCCCTTTCTGCGGCTTCGGACGTTCCGCCGCGAACGCCCTTCGCCTGCCCCTGGATCGCTGCTTCGCACCTCGACCATCCCATCGCGCCCAGGCCGGTACGGCCAGCCGGGCGCGGCAGGCGGGTGCGATGAGGCGGGTGCGGCCGGGGGAGTGGTGCCGCCGGTCAGGCCGGGCCGCGGAGGTGGCACAGCAGCAGGCACACGTCGTCGTCCCGCTCGGAGTCGCTGAGCAGCGGACGCAGGAGCCCGTCCGCCGCACCCTCCAGGTCCGTCTCCAGCTCCGCCGGCGCGAACGAGCCCAGCGCGTCGGCCAGTCGTCCGATGCCCGGGTCTATGCCCCGGGCGCGGCGCTCCACCAGACCGTCGGTGTACAGCGCGAGCGTGGAACCGGGCGCCAGCGGCACCGTGTGGTCGGCGATCTCCTGCCGGAGCGGGATGCCGAGCATCGCGCCGGGCTTGTCGTCCAGGATCCGCACCCGCCCGTCCGGGGTCCGCAGCACCGGCGGCGGATGGCCGGCGGCGGCCCACGTCAGGGTCGGGTCGTCGGGGTGGAAGCGCGCGATGACGGCGGTGGCGAACAGGTCGGGCTGCAGATGGTGCAGGAACGTGTGCAGCCGGGTCAGCAGCCGCCCCGGACTGCCGCCGTCCACGGCATACGCCCGCAGCGCGGTACGCAGCTGACTCATCATCACGGCGGCGCGCAGCCCGTGCCCGGTGACGTCGCCGACCACGGTGATGACCCCGCCGTCGGGCTGCCGGAACGCGTCGTACCAGTCGCCGCCGATGTTCAGCCCGTGGGTGGCCGGCAGATAGCGGGCGGCCAGCCCGAGGCCCGCCGGGGAGGGC
Source organism: Streptomyces sp. NPDC056128 (assembly GCF_042263835.1). Lineage (NCBI taxonomy): Bacteria > Bacillati > Actinomycetota > Actinomycetes > Kitasatosporales > Streptomycetaceae > Streptomyces > Streptomyces sp. NPDC056128. The sequence goes on along the minus strand of NZ_JBHJVQ010000007.1, from coordinate 22,413 downwards.
AGCTCCGTCAGCAGGGCCCGCTGGAGCGTCTCCGCGATGTCGCGGTTGTGCTGGTAGCGCCGGGCGTGGTCGATCGCGATGCTCGCCCGCCGGGTCAGCTCCACCAGCATGACGGCGTCGTCCGGGTCCCACAGCTCCCCGGGCGGGGACAGGGTCACCACGCCCAGGGGCGCCTGCCGGGTCGGCAGCGGGATGCACAGCGCGGGCCGGTCCGGGTCCAGCGCCGAGGGCGGCTGGTCCTCGACGCCGGGCAGGTCCCCCGGGTGCGTGGCGGCGTACTGCGGCCGCCCGGTGCGGGCCGCGACCACGGCGGCCGCCGGATGGGCCTGCCCCGTCCCCCCGCCGTCCTGCTCGAAGAGCCAGACGTCGACGCTCGCCGCGTACTCGGGCACCAGCAGCTCCGGCAGCCGGCGCACGATCTCGTGGTGGTCCAGGGACGCCGTCAGCACCGCGCTCGCGTCCGCCAGGAAGGTCAGCCGGCGCCGGGCGTTCTCCGCCTCCGTGCGCGCCTTGCGTTCGGCGGCGAACGCCTCCCGCTGGGCCCGCCCGGCGGCGTCCAGCTCCGCGTGCAGCGCCACGACACCCTGGTTGGTCTGCTGCAACTCCTCGCGGTGGAAGTCGACCAGGTCCTCCTGCTCGCCGAGCCGCTCCAGCACCAGCGCCGTGTCCTCGTCGGCACCCAGCAGGGCCTCCGCCAGCCCGGTCGCGTCGTCCGGCCCGGCGCCGTCCCCGAGGTCCGGCGCCGGCTCGGGGCAGGGCACCGTGACCCGCCACGGCGGCTCACCCGCGGCGGCGGCGTCCGGCGAGGGTGTCACCACGGCGTGCAGGGCGCCCTCCCCGGCCTCCGCCGCGGCGCGGCCCGCCGGGCCCGTCGTCAGGGTCAACCGCCAGGTGCCGCCCTTGGTCAGGCACAGCCGCAGCTGCGCGCCGAGCGCGGACGCCAGACGGGTGCGCTCCAGCGGCGGCACGCCGCAGGCCGTGGCCAGCCGCGCGGTGGCAATGCGCGCCCGGGCCGCGTCGGTGACGTCGCTGATCTGCCAGGTACGGGTCATGGGCGGTCCGCCGGGACGGGGGCCAGCACGGCGACCGCGGTGTCGTCCCGTACCGGGCGGGCCGGGCTGCTCGCGTCGCGGAGGGTGACGGCGGCGGTCACCGCCGGGTCGACCGTCGTGCGGCAGGTCTCGGACGTCGGCGTCCAGCGGCTCGGCAGACCGTCGCTGTGCAGGACCAGCACCCGGTCGTCCGCCCAGTCCGCCGTCTCCTCACGCAGGGTCGTGGGCCGGTGGGTGCCGATGATGCCGGGCCGGGACACCAGGTGGCGCCAGGTGCCGCCCTCGCACAGCCGCGCCCCGATGTTGCCGACCCCGGCGAACCTGAGCACGCCGGCCCGCGTGTCGACCTGGGCGACCGCGACCGCCGCGCCGCGGGTGCCGGTCAGCGCCCGGTCGAGCCGCCGCAGCGCGTCCGCGGGGGTGACGTGGGCCGCGTCGCGCAGGGCCTCGACGGCGGCGGTCGAGGCACGGGCCGCCTCCGGGCCGTGGCCCAGACCGTCGGCCAGCATCAGCGTGACCAGGTCGCCCGCGCGCACCCAGGCCCAGGCGTCGCCGGAGTACTGCGCCCCGCCGAAGGGCAAGTTGACGCCGCCGGCCCGCACCCGGTCCGCCGGGCCCGGCTCGGCGGCCGGACCGTCGGGCACGGCGCCGATCCGGGCGGCCACCACCGTGCCCCGCCCCGGGACGCTGTGCAGGTCGAAGTGGTCCGCGAGGCGCGCGCAGGTGCCCAGACCGGCACCGAGGGAGCGCGCGGTGGTGAAACCGTCACCCAGGGCGGCGGGCACGTCGGCGATCCCGGGGCCGTGGTCCACCGTGGTGACCTGCACGAGCCGGGCCCCGTCCCGGCCGCCGGCGAGGACGGGCGGGGCGACGACGTCGATGAGGACCCGGCCGCCCCCGGCGTGCTTGAGCAGATTGGTGGCCAGCTCGGTCGCCACCAGGGCCGCGGTGGCGGTGCGCTGTCCGTCCAGTCCGGCGAGGGCGGCCGCCTCCTCCGCGGCCACCCTGGCGTCGCGCACCCGGGTCGAGTCGTGCACCGGCACGTCCCACACGCGCGGCATCAGGTCTCCTCGCGCGGCCGGGGCGGCCGGCCCACCCAGGAGGCCACCCGTACCGTCGTGCCCGCGCCCGGAGCGCTCTCGATGGCGAACTCGTGCACCAGCCGCCGGGCGCCGCCCAGCCCCAGGCCCAGCCCCTCACCGGAGGTGAAGCCGTCACTGAGCGCCTGCTCCAGATCGGCGATGCCCGGTCCCTCGTCGGCGAAGGTGAGCCGCAGCCCCTGGGCGCCCCCGTCGGTCAGCGGCTCCGTCTCCATCGTTCCGCCACCGCCGTACACGAGCGTGTTGCGGGCCAGTTCACTGGCCGCCGTGACCAGCTTGGTCTGGTCCACCAGGCCGAAGCCGGTCTGGGCGGCGGCCTGCCGCACATGCTGTCGCACCCACACCAGATCCATGTCCGAACGGATCGGCAGGCGGGCCTGGGAGCCCGCGGCAGTGTGCATCACCGAGTCTCCCGGCGCGGGCCGCCGGAGCGGGACGACGGGGCCCGCCCCGTGAGGAACTCCATGGCCGCCTCGGGATTGAGCGCCGTCCGCATGCCCGGCAGCGTCAGACCCAGCTCCACCAGCGTGATGGCGACCGCCGGCCGCATGCCGACCACCACGGTCCGCGCGGCGAGCAGACCGCTCTGCCCGGCGATCTCGGCCAGCACCCGGCCGAGGAACGAGTCGACGATCTCCACGCCGGAGATGTCGATGATCACGCCCGTGGCGCCACTGCGCACGATGGTCTCGGCGAGATCCTCCTGGAGCTGCTGCGCCGTGCTGTCGTGCAGATCCCCCTGCAGGGTGACCAGCAGGACGTCACCGAGCCGCAGGACCGGAAGACGACCCGACAGGGGACCCCCGTGGGGCCCCGGGAAGCCCTCGCTCACCGCGTGACCGCTCCGTTCCTGCCGGGCGTCACGATGCCGACCCCGAGCTGGTCCAGCACGTACTCCAGCGCGTCGGCGAGGCTCGCACGGGTCGGCACGTTGCCCAGGTCGAGACCGAGGTGGACCATGGTCTGCGCGATCGCCGGCCGGATGCCGGAGACCATGCACTCGGCGCCCATCAGCCGGGCCGCCGCGACCGTCTTCATCAGGTGCTGGGCCACCAGCGAGTCGACCGTCGGGACACCGGTGATGTCCAGGATCGCGAAGCGCGCCTGCTGCTCCACGATGGACTCCAGCAGGGTCTCCATCACCACCTGGCTGCGGGCGCTGTCCAGCGTGCCGATCAGCGGCACGGCCACGACGCCGTCCCACAGCTTGATGACCGGAGTGGCCACCTCCAGCAACTGCAGCCGCTGCCGGTCGATGAGCGCCTGCCCCTCGCTGAGCGCCGTCTGCATCACCACGACCCGCAGCGTGCCCATCAGCACACCCAGCGTGGTGAGGCAGGAGCGGATGTGCTCGACGGAGTCGTCGGGCAGATCGGCCAGGAGCAGGTTCTCGACCGGCGACCGCAGCGCGGCCAGTTCGCCCGACACCTGCGCGCTGCTCAGGCCGGCCCGGGAGCGGGCCGCGCCCATCCGCGCCAACTGCTCGCGCACCGTCGTGAATCCCGCGGCGTCCGGATCCTCCACCCGTTCCGCGTCCGCGACTTGAGCCAGCGCGTCCACCACGGCCTTGCCCGCCTCGACCGCCTCGTCGCGCGAGACGGTGAACACGGCCCGGAACAAGGGTTCGTCCGCCCAGCGCTGGGCGATCTGCTCCCGGCGGCGCCGCAGAAAGTCCCTGATCTCAAGCGTGGGCGATCCCGCGGTTCCCTCTTCCGGCACCTGTTCCACTCCTCATCCGCTCGTGCCGCACACAGCGCGCGAAGCGGTGCGGCGGTGATGTGACTCTGCCGGGCGACAACTGTAACCACCCGCCGACCTCGTACGACACCTGCTCCCGCACGACCGGTCCATGAGCGGCGGGACCGGGGGCTCAGGCCTCCGGCACGTCCGGACCCTCCGGCTGCGCGTCGACGCGCGCGAGCGCCTCCTCGGTGCTCTCCGACACCGGCACGGTGATGCTCACCCCGGTCAGGTCCAGGACGCGCCGCACCGCCGGGGCGGGCGCGATGATGTGCACACTGCCCGGCAGCTCCCGGGCCTCCTGGTAGACCCGCAGGATGATGTTCATGCCGGAGGAGTCCATGAACGGGACCTCCGACAGGTCCAGCAGGAAGTGCCGTCGGCCGTGGTGGAGTTGGTTGGCCAGGTGATGCTGCAGCTCGGTCGCGGTGTCGACGTCCAGGTAGCCCTCGACCTTCAGCAGCGCGATCTCCTCCCGCGGCAGCGTCACCTCGACGGACAACGGGTTCTGGGCGATGGGCACGTGTACCTCCAACAACGCGGCGGCGGGGGGGGGGGGGGGGTTGCGCGGGGCGCGGGGTTTACCCCCGGAGGGCGGGGGCGTGCTCGGGCGCCGGGACGGGGTGGCGGGCGGCCCTGGCCCGGCCGGGGTGCC
>NZ_JBHJVQ010000007.1:0-17856 GCF_042263835.1 Streptomyces sp. NPDC056128 | reverse complement strand
AGCCGTCCTTGGGTTTCGGGGTTTGGGGACCGTGAACAACCAACCCGGCGGCGGCCCGGCGCCCGGGGTTTACCCCCCCCCCCCGGCGATTACCCCCGAATCCCGGTCCCATGCACGGCCGCCGGGACGGGTTCGCGGACCGCCCTCACCCGACCCGGATGCCCACGAGACACGTGTCGTCGTCGGTGTCCGACCTGCTGTAGGTGAGCAGCCGGTCCAGATGCTGGTCCAGGGTGTTCGGCGTCGGGCTGACGGTGGTCAGCAGCTGGTCCAGCGCCTCCTCCACGGAGCGGTCCCGGCGCTCGATCAGACCGTCGGTGTACATGAGCAGCGTGTCCTCGCCGGCCAGTTGCACCTCGGCCTCCTCGTACGCCGCCTCCGCGACCGCGCCCAGCAGCATCCCCCTGACCAGCGGCAGCCGCTCCGCCCGTACGCCGCGCACCAGGACCGGCGGCAGATGGCCCGCCCTGGCCCAGCGCAGGGTGCGCCGGGCCGGGTCGTACAGACCGCACACAGCGGTCGCGGTGACTCCGCCCGTCAGGTGGTGCGCGACGATGTTGAGCCAGGACAGCAGCTGGCCCGGACCGGCCCCGGTCACCGCCAGGCCGCGCAGCGCGTTGCGCAGTACCACCATGCTGGTCGCCGCCTCTATGCCGTGCCCGGCCACGTCGCCGACGCACAGCAGCACCAGCCCGTTCGGCAGCATCACGGCGTCGTACCAGTCGCCGCCGACCAACTGCTCCGTCTCCGCGGGCCGGTAGCGGACGGCCACCTGGAGCTCCGGCACCTTCAGCGGGGTCTGCGCCGGCGGCATGATGGCGTGCTGCAACTGCAGGGTCAGCCGGTTGCGCTCGATGGCCTGCTGCTCGGTGTGGGCCAGCTGGTCGCGCGTCGCGGCGAGCGCCACCTCGGTCCAGTGCTGGGCCGAGATGTCCTGATAGGCCCCCCGTACGACGAGCAGGCGGTCGTCGGTGTCCAGGACCGGCTCGGCCACCACCCGCACGTGCCGGGTCACGCCGTCCGGCCGCTGCAGCCGGAACGCCGCCGACGCCGGCCGCCGGTGGTGCAGCAGCGTGCGCAGGAAGCGTCCGATGGCGACCGCGTCGTCCGGATGGGCGTGGGCGGCCAGCTCCTCCAGCCGCACCGGGGTGCTCGTCCGCGGACGTCCGTAGAGGTCGAAGAGCTGCCCATTCCAGGTGATCTCGCCGGTCAGCAGGTTCTCCTCGAAACCGCCGATGCGGCCCAGACGCTGGGCGTGCTGGAGGAGGCTGGCCAGCCGGGCCGTCTCGTCCTCGATGCGCCAGATGAGCAGGACGGCGTTGCCGTGCCGGCTGACGCTGATGTCCGCGACCGCCGACAGCGCCACCTGGTCCACCAGCGCGGTCAGGTTCATGCGCCGGGCCCGGAACGGCTCGCCCGTCGCGTACACCCGCTCCACGTGCCGGAACAGCTCGCTGTCCCCGGCGGCCATCGGGTACGCCTCCAGCAGCAGGGCGCCGCCCACGACGGCACGCGGCCGTCCGGCGGGGTCCATGAAGCTCTCGTTCACGTGCTGGATGCGGAAGTCCGCCAGGTGGCCGTCGGCGTCCAGGTGCGGCACCAGCACCAGGGCGGGGTCGTACAGTCCGTCGGCCAGGTCCATCAGCTCCACCGCGTCCGGCATGACCCGCGGCCGCTGCCCGGTGCCGTTCGGCGGCGTGTACGACTCCAGGGTGTGCGCGCACAGCTCCGCCAGGGCCTCCACCTGGCGCACCACCTGGGGCGGCTGCGGCACCAGCGGCGCCGGCCAGGCGATCTCCAGCACGCCGTGCAGGCGTCCTCCGGTGCCGGCGGGCACGGCGACCCTGCCCCCGTCCGGATACTGGTGCCGGCCCACGCTGGGCAGCCCCGTCTCCGCCAGGGACGTGATCCACTGCCCCGCCCGCTCGGTCAGTCCGGACCGGGCCACCGTCGTCACGTCCGGCGGCACGTAGCGCCAGCGGGTGGCCTCGGCCGGGGAGAACCCCGCGCTGCCGGCCAGGGTGAGCGACCCGTCGTACCCGGCCGCCCAGATGGCCACCGCGACCGCGCCGAGCGGGCGCAGCGCCTGCTCCAGCAGGGAGTCGGCCACGGCCTGGGTGTCGCCCGCGGCCAGCGCGCCGCTCTCGGCGGCCCGCAGGCGTACGGCGGCGGAGTCGGCCCCCGCCGACCCGGGCTGCCGGGCCCGCCCGGAGTCCCCGCCGTCCGCGCTGTCCCCGCCGGTCCCGGCGTCCCGGCCGGACTCGGAGCGCACGGCGGCGGTCGCCGCGAGGAAGGCGTCCGTCACCTCCGACATCCGGTCCCGTGCCGCCTGGTTGATGACGTCGACCGCGAACTCCAGCGGCGTCGCCCGGGACTGCTCGGCCAGTTCGGCGAGCTGCCGGGCCGCCTGGGCCGGACCGCAGCCGAGCCGCGCCACCAGGATGCCCTTGGCCAGCTCGATCAGGGCCCGGCCCTCGGCCTCCGCCTGGGCGGCCCGTACCTCGCTGCTGAGCCGGTCGACGGTGGCCGCCAGCCGGCCCACGGGCGACAGCGGCGTCAGGGTGCGCATGCCGACGGCCGGTCCGTCGAGCGCGCAGGACTGCGGCGGCCCGGGCGCCGGGGGCGGTGCGGCGGACGCCTCCCGCGGTGCGGCGGCGGCCGGTTCGCGTGACTGCTCGGACTTGCTCACGACGGGGACGCTCCTCGGCTGGCGAGGGCCACGGAGCGCGACGGGCCGCGCCGCGCTCCGTCCGGCCCACCCTGGTACGGGACGGGGGCCGGTGTGGTCATGCGGGCAGCCACCGTCGGACGCAGGCGATGAGGTCCTGGGTGTCGACGGGCTTGGTGACGTAGTCGCTGGCGCCCGAGGCGAGGCTCTTCTCCCGGTCGCCGGGCATCGCCTTGGCGGTGACCGCGATGATCGGCAGCTCGGCGTACTCGGGCATCCGGCGGATCTCCGCCGTCGCCGTGTAGCCGTCCATCTCCGGCATCATCACGTCCATCAGGACCAGCGCGACCTCCGGGTGGTGCGTCAGCGTTTCGATGCCCCGGCGGCCGTTCTCCGCGTGCAGGACCCGGAAACCGTGCAGCTCCAGGATGCCGCTGAGCGCGAAGAGGTTGCGCGCGTCGTCGTCGACGACGAGGACGGTGCGCCCGGTGGGGGAGTCCTCCCCGAGGTGCGCGCTCGCGCGCCGCGGCTCCTCCGGCCGGACCAGGGTCAGTACGTCCCCGGGCTCCTCGGCGGCCAGGTGCAGGGCGATGCGCTCGCGCAGCTCGTCGAGGCTGGACAGGAACTCCAGCGCCCCGCCCGCCGCGCCGGAACGCAGGTCGTCCTCCAGGGCCGCGTCCGCGCGGTGGCCGCTGTGCACCAGCACGGGCACGCTCGCCAGCGCGGAGTCGCCCCGCAGCGCGTGCAGGAACCGGGACGCCTCCTCGTCCGGCATGCCCAGCTCAAGGACGACGCAGTGGCACGGCTCGGCGGCCAGCGCGCCTGCCGCCTCCTGCGCCCCCACGGCCGTGATCACGTCGAGCGGGGGCCGGTCGCCCGCCTCGTCCCGCCCGTGCGTCAGATCGGCGATCACGCTCTCCGCGACGAGGGTGAGCAGACCGCGCGGGCGCTCCTCCACGACCAGCAGCCGCCGCGGCCGCGGCCGGTGACCGCCGCTCGTCAGCTCGGGCACCGGTGCCGGCCGGTCGAGCACGTCGGCGGACGACTCGTCCGGCACCCGGTCCGGGCCCCGTACCAGCAGCTCCTCGAAGTCGGGCCGGGTCACGGGCAGGAACAGCGTGAAGGTGCTGCCCCGGTCGGGCGTGCTGTCCACGGTCACCGCGCCGCCGAGCAGCTGGGCGATCTCCCGTGTGATGGACAGGCCGAGCCCGGTGCCGCCGTACTTGCGGCTCGTCGTGCCGTCCGCCTGCTGGAAGGCTCCGAAGATCGACTCCAGGTTCTGCTCGGGGATGCCGATGCCGGTGTCCTTCACCCGGAAGGCCACCACGGCACCGCCCCGGACCACGCCCGCGGGCACCTCGTCGTCCGGTGCCGGTTCGACGGCCAGTTCCACGCCGCCCCGCTCGGTGAACTTCACCGCGTTGGACAGCAGGTTGCGCAGCACCTGACGCAGCCGGGAGTCGTCGGTCAGCAGGTCCGCCGGAGCGCCGGCGGCCGTCGCCACCGTGAACTCCAGGCCCTTCTGCGTCGTCATGGGCCGGAAGGTGGCCTCGACGTACTCGATGAGCTGCCGCAGCGTCACCCGCTCCGGGGCGACGTCCATCTTCCCCGCCTCGACCTTCGACAGGTCCAGGATGTCGTTGATCAGCTGGAGCAGGTCCGAGCCCGCGGAGTGGATGATGCCCGCGTACTCGACCTGCTTCGGGGTGAGGTTGCGCGAGGGGTTCTGGGCGAGCAACTGGGCGAGGATCAGCAGGCTGTTGAGCGGGGTGCGCAGTTCGTGGCTCATGTTGGCCAGGAACTCCGACTTGTACTTCGAGGCCAGTGACAGCTGCTGGGCCCGTGCCTCCAGCTCCTGCCGGGCCTGCTCGATCTGGAGGTTCTTCGCCTCGATGTCCCGGTTCTGCGTGGCCAGCAGGGACGCCTTGTCCTCCAGCTCGGCGTTGGAGTGCTGGAGTTCCTCCTGCTGCACCTGCAGCTCCGCCGAGCGGGCCTGGAGTTCGCCGGTGAGGCGCTGCGACTCGGCCAGGAGTTCATCGGTACGGGCGTTGGCCACGATCGTGTTGACGTTCACGCCGATGGTCTCCATCAGCATTTCCAGGAAGTCCTGGTTGATCTGCGTGAACGGGGCGACCGAGGCGAGTTCGATGACGCCGAGGACCTGCCCCTCGACCACGATGGGCAGCAGCACCAGGGCCGTCGGGACGATCTCGCCGAGCCCCGAGGAGACGGTCAGGTAGCCGGCCGGCAGGTCGTCCACCAGGATGGTGCGCCGGCTGCGTGCCGCCTGGCCGACCAGGGTGCGGCCGAAGGCGAAGCGGGTGGGCCTGGCCGTGGTCTCCGGGTAGCCGTAGGAGCCGACCAGCCGCAGTTCGGGACCCTTCTCCCCGTCCTCGGCCAGGTAGAACGCGCCGTACTGCGCCGACACCAGCGGCACCAGCTCGTCCATGATCAGCTCGGCGACCACGGGCAGGTCCCGGTGCCCCTGCATCAGGCCGGAGATGCGGGCCAGGTTGGTCTTGAGCCAGTCCTGCTCCTGGTTGGCCCGGGTGGTCTCGCGCAGGGACTCCACCATGGAGTTGATGTTGTCCTTGAGCTCGGCGACCTCGCCGGACGCCTCCACGTTGATGGAGCGGGTCAGATCGCCCTCGGCGACGGCGGAGGTGACCTGGGCGATGGAGCGGACCTGGCGGGTGAGGTTGCCCGCCAGCTCGTTGACGTTCTCCGTGAGGCGCTTCCAGGTGCCGGAGACGCCCTCCACCTCGGCCTGACCGCCGAGCCGGCCCTCGGTGCCGACCTCGCGGGCGACGCGGGTGACCTCGTCGGCGAAGGCGGACAGCTGGTCGACCATCGTGTTGATCGTCGTCTTCAGTTCGAGGATCTCGCCGCGCGCGTCGACGTCGATCTTCTTCGACAGGTCGCCCCGGGCCACCGCGGTCGTCACCAGCGCGATGTTGCGCACCTGGCCGGTGAGGTTGTTGGCCATCGAGTTGACGTTGTCGGTGAGGTCCTTCCAGGTGCCGGCGACGTTCGGCACGTTGGCCTGGCCGCCGAGGCGTCCGTCGGTGCCGACCTCGCGGGCGACGCGGGTGACCTCGTCGGCGAAGGCGGACAGGGTGTCGACCATCGTGTTGATGACGTCGGCCAGCGCCGCGACCTCGCCCTTGGCGTCGACGGTGATCCGCTGCGACAGGTCGCCCCGGGCCACGGCGGTGGCGACCTGGGCGATGGAGCGGACCTGACCGGTCAGGTTCGATGCCATCACGTTGACGTTGTCGGTGAGGTCCTTCCAGGTGCCGGACACCCCGCGCACCCGGGCCTGGCCGCCCAGGTTCCCGGCCGTGCCGACCTCGCGGGCGACGCGGGTGACCTCGTCGGCGAAGGCGGACAGTTGGTCGACCATCGTGTTGATGGTGTTCTTCAGCTCCAGGATCTCGCCGCGCGCGTCCACGGTGATCTTCTGCGAGAGGTCGCCCTTGGCCACGGCGGTGGCCACCTGGGCGACGTTGCGGACCTGGTTGGTCAGGTTGCCCGCCATGAAGTTCACCGAGTCGGTGAGGTCGCGCCACGTTCCCTTGACGCCCTGGACGTCGGCCTGGCCGCCGAGGCGTCCGTCGGTGCCGACCTCGCGGGCGACGCGGGTGACCTCGTCGGCGAAGGCGGAGAGCTGGTCCACCATCGTGTTGATGGTGTTCTTGAGTTCGAGGATCTCGCCGCGGGCGTCGACGTCGATCTTCTGGGAGAGGTCGCCCTTGGCCACGGCAGTCGCCACCTGGGCGATGTCACGCACCTGCGTGGTCAGGTTGCCCGCCATGGCGTTGACCGAGTCCGTCAGGTCGGCCCAGGTGCCCGAGACCCCCGGCACCTTCGCCTGTCCGCCGAGGGTGCCCTCCGTGCCGACCTCGCGGGACACCCGGGTCACCTCGGAGGTGAACACGGACAACTGGTCGACCATGCCGTTGAAGACCTTGGCGATGTCGCCCATCAGGCCGTCCGAGTCGTCCGGCAGACGGGTGCCGAAGTCGCCGTCCCGCACGGCCGTCAGGCCCGCCAGGAGGCGGCGCAACTCCTGATCGGCCGGAACCGCGTCGACGGCCCCGGCGCTGTCGTTGGTCATGCGCACCCTCGTTCCGCTCCCCAGGAGCCCTCGGAGCGAGGACTCGGACCCCCTCCGGACCGATTGGGTGGGTCCGGGCTGTTGCGCGGCATTTCCGCTGTTCACGGATCCGCACGATGAGAAAAATACGCCCGAGATTAACCCAGGTGCGGGGTGCGGACAAAGCGGGGCCGCCACCCTGCGCGGGGGCGTTTCGCCACCCCCGATCGGCCCGCGGGCCCGAATGCGGTGGCCCCGGCCGGGTATCTGCTGCTGTGGAGCCCGACCGGCTCCGCGGAAGACGCCGAAACGGGAGGGAAGGGACAGCGTGCCGATGGAGAGCATCTGGTCGTACACGGCGGACAGCGGTCACGTGGAGGGACAGGACCTGACGGAGTGCACCGTCGTCGCCGACGACGGAACCATCGGGCACGTGGACCGGCAGGCCGAGCACTTCGGCATGGAGCACCTGGTCGTCGACACCGGAGTCTGGGTGTTCGGCCGGAGCGTGCTCGTGCCGGTCGGCGTGGTCCGCGGCATCGACCCCGAGTCCCGCACGGTGACGCTGACCTGCACCAGGGCCGAGGTGAAGGCCGCGCCGCGGTTCCGCACCGACAGCGAGACGATGGACCGCGACTACCTGGCGTCCGTCGGCGACTACTACCATCGGCTGCCGCCGCGGGAGACCCCCGCGACCTGACCGGGCGCCGGAAGAGAGCACACGGAACACGCTGAACACGCTGACAACGGGGACCCACGACATGGAACCAAGCGAAGGGATCACCACGGCCTCGTCCGGCGTCGCGCCCCCGGGGGTGCCGGCACCGGCCGTGGTGGGCAGCGCGGCGGCGGCCCGCGCGTACGCCGAGACGGTGGCGCGCGCCCAATGGGGCGGCCCCGGCCGCGCGGTCCGCGACGAGGACGTCGTCGACCTGCTGCTCGTGGTCTCGGAGCTGGTCACCAACGCGATCCGGCACGGCGACGGACTGGCCGGCTTCGAGGTGCGGCCCACGCCCGAGGGGCTGTGGATAGCCGTGCACGACCACAGCGCGGTGGTGCCGCGGGCCGCGTACGACTTCCCCACCACGCACCCGGGGGGCGGCTACGGCTGGCCGCTGGTCGCCCGGCTGGCCCGGGACATCGCCGTGGACCTGCGGGAGGGCGGCGGCAAGACGATCAGCGTGCTGGTACCCCTGCGCCGCGCGAGCACCTGACCCGCAAGGTCACCAGGGCAGGAAGACGTGGATGTCCTTGCCCCGCTCACCGGTGACGACGCTCACCTGGTCGGACAGGGTGTGGATCAGATGCCAGCCGATGCCGCCGCCGCCGTTGCTCGGATGGAAGGGACGCGGCGCGGGCTCGGTCGCGCTGGTGTCGTGCATGACCACGTGCACGCCGTCGAAGGTACGGCGCAGCCGCAGCTGGAACGGTCCGGGGGCGTACTGCACGGCGTTCGCCGCCAGTTCGGTGACCACGAGGAGGATGTCGTCCCAGTGCTCGGGCGCCGCGGGAGGAGCCGCACGGGACAGGTCGTAGAGGAACTCCTCCGCGACCAGCCGCGCACCGGTCACATTGTGCAGTTCCCCGGTGAAGCTTGCCGTGCGGTTCGTGATCTCCTCGGAAGCCAGTGTCCTGTCCCTACGCGACTCGGCTGCCATCTCGCCTTCCCCGGCCCGCCACCTGCCGGGCCTCGTCCTTCCTTCGCATTCCCTTCGTTTGTTAGTTCCCGAGACGGCCGAGGCTAGTCGCGTCGATATGCCCGGCCCTCGCGGTGCGACCCGGGGTGACGGCCCTGTCACCCCCGGGCGCTGTTTCAGCGGAGGAACACGCTGTCCGACTCCTCCCAGCCGGCCGGCTCCTCGGGCGGCGACTGCGGCGGCCGGCGGTGCGAGCGCGCCTCGTACATCGCGTCGATCTCCAGGGCGTAGGTCCGCACGATCTCGTCCCGCCGCAGCTTCATCGACGGGGTGAGCAGCCCGTTGGCCACGTCGAAGGGCTCCGGCAGGACGCGGAAGACCCGGATGGACTCCGAGCGGGACACCGCGCTGTTGGCCGCCGCCACGGCCCGCGCGACCTCCTCCCGCAACGCGTTCTCCTCGCGTGCCTCACGGGCCGCCGTGTCGCCCTGCGCGGCGAGCGCCGCCCGCCAGTGCGTCAGGAACTCCGGGTCCAGCGTGATCAGGGCACCGACACAGGGCCGGTTGTCGCCGACCACCACCGCCTGGTGCACCAGCGGGTGCATCCGCAGCCGCTGCTCCAGGGCGGCCGGGGCGACACTCTTGCCGCCGCTGGTGATGATGATGTCCTTCTTGCGGCCGGTGATCGCCAGATAGTTCTCGTCGTCCAGATGCCCGAGGTCGCCGGTGGCCAGCCAGCCGCCGCGCATCACCTCGCGGGTGGCGGCCTCGTCACCGACGTACCCCTGGAACAGCGACGGCCCGCGGACCAGGATCTCCCCGTCGTCGGCCAGCCGGATCTCCATGCCGGGCAGCGGCTGCCCGACGGTGCCCGACTTCTCCCGGCCCAGCGGCTGCATCGTCAGTCCGCCGCTGGTCTCCGTCAGACCGTAGCCGTCGTGGACGTAGACCCCGATGCCCTCCCAGAAGAGGGACAGCTCGCGGCTGAGCGGCGAACCGCCGGACGTCGCCCGCAGCACCCTGCCCCCCAGCGCGGTCCGCAGCCGGCGGTACACCGTCCGCTCGTACAGGGCGTGCTGGAGCCGCAGGTCGAAGCCGGGCCCCGGCCCCCTGCCCAGCCGCTGGCGCTCCAGCGCCCCGGCGAAGTCCCGCGCCGTGCCGGCGGCCCGCTCGAACAGTGCCCCGCGCCCCGCCTGCTGGGCCGTGCGCAGGAAATTCTTGTAGATCTTCTCCAGGACCGACGGGACGGCGTACAGATACGTCGGACGGAAGGAACGCAGGGCCGAGGAGAGCGCCTCGCCGGTCATCGCGGGTTCGTGCGCCATCAGGAGACCGCCCCGCACACACAGGGTCTGGATCATCAGCCCGTACACGTGCGAGAAGGGGAGGTAGGCGAGGACCGCGCCCTGCTCCCCCTCCGGCGCCACCGTGTGGCCCCAGCCCGCGATCAGCGTGTCGCACGGGCGGGCCAGCCCGCGGTGGCTGAGCGCACAGCCCATGGCCCGGCCCGACGTCCCCGAGGTGTAGGCGACGACCGCGGTGGAGTCCGGCAGCACGATGCGGCGCATGGAGTCGACGGTGGCGAACGGGAGGTACTCGCCGCGCGCCACGAGCGCGTCCAGCGCGCCCGCGTCCACTTGCCAGACGTGCCGCAGCGCCGGCAGCGACGCGCACACCGACCCGACGGTCATCACGCTCTGCTCGTCCTCGACCAGCACGCCCACACAGCCGGCGTCCCGCAGGATGTACTCGACCTGGTCGCGCGAGGAGGTCGGATAGATCGGCACCACCTCGGCGCCCACCGTCCACAGCGCGTAGCTGAAGACCGTCCACTCGTACCGGGTAGGGGCCAGGATCGCCACCCGGTCGCCCGGCGAGATCCCGCTCGCTATCAGCCCCTTGGCCAGGTCGACCACCTCGTCGCGGAACTCCACCGCCGTCACCTCGTCCCAGACCGCGGAGTCGGGACCGCGGCGCCGCGCCAGCATCGGCAGGGTCGGCGTGCGGACGGCCGTCTCGAAGAGGCTGTCGGCGAGCCCGCCGGTCAGCGGCTGGACGGCCCGGGGAGCGGGAGCGAGGTCGCGCATACGCTGGCTCCTGACGTGTACGGACGGTGACACCACCCACGAGTACCGTGGCCGGCGGTGCTCGGAATCTAGCCGAGCCGCAGGCCGCGGGGGGCCGGGACGGCAGAAGTGTGTCCGCCCGGTGATCTCGGCTCAGGCCGCCTGGGTCCGGCGCACGCACGCGGTGACGACCTCCCGCAGACTGCCCGTGCGCTCGAGCAGCTCGCGCTGCACCCGGGCGCCGTTGCCATGCCGCAGCAGCGTCTCGACGCCCTCGCGCACCCGGTCGAGGTCGCCGTGGTCGGCCAGCGCCTCCTCGACGTGCTTCACCAGCGCCCGTACGACCGCCGAGGCGGGCATCCGCCGCATCGTCGCGGGGTGCAGCAGCTCCTCCGTCAGCCCGGAGCGGGCCGCCCGCCAGGCCGCCAGTCGGAGCAGGCTCACGCTGTGCCCGTCCGGCTCGGTGCCCGCGCGCCACTCCCGGGCGGCCGTCTCGACCAGCGCGCGGGCGAGGGCGGCGAGGACGACGGCGGTCCCCGCGTCCAGGCAGACGTCCGCCACCCGGAACTCGACCGTCGGATAGCGCTGGGAGAGCCGGACGTCGAAGTAGACCATCCCGTCGTCCAGGATCGTCCCCGTGGCGAGCATGTCCGCGACCCGGCGGTGGTAGCGCTCCGCCGAACCGAACAGCTCCGTCGGACCGGCCGACGGCCACCGCTGCCAGACCCGGCTGCGGTAGCTGCTGTACGAGGAGTCCTCGCCCTGCCAGTACGGGGAGTTCGCGCTCAGCGCGGTGAGCAGCGGCAGCCAGGGCCGCACCCGGTCGATGACCGCGACGCCCTCCTCGTCGGAGTCGACCGAGACGTGCACGTGGCAGCCGAGGACGAGCTGTTCGTGGACGACGACGCCGTACTGGCCGGCCATCCACTCGTAGCGGCGGTTCACGCCGATGGACGGGGTGACCGGCAGCGGTGACGTGGCGAGCGCGGCCACGGCACACCCGATCCCCCCGGCGTGCCGGCCTGCCTCCTCACGGCAGCGGACGATCTCCGCGTGCAGCCGCCCCAGGTCCGCCTGCGGATGCGTGGCGAACTCGACCATCTGCTCGTGCAGCTCCTTCTCGAAGACGTCCTCGGCGTCGTCGAGCGAGGCTCTGGCCAGCACGGCGGCGGACAGCGCCCGTGGCTCGCCGGTCACGGGGTCGACCAGGAGGAGCTCCTCCTCCACTCCGACGGTGCGCACGTGGTGCCGCCTCTCTGTGGGCTCTCAGGACCAACAGACTGCCCCGGGCAGCCGGTCGGACACCTGGTCGTCTCACAGGGCGTACGGCATCAGCCACACCGTGGCCAGCGGAGGCAGCGTGATCCGGATGCCGCCGTCCTCGGACTTGACCGGGTCGGGGTTGGCCACCCCGCTGCCGCCGTACTCTCCGGCGTCGGTGTTGAGCACCTCCTGCCAGGCGACGGC
The DNA here is from genome assembly GCF_042263835.1 of Streptomyces sp. NPDC056128. Lineage (NCBI taxonomy): Bacteria > Bacillati > Actinomycetota > Actinomycetes > Kitasatosporales > Streptomycetaceae > Streptomyces > Streptomyces sp. NPDC056128. The sequence goes on along the minus strand of NZ_JBHJVQ010000007.1, from coordinate 5,922 downwards.
CTCGCCGGGAACGGCCAGGTGGTACTCGTGCCGGACGACGGGGGAGAAGTTCGACACCGCCAGCAGCGGCGCACCGTCCGCGTCGAACCGCAGGAACGCGAAGACGTTGTCCTCGGCCGCGTCCACGGCGACCCACCGGAAACCGGCCGGGTCGGTGTCGCGCTGCCACAGCGCCGGGGTGCGCGCGTAGCGGGTGTTGAGTGCGCGGACCAGGTCCTGGATCCCGCGGTGGTCGTCCGCCGAGTGGTATCCCTCGTCCAGCAGCCACCACTCCGGCCCCTGCTCCTGGGACCACTCGGCGCCCTGCGCGAACTCCTGTCCCATGAAAAGCAGTTGCTTGCCGGGGTGGGCCCACATGAAGCCGAGGTAGGCACGCACGTTCGCCCGCCGCTGCCACCAGTCGCCCGGCATCTTCGACACCAGCGCCTGCTTGCCGTGCACCACCTCGTCGTGGGAGATCGGCAGGCAGTAGTTCTCGCTGTACGCGTACACCATCGAGAACGTCATCTCGTGGTGGTGGTACTTGCGGTGCACCGGCTCGTGCGCGACGTACTCCAGCGAGTCGTGCATCCAGCCCATGTTCCACTTCAGCCCGAACCCGAGCCCGCCCGTGTCGGTGGGCCGGGTCACCCCGCCCCACGCGGTCGACTCCTCGGCGATGGTCACCACGCCGGGGCAGCGCCGGTAGACGGTCGCGTTCATCTCCTGGAGGAACGCCATGGCCGCCAGGTCCTCGCGGCCGCCGTACTGGTTGGGCTCCCACTGCCCGGAGTCGCGCGAGTAGTCGAGGTAGAGCATCGAGGCGACCGCGTCGACCCGCAGCCCGTCGATGTGGAACTCCTCGCACCAGTACACCGCGTTCGCCACGAGGAAGTTGCGCACCTCGGTCCGGGCGAAGTCGAAGGTGTACGTTCCCCAGTCCGGGTGCTCCGCGCGCCGGGAGTCCCCGGGCTCGTACAGCGGGTCCCCGTCGAAGCGGCCCAGCGCCCAGTCGTCCTTCGGGAAGTGCGCCGGCACCCAGTCCATGATCACGCCGAGGCCGGCCCGGTGCAGGGCGTCGACCAGGAAGCGGAAGTCGTCGGGTGAGCCGAGGCGCGCGGTGGGCGCGTAGAAGCCGGTGACCTGGTAGCCCCACGACGGGCCGTAGGGGTGCTCGGCGACCGGCATCAGCTCCACGTGGGTGAAGCCCAGGTCCTTGACGTACGCGGGCAGCTCCTCGGCCAGCTCGCGGTAGGTGAGCCCCGGCCGCCAGGACGCCAGGTGCACCTCGTACACGGAGAAGGGCGCCTCGTGCACCGGCGTGGCGGCCCGGGTGCGCATCCACTCCGCGTCGCCCCACTCGTACCGCGAGGCGGTTACCACGGACGCGGTGTTCGGCGGCTCCTCGGCCGCGCGGGCCATCGGGTCGGCCTTGAGGAACCGGTGGCCGTAGCGCGAGTGGATCTCGAACTTGTACTTGGTGCCCTCGCCGACGCCCGGCAGGAACAGCTCCCACACCCCGGACGAGCCCAGCGAGCGCATCGGGAACGCGGTGCCGTCCCAGTGCGTGAAGTCGGTGGCGACCCGCACCCCCTGGGCGTTCGGCGCCCACACGGTGAACCGGGTGCCGGTGACGCCCTCGTGGCTCATGGGCTCCGCGCCGAGCGCCCGCCACAGCTCCTCGTGCCGGCCCTCGGCGATCAGGTGCAGGTCCAGCTCGCCGAGGGCGGGCAGGAAGCGGTACGGGTCGTGGACCTCGTGCTCGCCCTCCTCGTACGCCACGACGACGCTGTACGCGGGGATCGAGGCCAGCGGCAGGACACCGGAGAAGAGGCCGTCCTCCTCGGACACGAGAGCGTGGCGCTCGCCGTCCACGACCACGCTCACCTCGCGGGCGAAGGGCCGCAACGCACGGAAGGCGACCCCGCCGGGGACCGGGTGGGCACCGAGCAGGGCGTGCGGATCGTGGTGGGCGCCCGCCAGCAGGCGCCCCCGGTCGGCGGGGTCCAGCGGCGGGGCGGTACCGCACGCGCCGGGTGTGGACGGGACGGGTGCGGACGGCTCGGGGAGTGAGGTGTCGCGGAGTGCCACGGGTCAGTCTCCTCTCACGGCGAGTCGTTCGATCGCCGCCATGGGTACGGGAAGCCAGTCGGGGCGGTGCCGCGCCTCGTACAGCACCTCATACACGGCCCGGTCCGTCTCGTAGGCGCGCAGCAGGCCGTGCTTCTTACGGGGGTCCCAACCCGCGCGGGCGGCGTAGCCCGCGCAGAACGCCTCCCGGCAGCGGCGCGCCCACTCGGGGCGCCAGGGGCGCCGCTGCCGGGCGGCGTAGTCGAAGGAGCGCAGCATGCCCGCGATGTCCCGGACGGGGGAGTGGGCGCTGCGCCGTTCGGCCAGCGGGCGGGACGGTTCGCCCTCGAAGTCGATGACGAACCAGTCCCGGCCGGCCCGCAGCACCTGCCCGAGGTGCAGGTCGCCGTGGATGCGCTGGGCGGGCGGTCCGGAGTCGCAGGTGGACAGCGCGGCGAAGGCGGCCCGCAGTCCCGGGACGAAGGGCTGGAGCGCCGGTACGCAGTGCGCGGCGGCCGTCAGCCGCTCGGTCATCGCCGCCGCGGTGCGGCCGTTCTCCCCGGGGGCCCCGGCCGGGAAGGCGGAGGCCAGCGCCAGGTGCACGTCCCCCATCGCCTGTCCCAGCTCGTGGGCCTGCACGGTGAAGTCGTCCCCGGCGGCGAGCGCGTTCAGGGAGAGGGTCCAGCCGTCGGAGGCGTCGTGCAGGAACGGCTGGAGCACGCCGAGGGTCGCCTCGTAGGGATGGGTCGTGTGCATCCACGCCACCGGCGCCGGGACCCGCCCGCAGCCCTGGCGGGCCAGCGCGTCCGGCACCTCGAGGTCGGGGTTGACGCCGGGCTGGACGCGCCGGAAGAGCTTGAGGATGAACTCGTCGCCGTAGATCAGGGAGGAGTTGGACTGCTCGGCGTCCAGGAGGCGCGGCGCGAGTCCGCCGGGCACCGGCCGCGCGGGGTCGGACTCGAAGCGCAGCGGTCCCGCCTTGCCGGGGTGCCGCAGCCGTTCCAGGAGGAGCTGTGCGGTGCGCGGATCGTGCAGCGCGTCGTAGACCGTCCGCCCGGCCAGCGGGCCGTCCTGCACCTGACCGATGATCGCCCGGCCCAGGCGCGGCGAGGGCTGCTCGCGCACGCCGAGCAGCAGTTGGTAGCAGTCCCCCGCCGAGGGGGCGCCGCCCGGGGCGGGCACGGAGCCCTGCCCGGTGTGCACCAGGAGGTGCAGACAGCCCGGGAACAGCTCGGTCATCGACAGCAGACCCAGCTCGGCGACGGGCCGGTCCTTGCCGGCGAACCAGCGCTGGTGCGGCAGCCACTCCCGCAGCAGCTCGCCGAGCGACGCCATGGGCTCGGCGAGTTGCCTGCGTCTCGGGCGCAGGGGTGCGGTCTTCGGCATGGTGACGCGTCCTTTCCTCGGCCCAGGCTCAAGCGCGGCGGCCGATGCGGGATGCGACTCGGGTGAGCCGGAACCAGTAGAAGCCGTGGCCCCCGAGGGTCAGCAGGTACGGCAGCTCGCCGATGGCGGGGAAGCGGACTTCGCCGAAGAGCTCGACCGGGTGGCGTCCGGCGAACTCGCGCAGGTCCAGCTCGGTGGGCTGTGCGAACCGCGCGAAGTTGTTCACGCACAGCACCAGGTCGTCCTCGTACTCCCGCAGGAAGGCGAGTACTGCGGGGTTGGAGGAGGGCAGTTCTGTGTAGGTGCCGAGGCCGAAGGCGGGGTTCTGCTTGCGGATCTCGATCATGCGGCGGGTCCAGTGCAGCAGGGACGAGGGCGAGGCCATGGACGCCTCGACGTTCGTCACCTGGTAGCCGTAGACGGGGTCCATGATCGTCGGCAGGTAGAGGCGCCCGGGGTCGCAGGTCGAGAAGCCCGCGTTCCGGTCCGGGGTCCACTGCATCGGGGTGCGCACGGCGTCGCGGTCGCCGAGCCAGATGTTGTCGCCCATGCCGATCTCGTCGCCGTAGTAGAGGATCGGTGAGCCGGGGAGGGCGAGCAGCAGCGCGGTGAACAGCTCGATCTGGTCGCGGTCGTTGTCCAGCAGGGTCGCGAGCCGCCGCCGGATGCCGATGTTGGCGCGCATGCGCGGGTCCTTGGCGTACTCCGCGTACATGTAGTCGCGCTCTTCGTCGGTGACCATTTCCAGGGTCAGCTCGTCGTGGTTGCGCAGGAAGATGCCCCACTGGCAGCCGGACGGGATGGCCGGGGTCTTGGCGAGGATCTCGGAGACCGGGTAGCGGGACTCGCGGCGTACGGCCATGAAGATGCGCGGCATGACCGGGAAGTGGAAGGCCATGTGGCACTCGTCGCCGCCGGCGGAGTAGTCGCCGAAGTAGTCGACCACGTCCTCCGGCCACTGGTTGGCCTCGGCCAGCAGCACGGTGTCCGGGTACTGGGCGTCGATCTCGCGGCGGACGCGCTTGAGGAAGGCGTGCGAGGCGGGCAGGTTCTCGCAGTTGGTGCCCTCTTCGGCGTACAGATAGGGCACGGCGTCCAGGCGGTAGCCGTCGACGCCCAGGTCGAGCCAGAACTTCAGCGCGGCCAGCATTTCCTCCTGCACGGCCGGGTTCTCGTAGTTGAGGTCCGGCTGGTGGGAGAAGAACCGGTGCCAGTAGTACTGGCCGCGGACCGGGTCGTGGGTCCAGTTGGACGCCTCGGTGTCGACGAAGATGATGCGGGCGTCGGCGTACTGGGTGTCGTCGTCGGCCCAGACGTAGTAGTCGCCGTAGGGGCCGTCGGGGTTCTTGCGGGACTCCTGGAACCACGGGTGCTGGTCGCTGGTGTGGTTCATGACGAAGTCGATGATCACGCGCATGCCGCGCTGGTGGGCGGCGTCCACGAACTCCACGAAGTCGGCGAGGTCGCCGAACTCGGGGAGCACGGCGGTGTAGTCGGAGACGTCGTAGCCGCCGTCGCGCAGGGGTGACTTGAAGAAGGGCGGGAGCCAGAGGCAGTCCACACCCAGCCACTGCAGGTAGTCCAGCTTGGCGGTCAGGCCCTTGAGGTCGCCGACGCCGTCGCCGTTGCTGTCCTGGAAGGAGCGGACGAGGACCTCGTAGAAGACGGCTCGTTTGAACCAGTCCGGGTCGCGGTCCTTGGCCGGGGTGTCCTCGAAGGTGTCCGGCACGGGCTCGTTCACGGTCATGACGCTCCTGACCCTCCGTTCTGGGACGCGGCGGCGGACGGCCGGCGGACGTGGAAGACGTGGGCGGGAGCCCCGCCGGGCTCCAGGCGCACGTAGTTCGTCCGGCCCCAGTGGTAGGTCCGACCCGTGAGTTCGTCGTGGACGGGCACGGTTTCGTGCCAGTCCAGTCCGAGCTGCGGCATGTCGAGGGAGATCGTGGCCTCCTGGGTGCGATGCGGATCGAGGTTGGCCACCACCAGGACGGCGTCGGACCCGAGGCGCTTGCTGTACGCGATCAGCGCGTCGTTGTCGGTCCGGTGGAAGCGGAGGTTGCGCAGCCGGTGCAGCGCGGGATGGTCGCGCCGGATGGTGTTGAGCTTGGTGATGAGGGGGGCGATGGTGCGGCCCTCGCGGGCTGCGGCGGCCCAGTCGCGGGGTTTGAGCTGGTACTTCTCGGAGTCGAGGTATTCCTCGCTGCCTTCGCGCAGGGGGGTGTGTTCGCACAGTTCGTAGCCGCTGTAGATGCCCCAGGTGGGGGAGAGGGTGGCGGCGAGGACGGCGCGGACCTCGAAGGCGGGGCGACCGCCCCTCTGGAGGTAGGCGTGCAGGATGTCGGGGGTGTTGGCGAAGAAGTTGGGCCGCATGTAGGAGGCGGCGTCCCCCGAGAGTTCGGTGAGGTACTCGGTCAGTTCCTGCTTGGTGTTGCGCCAGGTGAAGTAGGTGTAGGACTGCTGGAAGCCGATCTGGGCGAGGGTGTGCAT